>NZ_JAXGGH010000007.1:0-344080 GCF_034105425.1 Xanthomonas sp. LF06-19 | reverse complement strand
CTGGAAAAACAACGCGCAGGCGAGCGAAGCACAGGCGCACGCCCCGCGGCGACATGCCGCCCGGAGGCTGCGCGCCCTACCCTCACCCCAACCCCTCTCACGGCGGGAGAGGGGCTCGGTTCTTCCTTCTCCTGTCGGGACCATGGCCCCCTTTGCGGGGGAAGGTGCCCCGCAGGGGCGGATGAGGGGGCGGGCGAAGCCTCGCAATGACCGATCGGCGAGGCGCTGCGCGCCCCGTACCCTCACCCCAACCCCTCTCCCGGCGGGAGAGGGGCTTGGTTCTTCCTTCTCCTGTCGGGAGCATGGCCCCCTTTTCGGGGGAAGGTGCCCCGCATGGGCTGATTGATAAGGCCAAACCGCTGCGACCACCTCCCGCGCCGCTGTGCCGCGCGATGAGATGTGCGATGGCTCGCATCGAGACCTGTCGCGTCGCGGACCCTCCGTGATGCCGTGGCTGAGCACCGGCACTCTGATGCCGTCGGAGTCGACGGAAGCTAGCGCGGTAAATCGGGCAATGTGCTGATCGCCAGGCGCCAGGGTGGCGTCCCGTGTCCGAGTTGCCGCGCCAGTTGCACGCACGCCGGATCGTAGGCCGCAGCAAGCACCAGCAGCGATTCCGCCCCCTCCGCGGCATACGGCTTGCCGATCACGTGGCCCGCTTCCCCGTTGTCGGAGCGCGCCTTGTCGAACGGCACCTGGCTGCCGACGAACTCCGCGTGGCTGCGCTCGCCGCGCAGATACGGCAGCAACCAGTCGACGCTGCGCGCCAGCGATGCGCCGTTCGGTGCGCGCCAGTGGTACAGATCCTCACCGCGTTCGGAGAACAGCAGCGCCAGCGTCACCAGCGGACGCAGGTCGTAGACGTGGTAGGACAGCGCATCGCGCTCGACGAAGTCGATGCTGCGCCCGTCGGGCAACAGGTTGTCGGCGATCTGCTGACGAAAGCCGGTGCGGGCGTAGTCCAGCAAGCGCTGATCGTCGAGCGCGGCGCCGATCATGCCCACGGTCTTCAGCCGATGGCTGTGCCAGTTGTTGGTGGCGGTCTTGCGCTTGAGGTCGCGCGAGCCGATTTCGGCATCGGCGATCTTTCGCATCCATGCATCGATGGCGCGGCGTTGCGCGTCCGGCAGCGCCGGGCGGACGATGCGGTAGGCGAAGATCGCCGGTTCCAGCCCGGTCTCGTCGATCGGGTTGCCGTTGGGCACATTGCGCGCGGCCCATTGCGCGAGCTGGTCGCCGGCGGCCAGCGCGTCGGCTCGCTCGCCGTCCAGGGCGTAGCGCAGCGCCAGCGCCTGGATGCGCGGCATGTCGCCCAGGCTGGTTTCGGTCGCCGCCTTCACTGGATCGCCGCGCAGGCGGCCGCCGGTGCTCAGATTCTCGAGCGGATGCGCGCCCTGCGTGCGTGCCATCTCGGCCAGCCGGGCCTGCGCCGCCTCGACCTGCCGCCAGGCCGGATCGGTGGCGGCTGACGCGTGCAACTGTTGCCATTGCTCCGCGGTCGGCCACAGCCGCTGCACCGCGGCGGCAGGCGTGCTGTGGGTCAGCAGGAGTCCGGCAAGCACCACGCCGAGACCGGCGTGCGATGAGCGAAGCATGGCGATCTCCGGAAGCGCTGGCGAGGGTGTCGGGCGACTGTAGGCGCGATGCGGTGAACGCCGGATGGCCCGAGTCCGGGAGCACGGTCGCCCGCATGCGCTCGCTGATGCGCGGATGGCGACGGGTCGTATCGGCGCCAGCGCGGCGTCACGCGCGCGGCTGCCAATGCCTAACAACGCGCTAACCTCCCAGCTTGCGCCGGTGAGGGCGCTTCGCGCTGCGTACCCTCACCCCAACCCCTCTCCCGACGGGAGAGGGGCTCTGGCTTCCCTTCTCCTCCCCGGACCACGGCCTGCTTTTCGGGGGAAAGGTTCCGAAGGGGACGAGCGGCCGAGCGATGTCGTGCCCAACCGGCCGCAACCACGCTCCGACTGCCCTATCGCGCCCGATCCAGCAACCACAGTTCGACGCGCTCGTTGCGCGCCTTGGCCGCGGCGTCTTCGCCGCCGATCAGCGGATGCAGTGCGCCGAGACCGCGTACCCGTTCCACGGCGACACCGCGTTGCACCAGGTACGCAGCGACCACGTCGGCGCGATCGTTGCTGGCGATGGTCGGGTACAGCCGGTTGGCGCTGTCCGGCGTGGCGAAGCCGATCACCGCCAGGGCGCGGCCGTGCATCGCCGGCTGTTGCATGAAGGCGACCAATCGGTCGAGATCCTGGGCGCTGCGCGCTTCGTACATGCCATTGAGCGACTGCAGGCTGAAACGCAGCGTGGTGGTCAGGCGCCGGGCGCCGGTGCTGGCCTGCGCATAGCTAGCATCCGCGCGGGCAGCGGTGGCGCCGCTCTGCGGCGTGGCCGGATCGACGTCGATCGCCATGGAAATCGGGCCAAGCCGGCGCACCAGCTGTTGCGCCGGCGGACCGAGGGCGTACAGGGCCAGGCTGCGGCCGAGCGCCGACATCATCTGGCCGCCGTACAGGCTGTAGCGCTGGACCAAGGGATAGTCCTCGCCGCGCACGGCTGCTGCCGTCGGGAGCACCGCGATACCGCCGTCGGCGATGGCCAGCGCACGTGTGCCGGCCGGCACCGGTGTGGTCAACCCGACGATCGCCAGTGCGTCGGGATGGCCGACGACGGCGCGTGCGGCCTCGGCCAGGTCGGCATGCAGGACGTTCCCCGGCATGCGCACCGCCGGCAGCGCCAGGCGTTCGCGCAGGAAGTCGTCGAGACCGCCGGGGATGACACTGCGGTGCAGCGCGATCGGCAGGTCCGCGCCGCCGAGTTGCGACCAGCGCGTGGTCCGGCCGCTCAGGATGTCGCGCAGCTGCACGACGCTCAGCGTGGCGATGGGGTTGTCGGCGGCGACCAGCACCCGCGCGCCATCCAGGGCGACGACGAACTGTTGGTCCGGCGAGCCCAGGTCGCCGAGCTGCCAGGCGGCCTCGCGTTCGCGCGCATCGGGCTGACGCGCCAGCATCGCCAGCTCGGCGTCGCCATGCACCAGGTCGGCGATGCCGGCGGCCGAGCCGGTGCCGGTTATCTCGACCACCAGCGGCGCATCGTCGCGCACCGCGGCGATCTCCAGCGTCGTCGCATCGACGCGACGACGTTGCAGTTGCCGGTAGCCCATGCTCTGCAGCCAGGCTTCCACCAGCGCCGGCATCAGCCGCGCGCCGAGGCTGTTGGAGCCGTGTACGCGCAAGCGCTCGGCCGGTTGCGCGGACGCGGACGGCAGCGCGCACAGCGCTGCTGCGCCGAGCAGCAGCAGGCGCAGGGTGAAACGCAACATGGGATCCCCCCTGGGATCTGGACAGGCGCGGCAGTGTTGGCGATCGGCGTGACATCGCAGTGACTGTGCGCATGGTCACGCACGACAACGCGGCGTCGCGGCGTGTCCTGTCAGCGGTCCGCGCGCGACGCGATCGCGCGCGTCGAAAACCTCAGGCCGATGCGAGCCGGCGTGCGGCGGCCTGCGCCCAGCGCGCGGCGATCGCCGGCGAGGTGATGCACACGGCGCTGTCGGTGACCGTGGTGACCGCGCGTTCCAGCAGTTGGATGTCGGCCTCGTGCTGACGCGCGACGTGCGGATCCTCGAAGAAGATCGCGCGGTGGCAGCGCCGTTCCAGCACGCGATCGGCGATCTGCGCGTCGCCGCCCATCGGGCCGCTCTGATAGCGCTGCACCCACGCCTGGCCCTGCGGCCAGCCGCGGCTCCAGGCCAGTTCGTTGAGCCGCTGCCCGGTGGTACCGGTGGCCACGCGCTCGGCGAAGCGCGACAGCAGATCGAAATGTTCGCTGGCGAAGGCCAGCATCTGCGGTTTCATCGCATCGTGCGCGATCAGCGCCAGGGTCTGCCGCTGCAGCGCGTACAGGTCGTCGGCGCCGGCGTCGGCGGCCAGCCCGGCGTGGACGCGCTCCATCTCCACCCAATCGCGGGCGCTGGCCACGGTGGAAATGAACGGCTTGCCGTGGATCACGCACTGGCGCTTGAGCGCGATCGCCTCGGGGAAGATCGAGGACGGGTCGACCGGATCGATCAGGTAGATGGCGCCGTCCAGGGTCCGCTCGGCGCCTTCCAGGCCCACGACCTCGGCCACCAGCTTCATCAGGCCGCCCTCGCGGCCGAACGGGTAGCGCTTGAGGCCGGCATGGCCGGCCAGCAAACCGACCCGGATGATCGCCTCGTGGGTGCGGCCGACCGCGTGCAGGCCGAGCTGCAGCTCGCGGATGCCGGCCTCGCTGGCGCGCAGCCAGCGGAACAGCGCGGCATCCTTGCCCTGGTGGTGCAGTCGGTTGGCGGCCAGGCCCAGGCGCATGCGTCGATCCCTGCGGAAGAGGTGCGACAGTCTGCGCCCGATCGCGGTACCGACTCAATCGCCGCGCGATCGCCACACCGCCGCGGCGGACCCTGGCCTTGCTGCGGTCACTGCGTGACTTGCTGCGCGCGCACCGCCAGTACGTCCATCTGCGGCTTGTCGGCGCCGCTCTTGTCCGGCTGCAGGTTGAACGCATAGTCGCTGCGCCACCACGCGCCGCCGGCCCAGGCGGTCCAGCCTAGCCAGACGTCGCCGTTGTCGTGGACGTAGCCGAGCATGGTGTCGAGCGCGGCCAGGCAGGTGGGATCGCTGCTGCCGCCGAACTCGCCGAGGAAGCCGCGATAGCCGTTGGCGCGCAGCCATTGGGTGAACCCTTGCAGGCGTTCCGCACCGATGCTGGTGCTGACGCAGGCGGCGCTGGTGCCGGAGGAGTCGGGATCCAGGTATTGATGCACTTCGAACGCCAGGTTGCCGGCGGGGTCGTGGACCGTCAGCAAGCCCTGCGCGTTGGACACGCCGTACCAGGTGCTGTTCCAGCTGTGCGCGCCGCTGAAGGCGGTGCCTGGCACCAGGATCAGGTTGTCGGCGCCGGTGCCACGGATCGCATCGATCGACGCCTGCGCGATGGCCGCCCAATCGCCGGAGGCGAGGCCGTTGGGCTCGTTCATCAGCCCGAATGCCACGCTGGCATCGTTGCCGAACACCAGCGCCAGGCGCCGCCACAGATCGGCCAGCGCCGCCGCCGGTACCGCGTCGCCGCCGATGCGCACGCCGTCGTACTTGGCGTAGTTGTGCACGTCGAGGATCAGTTGCAGGTTGTAGCGCCTGGCGCGTTCGACCGCGGTGCGCAGCGCGTCGAGTTGCGCGGGGTCGAGCGGGCCGTTGGCTTGCGGCTGCAGCCGCTCCCACAGGAACGGCAGGCGCACGATGTTCATGCCCTGCGCCGCGGTGTACGCATAGTCGGCGTCGGTGGGATACACATAGTCCTTGAACAGCACGCCGGGCTTCTTCGCCGAGTTGAACTCGGCGCCGGCCAGGTTGATGCCGGCATAGCGCAGCGTCTGCTGGGCGTTTGCGAACGGCGCGCAGGCGGCCACGAGCAGGCACAGCACGGCGCGCTGCCGCCATTGCGGGGAGCGGAAAAAACGGGAATAGCGTGGCATGACGGATCCTTCGTGGGGAAAGAGCGGCAGGCGACGCCACGATGCGGCGTGCGCGGCCGTGCACCACGCTGCAACCGTCATGCCAGAGCGATCGAGGTCATCGGAAATATGCGACGCATTGCACGTCGCACGCCATGCGGGCACCTCGAATCACCTGCTTGCGTACAACCCGGCGGATGCACGTTGCTCTGTAGCAGAGGCTTAAACCCGCAACGGCGCGTGCCCAGGCAAAAGTCCGCTGCCGCTGAGCCGGTGAAAGGGCACGCGCCGTCCCTCGCAGACATGTCCCGACGTGACTTGGAGGTGCCTAGTTGTCGGCCTGCGCCACGGCGTTGTCACGCATGCACCGCGCTCAGCGCGTGATGCGCTGCGCCCAGGGCGCGAGGATCGCCATCTGCGGACGGTCGTGGCCGTCGGCGTCGGGTTGCACATTGAAAGGATAGTCGGCGCGCCACCAGGCGCCGCCGGCCCAGTAGCTCCAGCCCAGCCACAGCGTCGGGTGCTGCGCGATGTCGGCCAGCATGCCGTCCAGCGCGCGCCGGCAGGTGGGATTGTCGGCGGCGGCGAATTCGCCGAGGAAGCCGAGATGGCCGGTCTGCTGCAGCCAGTCGGTGAAGGCGCGCAGGCGTTGGACGCCGATGTCGTCGCTCACGCAGACCGGGCTGGTGCCGCTGGAATCGGCGTCCAGGTACTGGTGCACTTCGATCGCCACGCGCTGCAGCGGGTCGTGCAGCGTGGCCAGCGCGCTGGCGTTCGAGGTGCCGTCCACTGGCGTGTACCAGCTATGCGCGCCGGTCCACAGCGCGCCCGGTACCAGGACCAGGTTGCTGGCGCCGGTGGCGCGGATCGCATCGACCGCGGCCTGCGCGGCGGCGGCCCACGCGGTCGGGCTGATGCCGTGCGGCTCGTTCATCAGCCCGAATACCACCGCATTGTCGCTGCCGTAGGCGCGCGCCAGACGCTGCCACAGGTCGACGAAGGCGGCGACCGGCAGGCCGCTGCTGCCGATGAGGCGGCCGTCGCGGCGCGCGTAGTTGTGGATGTCCACGATCACGTACATGCCCTGCGCCTTGGCCTGCTGCACGGCGTCGTCGATCAGCGCCAGTTGCGCGGCGTCGAGCGGGCCGCGCGGTTGCGGCTGCAGGCGTTCCCAGCGCACCGGCAGGCGCAGCAGGTTCATGCCCTTGCCGGCGAAATAGGTGTAGTCGCTGCTGCGCGGATAGGTGTAGTCGACTCCGACGATGCCGGGAATCTTCGACGGCGCGATCTCGGCACCGGACAGGTTGACGCCGGCGAAGCGCAGCGACTGCTGCGCCTGCAGCGACGACAGCGGAACGGATAGGCACAGCAGCAGCGCGGCACGCCGGGCGTGCCGCGACCGCCGCCGCAAGGTGCGCGCGATCATGGTGAGTCTCCTTCGGCATCAGAGGGGGAACCCGGCCGAGGAGATGCCAGACCAGGCTGATGACTACGGTGTGCGGACACCGTAGTGCATTGCCGAGGACGAGGCGATGCGCTGCGTGCGCGCATGCATGGATCTGTGCGGCGATTGGCAGCGCGAACCGGTACTGGATCGCGCTGCATGCGCTATGCCAGGCGTGCGCGTCGCACACGTTGCATGGCGTGTTGCCGCGTTGCCGACAGGCGGCGCCGGCAGCGACGGCTCACTTCTTGCCGGTGATCTCGCGCGCGTACTTGGACAGGATCTCCATCTGCGGCTTCTCGCTGCCGTCCTTGCCGGGTTGCACGTTGAACGGATAGTCGGGCTTCCACCATGCGCCGGCCGCCCACCAGGTCCAGCCCAGGATCACGTCGTCGTTCTTCTGTATGTAGCTAAGCATGTTCTCCAGCGCCTGATTGCAGGTGGGCGTATTCGCGGTGGCGAACTCGCCGATGAAGCCGACCTTCTTGTTCTCGCGCAACCAGCTGACGAACCCGGCCAGCTTCTCGGCGCCGGCGGTGGCGCTGACGCACTCGCCCTTGGTGCCGCTGTTGTCGCGGTCCAGGTACTGGTGCGCTTCGAACGCCATGCGGTTGCGCGGATCCTTCAGCGGCTGCAGGGCAACCGCGTTCGGCGTGCCGTAGGCCGTGCTGCGCCAGCTGTGCGCGCCGGTGTAGGCGGTGCCCGGCACCAGGATCAGGTTGTTGGCGCCGGCCTTGCGGATGGCATCGATCGCCGCCTGCGCCGCGCTGGCCCAGTCGGTCGAGGAGACTGCGTTGGGCTCGTTCATCAGCCCGAAGATGACGTGGTCGTCGCTCTTGAACTCCTTGGCCAGGCGCCGCCACAGGTCGGCGAACACCTCGTCCGGGGCGCCCTCGCTGCCGACCAGCGCGCCGTTGTACTTGGCGTAGTTGTGCGGGTCCAGGATCAGGTACAGGTGGTTGGCCTTGGCCTGCTCCACCGCCTTCTTCAACAGCGCCAGTTGCGCCGGGTCGAACTCGCCCTTGGCGGTGGGCTGCAGGCGCTCCCACAGGAACGGCAGGCGGATGGTGTTCATGCCCTTGCTGGCGAAGTAGCTGTAGTCGCCGGCGGTCGGGTAGGTGTAGTCCTTGTACAGCACACCGGGCTTCTTGCCGGAGTTGAACTCGGCGCCGGACAGGTTGACGCCGGCGTACTTGAGCACGCTGCGGCCTTCGGCGGCGGCGTTGCAGGCGACGGTGGCGAGCAGCAGTGCCAGCGGCAGGGAACGCCAGCGCGGGGAACACGACGAGGAAAGCGGCATGGGGGAGCTTCCTGGAGTGAGGGGAGGCGCCGTCCGCGTCGGGGGAGCGCAGAGCGGCAGGCGCAAGCGTGCAAGGATCGCCCCCGTGATCGCCAGCCTGCACGCACTCGTGTTAGCCCGGCATTCACCTGGCGCGGACACGCTGCGCGCGGACGTCGGCGGCGTCACATCAGGTGCGTGGTGCAGCCGTCGGCAGCGGCGTGATCGAGGTCGCGGCCATGCTTCCATCGCCGGCGCGCCAGGTTGGGCGCGCAGCGAAGGACGAGCGGTGGAGAAGGCGTTCGCTAGAGGCCAACGACGCAACCTGCGCCGCGGCGGTGGTGGCGTTGGTAAAGGCGATCGCTGCCGGCGGCGGCGGTGCCGAGGCGGTAGCGTTCGACGAGGTCCATGCCGAGGCCAGCGCTGGCGCTGGCGACGTTGCTGGAGGCCGGCGGCTCCAGGCGACCTCGACTTTCGGCGAATGCGCAGCGCAGCGGTTCGCGATGCGGCCGAAGGTCGCATCGCCCAGTCGAGCAAGTATTGCCGGCGCCGCCGAACTAACCGAACGCTGCAGCAGCCTCGCAGCGTCGCTCAGGCCGCAGCCTGGGTCGTCACCGGCAGGCGGTTGCCGATCCATTCGGCGATGCTGGCTGCCGCGTCGCGGCCTTCGGCCACCGCAGTCACCACCAGGTCGGCGCCGCGCACGGCGTCGCCGCCAGCGAACAGTTTCGGGTTGGTGGTCTGGTACGGCAGGCGGCCGCTGCCGTCGGGCTCGCTGCCGCCGGCGAGGATGCGGCCGTTGGCGGTGCCTTCCACGCCCTGCGCCGCCAGCCAGTCCGGCACGCTCGGCGAGAAGCCGAAGGCGATGATGACCACGTCCGCGTCCAGCAGCGATTCGCTGCCTTCCACCGGCACCGCGGCCTGGCGCCCGCGCGCATCCGGCTCGCCCAGACGGGTCTGCACCACGCGTACGCCGACCAGGTTGCCGGCGGCATCGGCTTCCACCGCCAGCGGCTGGCGGTTGAACAGGAAGCGCACACCTTCCTCGCGCGCATTGGCCACCTCCCGCGCCGAGCCGGGCATGTTGGCCTCGTCGCGGCGGTAGGCGCAGGTGACCTTGGCCGCGCCCAGGCGGATCGCGCTGCGCACGCAGTCCATGCCGGTGTCGCCGCCGCCCAGCACCACCACGCGCTTGCCGCTCAGGTCGGGCAGCGCGATCTTGTCTTCCCAGCCGGCGATCGGCCGGCCCCAGGGATCGTTGCCGCCGACGATGCGGCTGTTCTGCACCAGGAACGGCAGCGCCGGCAGCACGCCGGGCAGGTCCTGGCCGGGCAGGCCGCCGTCGGTGTAGCGGTAGGCGCCGGTGCCCAGGAACACCGCGTCGTACTCCTCGAGCAACTGCTCCAGGCTCACGTCGCGGCCGATCTCCACGCCCAGGCGGAACTGCACGCCCATGCCTTCGAGCACTTCGCGGCGCTTGCCGATCACGCTCTTGTCCAGCTTGAAGCTGGGGATGCCGAACTGCAGCAGCCCGCCGATCTGCTCGTAGCGGTCGTACACCACCGCCTGGATGCCGGCGCGGGCCAGGCGGTCCGCGCAGCTCAGCCCGGCCGGCCCGGCGCCGACCACCGCCACGCGCTTGCCGGTGGGTTCGACCTGGCTCAGATCCGGGCGCCAGCCGTTATTGAGCGCGGTATCGACGATGTACTTCTCCACCGCGCCGATGGTGACCGCGCCGAATTCCTCCAGCGTGCAGCTGCCTTCGCACAGGCGGTCCTGCGGGCACACCCGGCCGCACACCTCCGGCAGCGGATTGGTGCTGTGGCACAGCGCCGCGGCCTCTTCGATACGGTTTTCCTGCACCAGCTGCAGCCACTGCGGGATGGCGTTGTGCACCGGGCACTTCCAGCTGCAGTACGGGTTGCCGCAATCCAGGCAGCGCCCGGCCTGGTACTGCGCATCGGCCTTGTCGAACTTGCCGTACAGCTCGTTCCAGTCGCCGGAGGTGCGCAGTTCCACCGGAATGCGTTGCGGCATCTGCCGGGGCAGGTCGAGGAACTGGAAGGCGTGCTTGCGGCTCATAGGGCTGGGAATCGCGAATGGGGAATGGGGAATGGCAAAAGCGAATCTGCGCGCGCGATCGGAAACTGGGAGAGCCGGGCTTTTACCATTCCCGATTCTCCATTCCCGATTCCCGGCGTGCCGCCATCAAGCGGCGCGCCTCAGCGATTCGGTCAACGACTCGATGCTCGCCGCCTTCGGTTTGACCAGCCAGAACTTGCCGACGTAGTCGCGGAACTCGTCGAGGATCTGCTGCGCCCAGATGCTGCCGGTCAGTTCGCGGTGGCGGCTGATCAGCTTGTGCAGGTGCTGGCGATGGCTCTCGAAGCCTTCGGCGGAGATGCGGTGGATGTCGATCAGTTCGTGGTTGTAGCGGTCGACGAAGTCGCGGTCCACGTCGAGCACGTAGGCCAGGCCGCCGGTGAAGCCGGCGCCGAAGTTCAGGCCAACCTTGCCCAGCACCAGCACGATGCCGTCGGTCATGTACTCGCAGCAGTGGTCGCCGGCGCCCTCGATCACCGCCAGCGCGCCGGAGTTGCGCACCGCGAAGCGCTCGCCGGCGCGGCCGGCAGCGTACAGTTCGCCACCGGTGGCGCCGTACAGGCAGGTGTTGCCGATGATCGCGGTGCTGCGCGCCTCGAAACGCGCGCCGCGCGGCGGACGCACCACCAGGCGGCCGCCGGCCATGCCCTTGCCGACGTAGTCGTTGGCTTCGCCTTCCAGCTCCAGGTGCAGGCCGCCGGCGTTGAACGCGCCGAAGCTCTGCCCGGCCGAGCCGCGGAAGCGCAGGGTCAGCGGCGCATCGTCCATGCCGTGGTTGCCGTGGACGCGGGCGATGGCGCCGGACAGGCGCGCGCCGATCGAACGGTCGGTGTTGTGGATCAGGAAGCGATGGTCGCCGCCGCGCTTGTGCGCGATGGCGTCGGCGAGCAGGCCGTCCATCTGCGTGGCCAGGCTGTCCGGCGATTCGTACAGGCGCTGCGCGGCGCAGTGGCCGCCATCGTGGCGCACGTCCTTGAGCAGCCGCGACAGGTCCACGCGCACGCCTTCGCGCGGCGAGATGTCCAGTTGCTGCAGCAGTTCGGTGCGGCCGACGATCTCGTCCAGCGAGCGCACGCCCAGGTACGACAGCCACTGCCGCACTTCCTCGGCCAGCAGGCGGAAGAAGTTCTCCACGCGCTCGGGCAGGCCGACGAAGTGGTTGGCGCGCAGGCGCTCGTCCTGGGTGGCCACGCCGGTGGCGCAGTTGTTGAGGTGGCAGATGCGCAGGTACTTGCAGCCGAGCACGATCATCGGCCCGGTGCCGAAGCCGAAGCTGTCCGCACCCAGGATCGCCGCCTTGACCACGTCCAGGCCGGTTTTCAGGCCGCCGTCGGTCTGCAGGATGGTGCGCGCGCGCAGGTCGTTGGCGACCAGCGCCTGGTGCGACTCGGCCACGCCCAGTTCCCACGGCACGCCGGCGTAGCGGATCGAGCTGACCGGGCTGGCGCCGGTGCCGCCGTCGTGGCCGGACACGGTGATCAGGTCGGCGCCGGCCTTGACCACGCCGGCGGCGATGGTGCCCACGCCGGCATGGCTAACCAGCTTCACCGACACCAGCGCGCTCGGATTGACCTGCTTGAGGTCGTAGATCAGCTGCGCGAGGTCTTCGATCGAGTAGATGTCGTGGTGCGGCGGCGGCGAGATCAGGCCGATGCCCGGCTTGGCGTAGCGCAGCCGCGCGATCAGTTCGTTGACCTTGTGCCCGGGCAGCTGGCCGCCTTCGCCGGGCTTGGCGCCCTGCGCGACCTTGATCTGCAGCACCTCGGCGTTGACCAGGTATTCGGGGGTGACGCCGAAGCGGCCGGAGGCCACCTGCTTGATCTTGGAGCGCTTCTCGGTGCCGTAGCGCGCCGGGTCTTCGCCGCCTTCGCCGGAATTGCTGCGCCCGCCGAGGCGGTTCATCGCGATCGCCAGCGCCTCGTGCGCCTCCGGCGACAGCGCGCCGAGGCTGATCGCGGCGGTGTCGAAGCGGCGCAGCAGGTCCTCGGCCGGGGCGACCTCGTCCAGCGGCGTCGGCGTGGCCGCGCGCTTGAGTTGCAGCAGGTCGCGCAGGGCCGAGGCCGGGCGCCCGTGCACCGCGGCGGCGTAGGCGTCCCAGTCGGCCTGCAGGCCGCTGCGGGTGGCGCGCTGCAGGGTCAGCACCACGTCCGGGTTGTACATGTGGTACTCGCCGCCGTGCACGTACTTGAGCAGGCCGCCCACTTCCGGCTTGAGCAGGTCGTTCCAGGCGCGCGCGGCGAGCTGCCGCGCCTCGGTGTCCAGCCGCGCCAGGCCGACGCCGCCGATGCGCGCGGCGGTGTCCGGGAAGCACAGCGCCACCACGTCCGGATCCAGCCCGACGATCTCGAACAGCTGCGCGCCGCGATAGCTGGCGATGGTGCAGATGCCCATCTTGGAGATGATCTTGGACAGGCCCTTGTAGATGCCCTTGCGGTACTTGCGGCCGATCTGGGTCTGCTCGCCGCCGCTCTTGAGCAGCAGGATGCCGCGCCGGCCCAGGTCGAACAGGGTCTGGTAGGCCAGGTACGGATACACCGCGGTGGCGCCGAAGCCGAGCAGGCAGGCCATGTGGTGCGGATCGCGCGCGGTGCCGGTCTCGATGATCAGGTTGACGTCGCAGCGCAGGCCCACCCGCGAAAGGTGATGGTGCACCGCGCCGGTGGCCAGCAGCGCATGCGCCATCGGCCGCTCCGGCACCGGGTAGCGGTCGGTCAGCAGCAGCATGACCTTGCCGTCGCGCGCGGCCTGTTCGGCCTCGGCGCAGATGCGCTTGAGCCCGGCCTCCAGGCCTTCCTCGACGCTGTAGGACAGGTCGATCTGCGCGTTGCGGGTCAGGTACTGCGGCATCTTCAGCAACTGCCGCAGCTTGCGCTGGCTGAGCACCGGCGAGTTGAGGATGACGTGGTTCACCGTCTCCGGGCCGGCATGGAAGATGTTGGTCTCCTTGCCGAGCTGGGTGGTCAGCGACATCACGCAGTCTTCCCGCAGCGGGTCGATCGGCGGGTTGGTGACCTGGGCGAAGGCCTGGCGGAAGTAGTCGTACAGCGGCCGCGTGTGGCGGCTGAGCACCGCCATCGGCGTGTCGTCGCCCATCGAGCCGGTGGCTTCCTGCTCGGTCTCGGCCAGCGGCCGCAGCACCTGCTCCACTTCCTCGGTGCTGAGCTGGAACAGCTTGTGGTAGCTGCGCAGGGTGCGCTCGTCGAACGGCTCCTCGACCAGCGAGGGGTCGATCAGTTCGGTCTGCAGGTAGGTCACGCCCTGCTGCAGCCATTGCTTGTACGGGGCGCGGCCGCGGTTGATGCGGTCGATGGCGTCCGAATCGAGCAGGTCGCCGCGCTTGAGGTCGATGGCCATCATCTCGCCGGGGCCGAGCTTGCCCTTGCGGGTGACGCGCTCGGCCGGCAGTTCCCACACGCCGGCTTCGGAGGCCACCAGGAAATGCCGGTCGGAGGTCAGCATCCAGCGCGCCGGGCGCAGGCCGTTGCGGTCGAGCATGCATGCGGCGTAGCGGCCGTCGCAGGCGACGATGCCGGCCGGGCCGTCCCACGGCTCGGTGTTGAGGCCGTAGAACTCGTAGAAGGCGGCCAGGTCGGCGTCCTTGAACTCCAGCGACTGGGTGGCCGGCGGCACCAGGATGCGCAGCGCCTGCAGCAGATCCATGCCGCCGGCGACCAGCAGCTCGAGCATGTTGTCCAGGCTCTGCGAATCGGAGCCATGCATCGAGATCACCGGGTCCAGCTCGGCGATGTCGAAACGCGGGGTCTTCCACACCTTGCTGCGCGCCTGCGCCCAGTGCCGGTTGCCCTCGATGGTGTTGATCTCGCCGTTGTGCGCGAGCAGGCGGAACGGATGCGCCAGCGGCCAGCGCGGCAGCGTGTTGGTGGAGAAGCGCTGGTGGAACACGATGGCGCTGGAGGCCAGGTCGTTGCGCTGCAGGTCCGGGTAGAAGGTGCTGAGCTTGTCCGGCAGCACCATGCCCTTGTAGCTGATGCCGTTGGGCGAGAGCGTGGTGACGTAGAAATCGGCGACCTCGCGCAGGCGCTGCTCGGCGCGGCGGCGGGCCAGGAACAGGGCCAGGGCGAACGCGTCTTCACTCTGCTCGGCACCGGCGTCGACGAACACCTGCTCGATGCGCGGCAGGGTGTCCTTGGCCAGTTGCCCGCACACCGCATCGTCGGTGGGGGTGAGGCGCCAGCCGCATGGCTGCACGTCGACGCGGCGCAGTTCTTCCTCCAGCACCTGGCGGCAGCGCGCGGCGGCGTCGGCATCGTCGCGCGGCAGGAACACGTTGCCGGCAGCGAAGCGCGCGCCGACCGCGATGCCGGCCTCGCGCGCCAGCGCGCGCAGGAACGGCTCGGGTTTGCGGATCAGCAGGCCGCAGCCGTCGCCGGTGAGGCCGTCGGCGGCGACGCCGCCGCGATGGGTCATGCGCGACAGGGCGGCGATGGCGGTATCCACCAGTGCCCGCGAAGGTTGGTCGTCGAGTTGCGCGACCATGCCGAAACCACAGGCATCGCGCTCGTCTTGGGGGTCGTAGAGCCCGTGGCGGTTGCGGGGGGCCATGTCTGCCTCTGAAAGCGATCCGAAGGAACGCGGCGACACTCGCCCCCGCTCTGTCCTGGAGCGCTTCTTGAGGTCACCGGAATCCCGACTAAAACATAGTTGGTGCGGTGCCGCAATACACCGTTACACCTGCAACTTCAGCGCTGGCGGCGGCGCTGTCGCCGCCGCCGCGCCGGGCGTCCTGGCGGCGCCCCCGGGCCTGTCCTTGTGCGTGCCCGGGACTGTGTCATTGCCCGTCATGGACAGACGTCCACTCCCTCGCACTTCCTTGCCCCGGGCGCGCGCAAGGGTGGCGCGACCTGCCCGGGAATGAGGACAGGCCCTAGCCGCAGCGCACGCCGGTGATCTGGTTCTTCTCGTCGACCTCGATGTTGAGCCGTTCGCCGTTGAACTCCATGGTCACTGCCTGGTTCGGCTTGAGCACGCGCGCGGTCTTGGCGCCGGTGTCGCTGCGCGCCTGGTCCAGCAGCGCCGGCGCGAAGGTCTGGCCGACCAGGCCCTGCGCCTGCGAGGCATCGCAGGTGCCCACCGGCGGGGCGTCCGGTGCGTTGGCCGGGTCCGGCGCGGCGGCCTGCTGCGCGGCGGCCTGGGCCTTGGCGCTCACCTGTTCCTGCTCGTCCGGCGGCGGCGCGCCGCAGGCGGCCAGGGCCAGCGCCAGGCAGGCCGTGCCGAGCAGGCCGGCACGCGTGGACGCACGGGAGGAAAGGAGGTTGCTCATCGGGGCTCCTATGGCTGGAGGGAAGAGGGGTGAAGCATAGAGCGTGTGATGCGCTTTGCGTCGCCGTCGTCTCGCCGGGCGACGGCAGGCGCCGGCGCAGCGCAGGTTCCGGTGGCGACAGGATCGGACACCGCGCGTTCGCCAGGCGTTAACCGGCACGCCGACACGCCTTGTGGGAATGGCTTGAGCTGCGACGCGTGATGTCCAAGGCGCGCAGACAGCGTCGGGCGTCGGGACTGAAGTCCCTCCCACAAGGACCGCAGTACTTCCGCAGCGGTGGACCGATATGCCGCAGGCGGCAATCGCTCACGCGGCCTAGCCGCGGCGCTGCCGACAATCGATGCTCGTGGAATCGGCGGCGCGGGCCGCGGTTCCGGCTTCCGGAGGTCCGATGTCCAACGCGTCCCGTTCCACCGCCGCGGCCGAGGCGGCGCGTGCCCGCCAGTCCCGCCAGGCCGCCAGCAGCGCGGGCCTGGTCTATGTCAGCGATCAGGAGCCGGGCATCGTCCGCCGCCGCGCCGGCAAGGGGTTCGGCTACCGTCTGCCCGACGGCAGCGCGGTGCGCGACGCCGCCACCCTGCAGCGCATCCGCCAACTGGCGATCCCGCCGGCCTACACCGAAGTGTGGATCTGCACGCGCGACAACGGCCATCTGCAGGCCACCGGCCGCGACGCGCGCCGGCGCAAGCAGTACCGCTACCATGCCGACTGGGCGCAGGTGCGCGGCGACGGCAAGTTCGAGCGCATCGTCGCCTTCGGCCAGGCCCTGCCGCGGCTGCGCCGGCGCCTGCGCCGCGACATGGCCCTGCCTGGCTACCCGCGCGACAAGGTGTTGGCGATGGTGGTGGCGCTGATGGCCGAGACCCTGGTGCGCGTGGGCAACGCCGAATACGCGCGCAGCAACCGCTCCTACGGCCTGACCACGCTGCGCAATCGCCACCTGGCGTTCGTGAAGGGCGGCCGTGCGCGGCTGCAGTTCCGCGGCAAGGGCGGCCAGGAGCACGACATCGAGGTCGACGACGTGCACCTGGTCAAGCTGATCCGTGGCTGCCAGCAATTGCCGGGGCAGGCGCTGTTCCAGTACCGCGACGACGACGGCCAGCTGCAGCCGGTGGACTCCGGCGAGGTCAACGACTATCTGCGCGAGGCGATGGGCGAGAGCTTCACCGCCAAGGACTTCCGCACCTGGGGCGGCACCCGTGCCGCGCTGCAACGGCTGGCCGCGCTGCCGCTGCCCGACACCGGCGGCGAGCGCGCGCTGGCGCAGGCGCAGAACGCGGTGATCCGTGAGGTGGCCGAGGCGCTCGGCAACACCCCGGCGGTGTGCCGCAAGGCCTATATCGACCCGTGCGTATTCGACGGCTGGCGCTGCGGGCGCCTGCACGGCCTGTGCGAGGGCGTGCGCGGCGAACGGCAGTGGGATCTGATCACGCTGAAGTACCTGGGGCGGGCACGCACCGCGGCACGCAAGGCGGCCAAGGCCGCCGATCGCAGCTCGGCCAAGGCGCCGCCGCTGCGCAAGGGCGCACGTGCTGCGCGCAAGGGCGCTGCGGCGGGCGCGCAGGGCAGCGGTACCCGCGCCAAGCGCAAGACCGCAACTCCCGCACGCAAGCGCGCCTGAGCACCGCGCCGCCGCGGGCGCGGCGGGCGGGCCCGGCGACGCGGATCAGCCGCAATACACGGTAGTGATGTTGTTGGTCGGGCCGATCTCGACGGTCAGGCGGTCGCCGCCGGTCTCGCGCGCGCCGCGGTTGGCGCTGTCCACGCCGCTGGCGGTGGCGCCGTTGTCGCTGACGCTGCTCTTGACCACCTGCACCTTGAGGCTGTCGCTGTCGACGCGGGCGCGTTCGACGGTCATGCGCGAGGCGGCCAGGCCGACCGCGCCGCGCACCTTGTCGATATGGCATTGGCCGGAGATGACGCCATCGATCGGCTGCACCTGCGCCACCTGGGTGGTGCTGCAGGCGCCGAGCAACAGCACGGCGGCGAACGGGGCGAGGCGGGCGAGCGGGTGGCGGATCATGGGGCGTCTCCTTCGATCGATGGCGCGAGCCTGTCGCGGCGCATGTTTGCGCCGCATGAAGAGATCGCGCCGGCGGTTTCACCGGTCGTGGCCGCCGGCGGGGACAGACTCGGGATTCCCCCAGCAACCGGAGCCGATCATGGCCACCTGCGATGTCTGCGGAAACGACTACGACCAGGCCTTCACCCTGACCCAGGGCGCGCGCAGCGGTACCTTCGATTCGTTCGAGTGCGCCATCCACGCCTTCGCCCCGCGCTGCAGCCACTGCGAGTGCCGCATCGTCGGCCACGGCGTGCAGGCCGGCGAGCGCATGTTCTGCTGCGCGCACTGCGCCCAGCACGCCGGCGTCAGCGGTCTCGCCGACCGCGCCTGAGCGACGCCCGTTCCTTCCCTTCGAGGAGGGTTGCGCGACCGCGTCCTCCTCCCGCATCCGGAGTATTGCCGATGGCCTCCCGCAAGCGTCCTGCCGCCACCAAGTCCGCCCCGTCCAAGCGCAGTAGTGCCACGGCGTCGTCCAGCGCCAAGACCGTGCAGCAGCAACGCGCGCTGCAGCGCGCGGTCGATGCCGGCGACGCCAAGCCCAAGCCCAAGCCCAAGCGCGCCAAGCCGGGCGACGCAGGCCAGGCCGGGCCGCGCAAGCAGCCGCAACGCATGCCCAGGCAGCACCTGGCCAAGCCGGGCAACGAGCACGAGCTGGCGCTGCAGCCGCGCTTCGAGGCGCCGGAATACGTGGGCAGCGGCAAGCTGCGCGGCATGAGCGCGATCGTGAGCGGTGCCGACTCGGGCATCGGCCGCGCGGTGGCGGTGCTGTTCGCGCGCGAGGGCGCGGATGTGGCGGTGCTGTACCTGGACGAACACGAGGATGCGCAGGTCACCCGCCAGCACGTCGAGAACGAAGGCCGCCGCTGCATCACCATCGCCGGCGACGTGAAGGATCCAGCGTTCTGCGAGGACGCGGTGGCGCAGACCGTCAAAGCCTTCGGTGGGCTCGATGTGCTGGTCAACAACGCCGCGTTCCAGTTGCATTGCGATGCGCTGGAGGACCTGAGCGAGGAACATCTGCAGGAGACCTTGCAGACCAACATCGCCGGCTATTTCCACATGGCGCGCGCGGCGCTGCCGCATCTCAAGCGTGGTTCGGCGATCGTCAACAGCGGCTCGGAGACCGGGCTGTTCGGCAGCAAGTCGCTGTTGGACTATTCGGCGACCAAGGGCGCGATCCATGCCTTCACCATGGCCCTGGCCAGCCAGTTGCAGCCGCGCGGCATCCGCGTCAACGCGGTCGCGCCGGGGCCGGTGTGGACGCCGCTCAATCCTGCCGACAAGCCCGCCGAGGACGTGGCCGAGTTCGGCAAGCAGAACCCGATGGGACGCCCGGCGCAGCCGGAGGAGCTGTCGCCGGCGTACGTGTTCCTGGCCTCGCCGATCACCGCCAGCTACATCAATGGCGCGATCCTGCCGGTGATGGGTGGGCCGACGGGCTAGTGGGTGAGTGGCTTGGCGGGTGAGTTGGCTGGCGGTCGGACCCTCACCCCCAACCCCTCTCCCGATGGGAGAGGGGCTCGGCTTTTCCCTTCTCCCCTCGGGAGAAGGTGCCCCGCAGGGGCGGATGAGGGTACGGGTCGCTCGTGTTCGATCTCAGCGCGTCGCTTCGCGTCGGACCCTCACCCCAACCCCTCTCCCGATGGGAGAGGGGCTCGGCTTTTCCCTTCTCCCCTCGGGAGAAGGTGCCCCGCAGGGGCGGATGAGGGTGCGGTCGCTCGTGTTCAATCTCAGCGAGTCGCTTCGCGCCCCGACCCTCACCCCAACCCCTCTCCCGGGGGGAGAGGGGCTTTGCTCACTCCGTTTCGGCCCAGCGCGACAGGTTCTGTTTCAGCGCATCGATGCCGGCCCACGGATCCTTGCGTCGCCGTTTCAGCTTGGCCGGGACGTCGCGCAGCTTGAAGGCGTCGGCGCGGTGCAGCCTGGGCAGGTCGCTCCAGGCCAGCGGCATCGCCACCGGGGCGCCGGCGCGGGCGCGCAGCGAGTACGAGGCCACCGCGGTGGCGCCGCGGCCGTTGCGCAAATAGTCGACGAAGATGCGCTGGTTGCGCAGGCGCTTGCTGGCGGTGGCGAGGAAGCGCTCGGGTTGCGACTGCGCCAGTGCGTCGGCGAAGCCGTGGGCGAAGCGCTTGGTCAGGTCCCAGTCGCAGCCCGGTGCCAGCGGCACCACCACGTGCAGGCCCTTGCCGCCGGACACGCGCAGGAACGATTCCAGCTCCAGTTGCGCAAGCAGCTTGCGGATGTCGGTGGCCGCGCGCTTGACCTCGGCGAAGGGCACATCCGGCCCCGGGTCCAGGTCGAACACCACGCGGTCGGCACGCTCCGGGGACGCGGCATGCGCGCCCCACGGGTGGAACTCCAACGCATTGAACTGCACCAGTTCGAGCAGCCCAGCCGCATCCTCGACCACCAGGTACTCGGCCTGGGTTCCGCTTTCTTCCTTCAACCGCACCGACGACACCAGTTCCAATCCGGCGGTGTGGTGCTTCTGGAAGAAGCACGCGCGTTCGGCACCGGCGGGGCAGCGGATGATCGACAGCGGGCGACCGGCGATCTCCGGCAGCAGGTGATCCATCACCGCGCTGTAGTAGTCCCAGACCTCGCGCTTGGTCGCGCCGATGTCGGGGAAGACCACGCGGCCCGGGCTGGACAGCGTCGGCGGCGTGCGCGCGGTGCCCGTGGTCGCGACGTCGCGCTTGCTGCGCCGGGGACCGCTGGTCTTGGTCTCGCTCGCCTTCGCCGCCTTCGCCACCTTGGTCGCCTTCGTGGCTTTGACCGTTGCATCTGCCCTGGCTTTCCTGGCCGGCGGCCTCGCCCGCGCCGCCGCCGCGCGCGGTGCCGGTGCGTCGGCATCGCGCAGGTCGGCGATGTCCTTGTCCGGGCGCACCGCCTTCAGCGAGGCCTGGCGCAGCAACTGCTGTCCGCCGATGCCGCGGTAGAACACCTCCACCACGAAGCGCGGCGCGAACCAGCGCGCGCTGCGCAGGTCGGTCTCGGTGGTCGGCACGTGCACGCTGGGCGTGGCGCTGCCGGCCTTGCCGATCAGTGCGGTCAGCTCGCGCAGCAGCGCGTCGGAGAAGCCGGAGCCGACCCGCCCGACGTACAGCCAGCCATGTTCGGGATCCAGCCGCGCCAGCAGCAACGCGCCGAAGCCGCTGCGGCTGCCCTTGGGTGCGGTGTAGCCGACCACCGCGAATTCGTCCGAGCGCAGCTGCTTGGTCTTGCGCCAGTCGTCGCTGCGGCCGCCGTGGTAGCCGCGGTCGGCGCGCTTGGAGACGATACCCTCGAAGTGCTGCGCGCCGGCGAGCTGGAATGCGGCTTCGCCGTCGCCGTCGATGTGCGAGCTGAAGGCCAGGTGCGCATCGGCGCCCTGCAGCAGCCGCTGCAACAACGCCTTGCGCTCGGACAGCGGTGCGGCGGCGATGTCGATGCCGTCCAGGTGCAGCAGGTCGAACAGGGCCAGTGCCAGCGTGCCCTGGCGCTCGCCGGACAGCACCGCCTGCAGCAGGTTGAAGTCCTCCTTGGTGCCCTTGCCGGCGATCAGTTCGCCGTCCAGCGCCGCCGAGCGCAGGCCCAGCGCGGCGATGGCATCGCGGATCTCGGGGATCTTGTCGGTCCACTCGATCGCGTTGCGCGACCACAGCCGCACCACGCCGTCGGCGACAGTGGCCAGGATCCGGTAGCCGTCCCACTTGATCTCGTGGATCCACTGCGCGCCCTGTGGCGGCGCGTCGCCCAGCCGGGCCAGCTGCGGCGCGAACGGTCCGTCCGGCGCCGCCGCCGACACCGCGCCGGGCAGCGCCTCGGCCAACTTGGCCCAGTTCGTCCAGCGGCCTTTGCGCACTGGCGCCACCACCGTGACCTTGCGCTTGTCCGGTTTGCCGGCGCCGGCGCGCTTGACGTCCTGCGCCGGCGCCGCGGTGACATCGGCCAGCAGGTCGTCGGCCTCCAGGTCGCCGGCGAAGGCATCGTCCTCCTTGAACAGCAGCCACTGCGGCTGCCGCGCCGGCTTGCCCGAGCGCACCAGGTGCCAGCCGCCCTTGAGCTTGTCGCCGAACAGTTCGAAGCGCAGATGACCCTTGGCCAGTTGCGCCTCCGGATCGTCCGCGCTGCTCCACACGCCGTGATCGAACTGGGCGACGTGGCCGCCGCCGTATTCGCCCTGCGGGATCTCGCCCTCGAACGTGGCGTAGTCGAGCGGATGGTCTTCCACTTCCACCGCCATGCGCTTGACCTTGGGGTCGTAGCTCGGCCCTTTCGGCACCGCCCAACTCTTCAGCGCATCGCCGACCTGCAGGCGGAAATCGTAGTGGCGGCGGCTGGCGTGGTGCAGCTGCACGACGAAGATCGGCCGCTTCCCCGCCGGCACCGGCTTGCCCGGCTCCGGCTCGCGGGTCTTGTCGAAGCGGCGCTTGCGGCGGTAGTCGGCGAGGCTCATGGCGCGGGCCCGGCCCGCGTCACGTGCGCAGGTGCGCGCGGACCGCGGCGGCGCTGCTGCCTACCGCCTGCACAGCGGCGCGCAGCTCGTCGGCGGAGACGCCCAGCGCCTGCGTCCAGTCGCGCACTTCGTCGTCTTCGTGGAGGTTGATGCGGTCGCGATCGGGCGAACCGGTGTTGCGGGTGTCGTCGCTCATGCCGAAGTCCTGTCGTCCAGAGGCCGCTGCGGTCGTGGAGGGCGCGCTGCAGCGCGGCGGCGAAGCCGACGGACGCGGCATGCGTCGGCGGACCGTTGCGCAAACTTCTAGTCGCGCCGGCGTGGCACTGCCGTGAACGCCGTGTCTGCCCCATGCATGCGCGCCTCCCACTCAGAACGCCAGCGAGGTGCTGAACAGCAGTTGCCGCGGTGCGCTGCGCTGCAGCGTCTGGTAGTCGCCGGCGAACGCCGAGCCGGCGATGTTGGCGGTACCGATGTTGTGGCGGTCGAGCAGATTGCTGATGTCAAGGCGCAGTTCCAGGCCGGGTAGCGGGCTGTCGGCGCCCAGCGTGTAGGCCGTATACGCGTTGACCTGCCAGAACGCCGGTACGCGCAGGTCGTTCTCGTAGGTGAAGGGCTGATGCAGGTACTCGGTGCTGGTGGCGCCGAAGCGCCAGTGGCGCACATGCGCCGACAGGTCGCTGACCAGCGACAGTTGCGGATAGCCCGGCTGCGCCTTGCCCTGGATCGGATAGACGTTGTCGTCGACGACCACGTCGCGGTCGTAGACCGAGCGCGCCAGCGCCACGCCTTGGTAGAACTGCAGGTGCGGGGTGAGGTCGACGGTCACGCCCAGGTCGGCGCCGAAGGTGTGCATCTTCGGCATCACCTGCACGGTGTTGGCCTGCGCGAACTGGGTGCCGACCGCGGCCGACAGCAGGCGATGGCGGATGTCGCCGTAGAACACGTCCGCGGTGACGGTGGCGTGGTCGAAGCGATGGGTGCCGCCGAGGGTGAGGTTCCAGTCCTGTTCCGGCTGCAGGTGGCGGGCGAGGCGGTCGAACGTGGCCTGGTCGGGGACGGTCCAGGCCGAGGCGGTATAGCCGATGTTGCCGCGCTGGGCGACGCGGAAGCCGTTCATCGCGCTGCCCAGGTCGATGAAGCCATCGGTCTGCGCGGTCGGGCTCCAGAACAGCGACAGATGCGGCAGGAACGCGCTCCTGGCACGCAGCGTACCGGCCGCCGGCCGGTCCGGCGCATCGCCGACACCGCCGCCGCTGGTGCGGAAATCCACTGCCTTGGCGCCAAGGCCCAGCACCAGCGTGTCGCTCAGCGCGATGTCGTCGTGCAGGTAGGCCTGGCGCGCGCGGGTGGTCCACTGCGAGACGTTGTCGGTCTTGAACGCCAGGCCGTACACATCCCACGGCCCGGTGGTGCGCAGCGGCCGGCCCTGCCCCAGCAGCGGTTCGGTGTACCAGGACGTCGCCGCGTCGGCGCTGCTGTGCTCCTGCCAGAGGCCGGCGCTGAGCGTGTGCCGGCCATGCACATAGGTCAGGCTGAGCAGGCCGCCGCTGCGCTGCAGGTGCGGCGCCTGCACCTGCTCGGAGAACGGCGCAGCGTCGGGCGAGGGCGTGGTCGGATCGCTCAGCGTGGCGTGGGTGCGGCTGCGCGCGCTGTAGAGCTGCACCCGCCCGCTGAGCGCGTCGGAGATGCGGAAGTCGTGCGCGAGCGAGGCGATGCGGTCGTCGGTGACCTGGCCGGTGTCGTACGGCAGCAGCCCGGCCAGCGCGCCGCAGCGGTAGGCGCCGCAAGACGCGGCGGCGTTCTGCGGCAGGGCGATGGCATAGGCCCTGGCGTAGTCGGGATAGAGACTGTCGGCGCGCCAGCCCAGCTTGCCGAGCATGTCGAAGGACAGGTTGTTGTAGCCCCACATCGCGGCGTGGCTGGCCGACAGGAACACGGTGAACGTGCCCCAGGCCACGTCCTGCGTCGCCTTCAGGTCGCCGCGCAGGAAGCGCTGGGTGCCGCCACCCTGGTACTTGTCCGCGCCCAGCCGTTGCAGGTCGACCTGCAGCTTCGGGCCGTTGGCGCCGAGTTGCCCGCTCTGCGCCGAGACCGTGGTGACCCGGGTCGCGTCGCTGCCCACGCCCTGCTTGAGGCGCAGGCCGGGCGTGTCCTTCGGCTCGCCCAGGCGGTACTCCAGCGCGCCGCCGTTGGCACTGCTGGAGAACACGCTCACCGGTGCCGCGCCGGGGCTGACGGTGATGGTGCCGATGGCGTCCGGCACGCCGACGTTGACCACGCTGGTGCCGGTCAACGACAGGAAGCCGCTGTCGTTCAACGGCACGCCTTCGAAGGTGATGCCCATTTCGTTCATGCGGAACCCGCGCACGAACAGGCTGGTGGCGGAGACGTCCAGGCCCAGCCCGTCGGTGGCGGTGTAGCTGGCGCCGGGCACGGTCTTTAGCCGCGCCAGGCCGTTGCTGCCGGCGAGGTCGGCGTCCATGTCGCCGGCATTGATGACGTAGCGGTTCGGGCCCACCACCTGGGTGGGCGCTACTGCGGCCGCATGCGGCGAGGCCACCACGTCCAGCGCGGACAGCGTGGTCGGCGTGGTGTCGGCGTTGCTGTTGGCAGCCGCCTCCGTGGCGTGTGCCGTGGAGGCGGCGAGGCAGGCGACCAGTGCCGCGGACAGCAACGACGGTGCGCCCGCGTGCCTGAGGCGATGCGGTGCAGAGATCGGCAGGGCGGCGGCGCGGAGACAGGAGGAGGTCGCATGCATGGTCGGATCCGGCGTGGAGTAGGAAGCGGTGGCGCACGCGCGCACCCAGCGCAGGGCCGCCTGTTCGCGGCGGCGTCCGGCTGGCTGTGCGTTTGCGATGACAGTGCGCCGGCGGTGCGGCGGCCCGCTCCGGATCGATGGAGGCGAACGGCGCAGCTGCGGCAGCGCGCTTCCGCGGTGAATACAGCGGCGTGAAGCGATGCAGGAAATTCTTGCATCGCATGTGCGCTTGCACCATTGCGCGTTGGTACAGCGCTGCCTGCTGCGCGTATGCGATGCGATACCTGGGTATAGGGCGCTGGTGCCGCTGCGCGAACGAGGATGGATCAGCGCCGACGTCTACGGCGAGTGCATGCACGGTGGCCGGGGGGCCGACCTCATGCCGTTGCACGCGTGCGCGAGACATGGGGCCGAATGCTCAGGACCGACGCGGCTCCACCGGCAGGCGCCGGGTGCGACTGGCTTCGCGGAGGGGCGCCATCGCCAGGCTTGCAGACGCCTGCCGCCCATGACCTGCGACCTATTGACGACAGCTGTCGCCATGGGTAGCTTTGCCGACACGTGTAGTCATTGGAGTGGGCGGATGCGCCGCAAATCGATCGGGGACCAGGAACTGGCCCTGCTGCAGTACATCGCCGAACACGGCGATGCCAGTGTCGGGGAGGTCGCCGCCGGGTTCGGCGAGGCGCGCGGGCTGGCGCGCTCGACCGTGCTGACCATGATGGAGCGCCTGCGCGCCAAGGCCTATCTGCGTCGCCGCCAGGTGCAGGGCGTGTACCGCTATGCCGCCACCAGCGGCCAGGACGACGTGGTGCGCAGCGCGGTCGGCAGCTTCGTCGAGAAGACCCTGCAGGGCTCGGTCTCGCCGTTCGTGGCGTGGATGTCGCAGCGCGCCGAGGTCAGCGACACGGAACTGGTCGAACTCGAGGCCCTGGTGGCCAAACTGCAATCGCAACGGCGAGAGGACTGAGCCATGCACAGCCTGGTGGGGACGGACGTGTTCGAGACTCTGTTGTCGCGGCTGCTGGCGACCAGTGTGCAGACGCTGGTGCTGGTCGCGCTGATCTGGGCGCTGTGCCGCTGGCTGCCGACCCTGCCGGCGGCGACGCGTTGTCGGTTGTGGTGGCTGGTCGCCGCGCAGAGCGTGCTGGGCCTGCTGTGGGCCGGGGCGGTGCAGCTACCGGTGCTGCCGGCCGCGCCGGCGCCGGTGGCGGCGGCACCGGCGGCCGTCGCCACGGTGTCGGCGACGCCGGCAGGCGCTGCGATGCCGCGCGTGTCCGCTGCGATGCCTGCCCAGATCAACGTCAACGCCACCGCTGCCACCGCGGCGATCGCCGCACCCCCGGCCACGACATCCCTGGCCGCCTGGCCGTGGGCGCAGGCGCTGGTGGCGCTGTGGCTGGCCGGCGTGCTGGTCTGCGCCGCGCACAGCGTCCTGGCCTACCGTCGCAGCCGCCAGCGTGCGCGCGCGGCGGCGCCGTGCACCGACACCGCCCTGCTCGGTGCGCTGCGCCTGGCGGCCGAGGCCCACGGCCTGCGCCAGCCGCCGCAGCTGCGGCTGTGTGAGCGCATCGATTCGCCGCAACTGATCGGGCCGTGGCAGCCGGTGCTGCTGCTGCCGGCGCGGCGCATGGACAGCCTGCGCGCCGACGATCTGGACATGGCGCTGACCCACGAACTGGTGCACCTGCAGCGCCGCGACCTGTGGTGGGGGCTGCTGCCGGCGGTGGCGCAGCACCTGTTCTTCTTCCATCCGCTGGTGCACCTGGCCAACCGCGAGTACGCCCTGGCCCGCGAGGCGGCCTGCGACGCCGCCGTGGTCGCCGGCCACCGCCATTGCCGTCACGACTACGCGCGGCTGCTGGTGCAGCTGGGTGTGGCACCGCGGCCCAGCGCCGGCCTGGCCAGCGCTTCGCCGACCTTCCTGAGCCTGAAACGGAGATTGCAGATGCTGCAGACCACGTCCGCTTTTCCGCGCCTGGGCGCGGCCCTGATCCTGACCGCGGTGGCCGTGCTCGGCGTGGCGCCGCTGCGCCTGGTGGCCCAGCCCGGCCATGCGCTGCCTGCCGCCGGCAAGCCGGCTCCCGCCTCCCAGGCGCAGGCCGCGGCGCCACCGAGCGAATACACTGCCGATGACGCGGCCCGCGAAGCGGCGCTTGCGGCGGCGGAGGCGCAGGCTGCCATGGCGGCTGCAGATGCAGCGAAGCAGGCAGCCGACGCGAGCGCAGCGGCGCAGGAGCCTGAGATGGAAGCCGCGAACGCGGCGGCCGCGGAGGCGGCCGATGCGGTCGACATGGGGGACGCCGGTGCCGCCGCCCGCGCCGCCAACGTGCCCGCAGTACCGCCGCCGCCGCCCGCGCCGCCTGCGCCGCCTGCGCGGCCTGCAATGGTGGTCCCGGCGGTCCCGGCGGTCCCCGCGCCGCCGCCGGCCATCGGCTCGCGGATCAGCACGCGATCGATGCAGAAAACCCACAACGGCAAAATCGAACAGTCGTATGTCCGGGTCAAGGGCAACCATTCGACGATGAGTGGGAGCAGCGACGAACTCGCCAGCATGAAGCGCGAGACCCAGGGCGATGGCCTGTGGTTCCGCCGCGGCGGAAAGCGTTACGTGGTGCACGATCCTGCGCTGCTGGCCCGCTTCGACGCGCTGTTCGAGCCAATCGGCAAGCTGGGCGCGCAGCAGGGCGAGCTCGGCAAGCGCCAAGGAGCGCTGGGCCGCGAGCAGGGCGAGCTGGGCCGTGAACAGGGCAAGCTGGCGCAGGAGGCCGCAGCGCGGGCGCTGGCGCGCATCGACATGGACGCCGTCGCTGCCAAGGCGCAGGCGAATGCACAGGCAGCGCTTGCGCAGCGCCAGGACGCGCTGTCGGCGAAGATGCGCACGCTCGGCGAACAGCAGGCCGCGCTGGGCCGGCAGCAGGGCGAACTGGGCGCACGCCAGGGCGAACTGAGCGCGCAGCTCGATCGCGAGGTCGACCGCCTGTTCGATGCGGCCATCGCCGCCGGCAGTGCGCAGCGGCTGGAGTGATGTCGCCGGCGGCGTGCGCAGCGCCTACGCCGACGCCGCAGTCGCCAGCGCGCGTTCCTCGGCCTCGGCGGCGACCAGGCGCTGCAGCAGCAGCGCCAGCGTGACCACGTCCTGGTGGTTGTGCGCGGCGACGCGGCGCAGGTTGCGCGCGTTGCCGCCGCGCAGGTAGCCCAGCCACGCGGCCGGCGCTTCCGAGCCCGGCAGGTCGTCCTCGCGTACCACGCGCAGCAACTGCCGCTCGATGGTGGCGAGCTTGCAGTTCTCCCAGGTGCCGCGGTAGCGGCGGCGGGTGGGATGCAGCAGATCCACGTGGTCCAGCGCCGACAGCGGATCGGCGCAGCGCGCCAGCCGGTAGCGGGTCTTCAGCAGCGGCGCGTCGTAGCAGCGGCCGTTGTAGCTGGACAGCACCGTGCCCGGCCGCAGCCAGGCGCGGAAGGCCTCCAGCATCGCCTTCTCCGCGCCCATCGTGGCCATCAGCAACTGGCGGATGCGCAGGCCCGGGCCGTCGGCCGGATGCACGGTCCAGTCGGCCGCGCCGATCATGAAGGCGCGGGTGCCGGTGCCGCCGGCCAGGCCGGTGGTCTCGGTGTCGAAGAACAGCAGGTCGGTGGGGTCCACCGCATCCTCGCGGCGGGCGAAGGCCAGCGACAGCGCACCGGCGGGGATCGGCTGCGGCAGGAACGCCTCGATCAGGTGCAGCCCGGGTGCGATCTCCACACCGGGCAGATGCCGGTCCGGCGCGAGGGCAGGCCTGCGTGCGACCACTGCCGCGGCGGGCGCGACGGCGCGCTCGCGCAGGCCGAGCAGGCGCCGCAGCGCGGACACATCGGTGCCGCCGCGGTCGAACGGGGCGATGGCGATGGGCGGCGCTACCGCGGTATCGGCGCCGCCGCTGCGCGGGGGAGCGGGTGGCGTGCGTGGGGCCGGCGTTGCAGTTGCCTGCGATACGATCTCGCGCGGCTGCGGCGCTGCCTGCCGCGGCGCTTGCGTGGACGTCGCCGCGGCAGTGCCTGCGCGTGGCGCGGCAGACGCGTCGGCTGCGATGCGATGGCCGGAGGACGCCGGCGCGCGCTCGGCGCTGGCGTCGCCGGCCTGCCGGCGCAGCGCGCGCAGGCGTTCGAGGCTGATGCTCATGCGCTCCACTCCGGCAGCGCATCGGCATCGGCATCAATGGCGATCGTGGTTGCGCCGTGCGCGTCCAGCGCCGTGTCGTCCTCGCCGTCGAGCAACAAGCGCAGCACGCGCAACGCCAGCGCCCGCGGCGTGGTCGCGCTTTCCTCCTGCGCGGCCAGCACCGGGCCGACGCAGGCCGGGCAGCCGGCCACGCAGTCGCAGCCCTGCACCAGTTCGCGCGCGCGCTGCACCAGTTCGGCCTGGCGCCGCCACAACGGCTCGCTGAGGCCGACGCCGCCGGGGAAGTTGTCGTACAGGTACACGGTGGGCACGAACTGCTGCAGTTCGACGCTGGCCGGCTCGCCGCTGTCGCCACCGCGCAACTGGCCGCGGCCCTTGGCGTCGGCCACCGCGAACCAGGCGCCGTCGCCGTCGCCCACCGCCTGCTGCAGATCGCGTGCGTCGGCCATCACCGCCACCGTGGCCACCACGTGCAGCGCGTAGGCCGCGCCCAGGAAACCGTCCAGCGCGTCCTGCTTGCTGCCGAACGCCTTGAGCAGGGTCGCCTGCGGCAACTGCCACCACACCGCGGTGGTGTGCAGTTCCTGGTCGGGCAGGTTGACCGGGCCGTAGCCGATGTTCTCGTGGGTGTAGTAGCGGATCTTCTTGTAGCCGGCCACGCGCCGCACCACGTGCACCTCGCCGTGGTGCGCGTCGCCGCGCCCGGCCGCGCCGCCGTCGAAGCGGTCCAGCACCTTGAGCTTGGTGAAGTCGATGCTGTCGGTGTAGTAGTCCACGTGGGTGCGGGTGACGTAGGCCTTGCGGCCTTCCCAGTCGAGCTTTTCCACCTGGTAGGGCGTGCTCTGCACCATGTGGATGGCGCCTTCGTACAGGGTCAGCGCGGCGGCCGAATAGTCCACCTCGGCGATGATCTGCTGCTTGCCGTCGGTCTTGTCCACCACCACGAAGTTGCCGTCGGCCACCGAGCGCAGGCTCACCGCATTGGCCGGGTAGCTGTCGGCGATCCACTCCCAGCGGTCGCCTTCCTGGTGCACCACTTCGCTCTCGGCCAGCGCCTCCAGGAACACCGCCGGGTCGACCGGGCCGAACGCCTCGCCGGCGACGAAGGTCAGCTCGAACGCGGCGCAGCGGATGTGGTCGAACAGGATCAGCGGCTGGTCCGGGGCGATACGGGCGTGTTCCGGCGAGGCATCGGCGAAGAAGTCCGGGTGCCGCACCACGTACTGGTCCAGCGGCTGCGAACTGGCCACCAGCACGCCCAGCGCCGGCTGCTGGCGACGTCCGGCGCGGCCGAAGCGCTGCCAGGTGGCGGCGACGCTGCCGGGGTAGCCGTTGAGCACCACCACGTCCAGCGCGCCGATGTCCACGCCCAGTTCCAGCGCCGAGGTGGAAACGATGCCGTCGATGCTGCCGGCGCGCATCGCCCGCTCGGCCTCGCGGCGCTCGCTGGGCAGGTAGCCGCCGCGGTAGGCGCGGATGCGCGGCGGCTTGCGCGGGTCGTGGTCGAAGATGTCCTTCAGGTACTTGGTCAGCACCTCCACCATCAACCGCGTCTGCGCGAACACCAGGGTCTTGAGCCCGGACTTGATGGCGATGCGCGCGATGCGGTTGCTCTGCGAGCGCGCCGAGGCGCGCAGGCCCAGGTCGGCGTTGACCACCGGCGGGTTCCACAGCAGCACGTGCTTGTCGCCGCTGGGCGCGCCGGAGTCGGTGATCGCGTGCACACGCTGCTCGATCAGCGCCTCGGCGTGCGCGCGCGGGTTGCCGATGGTGGCCGAGCACAGGATGAACTGCGGCGTGACGCCATAGAACGCGCAGATGCGTTTGAGCCGGCGCAGCACGTTGGCGACGTGGCTGCCGAACACGCCGCGGTAGGTGTGGATCTCGTCGATCACCACGTAGCGCAGGTTCTCGAAGAACTGCGCCCACTTGGTGTGATGCGGCAGGATCGCCTGGTGCAGCATGTCCGGGTTGCTGACCACGATGTCGCCGTGCAGGCGGATCGCCTGGCGCGCATCGCCGGGGGTGTCGCCGTCGAAGGTGAAGGCCTTCACCCCCAGGTCGCCGGCACGGTTGAGGTCCAGCAGCTCGGCCACCTGGTCCTGCGCCAGCGCCTTGGTCGGGAACAGGTACAGCGCCTTGGCCTGCGCGGTCATCGCCGCGGCCACCACAGGCAGCGTGTAGCACAGCGACTTGCCCGAGGCGGTGGGGGTGACGATGGCCACGTGCTCGCCGCGCTGCGCCGCGTCCCAGGCCTCGGCCTGGTGGCTGTACAGCTGCGCGATGCCGCGTTCGCGCAACGCGGCGGCCAGCGCCGGCGGCACGTCGTCCGGGATCGGCGCGTAGCGGCCGGCTTGGCCGGGGATGGTGAAGCTGCCGGTGATGCGGTCGTGGTAGCGGCGCTCCAGCCGCGCGCTGAGCAGGGCGCCATCGCGCGAGGGCATCCCGTCGGTGGTGGACAGGGCGCGCTCGGCGTCCTCGGTGCGCGGGGCTAGGGCGTGGGCGGGCATCGGCACGGCTCTCAAAGCGGAACAGGGAAGCGAAATCGCGTCTCAGGGTATGAGACGGGCGCCGTCGAGGCGAGACGGGCAGGCTGAGCGGATTCAGGCTGGGCGATTGCATGCGGAACGCATCGCTGTTCGCACTGCATGCGGCAGCCTATTGGCGATGCGTGCCGGCCCTGCGCGTCTGTACCGACACAGCGGCCGTCTGCGCCGATGACACGCCCTCGGCAGCGCGTACTACGCAGATCAGGCTTGTGCCGATGGCCGCGTTCCGCGCGAGGCGCGAGGCTTTCGCTACCCGTCGTGCAATGACGGACCCCGTTCACACACTCAGGAGCGAATGCCATGGTCACCGCCGAATTTCTGCAGGATAACGGCTTCAGCAACAAGGCGTCGGTCGACGCCAACGTCTACATCAAGGATGTCACCAAGGCGCTGCCGTCTTCCGGCAACCTGCATGCGCATCTGAAGGTGACATTTGCCGATGCGCATCGGCTGGCGTTCGAAATCCACGGCACTATCCGCGTCGACGCAGACGCGCAGGCGTTGGGCAAACGTAGTGGCGACGACAGCACCATCGGTCGCGCTCTGTGGGTGTACGCGGATGGCACGTTCCGCACGTCGGTCGAAGCCGCCTTTTGGCAGGAGCAGGGCGGCGTCACCCCGTCCCAGCTCAAGACCTATGCGCGTAAGCTGAAGGATCAAGTGCGGCAATGGGAGCAGGCACTGGAGCGCGAAGGTGCCGATAGCCATCCTTCGCCGGCAGGAAACAAGCGCGCACTCGACGATCTGGACACGCGCTATCCGCTCGGTAAGTAATCGCCAGCGCGGTCTTGGCAGGATGCTGCGCGTGGCGAAGCAGGGATCAGCCGCTACGCGCGTATCCTGTGCGTCCCCCAGCACCAAGGCACCGCTTCCCGGAGTGCCGAAGATCGCCTTGTCCGCATCGACTTCCTCGCCAGCCCCGCACTACCGCACCGCCGCCGCGCGCCGCGCCGATCTGCTCGTGCATGCCGCCGGCCTGCTGCTGGCCGTGGTCGGCGGCGCGCTGCTGGTCTGGCGCGCCCATGCCAACGACGCGCTGATCGTGGCCACCAGCATCTACGCGCTGGGGCTGCTGACCATGTTCGCCTGCTCGGCGGCGTACAACTTCGCCCCGCCGCAGCGCCAGCCGGTGCTGCGCAAGCTCGACCACGCCGGCATCTTCGTGATGATCGCCGGCTCCTACACGCCGTTCTTCGTGCTGGCGCTGTCCGGCGCCTGGGTCTGGTCGATGACCCTGGCGGTGTGGGGCGTGGCGCTGTTCGGGGTGTTCGCCAAGCTGTTCCTGCCGGGCATCGCCAAGGGCTTCTGGGTGGCGATCTACCTGCTGCTGGGCTGGGCGGGGATGGCGGCGGTCAAGCCGATCGTGGCCGGGCTGGACACGCCGGTGCTGTGGCTGATCGCTGCCGGCGGGGCGATCTACACGGTGGGCGTGGCGTTCTACGTGCGCAAGTCGATGCTCTACAACCGCGCGATCTGGCATGCGCACGTGCTGGGCGGCGCACTGGCGCACTGGTGCGCGATCTGGCTGTGCCTGCGCCCGCTGTCGGCGACGTGAACGGTGGCGCCGATGCGCTAGAGATGGCCGTGCCGCGTCCGTAAGCTCGGGCGTCATGGACAGCATGCACACAGCGGAACCGACCGGCCGGCGCCTGCGCACGATGCTGGCAATCGCCTTGCTGGCGACCTGCGCGAATGTGCAGGCACAACAGGCCGCACCGGCCGCACCGGCCGCTGCGCCGCCGCCCTCGGTCGCAACGCCGTCCACATCCGATGCCGCCGCGCAGCCCGACATCCAGACCCTGGGCGAAGTGCGCGCGCTGCCGCCGGACGAGGGCGAGCCGCTGGACCTGTACCGCTTCAAGAATCCGGTGTCGCCGCCACCCAACCGCTTCGACAAGGACTGGCGTCCGCCGCCCTCGGTGGAGCAGGTCAGCCAGAGCGGCGGCTACATCGCGCTCGGTGTCTACTACCTGGCCGGCAAGGCGGCCAAGGGCCTGCACGCGCTGACCGGCGGCCCCGACCAGGTCCAGGCTGCCGTCGCGCGGCCACCTCCACAGCTGAGCGAGGCCGAACTGCAACGCGCCATGAAGGTGTGCGCGGAACAGGGCGGGGGCTGCGCAGCGGGGCAGTGAGCGCGCCGCCGCACAAGCGTCGCCCACCTCGGCGACCTCAACCGCAGGCCCAGTCCAATCGCAGGTCCTGGATGTCCAGTTGCGCGACGCCGCCGCCGAAGTTGTAGCCGCCGAAGGCCTCGTCGAACTCGATGTAGTACGGGCTGAAGTCCGGGATGCCCTGTATCGGGCGCATGGTGCCGCCGAGGTGGTTGATGGCGTGGCCGGCGGCCCAGTCGTGTTCGCGGTAGTGCTCGCGGCTGACCACGCCGTCCTGCCAGTAGTAGAACGGCTGATAGCCGCCGGGATCGGGCGCGTCGCCGAACGTCTCGCGCGGCGGTACCCCGGCATTGGGATCGTGCTCGCGCCGGCGCAGCCGCAGCGGACGATGCAGGGCGAAACGGTCCGGCGCCTGCGGCAGCGGCACGCTACGCGCGTCCCACGCTTCGCATACTGTCGCGCTTCCGACCTGCAACCATTCCGGCGGCGGCGTCTGCTGCAGCAACGGGCTGTCCACCAGCGGCGGCGGCCGGCATGGCGCGCCATCCACCTCTTCCTGCCGCAGCAGGATCAGCGCATAGGCGCAGTCCAGCAGGTCCTGCATGCGCCGCAGCCGCGGGTGGGCCTGCAGCGCGCGTTCGCGGAACGGTTGCAGCGCCGGGTCGGCCAGCGCCTGCGCAGGCGTGGTGATCGCGGCGTGCATCCCGTCCACTGTTCCGGCCGGGCCGCCGTCGTTATGGTCCGGCGCGGTGGCGAAGAACGACACCGCGACGATGTCCGGGCCGTGCACGCGGTAGTCCGGTGGCAGCCGCAGGGTGAAGCCGTGCTGCATCGGATAGCCGCTCCACGGATCCAGCGGCCATTGCGCCGCGGCGATGCCCGGCGGCAGGCCGAAGCACCAGCCGTCGCTGTCGGGAGCGGGCGCGCCGTCGTGCCAATCTCCGGGTTCGATGTCGTAGGCGTACACGGGCGTCTTCGACGGATCGCAGGGTGTGGTGGAGGGTTGACGCGACCGCACCCTCAACGCCCGCCGCGCGTATAGCCTTCCAGTTCGTCGGCGCGGGAGCTGATCCGGCGCAGGGTGGCTTCGGCGCTTTGCAGGCCCGCCTCCTGGCCGCGTGCGCCGAACGCACGGTCGAGCTGTGCGGCCTGGTCGTTGGACTGCTGCCAGGTGTACTGCGCGTCCATCAGGCGGGAACGGTCGGTACCGCTGATGCGGTAGCGCAGCTTGTCGTAGGCGCGGTCCAGGCGCTCCTGCTGCACGCGCTGTTCGCGCTGGATGCAGCGCCGGTTCTCGTCCAGGCCCTGGGCCTGCTTGCGGCAGTCGTGGTAGGCGGCGGACAGACCATCGCTAGGTGCAGCGGCTTCGGCGCCGGCCGGCGGCATCTGCTGCAGTTGCTGCTGCATCTGCTGGATCTGTTGGGCCTGCTGCTGCAGCAGGCGCTGCTGTTGCTGCAGTTGCGCATCGCGCGGGTCGGTCTGCTGCGCGGCGGCACTGCCGCACACGCCGGCGACCATCGCGGCGATCAGCCAGGCGCGCAGCCGGCGCTGGCGCTGGGTTCCCTGGTGCTGGTGCATCGTCCTTCTCCTTCGATCGGCAACCGATCCTGCCGCGCGCCGCATCGCCGGCGCGCGGTCGAGGTGGGGCCAAGCATACGGGAAGGCGGTGATGGCTTCATGGCACGGCGATGCGGGCGCTCAGCGGGGAGACACCGCGCTCGTCGAAGGCTTCGACGGCGAACACGTAGTCCTGGTCGCGGTTCAGCGCCCGGATCTCCAGGTCGGTGCCATGGTCGGCGAACACCTGGTAGGTCAGGTTGAGGCGGTCGGCGCGCAGGCCCCAGCGCACGTTGTAGCCGACGGCGCCGGGCACCGCCTGCCAGTGCACGCGGGCATTGCGGCGGTCGGCATCGCGCTGCGCGACAACGCCGGTCGGCGCCGACGGCGGGGCGCCGTCGGCGTTGCCGAACACGCGCAGGTCGCTGATCGCCAGGTGGGCGGCGCCGACGTGGCCGTGCACGTAGCGGATGTAGCGGGTGCGCACCGGCGCGGGCAATTGCAGGTAGGCGTTGGGCCGGTCGCGGCGGTCGGCGCCGTCGCCGACCTCGGCCAGCGGCAGCCAGTGGCGGCCGTCGCGCGAGTGCTGCAGCCGGAACGCGGTGTAGATGTCCGGCGCATCGCCGTAGCGGCCGGCACGGTAGTCGGCGAAGTTGACCTGCACCGCGCGCACGCTGCGTTCCCCGCCCAGGTCGACGGTGAGGGTCTCGCCGGGCGTGTTGCGTGCGGCCACCCAGTAGCTGCGCGGGTCCTCGTCGGTGGCGCGGTCGGCGGCGAAGCCGTCCAAGGTGGACGAGGCGGTGGCCGGCTTGCGGTAGGACAGCAGCATCCAGCCGGTGAACAGCGCCTCCGGGTCGGCCACCGGGCCGTCCGGCATCCAGTGCGGGAAATCGCCGAAGCGGGTGGACACGCGCATCTGTCCGTCGGCGGCGAACGCGGCGGGGAACAGCACGATGCGCCGTTCGAAGGTCCAGTTGGCGCCAATCCAGGCGGTGCCGCTGTTCCACCAGTTGCCGTGCGCGTCCTGGAAGGTGGAGCCGTGGCCGGCGCCCTGCATGAAGCCGCCGGGCTTGTAGGCCACCGGGTTGTACGCCGCATAGACGAACGGGCCGAGCGGGTGCTCGCCGACGTACACGCCGTTGGCGTAGGCGTTGTACTCGCTGCCGGGCGCGCCGTACTGCAGGTAGTAGCGGCCACCGGTCTTGGTCATCCACGCGCCTTCCAGGTAGCTGCCGATCGGGCTGCCGTCGGGGAAGCGGGCACCGCGGTGGTCGGGGCCGAAGCGCTCCCAGCCGTGCTGCGCCGGGTCCAGCGCGAGCAGCGGCGTCGGCACGCCGCGGAAGGCGAACCCCTGCGCGTTGCGATCCATGGCGATGCCATACAGCGGATAGCGGTCCGACGAGCCCCAGTACAGGTACCACTGGCCGTCGTCGTCGATGAACAGGTCCGGGTCCCAGGGGCCGGGCGGCACGTCGCTGAGCGGGCGGCCCTTCATCTCGGTGCCGATCGGCTGGGCGCGCGGCAGCTTGGGCAGTAGCCGGGTCAGGAAGTCGAGCTTGCCGCTGGCCGGGTCGCGGGTCTGCAGCAGCGGGCGCGGTTCGAAGGCCGACTGCATGATCACCAGGCGGTCGCCGTCGGCCACCACCGCCGGCGCGACGATGCTCTCGAACGGCCAGCGGCTGGGCGTGACGAACTGCCAGTCGAGCAGGTTGCTGGAGCGCCAGTAGCCGTCGGCCAGGGTCTGGAACAGATAGTAGGCGTCGCCGAAGCGCACGAACACCGGATCGGCGCCGGTGCGATAGGAAATGCCTTCGTTGAGTTGCTCGAAGTTGTAGCGGTAATCCAGGTCGATCGGATTGGCGTAGCTGCGCTGGCCTGGTGCCTGCGCCGCGGCCAGCCCGGCGGACGCCAGCAGCGCCAGCGTTGCGAATGCTCTGAACATGGCGATGGCCTTCCCACCGTGGCGGCGCCGGCTACCGTAGCAAACGCAGCGGCAGGGCGCGATGCGGCAGGCCATGCCGCCGCGGTTACCATGGCGCCAGCCCGTTGCCCGTTGCCCGTTGCCCGTTGCCCGTTGCCGTGCTGCGGCCGCGGTGCCTTCCCTCGCCGACCTCCGACTCCATGACCGCCAACGTTTCGCCGCGCCGCCTGCTGCCCGTGTTGTTGTCGTCCTTGCTGTTCGCGGCTGCTGCCGCCTTCGCCAACGACAGCAGCATCGGCGACGCCAATGGCTCCATCGAACTGATCCGCCAGCCGGACATCCGCATGAGCAAGGAAGACCTGTTCATCAGCGAGGAGCGGGTGCAGGTGGACTACGTGTTCACCAACACCAGCACGCGCGAGCTGCTGGTGCCGATCGCCTTCCCGATGCCGCCGATGTACTTCGGCATGGCCGACCACAGCGCGCTCACCGACTTCAGGCTGTGGGTGGACGGCAAGCCGGTGCGCACCGAGCGCCGGCTGGTGGCGAAGCTGGACGGCAGCGACATCTCGCGCGCGTGGGCGGCCAGCGGCTGGACGCCGGACGACCTGGCCGAGTATGTCGAGGGCGGCACCGTCCCGGCCGGGCGCACGCCGTTGCCCGCGCGCTGGTTCGACGCCGACGGGCAGCCGCGCTTCACCCTCAGCGAGTACTTCGTCTGGCAGCAGCGCTTTCCCGCCGGCGGCGCGGTGGCGATCCGCCACAGCTACGTGCCCAGCGTCGCCACCGGCGTGCCGATGCCGGCCAGCGACCTGATCGGCGAGTACGCCAAATCCACCTGCCTGGACGCCGCCACCCAACAGCGCCTGCGTCGCCGCGCCGGCGCCAACGGCCTGCAGTGGAGCAACCTGCGCTACGTGCTGCGCACCGGCGCCAACTGGAAGGGCCCAATCCAGGACTTCCACCTGACCCTGAAGAAGCGCGCGCCCGGCGACCTGCTCAGCCTGTGCTTCGACGGCGACCTGCAGCGCACCGATGCGCTCACTTTCGAGTTTCGCCAGCGCGACTTCGTGCCCGAGCGCGATCTGGACATCCTGTTCCTGCGCTGACGCGCCATCGGCGCCCGCAGCGGCCGGCCGCGCCGAAGCCGACATCCGGCTGAACGCCGATGCGGCGCGGTCGGCAGTTTCGACCCGACGCGGTGGCGCGCGCGGCGGCGGATCGGGCAGCATGCGGCGGCGCGATCCCTCCCCCAGGACCTGCCCGCATGCGCGATGCCGCCGTTGCCGCTTCCGATCCCGTCGCCCTGGTGGCGGCGCGCCTGGAGCGCCTGCCGCCGACCCGCAGCCTGTGGCGCCTGGTCGCGCTGCTGGCGCTGGGCGGCTTCTTCGAACTGTACGACCTGTTCCAGACCGCCTACCTCAGCCCCGGCCTGCTGCGCGACGGCATCTTCGCCGAGGGCGCGGCCGGCGTGTTCGGCATCGCCGACCAGGCCGCGTTCGCCTCGGCGACGTTCCTGGGCCTGTTCCTCGGCGCAAGCCTGCTCAGCCCGCTGGTCGATCGTTTCGGGCGCCGCGCGGTGTTCTCCTTCGCGCTGCTCTGGTACTGCGTGGCCACGGTGGCGATGGGCCTGCAGCACCGCGCGCTGGGGGTGATCCTGTGGCGCGGCGTGGTCGGCATCGGCCTGGGCGTGGAACTGGTCACCATCGATACCTATCTGTCGGAAATGGTGCCGCGGCAGATGCGCGGCGCTGCGTTCGCGCTGGCGTTCTGCCTGCAGTTCCTGGCGGTGCCGGCGGTGGCGTTGAGCGCCTGGGCGCTGGTGCCGCACGCGCCGCTGGGCCTGAGCGGCTGGCGCTGGGTGGCGCTGCTCAGCGGTGGCTTCGCGCTGGCGGTGTGGTGGCTGCGCAGCCGTTTGCCGGAGTCGCCACGCTGGCTGGCCACCCAGGGCCGCCACGCCGAGGCCGACGCGGTGCTGCAGCGGCTGGAAGCGCGCTGTACCGCCGACCTGGGGCGGCCTTTGCCCGCACCCGAGCCGGCGTCGGCGCCGGCCGCGCCGACGCCGCAACTGTCCGCGCTGTGGCAGCCCCCGTACCGGCGCCGCATGGCGATGCTGGTGAGCTTCCACATCTTCCAGGCGATCGGCTTCTTCGGTTTCGGCAACTGGTTGCCGGCGCTGCTGGCGCGGCAGGGCGCCGACAGCGTGCACGGCCTGGGCTACGCCTTCGCCATCTCGTTGGCGTATCCACTGGCGCCGCTGCTGCTGATCGGCGTGGCGCAGCGCTGGGAGAACAAGTGGCAGGTGGTGGTGTCGGCGCTGGGCGCGATGCTGTTCGGCCTGCTGTTCGCCTGGCAGAGCCAGCCGCTGCTGCTGATCGCCTGCGGCGCGGCGGTCACCTTCTGCAATGCCTGGATGAGCTTCGCCTATCACGGCTACCAGGCCGAACTGTTTCCCACCGCGCTGCGCGCCCGCGCGGTCGGCTTCTGCTACTCCTTCAGCCGCCTGTCCACGGCCGCCAGCAGCCTGCTGATCGGCATGTTGCTGGACCGCACCGGCCACCGCGGCGTGCTCGCCTGCATCGCCGCCAGCCTGCTGATGGCCGCCACGGTGGTGGGCCGGTTCGGACCGCGTACCCACCAGCGTGCGCTGGAGCGGATCTAGGCGTGTGGGATATGTTGAGACGCGCGCGAAGTGGCCTGGCGCACATCGAGGCGTGCATCGCGTTCAGACTGGCCCTTTACCTACCGCGGAGGACGTCATGCAACCGTTCAACGGCGCCAAGCTGGCGCTGCTGTGCGACGACGCGCTGCTGGTGTACCAGCGCGATGTGAAGCCGGAGATTCCCTGGCCGGGACTCTGGGACCTGCCTGGCGGCGGCCGCGAGGACGACGAGAGCCCCGAGCGCTGCGCGCTGCGCGAACTGCAGGAGGAGTTCGGCCTAGTGCTGGAGGAAGACAGGCTGACCTGGGGCCGCTGCTATCCGTCCCTGCAGCCCGGGTCCCTGCCGAGCTGGTTGTTCGTTGGCCGCCTGAGTTGTGCCGAGATCGCCAGCATCCGCTTCGGCGATGAAGGCCGGGGGTGGCTGCTGATGCCCGTGGCCGAATTTCTCGCCCATCCCCAGGCCGTGCCCCATCTGCAGGAGCGCCTGCGCGACTACCTGGCTCAGTGCGTGCAGGGGTAGCTGGTCTGGCCGGCCAGTCGTTGCCTGCGATACGAGAAGCGGGTTTACAGCGTGCGTCGCGGGGCATGCAACCGCCGCTATGACGGCTGCCTCTGCAGCGCCGATCCTGCCAACTTGGGCCATGGCCAGTTCGGTGGACCGGCGCGATGTCGCCGGGGCCAGGGCGCCACGCTTGGCCTAGTGGTGGACCGGCCGTCCTGTCTGGACCGCGCCCGGCGCCGCGTGGGCCAGACGCAGGCGCGGTGTGCGGCAGGGGCCTGCCTCAATCCCGATCACGCGTTCCGGCCGCGCGATTCCTTAACGTCCCGCACCGGTCATCGTCCCTCGACACCATGCCGGGGCGGCCCGGTGCATGCTGTCGCCTCCCTCGCCACGAGCTTCAGCCATGACCTCGCTATTGCCCGTCCCCGTGATGGATGCCGCCGACCACCGCGACCTGGCCCAGGCGCGCGCCCTGCTGGAACACCCCGGCCTGGCGGCGAAGATCGCCAATGCGGTGGGCGCGCCGATCGAGGCGCTGATCAACAAGCGCCTGCCGAAACTGCTGTCCTCGCGCATCGATGCGGTCAGCCAGCGTGCGCTGCGGGTGGCGTTGCGTTCGGCGCTGCTGACCCTGCGTGGGCAGGCGCCGGAACGCGCACGGCCGCGCCTGCATGGCGCCGCGGTGGCGGCGACCGGTGCGGCCGGCGGCTTCTTCGGCCTGCCCGGGCTGGTGGTGGAACTGCCGCTGACCACGACCCTGATGCTGCGTTCGATCGCCGACATCGCCCGCGCCGAGGGCGAGCGCCTGGACGACCCGACCACCGCGCTGGCCTGCCTGGAGGTGCTGGCGCACGGCGGCCGCAGCCACCGCGACGACGGCAGCGAATCGGGCTACTTCGCGGTGCGCGCGGCGATGGCGCAGCAGCTCAGCGCCGCGGCGCAGTACATCGCCGCGCACGGCCTGGGCAGCAAGGGCGCGCCGGTGCTGGTGTCGCTGCTGTCGCGCATCGCCGCCAAGTTCTCGGTCACGGTCAGCGAGAAGCTGGCGGCGCAGGCGGTGCCGCTGGTCGGCGCGGCCAGCGGCGCGCTGCTCAACACGGTGTTCATCTCGCACTTCCAGGCGATGGCGCGCGGCCACTTCATCGTGCGCCGGCTGGAGCGCCGCTACGGCGAGGCCGCGGTACGCCAGGCCTACGAGGCGTTGCCGGCCGGGCGATGAGCCATGGCGGTCGCCGCGTTGCGCTGGCTGTGGGCAGCGCGCGCTGGCACAGTGGTGACCGCCGCCACGCTTCTCCCGATCTTTCCTTGCCGCAGGTGCACGCCATGAAAACCCGCCACCGTTCCGACAGCGACGACGACCAGCCACGGCTGGCGGTGCTGATCGATGCCGACAACGCGCAGCCGTCGGTGATCGAAGGCCTGCTCGCCGAAGTCGCCAAGTACGGCCTGGCCAGCGTCAAGCGCATCTATGGCGATTTCACCAGCACGCGCATGACTCAGTGGAAGCAGGCGCTGCTGAAGCACTCGATCAGCCCGGTGCAGCAGTTCGCCTACACCAGCGGCAAGAACGCCACCGACAGCTCGCTGATCATCGACGCGATGGACCTGCTCTACACCGGCCGCTTCGACGGCTTCTGCCTGGTCTCCAGCGACAGCGACTTCACCCGCCTGGCGCAACGCCTGCGCGAGGAAGGACCGACCGTGTACGGCTTCGGCGAGCGCAAGACCCCGGATGCGTTCGTGCAGGCCTGCGACAAGTTCATCTACACCGAAGTGCTGCGCAGCGAGGCCAGCTCGGCGGAGCCGGCCAAGCCCGCCGCTGCGGCTGCCAAGCCGGCGGCCAAGGGCCGCAAGAAGCCGGCCGCGACGCCGGCCAAGCCCGAGCCCGTGCCCGCCGCCACCGAGACCAAGCAGGCGCCGCTGACCCTGCTGCGCCAGGCCATCGAGGAAGCCTCCGACGACCAGGGCTGGGCCGGGCTGGGCAGCGTCGGCAGCTATCTGAACAAGGTGCGGCCGGATTTCGATCCGCGCCTGTACGGGCACAAGAAGCTCAGCGACCTGCTGCGCCGGCTGTCGTCGCACTTCGAACTGGAGGAGCGCGGCAACGAGGGCGGCGGCAAGCGCATCTTCGTGCGCTCGCGCGGATGAGCTGTCAGCCGCTGCCATTCGCACTGGTGCGTGCCGTCGTGGCGCGCAATGGCACATACAGGTGCACGCCACGATGAGCGATCGACCCTACGCCCCGTCCTGCGACCGCAACCGCGATCCGATCCTGCAGGTGCTGCAGCGGCAGTTCGCCGATCGTCGCCAGGTGCTGGAGATCGGTAGCGGCACCGGCCAGCACGCGGTGCATTTCGCCGCGGCGCTGCCGCAGCTGACCTGGCAATGCAGCGAGCGCGCCGAGCACCTGCCCGGCATCGCGCAGTGGCTGGAGGTGGCGGCGCTGTCGAACACGCCGCCGGCGCTGGCCCTGGACGTGCGCGAGGGGCCGTGGCCGCGCACCGGCTACGATGCGGTGTTCACTTCCAACACCTTGCACATCATGGGCTGGGACGCGGTGCAGGCGTTCTTCGCCGGCGTCGGCCAACTGCTGGCAAACAGCGCCGACGGCATGCTGGTGGTCTACGGCCCCTTCAACTACGGCGGCGCCTTCACCAGCGACAGCAATCGCGACTTCGATGCGTGGCTGAAGGCGCGCGACCCGGCCAGCGGCATCCGCGATGCCGAGGCGGTGGACGCGCTGGCGCAGGCGCAGGGACTGACGTTGCAGGAAGACGTGGCGATGCCGGCCAACAACCGCTGCCTGGTCTGGCGGCGCGGCTGAGGCAGCAGTGCCACCCGGCGATGCCTTGGCGTCGTGCGGGTGCGCGATCGCGCAGGCGGATACGCCGTGGGCGCCCAATCTGACTGCGTCAGCCATGTCGTGACTGTGCATGCGTCAGCGACGCGGAGTGCGTGGTCGTACCGAATACGCCGACGTGCTTGATGCAGCACTGTCTTGGCCGGTTCCATGCCTGCGCTGCATGGTGGGCGACGCAGTAGGCGTTGTGTCCAGGTGACGAAGCCGCACTCTCTCCCTCATCACGGGTTCACCGCCGTGCCACGGCGGATTCACCGCGCGCTTGCGACTGTGCGCCGACACCCGCCGCCGCCGAACGGGCCTGCAGCCGGTGCTTTCTTCCTTCGCCACGGAGCGTTCCCATGGACAACAACGACAAAGCCCGCGATCTCAATCGCGATCCGATTTCCGGCACCCCGGGTTCGCATCCGGTCGGGGTCGGCATTGGCGGTACCGCCGGCGGCGTGGCCGCGGGCGCGTTGGCCGGCACCGTGTTCGGGCCGCTCGGCACCTTGATCGGCGCGGCGGTCGGGGTGGTGGCCGGTGCGGCGGCAGGCAAGGGCGTGGCCGAGCGCATCGACCCCACCGGCGAGGATGCGTACTGGCGCGAGGAGTATCGCAACCGCGACTACGCCAAGGCCGATTACGACTACGACCGCGACTACGCCGCGGCCTATGGCCTGGGCCTGCAGGCACGCGAGCAGTATCCCTCGCGCACCTGGGACGAACACGAGCGCGAGCTGTCGCACGACTGGGGCACGCGCCGTGGCGACTCGCGCCTGGAGTGGGACGAGGCGCGGCTGGCCGCGCGCGATTCCTGGGAGCGTGCCGACGCCACTTACCGCACCTACGAGGACAGCGACCGCTACTACGCCGATCGCTTCGACACCGTGGACTACCGCGAGACCGACAGCAGCTACGACGACTACCGCCCGGCCTACCGCTACGGCGTGCAGGCGCGCAGCCGCTACCGCGACCGGGTCTGGGACGACCGCCTGGACACGGACCTGGAAAGCGGCTGGGAGCGCGCCAAGGATCGCTCGCGGCTGAGCTGGGCACAGGCCAAGGCGGCCGTACGCGAGGCCTTCGATTCGGATCGCTACGATCGCCCGGGCCGCGGCAACCCGCCTGATCCGCGGGTCTGATTCGACGTTCGTTGCGTTGAATGGCACTCGGTCGAGTTGCCACCTGGCACTCGATCGAATCGCATCCTGATACGACACAGCGGCCGCTCGCCCAGGGCCGCTGTGTCGTATGCGAAGTGTACGCAAGCGACCGTGTGGGAGGGACTTCAATCCCGACGCGCAGACCCTTCCGTCATCGACAGCATCGCGATCGACCGGGATCCATTTGCATGGTAGTGGTGCGCTGCAAGCCGTTGGGCATGGGCTGCATCGCCACCTGGTGACATGGCAGGTCGCGGCTGAAGCCGCGCCTGCAGCCTGGTTCCTACGGTCCGTCCGATGTCGGTGAGCTATCCGGAGGTTGTTGAGCCGTCGATTGCGACGAATCGTCCTCCTCCGCCTCCGCCTCCGCCTCTGCATCTTCCTTCAAGGCGGCATCCCACCAGGCCGGCGCCGCCAGCCGTTCTTCTCCATAGCCGTTCATGCAACCTGTTCGTTGTTGCTCCAGGCGCTTGTAGTCCAGGGTGAGACGCTGCACGTCCTGTTGCTCTGGCCACTCGGTGTAGGCGAAGTAGCCCTCGTACTGGTTCCCATTGATGCAGGCGATATACGAATCCGCCCGCAGCCCGGCTGCCTGAAAGACCAACACCCGCGCTTCGCCGTTGCGATTCAGGCGGCCATGGAAGACCGTCCATTTGCCCGACGCGCAACTCGCGCCGGAGATCCCCATGTAGCTCAGACACGGAATCGACCACACGTCCTGCTGGACGCGGATCCTAGCGCCCGAGAGTGGCCGATCGGGTCCCGCCACGACACGGATCGTGATGAACCGCGGCATGATCCAGGGGCCGGCGTGCTCCGCCAGCAGGTAGAACAGCAGGATGGCGCCCACCAGCGCCACGCATGCGAGTTTGAGCAAACGCTTCACGCGATGTTCCTTCGAGGCTGATGCGGCCGTGGATCGCTGGCGATCCACGCAACGTGCGGATGATGCCCAAGGCTGGGCGCCCTTGGCGATGCTGCTGTCCTGCGTGCGGCTGGAGTCGGGTCGCGGCTGCAGCCGCTTCTGCGGCAGATGCACGGACGCCCGGGAACGCGGGAGAGCAGAAAACGCGGCGCCGGCCGCGGCGTTCGGTCAGACGCCCTCGATACTGCCATTGCGCCGCCGCTGCACGGCGGCAGGCGTTCGTCTCCCGCTCAGGCCGCCTGCACGATATGCAGCGCCTTCGGATTGCGCCAGGTCGCCAGCAGCCGCGCTTCCTGTTGCTTGGCCTCGTGCAGGTGCGCTTCCTTGACGTGGCCGTAGCCGCGGATGTGCTCCGGAATGCTGGCGATCTGCACCGCCAGCGCCAGGTTGTCCGCCTGCAGCCGCTGCAGCAGTTCGTCCACGGTGGCGAGGTAGTCGGCGATCAACTGCCGTTCGCCGCGCCGCTCGGCGCTGTAGCCGAACACGTCGAGGGCGCCACCGCGCAGGCGGCGCAGCTTGGCCAGCCACTTGAACGCGGTGAACATCCACGGGCCGTATTCGCGCTTGCGCAGCCGGCCTTGCGCGTCCTTCTTCGCCAGCAGCGGCGGCGCCAGGTGGAAGCGCACGCGGTAGTCGCCCTCGAACTGTGCCTGCAACTGCTGCGCGAACGCGCCGCTGGTGTACAGCCGCGCCACCTCGTACTCGTCCTTGTAGGCCATCAGCTTGAACGCGTAGCGCGCCACCGCTTCGGTCAGCGCGGTCGAGGTCGGCGCCACGCGCTGCTCGGCAGCGCGCACGCGCTCCACCAGCGCGGTGTAGCGTGCGGCGTAGGCGGCGTCCTGGTAGTCGACCAGGAAGGCGTGGCGGCGCGCGACCAGCTCGGGCAGCGAGCGCGACAGGCGGCTGTCGTCCAGCGGCGCGTGCCCGGCCTCGCCGCTGTCGGCGGCGGCCGGCAGCTCGCGCGCCGGACGCGGATTGGCGGGATTGCGCGGCGCGGCGCTGGCGCCGGCCTCGTGGCCTTCCCACTCGCCGGGTGGCAGCTGCTGCAGCCCCGGCGCCTGGCGTTCGCGTTCGTCCGCAGCCGGATCGGCGAGACCCGCTGCGCGTCGCACCGCCGGCAGGTCCAGCGCCGCCAGGCGGCCCCAGGCGAAGGCCTGCTGGTTCATCGCCACCGCTGCGCCGTTGAGTTCGATCGCGCGCATCAGCGCCGCGTGCGACAAGGGCACAAGGCCCTGCTGCCAGGCGTAGCCGAGCATGAACAGGTTGCTGGCGATGGCGTCGCCGAGCAGGGCGGTGGCCAGCTGCGTGGCGTCGAGCAACAGCGGATCGCGTCCGCCCAGCGCCAGGCGCACGCCGGCAATGATCTCGGCGGCCGGGAACTGCATGTCCGGGTGCGTGGTGAAGGTGCCCGGCATCGCTTCGTAGCTGTTCAGCACCACCTGCGAGCGATCGCCGCGCACCTTGGACAGCGCCCAGTAGTCGTTGACCACCACCATGTCGCACCCCAGCACCAGGTCGGCCTCGCCGGCGGCGATGCGCACCGCGTGCAGGTCTTCCGGTTGCCGCGCAATGCGGATATGCGTGGTGACCGCGCCGCCCTTCTGCGCCAGGCCGGTCTGGTCGAGCACGCTGGCGCCCTTGCCCTCCAGGTGCCCGGCCATGCCCAGCAGCGCGCCGATGGTGACCACGCCGGTGCCGCCGACGCCGGTGATGAGGATGTTCCAGGGCTGGCTGAGGTCGCTGCGGAAGCTTGGTGTCGGCAATTGCTCCAGCAGCGCCGCAGCGTCGGCCTTGCGGCCCTTGCGCGGCTGCCCACCGTGCACGGTGACGAAGCTGGGGCAGAACCCGGACACGCAGGAGTAGTCCTTGTTGCAGCTGGACTGATCGATCTGGCGCTTGCGCCCGTATTCGGTCTCCTTCGGCAGCAACGACACGCAGAAGCTCTTCTCGCCGCAGTCGCCGCAGCCTTCGCAGACCAGCGAGTTCACCAGCACGCGCTTGGGCGGATCGGGCAGCTTGCCGCGCTTGCGCCGGCGCCGCTTCTCGGTGGCGCAGGTCTGGTCGTAGATCAGCACGCTGGTGCCCTTGACCTCGCGCAGGTGCCGCTGCACCGCGTCCAGCTCGCTGCGGTCGTGGAACTCCACGTCGCTGGGGAACAGCTCGCGGCGCCGCGTCCACTTGCCGATGTCGTCGCTGACCAGGGCGATGGTGTGCACGCCCTCGGCACGCATCTGCCGGGCGATGTCGGGCACGCTGAGGGTGCCGTCCACCGGCTGTCCGCCGGTCATCGCTACCGCGTCGTTGTAGAGGATCTTGTAGGTGATGTTGACGCCGGCGGCGATCGACTGGCGGATCGCCAGCGAGCCGCTGTGGAAATAGGTGCCGTCGCCCAGGTTCTGGAACACGTGCGGGGTGTCGGTGAACGGCGCCTGCCCGGCCCAGGTGACGCCTTCGCCGCCCATGTGGGTGAAGGTGTCGGTGGCGCGGTCCATCCACGTCACCATGTAGTGGCAGCCGATGCCGCCGAGCGCGCGCGAGCCTTCCGGCACCACCGTGGAGGTGTTGTGCGGGCAGCCGGAGCAGTAGTGCGGCACGCGCGGGAAATTGGCGCGCGGCAGCGCCATCTCCGCTTCCTTGGCCTCCATCCAGCGCAGTCGCTGCTCGATCGAGTCGGTATTCACCGCAGCCGACTGCGGCAGGCGCAGGATGCGCCGGCCGATCACCCCGGCGATGGTGGCCGGGGTCAGTTCGCCGGTGGACGGCAGGATCCATTCGCCGGCCTCGTCGTACTTGCCGACGATGCTCGGGCGCGGGCCGGCGCTGGCCGGCCAGTTGTAGAACTGTTCCTTCATCTGCCGCTCGATGAAGGCCTTCTTCTCCTCCACCACGACGATGTCCTGCAGCCCGCGCGCGAACGCGGCGATGCCCAGCGGCTCCAGCGGCCAGGTCATGCCGACCTTGTACACGCGGATGCCGATGCGCGCGCAGGCGTCCGCGTCCAGGCCCAGGTATTCCAGCGCCTGCAGCACGTCCAGGTAGCTCTTGCCGGTGGTGACGATGCCCAGCCGCGCCTGCGGCGCATCCATCACCGTGCGGTCGATGCCGTTGGCGCGGGCGAAGGCCTGCGCCGCGCGCACCGCGTAGCGATGCAGGCGCATTTCCTGGTCCAGCGGCGGATCCGGCCAGCGGATGTTCAGGCCGCCCGGCGGCAGCTCGAAATCCTCCGGCAGCACGATCTGCCGCGCGAACGGATCCACCTGCACCGAGGCCGAGGACTCCACCGTCTCGGCGATGGTCTTGAAGCCGATCCAGCGCCCGGTGTAGCGGCTCATCGCCCAGCCGAGCAGGCCCATGTCGAGGATGTCCTGCACCCCGGCCGGGTTGAGCACCGGCATCATCGCGCTGACGAACTCGTCCTCCGAGCCGTGCGGCAGGGTCGAGCTGCGGCACGCGTGGTCGTCGGCGGCCAGCGCCAGCACGCCGCCATGGCGCGAGGTGCCGGCGGCGTTGCCGTGCTTGAACACGTCGCCGCAGCGGTCCACGCCCGGGCCCTTGCCGTACCACATGGCATACACGCCATCCACGCGCGCGCCGGGGAACAGGTTGGTCTGCTGCGTGCCCCAGACCATGGTCGCGCCCAGGTCCTCGTTGAGTCCGGGCTTGAACACCACGTTGGCCGCGTCCAGATGCTTGCGCGCGCGCCACAGTTCCAGGTCGAAACCGCCCAGCGGGCTGCCGCGGTAACCGCTGACGAAGCCGCCGGTGTTCAGCCCGGCGGCGCGGTCGCGCAGTTGCTGCATCAATGGCAACCGCACCAGCGCCTGCACCCCGGACAGATAGATGCGGCCATCGGTGCGGGTGTACTTGTCTTCCAGCGTATAGCGGGTGTCCACGCCGTCGGCGGCCGCTGCGGCGAGGGAGGACGACGGACGCGGATCGACGATGCGGTTCATGGCTTGCCCGGAAATGGAAGGCTGGCGGGCGCGCAGCGCCTGCCGCGCGCGATCGCCCCGATTGTATCAGCGGCGATTTTTGCGCCCGTTCTCGTCCACGCCGGCCGTGGCGGGGTAGGATGGGACCCGGGTGAGGGGATCACTCCAGGGGATTGCAGCAGTGAAGGCATACACATACGCAGTGGCCGCGATGCTGGCCTGCATCGGCCTGGCCACCGCGGCCAGCGTGCGGGCGCAGGCATTGCCGGCACCGAAAGAGTTCTACTTCGACGAAGACCGCGGCACCACCCGTCCGGTCACCGCCATCGCCGGCAGCGGCGAGGCCCTGGTGGATCGTCTGGCCAGTACGGTGCAGCGCGATCCCAACGCCAACGAGGCGCGCGCGCAGCTGGCCGGCATCGCCATGGCCGGCGGCCGCCAGGAACTGGGCGAACAGCTGTACCAGGCCGCGTTGCACGGGCTGCCCGCCGGCGTGCAGCGGCGCCAGGTGCAGTGGAACTATGGCTGGGACCTGCTGCGCGCGGGTGATCCGGCGCGCGCGCTGGCGCAGTGGAGCGCACTGGTCAACGGCCGCCCGGCGGCGCCGGACTGGCTGCCGCCGACCCTGGCGCTGACGTTGTGGCGCCTGCAGCGCAAGGACGAGGCGGTGAAGTGGTACGCCGCGGCGGCGCGCACCTGGCCGGACAAGTGGGGCGCCAATGCCGATTTCGCGGCGTTGCTGCCGGCCTGGCGCGACGACGAGCGCGCGACCCTGGCGGAGGTGCAGGCCGCCTGGAAGGCCGCGCCGCCGGCCTGGCCCTGAGGCACGCGGGTCCAGGAGCACGACGCGGCCTGCGCGGGTGGCCGGCGCAATCTAGGGTCCGGGTGTGCCCGGTCGCACAGCGCACCGTGTCGTCGCGCCTGCGCGGAGCGCCGGCGCGTGCTGGGCGCAGGCCAGGTGCGGCTTCGGTCGCCGACGCCTCGACGGCCTGCGTGCACATGCCATGCGATGATGCCGCGTACCCGCTGATTTCGTGCTGTGCCGATGGCTTTCGATGCGTTCGCCCTGATGTTGGTCATGCTGGCGCTCGGCAAGCTGTTCGCGCGTCAGCGCGTCCTGCCGGCCAACACCACCGAGGTGCTCAACGGGGTGGTGCTGTACCTGTGCCTGCCGGCCTCGGTGCTGATCTACGTGCCGCGCCTGCAGTTCAATCTGGAACTGCTCGGATTGATGCTGACGCCGTGGCTGCTGACCGGCGTGAGCGCGCTGGCGATGCTGGGCTTGCGCCGGCCGTTGCGGCTGCGCCGGGATCAGCAGGCGGTGCTGCTGCTGTGCGTGGCGCTGGGCAATTCCAGCTTCATCGGCTATCCGATGGTGCGCGCGCTGCTTGGCGAGGCGGCCTTGCCGTATGCGGTGGTCTACGACCAGTTCGGCACCTTCGTGCTGCTGTCCAGCTTCGGCCTGTACGTGCTGGCGCGCTACAGCGGCGAGGCGCCGCCATCGCCGCGGCAGACGTTGTTGCGCATGGCGCGGTTCCCGCCGCTGTGGGCGCTGCTGTTCGCGCTGACCCTGATGCCGGCGCAGCCGCCGGCGTGGATCGCCTCCGGCCTGCAACACCTGGCCGATGCGATGCTGCCGCTGGTGATGCTGGCGGTGGGATTCTCGATCCAGTTGCGGTTGCCGCGCGAAGAATTGGCGCCGTTGGCCGCCGGCCTGGTGCTGAAGCTGCTGGCGCTGCCGGCCCTGGCCTGGCCGTTGTCGTGGGTGCTGGGCCTGCGCGGGCAGGCGCTGCAGGCCAACGTACTGGAATCGGCAATGCCGACCATGATCACCGCCGCGCTGCTGGCGATCTCGCATCGCCTGGCGCCGCGCCTGGCCGCGGCCCTGGTCGGCTACGGGATTCTGCTGTCGCTGGCGACCTTGCCGGCCTGGGCGTGGTTGTTGGGGGCGTTGCGTTGAGCCTGCGCCGTGGCGCGGTACCTGGACCGGTGGGATCTGGCATGGCGTGCGCGTCGTACCCTCATCCGCCCCTGCGGGGCACCTTCTCCCGGAGGGAGAAGGGAGAAATCAAAGCCCCTCCCCCCGGGAGAGGGGTTGGGGTGAGGGTCGGGCGCAGCCTCGCATAGCGGCATCGCCCGTTGTCACCAACCGCCCGCCGCTAATCCGCCGGCACCGTCCGCCCGCTGGCCCAGCTGCGCAGCGCCTGCACCTGTTCGGCCATCAGCACCGACAGCGGTCGGGTAGTGCGGATCTCCTGCATCAGCAGCTCGGTATCCAGCGGCCGCTGTTCGGCGTGCGCGGCATACAGCCCGGAGACGATCGCCTGCTCGATCTCGGCACCGGAGAACCCGTCGGCGGCGGCAGCCAAGGCCGGTAGCGCGAACGCGTCCGCATGCAGCTGCCGCCGCGTCAGGTGCAGGCGCAACAGCTCCACGCGCGTCTGCGGGTCGGGCAGGTCGACGAAGAAGATCTCGTCGAAGCGGCCCTTGCGCAGCAGTTCCGCCGGCAGCTCGTGCACCTGGTTGGCGGTGGCGACGATGAACACCGCGGCGCTGCCGTCGGCGCTGCCGCGTTCGGCCATCCAGGTCAGCAGCGTGCCGAGCACGCGCCGCGATACGCCGCCGTCCTCGCCGCCGCTGGCCAGGCCTTTCTCGATCTCGTCCATCCACAGCACGCACGGCGCCAGTTGCTCGACCGCGGCCAGCGCGTCGCGCAGGTTCTTCTCGGTCTCGCCGTGATACTTGGCGTACAGCGCGCCCATGTCCAGGCGCAGCAGCGGCACGCCGAACCCCGCCGCGGTGGCCTTGGCCAGCATCGACTTGCCGCAGCCTTGCACGCCGAGCAGCAGCACGCCCTTGGGCGGGTCCAGCCCCGGCGGCGCGGTGCCGGCGAACACCGCGCGGCGCTGCGCGATCCATTGCTTGAGCCGGCGCGCGCCGGCCACGTCCTCGAAGCGCGTGGCATCGTTGTCGTACTGCAGGTGGCCGCTGCGGTTGAGCAGTTCGAACTTGAGCTTGGCCAGTTGCGGCAGATCGGATGCGGTGAGCGCGCCGTCGGCGTAGATCAGTTGCCGGGCGATGCGCCGCGCGTCGATCAGGCTGAGCCCGCGCAGGTTGCGCAGGATCTGCTTGACCGCGTCGCCGTCGACCTCGACCCGGCGTCCGCCGAACTCGCGCGCATAGCCCAGAGCCTCCTCCTGCACCATCTTCAGCAGGGCGTTGGCGTCGGGCAGGCGCGGATTGAAGCGGGTCGCCAGCGCTTCCAGCTCGGCCGGCAGCTCGATCCGCGTGCCGATCAGCACCAGCACGTGCGGCTGGCAGTGCCGGCGCTCGACGATGTCGCGCAGCAGGCGCTGGTGGCTGGCGTAGCCCAGGTACGGGGTGACGTCGAGCAGCAGGTAGATGCCGCGCTGATCGGCCTGCTTGATCGCCTGCAGCACCGCGCTGGCGTCCGGCGGCCCGCTCGGCGGGTCCTCGCGGTCCAGGTCGATGCGGCGCAGGCCCTCGGTGATCGACCAGCGGTGCAGGGCGCGCCAGACCTGCATCAATGCCTGCCGGAACAGGTCGACGATGCGCGCCTCCTCCTGCGTCTCGATCACGATCAGGGGCGTGTTGGCGCGGATCAGCGCGACCAGGTCCTGCAGCTCGCTCATGGCATCGGAAGGCGAAGGGGGCCGCCACGATAGCAAGCCCGGCGGCTGGCGGCGTGCTGCGCGTTGACTACCGGCTGACGTAGGGCCGGTGTACGCTCCGGCTTCTTCCCCCGGAAGCGAGGCGTGCATGAAGACGATCCTGGTGGCCGGCTCCAAGGGCGGCGTGGGCAAGACCACGGTCGCCACGCACCTGGCGGCGTCCTACGCGCTGGCAGGCAAGCGCACGGTGCTGGCCGATGCCGATCCGCAGGGCTCCTCGACCCGCTGGGCCGAACGCCGTGCCGGCCTGGACAGCGCGGTGCTGCCGATCGACGCCAGCCGCAAGCGCAGCTGGCGCGCGGCGCTGCCCGACGACGCGCAGCGGGTGATCGTCGACGCCGCCGCCGGCGCCATGGCCGAGGACCTGACCCACTTCCTCGACGAGGCCGACGCAGTGGTGGTGCCGGTGATGCCCTCGGCGCTGGACATCGAGGCCACCGTCGGCTTCCTCAACACCCTGGCCAAGGTGCCGCGGGTGCACCAGCGCAAGCTGCCGGTCGGGCTGGTGCTCAACCGCAGCAAGCCCTGGACCAATGCCACCCAGCAGGCGCTGCAGATGCTCGCCGAATGGCCCTACCCGGTGGTGGCGCAACTGCGCGACAGCCAGGCCTACGTGGTGCTGGTGGGGCTGGGCCGCAGCCTGTTCGATTACCACTCCGTCCAGGTCCGCGACCACCAGCAGGACTGGGAACCGTTGCTCAAGTGGCTCAAGAAGGCCTGACCGATGACCATCGTTTTGCGAGAAGTGATCCTGCTGCGCCATGCCCACGCCGAACCGGCCGACACCGGCCAGGCCGATTTCGACCGGCCGCTGTCGCCGCACGGCCTGGCCGAGGCCGAAGCCGCCGGGCGCTGGCTGCTGGAGCAGCGGCTGGTGCCGGACCGGGTGCTGTGTTCGCCGGCGCGGCGCGCGCGCGAAACCCTGGAGGCGGTGCTGGAGCTGACCGGCTACGTCGAGCAGCGCCTGGAGCCGCGCATCTACGAGGCGACCTCGGGCACCCTGGCCGATCTGCTGGACGGCCACCGCGACGTCGAGCGGCTGTTGCTGGTCGGCCACAACCCGGGCCTGGAGCGGCTGGCGGCACTGATGCACAGCGGCCAGTCCGGCGACTACCGCGGCATGCCCACCGCCAGCGTCGCCGTACTCGGGGTCCCGCACGACGCGGCGATCGAGCCGGGCGTGGCGCGCTTGACCGCGTTCTGGTGGCCCTGAGCCCGCTGCGCAGGCTCCTGCGGCCGGCGCTGTGCGCCGCGCTGCTGCCGTTGTGTCTGTGGTGCGCCGTCGGCCACGCGCAGGTGACGCCGGCCTTGCTGGCGCCCGGCGAATACGCCCTGGACCCGGCGCAGTCGCGCTTCGGGTTCGAGATCCGCACCCGCTTCGGCCAGCGCATCGAAGGCTTCTTCCCGCGCTACGAGGGCACCGTGCACGTGTTGCCCGACGGCCGCCATCAGGTGCACCTGCGCCTGTTCACCGCCTACGTGGAAATCCCCGGCAAGCCGCGCTACACCGGCTGGATGCGCGGCGAGGATTTCTTCGACGCGCCGCGCTACCCCACCGTGTCCTTCGACTCGCAGCCGTTCTCGCCGCAGGTGCTGGGCAAGGGCGGGCCGATCCCCGGCATCCTGAGCATCCGCGGGATCAGCCACGCCGAGACGCTGACCGTCATGCCGGCCGCATGCGCCCGCGCAGGCTATGATTGCGACGTCATCAGCCGCGGTACGGTATTGCGTGGACGTTACGGAATGGACAAGTGGGATCTGGCCTTGAGCGACCGGGTCACCTTCGTGCTGCGCGCACGCCTGACCGAGGCGGCCACTCGGTGATATCGAAATTGATGCGGGTGCTGGTGGTGGTGGCGCTGCTGCTCGGCAGCGGCTGCGCGAGCCTGTCGCAGGCGCAGCACGGCCGCGCCGTGGCGATCGCCGAGGCCGCGCGCGACCGCCAGGTCGACTGCACGCGCGGGGACCACTGCGCGCTGGCCTCGCCGCTGCGCGGGCTGGCCGGCAAGGCCTTCGCCCAGTCCGGCGACGGCGCGCCGCGCCACTACGCCACCATCCTCGACCACGGCGAAGAAGCGCTGGTGGCGCGGGTCAACCTGATCCGCAGCGCCAGCCGCAGCATCGACCTGCAGACCTACATCTTCGACAAGGACGACAGCGCGCGGCTGGTGATGGACGAGCTGCTGGCCGCGGCGCGGCGCGGCGTGCAGGTGCGCGTGCTGATCGACCAGCTCTCGGCGATCTCCGACCTGCAGATCCTCGGCGCGCTGGCCGGCGCGCACGAGAACTTCTCGCTGCGCATCTACAACCCCACCTTCGGCCTGGCCAAGCCCAACTACTTCCACTACGCCGCCAGCGTGCTGTGCTGTTTCCGCCGCTTCAACCAGCGCATGCACAACAAGCTGCTGGTGATCGACGATGCGATCGGCGTGGTCGGCGGGCGCAACTACCAGGACGACTATTTCGACTGGGACGCCGAGTACAACTTCCGCGACCGCGACGTGCTGGTCGCCGGCCCGGTGGCGCGGTCGATGGCCGCCAATTTCGACGCCTACTGGGCGGCCCGGCGCAGCGTGCCGGTGGCGCGGCTCAACGACGTCGGCAAGCTGCTGCTGCGCCAGGGCGTGCCGGCGATGCCGCCGGCGCAGTTCCTGCGCCCGGAGCGGGTGCAGCGGGTCAGCGAGGAGGCGTCCGATCCGGCCTTCGTGGAGAACGCCTTCGTGCTGCCGGCGCTGCCGGTGAAGCATGTGGACTACGTCGCCGACCTGCCGCAGAAGCACCGCCGCGAGCACGGCCCCAAGGCCATCTCCACCGCGCCCAAGCTCGACCGGCTGATTGCCGACGCACGCCAGGAGATCATCCTGCAGACGCCGTACCTGGTGCTGTCGGACCCCGCGCAGGAGATCTTCCGCGACCTGCGCAAGCGCACCCCGCCACCGCGCGTGGTGGTGGCCACCAACAGCCTGGCCGCCACCGACAACCCGGTGGTGTATGCACTGTCCTACAAGTACAAGCGCCGCAACCTGCGCGAACTGGGCTTCGACATCTACGAGTACAAGCCGTTCCCGCTGGATGCGCCGGTGGACTACGCCAACCTGCTGCCGGCGCCGTTGCAGGGCGAGGTGCCGGCCACGCCGGCCAGCGGCGACAACGCAGGCGAGAGCGCCGGCGATCCCGGCCGCGGCCGCACCACGTTGCTGGGCGGCAGCGCGGCCGGACGCAGTTCGCTGCTGGGCAGCGGCAGTGGCGGGCCGTCCGGCAGCCGCGGCGACGGCAGCCAGGTCGCGCGCCGCGTGCTGCGCACCGAGACCCGTCCATCGTACCTGAGCCGGCGCATCGCCAACCGGCCGCTGCCGGTGACCCGCGAGGGCGCGCGCATGGGCCTGCACGCCAAGTCGCTGGTGGTGGACCGCCGCGTCGGCGTGATCGGCACCCACAACTTCGACCCGCGCAGCGAGACCTACAACACCGAGGGTGCGGTGATCGTCGACGATCCGGCGTTCGCGCAGGCGCTGGCGGCCAGCATCGGCCGCGACATCGAGCCGGAGAACTCCTGGGTGGTGGCGCCGCGGGTCAAGCCGCCGGTGCTGTCGGGCCTGAACTACAGCATGGGCAAGGTTTCCGAGGCGCTGCCGGTGCTGGACTTCTGGCCATGGCGCTACGCCACCGACTACGAATTCCAGCCCGGCCCCGACTGCCCGGCGCCGCTGACCCGGCGCGACCCCGGTTTCCACCGCTGCTACAGCGCGGTCGGCGACTTCCCCGAGGTCAACGTCGGCCCGAAGTGGCTGCTGGTGCGGATGTTGACCGCGTTCGGCTCGGGGCTGGTGCCGATTCTCTGAAAGGTCGGGACCCGGGGCCCGGGACCCGGATAAGCAAAAAGCGGACGCCGGGCGCATCACTGTGCAGTGCGTCGGGGGTTGGGGGAGTCGGCCCGGATGCGGCGCATGCCTTGGCGCTTGCTTCTCCCGGGTTCCGGGTCCCGGGCCCCGAGTCCCGGCACTTCGACATTCTTCCCCCTGCATGGAGTCCAACACATGCCCTTCCGCGAACCTGCCGATCTCGCCGTCCTCAACGCCGATTGCCGCGACACCCTGATCGCGCACCTGGGCATCGTCTTCACCGAGGCCGGGCCGGACTGGCTGCGGGCGACGATGCCGGTGGACGCGCGCACGCGGCAGCCGTACGGGCTGCTGCACGGCGGCGCATCGGTGGTGCTGGCCGAGACCCTGGGCAGCACCGCCGGCAACCTGTGCGTGGAGCCGGGGCGGATCTGCGTTGGCCTGGAAATCAACGCCAACCACCTGCGCGCCGCGCGCAGCGGCGTGGTCACCGGCACCGCGCGGCCGCTGCACGTGGGCCGGACCACGCAGGTGTGGGAGATCCACATCGAGGACGCGGCCGGCAAGCCGGTGTGCGTGTCGCGGCTGACCCTGGCGGTGGTCGACCGCGGCTGAGCCCGGTCCCGGGCTGAACCCTGCCTCGGCGGTCACGGGCGACGTGTCTGCGGCCGCGTCTTCGGGGTGACACAATTGTCCGCTAGGCCCCCGCTTCCGGTACCCTTGTTCGAATGAGCGAGTTCTCCCCACCCGCCATGCGCCAATACGGTGGGGCGCTGCGCTGGGTTCGTTACGGCTACCGCGTGCCGCTGCTGGCGTTGCACGTGCTGTTGTCGCTGCCGTTCCTGCTGGTGTGCATGGCGCTGTCGCCCGGCCGCGCCGGCACCGAATCCTTCGGCGACCGCATGGTCTGCTGGTGGTCGACCTGGCTGCTGCGCATCTTCGGCCTGCGCGTGCGCCGCATCGGCGCGCCGCTGCCCAATCCGGTGCTGTTCGTCGCCAACCATGTCAGCTGGATCGACATCGTGATGCTGCACAGCCAGCGCATGATGGGCTTCGTCGCCAAGCGCGAGATCGCCGGCTGGCCGCTGGTCGGCTGGCTGGCCGCGCGCGGGCAGACCATCTTCCACCAGCGCGGCAGCACCGAGTCGCTGGGCGGCGTGCTGCAGGCGATGCTGGAGCGGCTGCGCTCCGGGTGCTCGGTCGGCGTGTTCCCGGAAGGGCGCACCCGCGGCGGCCAGGACGTGGGGCCGTTCCATGCGCGCATCTTCCAGGCCGCGGTCGAGGCCGAGGTGGCGGTGCAGCCGGTGGCGCTGCGCTACGGTGCCGGCGGCTCTGCGCAGCAGATCGTCGCGTTCGGTCCTCACGAGAGTTTCTTCGCCAACTTCCTGCGCCTGCTCGGCGAGCCGGGGCGGGTGGCCGAGGTGCATTTCCTGGAACCGATCCGGCTGCAGGACGTGGAAGGGCGCCGGCGCATCGCCGAGATCTCGCGCGCGCGCATCGTCACGGCGATGGCACAACCCTGAACAGCGGGACACCGACCACGCCGCGCCTGACCGATTACTCCAGTCGACGGGTGCAAGCTCGCTGCCCATGAACGCAACCGATTACTCCCCCCCTCGCTGGCTGCGCAACCCGCACGTCCAATCGGTACTGGGTTCCAGCCTGCTGCGCGTGCGCCGTGGCGAACAACTGCTCGCCGCCAGCGGCGCCACCACCACCTCGCACATCCTCGACGGCGGCGATGGCGTGCGCCTGCAGGGCTGGCTCAGCGTGCCGGCTGGGGAAGCGCCGCGCGGCACCGTGCTGCTGCTGCACGGCTGGGAAGGCAGCGCCGACTCCAGCTACATGCGCCTGACCGCGGCGAAGATGCTGGCGCTGGGCTACCAGGTGTTCCGGCTCAACTTCCGCGACCACGGCGGCACCCACCACCTCAACGTGGACCTGTTCCACTCCGAGCGCCTGGACGAAGTGGTCAACGCCGCCTGCGACCTGTGGCGGCGCTTCCCGGCGCCGACCCTGCTCGCCGCCGGCTACTCGCTGGGCGGCAACTTCGCCCTGCGCCTGGCGCTGCGCGCGCCGGCGGCGGGCCTGCCGCTGCAGCACGTGGCCGCGGTGTGCCCGTTGCTGGACCCGGCCACCACCATGCAGCGGATCGAGAACGGCCCGCAGTTCTACGACTGGTATTTCCGCCGCAAGTGGCGCGAGTCGCTGCTGCGCAAGCGCGAACTGTTCCCCGACCGCCACGGCTACGACGACGCCACCCTGGCGCTGGACATGCGTGGGCTGATGGCCTGGCTGGCCGAGCGCCACGCCGGCTTCGCCAGCCTGGACGCCTACTTCGACAGCTACTGCATCGCCGGCGAGCGCCTGCAAGGCCTGCGCGTGCCGGCCGACATCCTGATGGCCGAGGACGATCCGGTGATTCCGCTGGACGACTTCCGCAGCTGGCGCTTGCCCGACCTCGCGCGGCTGGAGATCGCCCGCTGGGGCGGGCATTGCGGCTTCATCGAGAACGCGCGCGGCGACGGCTTCGCCGAACGCTGGGTGGCCGAACGGCTGACCGAGGGGCTGGTGGAGGCCTGACCGGCGTTGCGCGCAGGCCGGCGGGCGATCTCGCCCGCGCCGGCGTGCGGCAGGCGGTCAGCAAGGTGGGCGCACCGGGATTCCCGGGTGCGGCACGCGTCGATGCTCCTTCCGCCGTTCCCGCACCATCACCGCCGCCACCACGTAGCGCTGCCCGGCGCACGGGTCATCTACGCGGCCGGCATGCTCGGCAAACCTCGCAGGCGCGTCGCCTCAGTCCCCCGGCAGCGTCGGCGACACGGCCGCTCCCAGCGAGGCCCGATGCGCCCGATGTGCCCGCCGCGCGGACGCAGGTGCCCGCGCAGGGCGGCCGGGCGCTCCCGCTACAATGCGGGTTTGCCCCAACGCCGGACCTACATGCACCAGCCCATTCTCGACGCCCTGCGCCGCCAGGACACCGCCGACGCGCTGCGTCTCGCCCAGACCTGGGCCGCCGAGGCCGCCGACGACCCGCAGGCCTTCCGCTGGCTGGCGCTGGCGCAGCAGCAGCACGGCGAGACTGCCGCCGCCCTCGACAGCATCGGCCGCGCGATCGCGCTGGCGCCGGAAGACGCCAGCCTGCACCTGCTGCACGCCGGCATGCTGGTCAGCGCCAACGACCTGGCCCAGGCCGAGAACGCGCTGGCGCAGACCGCGGCGCTGGATCCCAACGAATTCCTCGCCTACGTGATGCGCGCGCACCTGGCGCTGGGCCGCGGCGACCTGGACGAAGTGGAGCGGCTCAGCCGCACCGCCGCGCGCCTGCAGCCGGAGCATCCGCAACTGCTCGGCGTGGACGGCATGCTGGCGCTGCGCCGCGGCGACGCCGACCGCGCGCTGGCGCTGCTCTCGCGCGCCAGCAACGCGCTGCCGGACGATCCCCGCCTGCTCTACGCGCTGGGTTTCGCCTATCTGGACAAGCAGCACTTCGCCTTCGCCGAGACCGCATTCCGCCGCGTCGCCGCGCTCACTCCGGGCACCGGCGCGGCGATGATGGCGCTGGTCGCGCAGTTGGCCTACCGCCAGGGCCGCCTGGACGACGCCATCACCGCGCTGGAGACGGTGCTGGCCGATCCGTCCGGCGATACCGCCAACATGCGCCGGCTGGCCGGCGAGTACGCCCTGCAGGCCGACCGCCCGGCCGAGGCGCTGGACCACCTGCGCCGCACCCTGGCGGTGGCCCCGGCCGACCGCCGCACCCTGCATGCGGCGCTGATCGCCTGGCAGCGCCTGGGCACGATCGACGATGCCCGCGCCACCCTGGAAGCGGCGCTGGCCACCACCACCGACGCCCACGACCTGTGGCTGGCGCGGCTGGCGCTGGAGCCGGTGGGCGGCCCCGAGGCACGCGCGCTGATCGCGCGCTGGCAGGCGGCGATGCCGGCGCACGTGCCGGCGCTGGAAGCGCAGCTGCGGGTGCACGACATGGCCGGCGAGCGCGATCAGGGCGAGGCCGTGGCGCAGCGCATCGTGGCGCTGGAACCGGGCCGGCTCAGCGGCGAGGAACGCCTGGTCGAGGCGCTGCTGGAGCGCGGCGAGCACGACGCCGCCATCGCCCACGTGCACGGCCTGATGCAGCGCATGCCCGAACGCGACCGCACCGTGGTGCGGCCCTGGCTGGCGGCGGTGCAGGATGCGGCCGGGCGCCCGGACGACGCGCTGGTGACCTGGGTGGCCTTCCAGGAGGAACAGCTGTCGCACCGCCTGCCGCTGCCGCCGCTGGGCCAGGCCCCGGCGCAGTGGCCGCCGCTGGGCACTGTCGACCCGCAGAACCAGGCCCGCCCGCTGTTCGTCTGGGGTCCGCCGGGCAGCGGCGTGGAGCGGGTGATCGCGGTGATCGACGCGGCCAGCCCGGTATTGCGCGGCGACCGCTTCGGTCCGCAGCCGCCGACCGACGGCCTGCAGCGCTTCCGCAGCGTCGAGGAACTGGACAGCGGCGCCCTGGACGGTGCGGCGCTGGTCGCTGAGTGGCGCGCGCAACTGCCGGCACGCGGCGTCGGCGACGGCAACATCGTCGACTGGCTGCTGTGGTGGGACAACGCGCTGCTGCGCGCGCTGCGCCCGCACCTGCCGGAAGGGCGGCTGCTGGTGGTACTGCGCGACCCGCGCGACATGCTGCTGGACTGGCTGGCCAACGGTGCCCCGGCGCCGCTGGGCCTGGCCTCGCCGGAGACCGGTGCGCAGTGGCTGGCGGCGGTGCTGGCGCAGGTCGCCGACCTGCACGAACAGGATCTGTATCCGCACCACCTGGTGCGCCTGGACGGGACCGAGCACGATCCGGCCGGCGTGGCGGCGGCGCTGGAGCAGGCGTTCGGCGTGGCGTTCCCGACCATCGCCACGGTCGGCCCGCCACGCCTGGCTGCCGGCCACTGGCGCGCCTACGCCGCCCCGCTGTCCGCGGCGTTCGCGCTGCTGACGCCGGTGGCGGTGCGCCTTGGCTACCCTGAAACCTGATTCCCCAAGGAGATTCACGCATGCGTCTTCGCAGTGACAGCATCCAGCCGGGTCAGCCCATCGCCGCGACCTACGCGATGGGCCAGGCCGACGGCTTCGGCGGCAACCGCAACCCCCACCTGGTCTGGGACGCGGTGCCGGCCGGCACCCAGTCCTTCGTGCTGCTGTGCGTTGATCCGGACGTGCCGACCGTGGCCGAGATGGTCGGCCGCGACGACGTGCAGATCCCGGTCGAACAACCGCGCACCGAATTCGTGCATTGGGTGGCGGTGGACCTGCCGGCCGACCTGCGCGAGATCGCCGAAGGCAGCGCCAGCGACGGCGTAGTGGCCAAGGGCAAGCAGCAACCGCCCGGCCTGGACGGCGCGCGGCAGGGGCTGAACAGCTACACCGACTGGTTCGCCGGCGACGCGGCGATGGGCGGCGACTACCACGGCTACGACGGCCCGTATCCGCCGGCCAACGACCTGCGCGTGCACCGCTACTTCTTCCGCCTGTTCGCCCTGGACGTGGCGCGCCTGGACGTGCCGGCACGCTTCACCGCCGCCGACGCCTTGCGCGCGATGCAGGGCCACGTGCTGGCCGAAGCCAGCCTGCACGGCACCTACAGCCTCAATCCGGCCGCGAAGTGAGCCGTAAAGCCCCTCTCCCGCCGGGAGAGGGGTTGGGGTGAGGGTCCGGCGCGCGAAGCGCTTAGCCCGATCTGACATTGCGAGGCTTCGCCCGTACCCTCATCCGCCCGTTCGGGGCACCTTCCCCCGAAAAGGGGGCCATGGTCCCGATGGGAGAAGGGAGAAGCCGAAGCCCCTCTCCCCTCGGGAGAGGGGTTGGGGTGAGGGTCGGGGCGCGCAGCGCCTCGCCGATCTGTCATTGCGAGGCTTCGTCCGTACCCTCATCCGCTCCTGCGGGGCACCTTCTCCCGATGGGAGAAGGGAGACGCCAGCTCAAACCCTCACGCCGCCGGCAACCACAGCAGCAGCGCCGCGCCCAGCACGATCCGGTACACCGCGAAGGCGGTGAAGCGGTGCGACTTGATGTAGCCCAGCAGCCACTTCACCACCACGAAGCCGGTGACCATCGAGGCGACGAAGGCCAGGGCCACGTCGCCCCAGTTCTCGCTGCCCAGGCCGCCGTCCTTGTACAGCTCCAGGAACGAGTAGGCGCTGGCCGCGAACATGGTCGGAATGCCGACCAGGAAGGCGAACTCGGCCGCGGCCGAGCGCTTGCTCAGGCCCAGCAGCATCGCCAGGAAGATCGTCGCCGCCGAGCGCGAGGTGCCGGGGAACACGCCGGCCACCACCTGCGCCAGGCCGACCGCGATGGCCACCGTCCAGGTCACCGTCTCGCGCTCTGGCATGCGCGCAGCGAAGTACTCGGCCACCAGCATCCACACGCCGCCGATCACCAGCGCCCAGGCCACCGGCTGCACGCTGTCCGGCAACTGCCAGCCGGCCTTGCGGACGATGAGACCGACCACCGCGGTCACCAGGAAGGCGGCGCCCAGCTTGAAGGCGTAGTCGCGGTTGGCACGGTCGCCCAGGCCGGTGGCCAGATCCCACAGGCGCTGCCGGAACACCAGGGTGGTGGCCAGGATCGCGCCGGCCTGGATCACGATGTTGAAGAAGTCGGACCGGTGGCCGAGCCAGCGCTCGGCGATCAACAGGTGCCCGGTGCTGGAAATGGGCAGGAATTCGGTCAGGCCTTCGATGATGCCCAGCAGCAGGGCCGACAACAGATCGCTCATGGGGGAGAGGGTCGCTTTGGGGGAGGGGAAGCTGCGCAAGGATAGAGCATCCGCCTCGCGCACAAATTTGGTGCGTTCAGGTGTGAATGCACCACGAAAGTGCAGTGCATTTGCATCCTTCGCGTGCACGCTTCAGCAGAATCAAGGGCTTGTGAGTGCCACACGCTTGGCATGGCGATTGCTGATACTCGCCCACGCCCTTCACAACCCGAGGTTGCATCGAATGTCTGCGGAAACTATTGAGAAGCTGGTCAAGGACAACAAGATCGAGTTCGTCGACCTGCGCTTCGTCGACATGCGCGGCGTGCAGCAGCACGTCACCTTCCCGGTCAGCATCATCGAGCCGGCGCTGTTCGAGGAAGGCAAGATGTTCGACGGCAGCTCGATCGCCGGCTGGAAGGGCATCAACGAGTCGGACATGGTCCTGCTGCCAGACGCCGACACCGCCTTCGTCGATCCGTTCATGGCCGATCCGACCCTGGTGCTGACCTGCGACATCCTCGACCCGGCCACCATGCAGAGCTACGGCCGCGACCCGCGCGGCGTGGCCAAGCGCGCCGAGGCCTACCTGAAGTCCAGCGGCATCGCCGACCAGGCGTTCTTCGGCCCGGAGCCGGAATTCTTCATCTTCGACGGCGTGCGCTTCGGCAACGAGATGGGCCACACCTTCTTCAAGATCGATTCGGAAGAGGCGGCCTGGAGCAGCGGCAGCAAGATCGAAGGCGGCAACAGCGGTTACCGTCCGGCGGTCAAGGGCGGCTACTTCCCGGTGCCGCCGACCGACTCGCTGCAGGACCTGCGCGCCGAGATGTGCAAGACCCTGGAGCAGGTCGGCATCGAAGTCGAAGTGCACCACCACGAAGTGGCCACCGCCGGCCAGTGCGAGATCGGCACCAAGTTCAACTCGCTGGTGAAGAAGGCCGACGAGCTGATGATGATGAAGTACATCATCAAGAACGTCGCCTACCGCAACGGCAAGACCGCGACCTTCATGCCCAAGCCGATCGTCGGCGACAACGGCTCGGGCATGCACGTGCACCAGTCGTTGGCCAAGGGCGGCACCAACCTGTTCTCCGGCGACGGCTACGGCGGCCTGTCGCAGATGGCGCTGTGGTACATCGGCGGCATCTTCAAGCACGCCAAGGCGATCAACGCCTTCACCAATTCCGGCACCAACAGCTACAAGCGTCTGGTCCCGGGCTTCGAGGCGCCGGTGATGCTGGCCTACTCGGCGCGCAACCGTTCGGCCTCGTGCCGCATTCCGTGGGTGTCCAACCCGAAGGCGCGCCGCATCGAGATCCGTTTCCCGGATCCGCTGCAGTCCGGCTACCTGACCTTCGCCGCGCTGATGATGGCCGGCCTGGACGGCATCAAGAACCAGATCGACCCGGGCGCGCCCAGCGACAAGGACCTGTACGACCTACCGCCGGAAGAGGAGAAGCAGATCCCGCAGGTGTGCTCCAGCCTCGACCAGGCGCTGGAAGCGCTGGACGCCGACCGCGAGTTCCTCAAGGCCGGCGGCGTGTTCACCGACGACTTCATCGACGGCTACATCGCGCTGAAGATGCAGGAAGTGACCAAGTTCCGCGCGGCCACGCACCCGCTGGAATACCAGCTGTACTACGCCAACTGAGTTCCACGCGCGGCGATGGCGAAGGCTTCCCCTCCCTCCTTCGCCATCGCCGCCACCTGCCCGGCTGGGGAGCCGCGCAGGTGGTCCGCGCCCACCATCGCGTCATCGAGTGTCCAGGGGATGGACCGCGCAACAGAGCGCTTGCGTGCCGTGGGCCACGTTCCCTCCCACGTCGCCGTCGCCGCCGCACCTTGGGTGCGGTGGGCCACGGCGTGATCCACGGAACGCATCGCGCAGCAGCACCCGCGCCGTTCGCGGCGCGGTCGATGGGCCCAGTGCCGGTCGGCCTTCGGCGGCCGGTTCCTTCCACCAACGGGGTATGCGCATGAAACTGATCACCGCCATCATCCGGCCATTCAAGCTCGACGAGGTCCGCGAGGCCTTGTCGCAGGCTGGGGTGTCCGGCATCACCGTCACCGAGGTCAAGGGCTTCGGTCGGCAGAAGGGCCACACCGAGTTGTATCGCGGTGCCGAGTACGTCGTCGACTTCCTGCCCAAGATCAAGATCGAGACCGTGGTGACCGACGAGCGTCTGGATGCCGTGGTCGAGGCGATCCAGGGCGCGGCCGGCACCGGCAAGATCGGCGACGGCAAGATCTTCGTCACCGCCATCGAGCAGGTCGTCCGCATCCGTACCGGCGAAATCGGCGCCGATGCGCTCTAACCCCACCTTGGAGCCCTTCATGAAGACAGGTCTGTTCGCCGGGTGGAAGGCCCGGTTCTACGCGGTATGCATGCTGATGCTGGTCAGCGCGATGGCGGTCGGCATCCCCGGCAAGGCCTTCGCCCAGGCCGAAACCACCCCGGCGCCGACGCCGGACGTGGTCACCGAACAACTGACGCCGCCGCCTGCGCCGGCCGCCGCGCCGGCCGCGGCCGCGGCCGCGGCCACGCCGGCGCCGGTGGTGGACAAGGGCGACGTCGCCTGGATGCTCACCTCCACGCTGCTGGTGCTGCTGATGGTGGTGCCCGGCCTGGCGCTGTTCTACGGCGGCATGGTCCGCGCCAAGAACGTGCTGTCGGTGCTGATCCAGGTCGGCGTGGTGTTCTCGCTGATCGCGGTGCTGTGGGTGGTGTACGGCTACAGCCTGGCGTTCGCCGATGGCGGTCCGTTCATCGGCACGCTGCACAAGGCGCTGCTGGCCGGCGTCGACACCACCACGCTGGCCGACACCTTCTCCAAGGGCTTCAAGCTGCCGGAGTATGTGTTCGTCGCCTTCCAGTTGACCTTCGCCGGCATCACCGGCGCGCTGATCGTCGGCGCCTTCGCCGAGCGGGTGAAGTTCGCCGCGGTGCTGCTGTTCGTGGTCATCTGGTTCACCTTCGGCTACCTGCCGCTGGCGCACATGGTGTGGTCGGCCCCCGGCTTCCTGTTCGGCAAGGGCGCGCTGGACTTCGCCGGCGGCACCGTGGTCCACATCAATGCCGGCGTGGCCGGTCTGGTCGGGTCCTACTTCGTCGGCAAGCGCCTGGGCTTCGGCCACACCGCGCTGAAGCCGCACAACGTGACCCTGACCTTCGTCGGCGCCTCGCTGCTGTGGGTGGGCTGGTTCGGCTTCAACGCCGGCTCGGCGCTGGAAGCCAACGCCACCGCCGCACTGGCCTTCCTCAACACCCTGCTGGCCACCGCCGCGGCGGTGCTGGCCTGGTCGCTGACCGAGAAGGTGATCAAGGGCAAGTCCTCGGCGCTGGGCGTGGCCTCGGGCATGGTCGCCGGCCTGGTCGGCATCACCCCCGCCGCCGGCACCGTGGGGCCGTTCGGCGCCATCGCCATCGGCGTGGCCGCCGGAGTGATCTGCGTGTGGGGCGTGACCGGGCTGAAGAAGCTGCTCAATGCCGACGACACCCTGGACGTGTTCGGCGTGCACGGCGTCGGCGGCATCGTCGGCGCGATCCTCACCGGCGTGTTCACCGACAAGGCGCTGGGTGGCATGGGCTACGCCGAGGGCGTGACCATGGGCCACCAAGTGCTGGTGCAGGCCGAAGGCGTGCTGATCACCGTCGGCTGGATCGGCGTGGTCTCGGTGGTCGGCTTCCTGATCGCCAAGCTGGTGATCGGCCTGCGCGTGCCGGAAGACGCCGAGCGCGAGGGTCTGGACATCACCTCGCATGGCGAATCCGCCTACGAATTGTGAGTTTCGCCGGCCCGCGACGGCGGTCGCGGGCCTTGTCGCAGGACGTGTGGCCGGCGCTGGTGGCCGGTCCGCGCGGCCGCGGCCTTCGCCGGCGCTTCCTGGGGGGAAGCGCCGGCCATTCTCAAAAGATCGAGGTATTCCGCGTGGCCATTCGCCTCGCCACACCCCCGGCTTTCCGCAAGATTCCTGGTTGCGTCGCGATGCAGGGCCGGGTGGCACCACCCACTGGTCGTCAGGCGGCTGCGCGACGCGCCATCCGCGAGGGCAGCGGCCGCGCCATGCGCCGCTCGCCCGTGCCGCCTGCTCGGCTTTGCACTACATTGGTGCAATGGCCATGAACACCCCGCCGCCCCCGCTTTCCGCCCTTGGCACCCCGGTGGTCTGGGCCGATACCGACGGCCGCCTGCGCGGCGCCAATCCCGCCTTCGCGCGCTGGCTCGGGGTCAGCGTGCGGCGCCTGCTCGACCAGCCGCTGGCCTCGCTGGAAGTGCAGGGCGATGCGCTGGCCCGGTTCCTGCGCAACGACGAGCGCGACGTGCTGCGCCTGCACCGCATGGCCCTGGCGGTGCCCGGCGAACCCCCGCGCTTTGCCGAGGGCTGGCTGTCGCGGCTGGACGACGGCGGCTGGCTGCTGGAAGCGCATCCGGTCGACGAGTTCCCCACGCCGGACCCGGCGCAGGCCCTGCCGAACGCGCTCAGCGCGGCGCTGAAGGGCCTGGCCCACGAACTGCGCAATCCGCTGGCCGGGCTCAAGGGTGCTGCCCAGCTGCTGGCGCGGCGCGCCCAGCACCGCGACGAGGACGAACGCGAACTGATCGAACTGATCGGCGCGGAGATCGAGCGCCTCAACAGCCTGCTCGACCAGTTGCTGTCGCCGGCGCCGGCACGCCCGCACGCCATGCTCAACATCCACGCGGTGCTGGAGCGGGTGCTGCGCCTGGCCGAGAACGAAGGCGGCTGGTCGGTGCGCCTGCAGCGCGACTACGACCCCAGCATCCCCGAATTCCTCGGCGATGCCGACCGCCTCACCCAGGCGGTGTGGAACCTGGTGCGCAACGCGATCCAGGCCGGCGCCGCGCAGGTCACCATGCGCACCCGTGTCGAGCACGGCCAGCGCATCCGCGACCGCGTGCACGCGCGCGGCCTGCGCCTGGAGATCGTCGACGACGGCCGCGGCGTGCCCGAGGAACTGGCCGAACACCTGTTCCTGCCGCTGGTCAGCGGCCGCGCCGAAGGCAGCGGCCTGGGCCTGGCGCTGGCCCAGCAGGTGGCGCGCGAGCATGCCGGCTCGCTGACCTACCGCTCCCGCCCCGGCCACACCGTGTTCACCCTGCTGCTGCCGCAGCGCGCAGCGGACACCGATTAGGAGCACTGCGATGACCGACTCCCTGCAAGGAACGCAACGTATCTGGGTGGTCGACGACGACCGTTCGGTGCGCTTCGTGCTGTCCACCGCGCTGCGCGACGCCGGCTACAGCGTCGACGGCTTCGACAGCGCCGCCGCCGCGCTGCAGGCGCTGGCGCAGCGGCCCATGCCCGACCTGCTGTTCACCGACGTGCGCATGCCCGGCGACGACGGCCTGGTGCTGCTGGACAAGCTCAAGGCCGCGCACCCGCAACTGCCGGTGATCGTGATGTCCGCCTACACCGACGTGGCCAGCACCGCCGGCGCGTTCCGCGGCGGCGCCCACGAGTTCCTGTCCAAGCCGTTCGACCTGGACGATGCGGTGGCGCTAGCCGCACGCGCGCTGCCCGATGCCGGCAGCGCCATCGCCGCGGCACCGCCAGTGGCGCCGGCCGGGCAGGGCAGCACCGAACTGATCGGCGACACCCCGGCGATGCGCGCGCTGTTCCGTGCCATCGGCCGGCTGGCGCAGGCGCCGCTGTCGGTGCTGATCAACGGCGAGACCGGCACCGGCAAGGAACTGGTCGCGCACGCGCTGCACACCGAGTCGCCGCGCGCGCGCAAACCGTTCGTCGCGCTCAACACCGCCGCGATCCCGGCCGAACTGCTGGAGAGCGAACTGTTCGGCCACGAGGCCGGCGCCTTCACCGGCGCGCAGCGCCGCCACATCGGTCGCTTCGAGCAGGCCGACGGCGGCACCCTGTTCCTCGACGAAATCGGCGACATGCCGCTGCCGCTGCAGACCCGGCTGCTGCGCGTGCTGGCCGAGAACGAGTTCTTCCGCGTCGGCGGGCGCGAACTGATCCGGGTCGACGTGCGGGTCATCGCCGCCACCCACCAGGATCTGGAAGCGCTGGTCGAACAGGGCCGCTTCCGCGCCGACCTGTTGCACCGCCTGGACGTGGTGCGGCTGCAGTTGCCGCCGCTGCGCGAGCGTCGCGCCGACGTGCCGCAACTGGCCGAGAACTTCCTGGCGATGGCCGCGCGCAAGCTCGACACCCCGCCCAAGCGGCTGGCGCCGGCGGCGCTGGACGCATTGCGCGCCTATCCGTGGCCGGGCAACGTGCGCGAACTGGAGAACGTATGCTGGCGCCTGGCCGCGCTGGCGCCGGCGGAAATCATCGATGCCGGCGACGTCGAGGCCGCCCTGCTGCGCGGCGGCCGCCGCGAGCGCAGCGGCGACGGCGGCGAGTGGGACACGCAACTGTCGGCCTGGGCGCAGCAGCGCCTGTCCGACGGCGCCGAGGGCCTGCATGCCGAGGCCCGCGAACGCTTCGACAAGGCGCTGCTGGAAGTGGCGCTGCGCTTCACCCAGGGCCGCCGCGCCGAAGCCGCCGCCCGCCTGGGCGTGGGCCGCAACACCGTCACCCGCAAGCTGGGGCCCGGGCGGCGGCGGCGCTGAGGAAGGAGCCGGGACCCGGGACCCGGGACAGCGCGGACTCAGGGGCGGACAGATGTGCGACATGCGCTTGCTGGACTCGGGACGGTAATTTCCGGTTCGCGCTCGTTTACACGCCAGGGGATTCGCTGTGGCATTGCCTCATGCGCCGCTGCGCTGACGCGTCGCTACGCTTTCCGGGTCCCGGGTCCCGGGTCCCGGGTCCCGACCGCCACCGCACCAACAAGCCCCGCCTCCGGCCAGCTAGACTGCGCCCCGTGCACCTTCATGGGGTCTGCACGGCCGCCCCTCTAGTTTCGCCATGCCACAGGAGTCGATGTCGATGCGTTATGGATTGCCCCTCGCCGCGAGCGCCTTGTTGATGCTGGCCGCGTGCAGCAGCGCGCCGCCCAAGGCCCCGCCGCCGCCGCCGCCCAAGGCGCCGCCGCTGGCCAGCGCCGGCACGGTGCAGCAGGCGCAGGCCGTGCTGGCGCCGGCCTCCGGCAGCCTGGTCAGCGGCAAGCTGTCGCTGGTCGCCGCGCCCGGCGGCGTGCGCATCACCGGCACGCTGGGTGGCCTGCAGCCCAACCACAGCTTTGCCTTCCATGTGCATGAGCGCGGCGACTGCAGCGCGGCCGATGCCAGCAGCGCCGGCGGCCACTTCAATCCGCTCGGCGCGCCGCACGGCCGCGCCGGCAGCGGTCCGCACCACGCCGGCGACATGGACAACCTCAACGCCACGGCCGACGGCACCGCGCAGATCGACGTGCTGCTGCACGGCGTGGTGCTCGGCGGCGGCGCGGCCAACGATATCGTCGGCCGCGCGCTGGTCGCGCATGCCGATCCGGACGACTACCGCAGCCAGCCGGCCGGCAACGCCGGCGCGCGCGTGGCCTGCGGCGTGATCCGCCCGCTGCGCTGACCTCGCATCGCTACTTCCGCCCGGGTCCGCCTGGGAGGTCCGTCCGCATTCCGCGGCTCTGCAACGAAGGAGAACCCCCGTGCGTCGTACCCTTCCCAGTCTGCTGTTCCTGGCCACCACCCTGGCGCTGAGCGCCTGCAAGCGCGAAGAACCCGCCTCCACCCCGGCGGCGACCCCCGAACCCGCCGCCGCCCCGGCCGCGAGCGCACCGCCGGCCGCGACCAACGCCACCGGCAGCGCCAGCGCCGCGCTCAGCCCGACCCAGGGCAACGAAGTGGCCGGCGAGGTCAAGTTCACCACCGTCGACGGCGCCGTGCACGTCACCGGCACCATCACCGGGCTCAAGCCCAACAGCGAGCACGGCTTCCACATCCACGAGTTCGGCGATTGCAGCGCGCCGGACGGCAGCAGCGCCGGCGGCCACTTCAACCCGGCCAAGACCGAGCACGGCCAGGTCGGCAGCGATCCGCACCACGGCGGCGACATGCCCAACCTCAAGGCCGACGCCGAGGGCAAGGCGACCATCGATGCGGCGGTGTCCAACAACGTCAACATCGGCAAGGGCGACGGCTTCGACATCCTCAACCACGCGGTGATCGTCCACGCCGACCCGGACGACTACAAGAGCCAGCCCACCGGCAATGCCGGCGGCCGCCTGGCCTGCGGCGTGATCAAGGGCGACGCGGCGGCTGCGCCGGCGCAGTAAGCGCACGCTGGATGGCGTTCGCGATGGCGGCGTCCGGGTTGCGGGCGCCGCCGTTTTCCGCTTCCTGGATCCGCTGATATCCGGAAAGTGGCTCCAGTCGCGTCGGATCGAGGCTGCATGAAGCAGAGCGGCATCGTGCGTCGCGCTCAGCGAGGATCTGATTCCGCCAGTCGCCGGCGGACCTCCATCAGGGCGAAGCCCAGCAGGTTCTCGCCCTGCCACGTCGTGGGATCGGCGGCGCGCGGGTCGTCCGCCGCCAGGCCGATGCCCCAGATCCGATCGACCGGACTGGCTTCGACCAGCACCCTGTCGCCGGTCCCGAGCAGGAAGGTCTTCAGCGCCGCGTGCTGGCCGAATTTGCCCAGGTTGCCCGCGATGACCAACTGCATGCGGGCATCGCGCCAGGTGGATTCATCGAAACCCTGGATCTCCCGCCCGATCGCCTTGGCTTCTCCGGGATGCGCGGCGGCCAGAATGCGGGCACAGGCTGCATGGTCGCCGAACAGCCGCGCCTTGCCGGCCATCATGTAATGCTCGGCGGTGGGGTAGGTCACCGAATCGAGCACGAAGGGCGCCTCGAACCATTGGCTGAAGCAACTGCGGTCGATGGCGCCGGGCTGCTTCGGCGTATGCCCCCAGAAGTGGACGAACTTGAGGTGTTCGCCCGCCTGCTGACGTGCGCACAGCGCGTCCACGGTCAACACGGTGTGCATGGATGTCCCCGCTGGAAATCAAGTTCGTCTGCACTGCTGCAACCCCGCGATGCCAGGGCAGCGCCGCGCATGCTGCGACATGCCGGTGCGACCACCTGTTGCCGCGTCAGCCCGGCATCGCGGTCTCTCTGCAACGCGCGCCTGCCCGCATGCCACCGCTGGCCCGCTTGCTCCGGTCGAGCGGCGCAAGCCAGTGGAAGTGCCGACGCGGCTCAGGCCGCCAGCAACGCCTGCTTGGCGTCCTGCCCGCTCTCGCAATGCACGTACAGCACCGGCAGGCCGTGGGCCTCGAGTACCGCGGCCAGTTGCCGCTGGCGCGCCAGGTACTGCTCGTAGACCCGCTGCAGGCGCTCGCAGTCCTGGCGGTCGTAGGCGTAGTGCGCGCACCAACTGGCCGGGTCGAACAGCGCCATGCGCACCTCGCCTTCGCGGTAGCGCAGCAGCGGCTCGGGCGGGGCCTGCAGCCATTCTTCCTGGTCCGGCGCCAGCAGCGCGGTCTCGATCAGCGGCCACAGCGGTGCCAGACCCTGGTTGTCGTACTGCATGGACATCATCGCCGCCAGGTCGTGGCCGGTCAGGTAGCGGGCGTGCTCGATCTCCGCGCCAAAGCCCTTCTGCGCGAGCAGCGCGGTATCGGCCTGCGCCATGCCCTGCGCCAGCAACACGTCCTCCAGTGCCTCGGCCACGGACTGCACGGTGTCGGCCGGGCCGCTGAGCAGGAACGGCACCACCCGCAATGCGCCGCCGCGCAGGCCGGCGTCGGCCTGGAACGGCAGCGGCACGCTGCCGTCGGCATCGGTGCCGAAGGCCAGCAGGCGCGGGCCGTCGGCGCGGCCCGGCGCGCGGGCGGCGAGTTCCTCCAGGCGCCGGTGCAGCGGCCAGCCCGGACGCAACGCTTCGGCCGGGTCGAAATGCGCGCCGGCCAGGCTCAGTTCCAGTTCGCGCACCGCCGGCACCAGTTGCGCCAGGTCGCGGCCGACCTTCTCGGCCAGTTCGGCGGCCTGCGCATGCGGCAGCGCCGGGTGCGCCGGTTCGCGCCCGGAGGACAATTCCAGGGCGATGACCCCGTGGGCGTGGCGAGTGGCGGAGGCTTGGGTCATGGGATTGGCGGTTGGCCCGTCGCGGGCGCATAGCTACACTCGCTTCATTATGCCTGCGCTACCGTGCAGGCCATGTCCCCGACTCCCCTCGCGCGAGGTAATCCCATGCCAGCAGCCCGTCCCGTCGCCATTCTCGGCGGCGTCCGCATTCCGTTTTGCCGGCAGAACACGGCGTATGCGGATGTCGGGAACCTCGGCATGTCGGTGCGCACGCTGGGCGCGCTGGTCGAGCGTTACGGGCTGCACGGGCAGCAGCTGGGCGAAGTGGCGATGGGCGCGGTGATCAAACATTCCAGCGACTGGAACCTGGGCCGCGAGGCGGCGCTGTCCTCCGGGCTGTCGCCGCTGACTCCGGGCATCACCCTGCAACGCGCCTGCGGCACCAGCCTGGACAGCATCATCACCGTCGCCAACAAGATCGCGCTGGGGCAGATCGAGTCGGGCATCGGCGGCGGCTCGGACACCACCTCCGAAGTGCCGATCGTCTACGGCAAGAAACTGCGCGCGCGCCTGCTGGCGGCCAACCGCGCCAAGAGCACCGGCGACAAGCTGCGCGCGCTGACCCGCGGCTTCAAGTTCGCCGAGCTCAAGCCTGAGTTCCCGGGCGTGGCCGAGCCGCGCACCGGCAAGAGCATGGGCGACCACTGCGAGGACATGGCCAAGCAGTGGAACATCTCGCGCGATTCGCAGGACGCCTGGGCGGTGTCCTCGCACCACAAGCTGGCCGCCGCCTACGAGCGCGGCTTCTTCGCCGACCTGATCGCGCCGTTCCGCGGCGTGGAGCGCGACAACATCCTGCGCGCGGATACCTCGCTGGAGAAGCTGGCCACGCTGAAGCCGGCCTTCGACAAGGTCAGCGGCCGCGGCACCCTGACCGCGGCCAACTCGACCCCGCTGACCGACGGCGCCGCCGCGGTGTTGCTGGCCTCGGAAGAATGGGCGCAGGCGCATGGCCACGTGCCGATGGCCTATCTGCGCGATGCGCAGGTGTCGGCGGTGGATTTCGTGCACGGCGAAGGCCTGTTGATGGCGCCGACCGTGGCCGTGCCGGAGATGCTCAAGCGCCATGGCCTGCGCCTGCAGGACTTCGACATCTACGAGATCCACGAGGCCTTCGCCGCGCAGGTGCTGTGCACCCTGCGTGCCTGGGAGAGCGAGGATTACTGCCGCACCCGGCTGGGCCTGGATGCGCCGCTGGGGCAGATCGATCCGGCCAAGATCAATCCGGTAGGCTCGTCGCTGGCCACCGGCCATCCGTTCGCCGCGACCGGCGCGCGCATCGTCGCCACCGTCGCCAAGCAACTGGTCGAACGCGGCGGTGGCCGCGCGCTGATCTCCATCTGCACCGCCGGCGGCATGGGCGTGGTGGCGATCGTCGAACGCTGAGCGTCACCGCGCGCTGGCACTCGTGCCGGCGTGCGCCGCGCCACGGCCTTCGGCCCTGCGGCGCCGCCCCGGCGCTGACCGCGCCGCATCCGTCGCGCTACCATGCCCGCCGATTCGCCTGCGTCACGCGGGCGACACGGCGCGCAGGGGGCGCAGGCCATGACCGAGCAGGGCAGTTTCAATCCGTACCAGGCGCCCAGCGTCGCCAGTCCGTCCAGCCTGCCGCCGCCGTTGCCGGGCGAGACGTTGTGGCGCGATGGCACGGATTTGCTGTGCCTGCGGGATGCGCCGTTCCCGCCGCACTGTGTGAAGTGCGGGGCGGCGCTGGGCAACGACGAACTCAAGAAGCGCACCTTCTACTGGCACGCGCCGGGCTGGTACGCGCTGATCCTGGTGAGCATCCTGGTCTATGCGATCGCGGCGCTGGTCGCGCGCAAGCGCAGCAGCCATGTGCTCGGGATGTGCGCGGTGCATCGGCGTCGGCGCAACCGGTACATCCTGTTGATCGCCGGTGCCTTCCTGGTTGGCCCGCTGCTGGGATTCGCCGTCGGCGGTGAGAGTGGGTTCTGGCTGGGAGGCGCCGTGTTCCTGGTCATGCTGATCTGGGGCATGTTCGGCGCGCGCATCCTGGTGCCGCGGCGCATGGACGAGCGCTACGCGCGCTACAAGGGCCTGGCACCCGCGTTCCTGGCGCGCCTGCCTGCGCTGCCGCCGGCCTTGCGGCGCTGAGCGGACGGACGCGGCCGGCCTACCTTCGGATGCGATGACCGGCGCGCCGCCGGCCTGGGCACACGACGCGGCCCATGCGTTCTGCCGTGCTCCTCTTCGCTGATCGGCGCAGGAGCGATGCGCGTGCGCTGCCGCGTCCGGAGGCAGCCATGACGCGCTTTCGCCGCGGATCAGCGTGCCCGGCCTGGTCTTGCAGGCTCGGCCATCTCTGACAACACCGGGACGGACTCAACCCTCCAGCCGCGGGAATCCATGGTCGTCGCGGCGTTCCGTGCTGTCCGGCGCCGGCGCGATCGGGGTCACCGGCGCGACCGGCTCGGGCAGCGGCTGCGCGATGTCGCCGCGCTGCACGCGTAGCGCATTGGCGTAGCAGCGCTGCGCCGCGAGCATGTCGCCGGCGTCGGCATAGCCGTCACCGAACACCTCCCAAGCCTCGGCACCGGCACCCAGCGCCAGCGCGCGGTGCAGGAATTCCTCCGCCTGCGGCCACTGCTGCTGGCGGCTGGCCAGACGCGCCAGGGTCAGCAGCAGCGCCGGGCTGTCCGGATGCGCCTGCAGCCAGCGCTGCGCGCTGGCGCGGCGCGAATCGTACTTCTCCACCGGCAGGCGCCCGTACAGCGCGGCCAGGCCTTCGTCCCAGCGCGTGTCCAGCGCCTGCTCCAGGCTGCGCAGCGCCGCATCGTCCCAGCGCAGGGCGGCCGCGCGCACCGCGTAGGCGGCGACCACCGCCGGCTCGCTGCGCAGCGATTTGGGCAGGCTCTCCCAGCGCTCGGCCAGGGCATTGGCATCGGCGGCCTGGTCCAGCGAGGCCGCGGCCAGGCGCGTTTCCAGCGTGGCGATCGCCTCCAGCGGCAGCGCCTGCTGCTGGCGGATCGCGCCGAGCTGGCCGTAGGCCTCGCCGGCACGACCGATGCGGGTCAGTGCCTCGGTGCGCAGCAACAGCCCGCGCGGCGGCAGCGGCTGCGCCGCGGCCACGTCCAGCGCATTGATCGCATCGACCGGGCGCTGCTGCTCCAGATGCAGTTCGGCCAGCAGCAGTGCATGCGCGGCGGGATCGCGTTCGGCCAGGCGCCGCAGGTGGCGCTCGGTCGCCTCGCGGTCGCCGCGCGCATCGGCCGCGCGCACCGCGGCGATCAGGGCGATGGCGCTCACCTCGGGGTCTTCGGCGGCGGCGTTGAGCTGCTTCTCGGCCCGCGTCCACTGGCCGGCGTGGGCGGCGGCCAGGCCGTCGAGCAGGCGCGCGCGCGACTGCTTGCGGCGGCGCCGGCCCCAGGCGCGGAACGGGAAACTGAGCACGTTCCACACCAGCCACAGCGCCAGGAACGCGATCACCAGCAGCAGCGAGGCCTGCGGCAGCGAGGCGATGTAGTCGGTGCCGCCGACGCGCACGATCACCTCGCCGAGCTGGCGCACCTGGTCCTGCCCCAGCCATTGCGCACCGATCACGCCCAGCGCGATGACGATCAACAGCACGATCAGGGAACGGAGGGATTTCATGACGGGCTCCTTGCGTCGCGCATCGCGCGCAACTGTTGCAGGGTGGTTCCGAGTTCGGGAATGGTCGGGCGCAGATCGGCATTGGCCAGGGTGCGCAGCGCGGCGCGGCGTTCGCGCAGTTGCGGCGACTCCGGCCACAGCCGCGACAGCCAGCGCCCGGCGCCGGCCAGGGCGCTGCGATAGCCACGCGTGTCGCCGCGTTCCAGCGCTGCGCGCGCCAGGGTCAGGTCGAGCTGCAGCGCGTCGTGGGCGGCCACGCGCTCCGAGCCGGCGGCCAGCACGCCGCCCTGCGAGGGGCGGATCTTCACCAGCGGCGCCAGCAGGCGCTGCCACAGCGGCTGCTGCGCGCTCTCCGGCAATTGCGTCGGCAGCTTGTCCAGGCTGGCGGCGAAGGCATCCAGCTGCGCCGCCAGGCGTGCCTGCGGCCCGTCGCCCAGCGCGTCCAGCGCGGTACGTTCCTGCAGCAGCGCCTGGCGCAGGTTGAGGAATTGCGGATCGTCGATGCCGTCCAGCACACCGCTGGCCAGCGCGTAGGCACGCCGCGCGCCGGCCGCATCGCCGGCCAGCAGCAGGCGCTGCTGGCCCTGGTTGAGCAGCAGTTCGACCTCGTCCAGGCGCAGCGCCTGCGCGCCGTGACGGTTGGAATCGGCGAGCTTGGCGACATTGGCCTCCAGCAGCGCGCTGCGCTGGCTCAGGCCGAGCATTTCGTCGCGCAGCACGCGGTTGGTGCTGGCCGCGTCCTGCAGCCGCTGCGCGGTGGCGCGCTGGTCGCGGCGCAGGCTGTCCTGGGCCTGCTGCAAGGCCTGCAGTTGCTGCTGCAGGTCCGACTGCTGGGCCAGTTCGCGCGCGCTGCGCGCCTGCCACCAGTCCCAGCCACGCCAGCCGGCGAACGCCAGCGCGGCCAGCGTGGCGAGCACCAGCAGCAACCAGATCCAGCGTGTGGAACGGCGAGGCGTGATCGGGATTTCGTCGGTCATCGGCAGCGTCCTGGGGGCCGTCGCCCGTCGCGAGCAAGGCGGCGGTCGGCGCGGCACCGCCGGAGCATGGCGTGAGCGGCACTGCGGCCGCAACCCGGGCGGCGGTCCGCGTTCAGCGAGGTGGCGAGCGCGTTACGATCGCGGCCGCTGCGGCGACCAACTGCTGCGGCATCGGTCCGGCCGCCTGGGCGACGTCGACGAACCCCAGGTCCGCGGCCAGGGTCGCCAGGCGCGCGCTGGCCGCGACCACCGGCCGCGCGCGCCAGGCCCGGGCCAACTCCTCCGGCAACTGCGCCAGCAGCTGTTGCAGCGCCTCGCCGCTGCTCAGCGCCAGCACACCGGGCGGCGCCGCACGCAGGCGGGCCAGGTCGGCCGCGCGCAGTCGTACCGGTTCGCGCACGTACACGTCCGCGCGCATCAGCGGGGTGCCGCGCGCCTGCAGGTGTGCGGCGATCAGGCCGCGGCCGCCGGGAGCGGTGATCAGTCCCACCGGCAGGTCGTGCGCGGACATTTCCGGCAGCGCCAGCAGGCCGTCGCTGTCCATTCGCGTCGGCGTCGCCACCTCGGCGATGCCGTGCTGGCGCAAGGCGCGCGCCGTGCCCGCGCCCACCGCCAGCCAGCACTGGCCGGGGCGTGCGGTCAGCGGCTGCAGCGCCGCGGCCGCGCGCACCGCCGCCGGGCTGCTGACGATGACCCGCGGCGCAGCCAGCGCCGCGGCCAGGGCCGCGCGGGTGGCGGGATCGGCGCGCGGCCGCAGCCGCCACGGCGACACCGCCAGCACCCGTGCGCCGCAGCGCGCCGCGGCCCGCCGCAGCGGCGCGTGCTCGCCCTGCGGGCGCAGCGAGATCAGGGTCCAGGCCGGGGCGGCGGTTGCATGCGCGCTCATGCCAGGCATTATGCGAGCCCCCACCGGCAGCACAATCGCACCATGGCAGCGGATCTTTCCTTCGAGGCGTTCCTGCAGCAGTTGCAACGGCAGTTCCAGGCCATGCCGCCGGTGGCGGCGCTGCAGGTCGCCGTGCACGAGTATGCCGAGCAGCGCCTGCAGCTGGTCGCACCACTGGCGGCCAACATTAACGACAAGGGCAACGCCTTCGGCGGCAGCCTGGGCTCGGTGATGACCCTGGCGGGCTGGGGGCTGGTCAACTGCGAGCTGCACCGCGCCGGCCTGCAGGCCGACGTCTATGTCGCCGACAGCCAGGTGCGCTACCTGTCGCCGCTGTACGCCGATCTGCATGCCCAGGCCAATGCCGATGCGGAGGGCGACTGGGCCGTGTTCGTGAATACCTTCCGCCAGCGCGGCCGCGCCCGCATCGGCATCCAGGCCCAGGTCGGCGCGCCCGGCGCGGCCGCGGCGGCGACCCTGAGCGGTCGCTTCGTGGCCCTCGCCAAGGGGTAGGATGCGCGGATCGTGCGCCCCGCGCGCCGCCACCTGGACGCCGCCATGCCCTCGATGTTCCGCGCGCTCGCGCTGCTGTTGCTGCTGGGCTGGACCGGCGCGGCCGTGGCCGGCAGCCGCGCGCAACAGCGCAAGCTCGACGATCTGCAGACCGCCTACGCCGCGGCGGTGCGCTGGAGCGAGTTCGAGACCGCCTGGCAGGTGGTCGACCCGGCCTACCGCCAGGCGCATCCGCTGACCGACCTGCAACTGGAGCGCTACCGGCAGATCCAGGTCTCCTCCTACAAGGTCGGCGGCGGCGCGGTCGGCGACGGCGAGGCCCTGCGCGAGATCGAACTGGGCGTGATCAACCGCAATACCCAGGCCGAGCGCATCGTCCGCTACCGCGAGCGTTGGCGCTGGGACCCCGAGGCCAAGACCTGGTGGCTGCAGGACGGCCTGCCGGACCTGTGGAACGGCCAGTAGCGCGGTCGCCGAGCTGTGCGACAATCGGCGCCCGCTTCCAGCCCCCGAGTCCCGTGAACTTCGAAGAACTGCTGGCCTTCGCCGGCCGCAACCCGATGCTGGCCCTGGCCCTGGTAGGCCTGACCATCGCCCTGATCGTCACCGAAGTGGCGCGCCTGTTCCGTGGCTACAAGAGCCTGCGGCCGGCGGAGCTGACCCGCCTGATCAACGCCGGCAATGCGGTGGTGGTCGACCTGTCGGCCTCGGCCGATTTCGAGAAGGGGCACATCGCCGGCAGCCGCAACGCCACCGCCAGCCAGTTCGGCCCCGAGCACAAGCTGGTGGCCAACGCCAAGGCGCAGCCGGTCGTGCTGGTCTGCCGCACCGGCACCACCGCCGACGGCGCCGCCAAGCAGTTGAAGAAGGCCGGCTTCGAGCAGGTCTACGTGCTCGAGGGCGGCATCGCCGCCTGGCAGCAGGCCGAGCTGCCGCTGGTCAAGGGCCGCTGAGACACCGCGTCCGGTCCGACCTCGAGGGTCGCGGCTGGCGTGTGATAATCCCGTTTCTTTCTGTTACCGAATCCACCGGAGTCAAGCAATGTCCGACCTCACCAACAACGGCGCCGCGGCGCCGGCCGACGCCGCGGCCGGTCCCGCTTTCACCATCGAGAAGATCTACGTCAAGGACGTGTCCTTCGAGTCCCCCAACGCGCCGTCGGTGTTCAACGACAACGCGCAGCCGGAACTGCAGCTCAACCTCAACCAGCGCGTGCAGCAGCTGAACGAGCAGGCCTTCGAAGTCGTGCTGGCCGTGACCCTGACCTGCACCGCCGGCGGCAAGACCGCCTACGTGGCCGAAGTGCAGCAGGCCGGCGTGTTCGGCCTGGTCGGCCTGGACCCGCAGGCGGTGGACGTGCTGCTCGGCACCCAGTGCCCGAGCATCCTGTTCCCGTACGTGCGCTCGCTGGTCAGCGACCTGATCCAGGCCGGCGGCTTCCCGCCGTTCTTCCTGCAGCCGATCAACTTCGAGGCCCTGTACGCCGAGACCCTGCGCCAGCGCGCGCAGCAGGGCGAGGGCCAGTCGCTGGCCGATTCGGAGCCGGCCGGCAACGCCTGAGCGCGTTCGCCGTTGCGCATGCGCGATAACGCCAAGAAGAAGATCGCCGTCCTCGGCGCCGGCTCCTGGGGCACGGCGCTGGCGTCGCTGACCGCACGGCACGGGTACCCGACCGTGCTGTGGGGCCGCGATGCCGTGGTCGCCGAGGCCATCGGGCAGCGCCACGAAAACCCGCGCTACCTGCCGGGGATCGCGTTGCCGGAGGGCCTGCAGGCCACCACCGACCTGGCGGCGGCCATCGATGGCGCCGACTGGATCCTGGTGGTGGTGCCGTCGCATGCGTTCACCGAAACCCTGCGCCAGCTCGCGCCGCTGCGCCCGGCGCAGGCCGGCGTGGCCTGGGCGACCAAGGGCTTCGAGCCCGGGTCCGGGCGTTTCCTGCACGAAGTGGCGCAGGAGATCCTCGGCGAGGAGGTCCCGCTGGCGGTGGTCACCGGCCCGTCCTTCGCCAAGGAAGTGGCCCTGGACCTGCCGACCGCGGTGACCGTGCACGGCGATGCCGCGTTCGCGCAGCAGGTCGCCGATGCGATGCACGGCCCGACCTTCCGCGCCTATACCGGCGACGACATGGTCGGCGCCGAGCTGGGCGGGGCGATGAAGAACGTGCTGGCGGTGGCCACCGGTGTGGCCGACGGCATGGAACTGGGCCTCAACGCCCGTGCCGGCCTGATCACCCGCGGCCTCAACGAGATGCTGCGGCTGGCCGCGGCGATCGGCGCCAAGCCGGAAACCCTGATGGGGCTGGCCGGACTCGGCGACCTGGTGCTCACCTGTACCGGCGACCTCTCGCGCAACCGTCGGCTGGGCCTGGCGCTGGGCCGTGGGCAACCGCTGCAGGAGGCGGTGCGCGCGATCGGTCAGGTGGTCGAGTCGGTGCAGACCGCCGACGAGGTGATGCGCCAGGCCGAGCGCCACGGCATCGATCTGCCGATCTCCAACGCGGTGCGCGCGGTCCTGCATGGCGAGCTGACCCCGGCGGTCGGCCTGCAGCAGTTGCTGGCGCGCGAACAGAAGCCCGAGTACCCGACCACCTTGTTCAGTTGATCCGGCTACCGCCGGACACGAAAGCGCCCGGCCTGGCCGGGCGTTTGCGTGTCTGCACATCCGTGGGTCAGCGATGCGCCGGATCGTCAGGCAAAAAAAAGCCCGGTCGTGGAACCGGGCTTTCCGAACCGCGCGCGGCGGGAGAGAGACGACGCGCGCGGCGCTAGGCAACGCTTACCAGCTGAAGCGCGGGCCGACGAACCATTCCTTGTCGCCGTGGCGGTCCATCTTCAGGTCGGCGCTCAGGCCCCAGTTCTGGTTCAGCTTGGCCTGGGCGCCCAGACGGCCGTAGAAGGTGCCTTCCGGATTGACGCCGTCCTTCTTCAGGTAGTCCTCGTAACCACCCAGAGCATAGACTTCCAGGTACGGGTTGAACGCGGTGCGGATACCCGCTTCGGCGCTCCAGCCGTTGAACTTGGTGCCGTATTCCGGGGCGAAACGGTTGTAGGCCACGCGGGTCACCAGGTCGGTGCTGGTCGCGATCTCGTGGTTGTAGCCGGCGCCGACGCGCCACTGGTCGACGCGTGCGTCGGCAAAGTCGGTCTTCTGGCGGTTGAAGTCGCCGAACACGCTGAAGTTCGGGTGGAACGCGTAGGAACCCTTGACCGCCCAGCCGTCGGCATCGCCGCCGCTGGCGTCGGTCTTGACGTAGCCGGCTTCGGCATAGTTGTAGGAAAGGCCTTCGGCGGCCGAAGCGGCGAACGGCAGGGTGGCCAGGAGGCCGAGAGCAAGCAGAGAGGTCTTCATAATCGGGGTACCTTCGTTATTGGTTTGTCGGCGCTGAGGCGTGGGGCCGTTCGCTGCCGATATGTAAATTATCCGTTAGCGACCCGAACTCGCCCTGAATCCCAAACCGACCAGTCCATAAATTAAACGCCCCGTTCAGGCGCTCGCGATGCATTGTTGTGATGCGCGCCGTTGCATTCCAGGCAACAGGGAATTTCAGGACTGTCGGCGCAGGTGGCGACGCCCACCGCGTGCGAGCGGCACGCTACAGCGTGGCAAGCGTCTCGATCGCCGCGCGCACGCGCTGCTTGTCCATGGGCACGACCGAGCGGTGGATGGTCGCGCCTTCGATGAAGGCATCGATGGCGGCGGATGCGGCGACGGAGAACTGCGTTTCGAGGGCGGCCCGGCTCCTGGCCATCCACTGCTGCATGATCGCGGTCATCTCCGGATGCCGGCGGGCGAACGCATACAGTTCGTAGCTCAGCAGCAGCACCCGCGGGGACGCCGTCCCCTCGGCGAAGATGATGTTCACCACCGCCTCGCAGGCCTGGTCGCGGTTCTGCGCGGTGCGGATTTCGGCGGCGAAGTCGGCGGACACCTCCTGGGAAAATCGGGTGAACGCGGCGACCAGCAGGTCGTGCATCGAGCCGAAATAGTAGGTGGTGGCGCTGAGCGGAACGCCGGCTTCCTCGGCGACCTTGCGGAAGGTGGTGCCGGTGACGCCGTGATCCAGGATCACCCGCAGCGCGGCCTGCTCGATCGCTTCCTTCCGGTGCGGATCCTGGCGCCAGGTCCTGCCGCTCATGCCTGTCCAACGCTGTCTCGACGAAGCCGATGATCGCAGGTCGCGGTTGACGCCTCAATTGGTACAGATGTACAAATTCGCCGATGAGGTCGACGAAGGCCATCGCCGCGATGGCGCCTCCGAAACAGCGACGTGAGGAGCAGTGCGATGGCGAATTCCGGGGAGCAGGACGTGGATATCGGTCGTCGGGCGACCCTGGGTGGGCTCGCCGCCGGCAGCGTCGTGCTGGCGAGCGGTGCGTGCGCGGGGGCAACTTCCGGCTGGGAGGCGGGCACCTGGCTCAACGCGCCCAAGGTCCATCGGATCCTGCCGGGCGGCGTGCTCGAGGTCGTCACCGACAAGGGCGGCGATTTCTGGCGCGAAACCCATTACGGGTTCACCCGCGACAGCGGGCATTTCCTCGGCATCGCCGCGCCTGCGCGCTTCACCTGCCAATTGCGCGTGCGCGGCAAGTTCGAACAGCTCTACGATCAGGCCGGCCTCATGGTGCGGGTCGACGAGCGCCGCTGGGTCAAGGCCGGCATCGAACTGAGCGATGGGCGGCCGATGCTCAGCAGCGTATTGACCGACGGCCGTTCGGACTGGGCCACCGGCCCGTACGAAGCGGACGCGTCGGATTTCTGGATGCGCGCCACCGTGGACAAGGGCGTGCTGCGCCTGCAGGTCTCGCGCGACGGGAAATCCTGGCCGCTGGTGCGGTTGTGCCCATTCCCGGTCGCCTCCTCCTATCTCGTCGGCCCGATGACGTGCACACCGGAACGGGAAGGATTGATGGTCCGCTTCTCCGACTGGAGCCTGGGGCCGGTGCTGGGCAAGGACCTGCACGATCTGTCCTGACGCCTGCAGTGCCGTGGCGCGTGCCGCGTCAGCGATGCAGCGATAGAACACTGGATGGCGCGTTGCCAGGCGACGCGCGACGTACGCTCAGTCGGCGCCGGGAAAGCCCAGTTGCCGCCACGCCTCGAACACCACCACCGCGACCGCGTTGGACAGGTTGAGGCTGCGGTTGTGCGGCTGCATCGGCAGGCGCAGGCGCTGCGCGTCGGGCACTTGCTCCAGCACCGTGTCCGGCAGGCCGCGGGTTTCCGGGCCGAACAGGAAGGCGTCGCCGTCGGCGAAGGCGGGCGTGTCGTAGCGGGTGCTGCTGCGGGTGCTGAGGGCGAACAGGCGGCGCGGGGCGATGGCCTGCAGGGCCGCATCCAGCGATGCATGGACCTGCAATCGTGCGTACTCGTGGTAATCCAGGCCGGCGCGCTTGAGCTGACGGTCGCCGAGGTCGAAGCCCAGCGGCTCGATCAGGTGCAGTTGCGCGCCGGTGTTGGCGCAGAGACGGATGACGTTGCCCGTGTTGGGCGGAATTTCGGGCTGGTACAGCAGAACGTGCAGCGTTGGGGTGGCGATCATCGGCGCAGTGTACGCGCCGACGCGGAGGCCTTGGTGCCGATTCAGCGCACCAGGCCGACCGCCAGGTCCTGGCCCAGCTTCTGCAGGCTCGGCTGCAGCTGCAGCATCGCGGTGTCCAGCGTCTCGCCGACCACGTCGCCGATCGCCAGCATGCTGCCCATGTCCGCATCCGGACGCACCTGCACGGTGGCCAGGGTCACCACGTGCTGGCTGGCGGCCTGCTCCTGGTTGCGCTCGGCGAGCTGCTCGGCCGAGGGCCGCACCTGCACCGCCGCCAGGGTGGCGATGCGACTGGACAGTTCGGCGTCGCGCTGGGCGATCTGCTCGGCCGAGGGGCGCACCTGCACCGCCGCCAGGGTGGCGATGCCGCTGGTCTGCTCGACGTTGCGCTGGGCGATCTGGTCGGCCGACGGGCGCACCTGCACGGTCTCCAGGGTGGTGATCTGCGCGGCGGCGAAGGACGGCGCGGCGAACAGGGCGGCGATGGCGGCGGTCAGGAGCAGGGTGGTGGTCTTCATGGCGGGCCTCGTTGGTGTTGTTGATCAGTGGTGTGGTAGTAAAGTAGTACACCTAATCAGGGGTTGCAAGAACTTTTTTGCGCCCGGTTGTTTTATTAAGCTTTCATTCACTTAATGCCGGTGGCTCTTGCGCTTGAGGATGTGTAAGCAGACCGCGTGCCAATTCCAAGTTTCTGTTTTTGAATGAGAATTTTCCTTGGCGATGTGTCCGCGGGCGGACACCCGGGCGCTCGCGTACGCCGGACGCGGACACCGCGGCGCCGTCCGCGGCGGCAGCCGACCCGCTGATGGGTCGGAGGTGACGCCGTTGAAGGAGGACGTCAGCGACAACGGCGGAATGCGCGTCGTGCAGTACGCCCGGTACGATCGGCGTTCACCGGCTGTTTCACTCGCCCCAAGGAAGAAGGAATCCGCATGACCGTCTCGACCCGCCCGCGTGGCGCCCTGTTGGCCGTTGCCCTGTCCGTCGCGCTCGGCGCATTGAGCTACGCGCCGCCTTCGACGGCGGCCAGGCCTGCTGCCGCCGCGTCGGTGGATATCGCCTACGAGCAATTCACCCTGCCCAATGGGTTGCGGGTGGTGGTGCACACCGATCGCAAGGCGCCGATCGTGGCGGTCAATCTCTGGTACCACGTCGGCGCCAAGGACGAGCCGGCCGGGCGCACCGGGTTCGCGCATCTGTTCGAGCACCTGATGTTCCAGGGCAGCGAGAACCACCACGGCGAGTTCTTCGAGCCGTTCAAGCAGGTCGGCGTCACCGACCAGAACGGCACCACCAACAGCGACCGCACCAATTACTTCGAGAACGTGCCGACCACCGCGCTGGACATGGCGCTGTGGATGGAGTCGGACCGCATGGGACACCTGCTCGGCGCCATCGATCAGGCGGCGCTGGACGAGCAGCGCGGGGTGGTGCAGAACGAGAAGCGCCAGGGCGAAAACCAGCCTTACGGGCAGGCCTGGAGCCGGCTGAGTCGCGCGCTGTACCCGGCCGGCCACCCGTACCACCACACCGTCATAGGCTCGATGAACGACCTCAACGCGGCGTCGCTGGCCGACGTGAAGCAGTGGTTCCGCACCTGGTACGGCCCCAACAACGCGGTGCTGGTGCTGGCCGGCGACATCGACGTGGCCACGGCCAAGGAGAAGGTGACGCGCTACTTCGGCGACATCCCGGCCGGCCCGAGCATGGCCCAGCCCAAGGTCGACGTGGCCCAGCGCAGCCAGTCCACCCGCGAGACCATGACCGACAAGGTGCCGCAGACGCGGATCTATCGCGTCTGGAACGTGGCGCAGACCGGCACCGAGGACGTCGACCGCCTGCAACTGCTGGCGCAGGTGCTGGGCGGCGCCACCTCCTCGCGGCTGGACCGGCGCCTGGTCCACCAGGACAAGCTGGTGGATATGGTCAGCGCCTCGGTCTGGCCGTCGCAGCTCGGCTCCGGCTTCGGCATCATCGCCATGGTCAAGCAGGGCGTGGACCCGGCCAGGGTCGAGGCGGCGATCGACGAGGAACTGCGCCGGCTGCTGGACAAGGGGCCGGACAAGGCCGAACTGGCGCGCGCCAAGACCGCCTTCCGCGCCGGCTTCATCCGTGGCGTCGAGCGTATCGGCGGCTTCGGCGGCAAGGCCGACGTGCTGGCCGAGTGCGCGGTGTACACCGGCGACCCCGGCTGCTTCCGTACCTCGCTGGCGACCATCGCCGAGACCCGCCCGCGCGATCTCACCGCCGTCGGCCGCAAGTGGCTGGGCAAGGGCGACTACACCCTGCTGGTGCAGCCGGGCGAACGCGTGGCGCAGGCCGAGGAGCCGACGGTGCAACCGGCGCCGCTGAATCCGCCGCCGGTCGATCCCAAGTACCGCACCCTGCCCAGCGTGGTCGACCGCAGCGCCGGCCCGCCCAAGACCACCCAGTTTCCGAAACTGACGTTCCCGACGCTGCAGCGCGCGACGCTGAAGAACGGCACCACGGTGATCCTGGCCGAACGCCACGAGGTACCGGTGGTGCAGTTCAGCTACGAGTTCCAGGGCGGCTACAGCGCCGACCAGGGGCGCAAGCCGGGGACGGCCAACTTCACCATGGGCATGCTCGACGATGGCGCCGGCGAGCGCGATGCGCTGGCGTTCGCCGATGCGGCCGAGGCATTGGGGGCGTCGCTGGCGGCCGGCGCTGCGCTGGACGGCAGCAATGCCTACCTGTCGGCGCTGAAGGAGAACCTGGCGCCGTCGCTGGCGCTGTACGCGGACATGCTGCGGCGGCCGCGCTTCGCGCCGAACGAGATCGAACGGGTCCGCGCCAGCTGGATCGCCAGCATCCGCCAGGAGAAGGCGCAGCCCAACGGCGTGGCGATGCGGGTGCTGCCGCCGCTGCTGTACGGCGTCGGCCATCCCTACGCGATGCCGTTCAGCGGCATCGGCACCGAGGCGGCGATCGCGGCCCTGCAGCGCGAGGATCTGGTCGACTTCCACCGCGACTGGGTGCGCCCGGAGCACGCCACCCTGATCGTGGTCGGCGACACCACCCTGGCCGAGATCGTGCCGCTGCTGGACGCGCAGTTCGGCGACTGGAAGGGTGAAGGGACGGCGCCGTCGGTGCCGGTCCCGGCCCGCGTGGCGCGGCCGGCCAAGCCACGCGTGTACCTGATCGACCAGCCCGGCGCGGTGCAGGCAAACCTGTTCGCCTCGGAACTGGTGCCGCCGACCACCGATCCGGCGGCGGTCCGCTTCGACATCGCCAATGGCGTGATCGGCGGCGACTTCACCTCGCGCCTGAACATGAACCTGCGCGAGAACAAGCATTGGTCCTACGGCGCGCGCAGCGGCGCGGCCAGCGCCCTTGGCCAGCGGCCCTGGACCGCGTCGGCCCCGGTGCAGATCGACAAGACCGCCCCGGCGCTGCAGGAGATGTACAAGGAGATCAGCGCCTTCGCGAGCGGCAAGGCGCCGCCGACGGCGGAGGAGGTGGCGCGCATCCGCAACATCCAGACCCTGAGCCTGCCGGGCGCCTATGAGACGGCCAGCGCGGTGATGGGCGCGATCGGCGGCATCGTCCGCTATGGCCGCCCCGACGACTACGTGTTCAAGCGCAAGGCCGAGATCGAGGCGATGACCCCGGCGCAGGTGCGCGAGGCGGCGTCGATGCTCGACCCGAACACCTTGACCTGGGTGGTGGTGGGCGACCTCAAGCAGATCGAGGCGCCGGTGCGCGCGCTGAAGCTGGGCGAGGTCACCGTGATCGATGCCGACGGGGTGCCGCAGGGCGCGGCGGCGGCCCCGGCGCCGCGCTGAGTGCGGCAGGTGCGCGTCGGCGAGGGCCGGCGCGCGCCGCCTGCCGGCGCCGGCGGGCCGACGGTGTCATGGCCGATTCAGCGTTTTGCGGCACAATCCGGATTCACCTGCCAACGGGCCCGTCCATGCGTCTACCGATCGCCTTCGTCCTGCTCGCCACGCTCGCCGGCTGCACCTGGGTGCCGATGGCGCCGGAAGGCAAAGGGGTGCGAGTCCTGCCGCCAGGTCAGGCCGCCAGCGGCTGCGAGAAGCGCGGCGAGGTGGTGGTGTCGGTGAAGAGCAGCGTCGGCTTCTACCAGCGCAACCCGCTGCGGGTGCGCGAGGAGCTGGAGACCCTGGCCCGCAACGAGGCGCCCGGCGTGGGCGCCAACACCGTGCAGGCGATGGGCGACCCGGTCGACGGCGACCAGCGCTTCACCGCCTACCAATGCAGCGGCCGCTGAACCGCTCAGACCATACGCTTTCCGGGGATTTGTTAAAGATGCGGTAAAACGGTGTAACCGCTAGAATTGGCGCCCCCTCGCCTGACCCTGGCGTACACCTCGATGCTCTTCACCAACGTCTCGATCGCGGGACTGGCGCATATCGACGCGCCGCACACGCTGACCTCCAAGCAGATCAACGCGCGCCTGCAGCCTACCTTGGACCGGCTGCGGATCCGTGCCGACGTGCTCGGCGACATCGCCGGCGTCCACGCGCGGCGCATGTGGGACCAGGACCTGCAGGCGTCCGACGTGGCGACGCTGGCGGCGCGCAAGGCGATGGGCGATGCGGGCATCGAGGCTGGGCAGGTCGGGCTGCTGGTCAACACGTCGGTGAGTCGCGATTACCTGGAGCCGTCCACCGCCAGCATCGTCGCCGGCAATCTGGGCGTGAGCGAGCAGTGCATGACCTTCGACGTCGCCAACGCCTGCCTGGCCTTCATCAACGGCATGGACATCGCGGCGCGCATGATCGAGCGTGGCGATATCGACTATGCGATGGTGGTCGATGGCGAGACCGCCAACCTGGTGTACGAGAAGACCCTGGAGCGGATGGCCTCGCAGGACCTGACCGCCGACGCCTTCCGCGACGAAATGGCGACCCTGACCCTGGGGTGCGGTGCCGTGGCGATGGTGATGGCGCGTACCGACCTGGCACCGGATGCGCCGCGCTACCGCGGCGGCGTGACCCGCTCGGCCACGCAGTGGAACACCCTGTGCCGGGGCAACATGGACCGCATGGTCACCGACACCCGCATGCTGCTGATCGAAGGCCTCAAGCTGGGCCAGAAGACCTTCGCCGCCGCGCGGCAGGCGCTGGGGTGGGCGGTGGACGAACTGGACCAGTTCGTCATCCACCAGGTCAGCCTTCCGCACACCAAGGCCTTCATGAAGAGCTTCGGGATCGACCAGAAGAAGGTCATGACCATCTTCGGCGAATACGGCAACATCGGCCCGGCCAGCGTGCCGATCGTGCTGAGCAAGCTGCGCGAGCTGGGCCGCCTGAAGAAGGGCGACCGGATCGCGTTGATGGGCATCGGCTCGGGCTTGAACTGCTCGATGGCCGAGGTGGTCTGGTAAGCGAGGCATGCACTGCGGTGCACGCTGTTGCAAACATGCATAATTTCCTTCTGAAATTATGCATGTCCATGCAGAAATGCATCTAAACTCCGCTTTTCTTTGCATGTGGCGGCCTCGATGCCCCTCTCTGCCTTACAGCAGCTGGATCCGGCCCGCTTCGACACCACGGCGATCCTGAAGCGACTCACGGTCGCCAGCCGCAGTCTGGCGGAACTGAAAGGTGTCGCCGCCAGCATCCCGAATCAGAACATCCTGATCAATACGCTGACCCTGCAGGAAGCACGGGACAGTTCGGCGATCGAAAACATCGTCACCACCCAGGATGACCTGTATCGCGAAGACGATCCGGCCGATGCGACCGGCACCGCGATCAAGGAAGTGCTGCGTTATCGGCAGGCACTGCGTGCGGGATTCGAGCAGGTGCGGACATCGGGGTTGCTGACCCTCAACACGGTCGTCGACATCCAAGAGCAGCTCGAATGCAATCGTGCAGGTTTCCGCAAACTGCCTGGGACGGCATTGCGTGACGGGCTGGGGCGCGTGGTCTACGAACCACCGCAAGGCGCTGACGATGTCGTCCGCCTCATGGGCGAACTGGAGCGCTTCATTCACGACGCACCGCCATTCACGGCAGATCCGCTGGTGAAGATGGCGCTGATCCATCACCAGTTCGAAAGTATCCATCCGTTCTACGACGGCAATGGCCGCACCGGGCGCATCCTCAACGTGCTGTACCTGGTCAAGGAGCGCCTGCTCGATATTCCGGTGCTGTACCTCAGCCGGCACATCGTCCGGACCAAGCCCGAGTATTACCGGCTGTTGCAGGCGGTGCGCGAAGACGATGCCTGGGAAGACTGGGTGCTGTACATGCTCGATGCCGTCGCCATCACCGCGGCCGAAACTGTCGCCACCATCGTCGCGATCAAGGCGTTGTTGCAGGAGACCAAACAGCGCGTGCGCGAGACCTACCGTTTCTACAGTCAGGACCTGATCAACAACCTGTTCAACCATCCGTACACGCGGGTGGAGTTCGTGCAACGCGATCTGAGCGTCTCGCGTCTGACCGCCACCAAGTATCTCGATCTCCTTGCGCAGGACGGAGTACTGGAGAAGCGCCGGGTCGGCCGCAACAACTACTATGTGAATCTCCCTCTGTTCGAGTTGCTCGGGCGCGGCGCCGAGACAACGGCCTCCACCTGAAACGTCACGGCGCTTTCGCCATCGGTGCAGCGTCGCGAGCGATGCAACATTCCACTGTCTCCATCCGAGAAGCGCCCCGCATGAACTACCCCGGCTATCCCTTCACCCCGCAGCGCTTCCAGGTCCGCCCGGGGCTGCACATGTCCTATCTCGACGAAGGCCCGCGCGACGGCGAGGTGGTGGTGATGCTGCACGGAAATCCGTCGTGGAGCTATCTGTGGCGCACGCTGGTGAGCGGGCTGTCGGACCGCTACCGCTGCATCGTGCCCGACCACATCGGCATGGGCCTGTCGGACAAGCCGGACGATGCGCCGGGCGCGCGGCCGGGCTACGAGTACACCCTGCAGTCGCGCGTGGACGACCTGGATGCGTTGCTGCGGCATCTGCGCATCGACGGGCCGGTGACGCTGGCGGTGCACGACTGGGGCGGCATGATCGGTTTCGGCTGGGCGCTGTCGCACCATGCGCAGGTGCGGCGCCTGGTCATCACCAATACCGCGGCGTTCCCGCTGCCGGCGGCCAAGCCGATGCCGTGGCAGATCGCGATGGGCCGGCACTGGCGCCCGGGCGAGTGGTTCATCCGCACGTTCAATGCATTCTCTTCGGGCGCGTCGTGGCTGGGCGTGTCGCGGCGCATGCCCGCCGATGTGCGCCGCGCCTACGTGGCGCCGTACGACAATTGGGCCAACCGCATTTCCACGATCCGTTTCATGCAGGACATTCCGCTGTCGCCGGCCGACAAGGCCTGGTCGCTGCTGGCGCGGGCCGAGCAGGCATTGCCGTCGTTCGCCGATCGCCCGGCCTTCATCGGCTGGGGCCTGCGCGACATCTGCTTCGACCATCATTTCCTGGAAGGCTTCCGCCGCGCGTTACCGCAGGCCGAGGTGATGGCCTTCGAGGATGCCAACCACTACGTGCTGGAAGACAAGCACGAGGTGCTGGTGCCGGCGATCCGCCGGTTTCTGGACGCACATCCGCTGTCCTGAGCACGCACGCCGGCCAGATCCGGCGTCTTCCTGCGGCGCGCCGTATCGGCGCACTGCACATGCAGGAAGGGGGATTGCCGCCGGTTGCGCCGTGATGCCGCCGCCGGCGTTGCGCCGTGGATCGTCTACACGGGCGCGCGCAAACTGCTACCGATTGCCGTGATGCAACATTGTTGGCTGGGTACAGTCCCCGCTGACGTGCGCGTCGCGCGGAAGCGGACGCTGCACGCAATCGGACAGGAGACAGAGAGTGAAAGCGATGGCGATGGCGATGCTGTTGACGGCGATGAGCGTGCCTGGTGCGCATGCGGAAGACCTGACCACGTCCGCGGACGGCAAGACGCTGACGGTCGGATTCGGCCAGCCCACCTGGAAGCAGGTGCTGCACTACCGTAAGCTGTACGACAAGAAGCCGTTCCCCGATGCGGAGATTTACTACTACAGCAACGGCATGTACAAGATCATCTCGCAGGGCGAGAACCACTATGGCGTGTACGTGCTGCAGGGCAGCTTCGAGGACCAGACCTACACGATCCGCTTCATCTCGCTGCCGTCGGAGGACTGGGGCAACAAGACCGCCTTCCACCAGCTGACCTTCATCCGTGGCGAGGACAGGAACGTCTTCATCCAGAACGCGATCGTCGACACCGGCGAGGCCATCGCCCAGCAGAACGGCACCTACACCCTGGAAAAGAACACCGTGACCAATCCGGTGCCGACGGCGTGGAAGCACCGCTGAGCCGATGCGGCGCGCGTCCGCCGCTCTTCGGGTACCGCCAGGATGGGCGTTTGCAGGAGTTTGCGTAGGCGCGGCTACAGCCGCGACCGGGCGTTGCCGGGACCGGGCGTTGCCGGGACCGCGGATCGCGCCTGGTCCCGCGGCGACAAGGGCAGATGCTACGGCCTCCCTGCCATGCTGGCGGCGCCGCCGCTCAGGCGTCCGGCAGATTGCGTTCGACTACGCCGTCCCAGTCGGCCAGGGTCAGCAGCGGCAGGCCGTGCGCCAGCCGCGACTTGTCGCACTGCGCGCTGCGTTCGCCGAATTCCAGCGAGGCCGGCACCGCGGCGCACACCGACGGACGCCGCTCGTGGATGCTGCAGCGACTGTAGCGGCCGATGTCCGCGTCCAGGGCGATGCAGCGCGGCTGCGCCTGCGAGGTGCCGCGCATCACCCGCTCATGGGTGCGCAGCGGTTCGGTCAGCTCGAACGGGACCCTGCCGCCCAGCGCGGGATCGGCTTCGCTCCAGTGGAAACTGACGCGGAAGTAGGCGCAGCAGGCGCCGCAGGTGAGGCAGGGATGGGACATGGCGGCCGGGCCTTGCGCGGCGAACAGCGTGGGGGGCGCGGCATTCTGACCGAACCGCGGCGCGCTGCAAGCACGCCGGCATTCAGCCGCGGCGGCCGCGGCCGGGGTGTCGGCTGCGGCCGGGCGCATCGGCGATAATCGGCGTATGACCACGACCTGCAACATCGCGGCGACGCTGCCGCGGCTGGCGCGCGAGCGCCCGGACCAGATCGCCATGCGCTGCCCCGGCCGGCCCGGCCCCGGCGGCATGGCGGCCTACGACGTGACCCTGAGCTATGCGCAGCTGGATGCGCGCAGCGATGCCATCGCCGCCGGCCTGGGCGCCTACGGCATCGGCCGCGGCACCCGCACGGTGGTGATGGTGCGGCCGTCGCCGGAGTTCTTCCTGCTCATGTTCGCGCTGTTCAAGGCCGGCGCGGTGCCGGTGCTGGTCGATCCGGGCATCGACCGGCGCGCGCTCAAGCAGTGCCTGGACGAGGCGCAGCCGGAGGCCTTCATCGGCATCCCCTTGGCGCAACTGGCGCGGCGCCTGCTCGGCTGGGCGCGCTCGGCGAAACGGATCGTCACCGTCGGCCGGCGCTGGGCCTGGGGCGGCACCACGCTGGCGCGGATCGAGCGCGCCGGCCAGGGCGCCGGCAGCCAGCTCGCAGACACGGCCGCGGACGACGTCGCCGCGATCCTGTTCACCAGCGGCTCCACCGGCGTGCCCAAGGGCGTGGTCTACCGGCACCGGCATTTCGTCGGCCAGATCGAGCTGATGCGCAATGCCTTCGACATGCAGCCTGGCGGGATCGATCTGCCGACTTTCCCGCCGTTCGCGCTGTTCGACCCGGCGCTGGGGCTGACCTCGGTGATCCCGGACATGGACCCGACGCGTCCGGCCAAGGTCGATCCGCGCAAGCTGCACGATGCGATGCAGCGCTTCGGCGTGACCCAGCTGTTCGGCTCGCCGGCGCTGATGCGGGTGCTGGCCGACTACGGCAAGCCGTTGACCAACGTGCGCTGCGCCACCTCGGCCGGCGCGCCGGTGCCGCCGGACGTGGTGGCGCGGATCCGCAGCCTGCTGCCGGAGGACGGTCAGTTCTGGACGCCCTACGGCGCCACCGAGTGCCTGCCGGTGGCGGTGATCGAGGGCCGCGAGCTGCAGGACACGCGTGCGGCGACCGAGCGCGGTGCCGGCACCTGCGTCGGCACGGTGGTGCCGCCCAACCAGGTGCGCATCATCGCCATCGACGACGCCGCGATTCCCGAGTGGAGCGGCGTGCGCGAAATCCCCAACGGCACCGTCGGCGAGATCACCGTGGCCGGGCCGACCGCCACCGACACCTATTTCAACCGCGATGCGGCCACGCGCCTGGCCAAGATCCGCGAACGCCTGGACGACGGCAGCGAGCGCGTCGTGCACCGCATGGGCGACGTCGGCTATTTCGACGCGCAGGGCCGGCTGTGGTTCTGCGGGCGCAAGACCCAGCGCGTGGAAACCGCGCAGGGGCCGCTGTACACCGAACAGGTGGAGCCGATCTTCAACGCGCTGCCGGGCATCGGCCGCACCGCCCTGGTCGGCATCGGCGCGCCGGGGCAGCATCGCCCGGTGCTGTGCTACGAGCTGGAAGTGGGCGCCATGCTCTCGAGCGGCCCTGAACTGCAGGCGCTGCAGCAGCGACTGCGCGATACCGCTGCCGCGCATGCGCACACGGCCGGCATCGTCGATTTCCTGAGCCACCCGGGCTTTCCGGTGGACATCCGCCACAACGCCAAGATCGGCCGCGAGAAGCTGGCGCTGTGGGCCGCGGAACAGCGCAAATGAGCGCGCGCAGCATGTGCACCGGCGCGGCTGCGCAGCAGGACACCGTTGGCGCGGCGCATGGCCGGCCCCAGAATGGTCACCCTGATCATGGAGTGTGGCGATGAAGATCGTGGTGACCGGTGGCGGTGGATTCCTGGGCCAGGCGCTGTGCCGCGGGTTGGTGGCGCGCGGGCACCAGGTGGTCAGCTACAACCGCGGGCACTACCCGGAACTGCAGGCCTTGGGCGTGGCCCAGGTGCGGGGCGATCTGGTCGACGCGCAGGCGCTGCAGCATGCGCTGGCCGGCGCCGATGCGGTGTTCCACAACGCCGCCAAGGCCGGCGCCTGGGGCAGCTACGACAGCTACTACCAGCCCAACGTGGTCGGCACCGAGAACGTGCTGGCGGCCTGCCGCATGCACGGCGTGTCGCGCTTGGTCTACACCTCCACACCGAGCGTGACCCACCGCGCCACCCATCCGGTCGAAGGCCTGGGCGCGGACCAAGTGCCCTACGGCGAGGATTTCCAGGCGCCGTACGCGGCGACCAAGGCGATCGCCGAGCGCATGGCGCTCGCGGCCAACGACGCGCAGCTGGCGGTGGTCGCGCTGCGCCCGCGGCTGATCTGGGGGCCGGGCGACAACCAGATCCTGCCCAAGCTGGTCGCGCGGGCGCAGGCCGGGCGCGTGCGTCTGGTCGGCAGCGGCGACAACAAGGTCGATTCCACCTACATCGACAACGCCGCACAGGCGCACTTCGACGCCTTCGAGCACCTGGCGGTGGGCGCGCCCTGCGCCGGCAAGGCCTACTTCATCTCCAACGGCGAACCGTTGCCGATGCGCGAACTGCTCAACAAGCTGCTGGCCGCCGTCGGCGCACCGGCGGTGACCAAGACGCTCTCGTTCAAGGCCGCGTACCGCATCGGCGCTGCCTGCGAAACCCTGTGGCCGCTGCTTCGCCTGCGCGGCGAGCCGCCGCTGACGCGGTTCCTGGCCGAGCAGCTGTGCACCCCGCACTGGTACAGCATGGAGCCGGCGCGGCGCGACTTCGGCTACGTGCCGCACGTGTCGATCGAGCAGGGCCTGCAGCGGCTGGCGTCGTCATGGCGCCACGACGCGTCCGTCACCCGCTGACGACCACGCGTTTCCGAAGATGATGCCGCGCCGATTCGGCACGACAACCTTCTGGACATTGCCATGCTGCATTACGCCATCATCTTCTTCGTGATCGCCATCATCGCCGCCGTGCTCGGTTTCAGCGGCATCGCCGGCGCGGCGACCAACATCGCCTGGATCCTGTTCGTGGTGTTCCTGATCCTGGCGGTGATCTCGATGTTCCGCCGCGGCAAGGTGTAGTCCGCCGCGACAATCCAACGTCGATACTTGCCCGCGGCGCCCTGCGTCGCGGGCAAGTCGTTTCTGGGGTAGACGCTGCGGTGTACCGGCTCCACCGGAGTAGCCGCGTAGCGAAGCGCGGCGGCGCGCAGGCTAGGCGCAGTTCGGACGTTCCTGAGCAAGCACTTGGGCGGCGCGCAGGCGCAGTAGCGGTTGGCGATGGCATGGGCGGGACATCTGTCTCGCCCTGCGCACGGCCTGGCGACGTGTCTGCCGCTAGAATGCGGGGATGTCTGGATCCCCCCTCGATGCTCTCAAGCCCCTGGCCGGCCGCGCGCTGGAAGCGGCGCTCAATCGCGCGCTGGCGCTGGACCCGGAAACCGGCGAGGCCCTACGCGACCTCGACGGCCAGCGCGTGGCGCTGACCCTGGAGGCGCCGGCGCTGGCGCTGCAGATCCGTGTCGACGGCACCCAGCTGCGGGTCGGCCCGGTGGATCCGGCGCAGGAGCCGGAGCTGGCGGTGCGCAGCACCCTCGGCGGCCTGCTCGCGCAGTTGCCATTCCTGGCGCAGGCGCGGCGCCCCGGCGGCCCCGGCGGGCGGGTGCGGGTCTCCGGCGATGCCGAACTGGCGCGGCGCCTGCAGCAGTTGGCGACGCGCTTCGACCCGGACTGGCAGCGGCCGTTCGTGCAGGTGTTCGGCGAGGTGCTCGGCGTGCAGGTGGCCAACACCGCGCGCTCGGCGCTGCAGCAGGCCCGGCGCAGTGCGCAGGATCTGGCGCAGAGCGCGGCCGAATATGTCACCGAGGAGTCGCGCGACGTGGTCGCGCGCGCCGAGCTGGAGGCCTTCTACGACGACGTCGACGTGCTGCGCGACGACATCGAACGCCTGGCCGCGCGTGTGGCGCGGCTGCAGCCGGAGCGCGGCGCATGAAGGCGATGTTCCGCGCCAGCCGCATCGGTCGGGTGATCCTGCGCTATCGCTTGGACGACCTGCTCGACGGCACCCCGGCCGAGCGTTGGTTGCGCCTGGCCAAGCCGTTCGTGCCGCGCGCCAGCCCGGACATCGCCGCGCAGTCGCGCGGCGCCCGGCTGCGCCTGGCGCTGCAGGACCTGGGGCCGATCTTCGTCAAGTTCGGGCAGATCCTCTCCACCCGCCGCGACCTGATGCCGCCGGACGTGGCCGAGGAACTGACCCTGCTGCAGGACCGGGTGCGCCCGTTCGACGGCGAGGCCGCGCGGCGCATCGTCGAGCAGGCGCTGGGGCGGCCGATCGCGGTGGCCTTCGCCAGCTTCGATACCGAACCGCTGGCCTCGGCCTCGATCGCGCAGGTGCACGCGGCGACGCTGCACGACGGCCGCGAAGTGGTGGTCAAGGTGCTGCGCCCGGACATCGAGCGGCAGATCGACGCCGACATCGCCTTGCTGAAATCGGCCGCCGCGCTGGTCGAGCGCACCCATCCGCGCGCCGACAAGATCCGCCCGCGCGAGGTGGTGGCCGAGATCGAGACCACCCTGGCCGCGGAGCTGGACCTGCAGCGCGAGGGCGCCAACGCCAGCGTGTTGCGCCGTTTCTGGCTGCACTCGGACGACCTCTACGTGCCGGAGGTGATCTGGACCCACACCGCCGAGCGCGCGCTGACCCTGGAGCGGGTGCGCGGCATCCCCTCCGACGACATCGCCTCGCTGGACGCCGCCGGCATCGACCGCCGCGCGCTGGCGGCCAAGGGCGTGCGGGTGTTCTACACCCAGGTGTTCCGCGACAACTTCTTCCATGCCGATGCGCACGCCGGCAACATCTGGGTCGACAGCGACCCGGCGCGCCGCGACAACCCGCGCTTCATCGCGCTGGACTTCGGCATCATGGGCCAGCTCTCGCAGGAAGATCAGTACTACCTCGCCGAGAACTTCATGGCCATCTTCAACAAGGATTACCGGCGCATGGCCGAGCTGCACGTGGAGGCGGGCTGGATGCCGGCCAACGTGCGCATCGACGAGCTGGAGGCGGCGGCGCGCTCGGTGTGCGAGCCGTACTTCACCCGGCCGCTGTCGCAGATCTCGCTGGCCGAGGTACTGATCAAGCTGTTCCGCGTGGCCCAGCGCTACCAGCTGACCCTGCAGCCGCAACTGATCCTGCTGCAGAAGACCCTGCTCAACATCGAAGGCGTCGGCCGCCAGCTCGATCCGGAACTGGACATCTGGGCGGTGGCGCGGCCGGTGCTCGAACGCATCCTCATCGAGCGCTACAGCCCGCAGCGCGCGCTGCACGAACTGCGCAAGCGCCTGCCGGAGATCATGACCCACGCGCCGGACATGCCGCGGCTGATCCACGGCTGGCTGCGCCAGCAGGTCGAGGGCCGGCACGAACTGTCGATGCGCTCGCGCGACCTGTTCGAACTCAACCTGCTGGTGCGGCGCATGCAGCGGCGGGTGGTGGCGGCGATCGCCGGCGTCGGCCTGCTCACCGTGGCCACGCTGCTGTACGCGCTCGACGCGGGCGGGCCGCAGCTGGGCGGGGTGTCGCTGTGGGCCTGGATCAGCGGCGGTGCCGGCACCGCGGCCTTGCTGTCGGCGTGGTGGCGGCGCTGAGCGTGGCGGCGCTGGATCGCGCGCGGCTGCACGCGGTGCGCGCCGAACTCGGTGAGGAAGGTCCGCGTCACGATGCAGGCCAGCCCGAGCGCGCGCAGCGCCTGCTCAATATCACCCCGGAGACCGGCGAACTGCTGGCGGTGCTGGTGCGCGCCACGGCTGCGCGGCGGGTGCTGGAGATCGGCACGTCCAACGGCTATTCCACCCTGTGGCTGGCCGAGGCCGCGGCGGCGTTGGGTGGCGGCGTGACCACGCTGGAATATGCCGCGCACAAGATCGCGCTGGCGCAGCGCAACTTCGCCAACGCCGGCGTGGAGGGCTGCGTCGATCTGATCCTCACGGATGCCGGCGTCTGGCTGACCGACGCGGTGTCGGCCACGTTCGACCTGGTGTTCCTGGACGCCGAGCGCACGCTGTATTGCCACTGGTGGCCGCAGCTGCGTCGCGTGTTGCGGCCGGGCGGCCTGCTGGTCGTGGACAACGCGCTGTCGCACGCGACGGAGATGGCGCCCTTCGCCGCGCTGTTGCAGGCCGATGCCGCGTTCACCTGCACCACGTTGCCCGTCGGCAATGGCGAGTTGTTGGCGGTCAAGGACGCGTAGCGTCGGCGTCGAAAGTCGCGTCTTCCCAGGTAGCGGTGGACCGTCGCGCCACAGCGACACGCCATCCAGGCGCGGCATCCCGGTCGCGCATCCAACGCAATGCGGGTGTCTCCGTGCCGGATCGTGCCGACGCATCGCGCGTCTGGACGCGGCCAGACGATGCGCATTGTGGCGCGCCGATGCGGCACGGATAATCCGCAGGTGAATACCGCCGAAGCCCCTTTGCAGATCCTCTACCAGGACCCGCTGCTCGCCGTGGTCGACAAGCCCGCCGGGCTGATGGTCCACGACAGCAAGCTCGCCCGCGGCGAGGACGATTTCCTTGCCGATCGCCTGCGTGCGCAGTTGGGCCGGCCGATCTTCCTGGTGCACCGGCTCGACCGCGCCACCAGCGGCTGCCTGCTGCTGGCCTTCGACCGCGACACCGCCAGTGCGCTGGGCAAGGCGCTGATGGGGGGCGAAGTGGACAAGAATTACCTGGCGATCTGCCGCGGCTGGCCGGCCGAAGACCGCTTCGAGGTCGACCACGACCTCGACGGCGGCCCTGGCAAGCCGCTGAAGAAACCGGCGCAGACCCGCTTCGCGCGCCTGGCCTGCGGCGAACTGCAGGTACCGTCGGGCGAGTTCGCCACCTCGCGCTATGCGCTGCTGCGCTGCAGCCCGGTGACCGGGCGCTTCCGGCAGATCCGCCGCCACCTCAAGCACCTCTCGCATCACCTGATCGGCGACACCAGCCATGGCGACGGCCGCCACAATCGCATCTTCCGCATGCAGGGCGTGCACCGCATGCTGCTGCACGCCGAACGTTTGGCGTTTCCGCATCCGGACGGCCATCGGATCACGGTGACGGCGCCGCTGGATGCGGAGTTCGTGCGGGCGTTCGGGTTGTTCGGGTGGGATGCGGCGCCTTGGCAGGTGGATGTGGGACGGGGTGTGGCGGAATAATCGCCGACACACGCCGCGCACGCATTGAGGGAGCTTCAGCCGCGGCGTGCGGAGCCGCTCAGGCCTGGCCGTGCTCCCGAAGGCAGCGCCGTCCTTTCTCGGCAGGATGGCGATGGACGTGATTTCTATCTAGTGTACGAGACTGAATTTCGTTGATTCTAAGGGGGATACATGCGGAACCGCGTTCGTTCGACACTTCTCGCTTCAATGTTTTCCGCGTTGTCATTTTCTGCGTGGGCAGACGATGGCGCTGGAAAAGTGATCCAGGTAATAGCTCACACGCAGGATGTCGTCTTCTTCACGTTGGATGGGCCGCATACAAATCCACCTGCATGCTCGAGCACGCCGTGGTCATTGTCATTGTCGACCAACTCCGGCAGAGCGCAGTACGCGTTGATCCTGAGCGCCGTCGCACAAGGCAAGCCGGTGACCGTGCACGGGACAGGGGACTGTTCCGCATGGGGGGATCGGGAAACTGTCGCCTATGTTCTGATCGACAACTGAAATGCCCTGTTGCCCGTCCAGGGAATGCGGGCGCGCCTGATCGATCGGTTATAGGTGGACGATCCGCGCGAACCATTCGCTACCTCGCTGGCCAACGAAGTGCAGGAGCGGCTTCAGCCGCGATCAGGCTTCCTAGGTAAGCCCGGTCGCGGCCGAAGCCGCTCCTGCGACGCGCAGGGCCAGCGCTGTGTCACTTGGCCGGCGGCGCGTTGACCGTCTGTTCCAGGTCCTTCTGCAGGTCGGCGAACAGCGGGGTCATCTTCTGCTGGATCGCGCCCATCAGGTTCTGCATCAGCTGCGGGGTCTTGTCGAGCAGGCTCTGGCCGGCCGGGCTCTCGTAGAACTCGGCCATCGCCAGCACGTCCTGCTTGGAGAAGGTCTGCTTGTACAGGTTGACGTAGAGCGGACGCATCTCCTGCCACGACAGCGCCTTGCGCACGGTGGCCTGGGTACGCTCCTGGATCTGCTGCAGCTTCTGCTGCTGCGCGGCGTCGAGCGGGTGCTGCGCGGTGAGCTGGGCGAACTGCTGGCGCTGCATCGCCTCGATCTGCGGCAGCATGGTGTCGAGCATGTTCTGCGCGCGCGAGGCCGACAGCAGGCGATTGACGTCGGCATCGGTGGGCGGTTCGGCCAGCGCCGGGAGGGCGGCCAGGGCCAGCAGCAAGGCCAGCAGCAGGCGCTGCGGCCAACGGAAGAAGCGCGGAATCGGGGGCATGGAGCATCCTGCAGAACGATGACCGGCGGCCAGAATACGGCAATCGCCGTGCCGCCGCCGCCGCGCGTGGGGACGTGCGACCGGCCGGCGTCCGCTCCCTGGCTCGTTCAGGCGGTGCCGACGCGGAAACCGGGCGGTCCGGCGAATACCCTACAATCCGCGCCATGGGTAACGGGGCCATCCACATCTCGAGCAGCCTGACGATTCCGGAGGACGAAATCGTCGAGCGCTTCGTGCGCGCCAGCGGCGCCGGCGGGCAGAACGTCAACAAGGTCGCCACCGCGGTCGAGTTGCGCTTCGACCTGGCCGGTTCACCGTCGCTGCCGGAGCCACTGCGTGCGCGCTTGTTGGCGCGGCGCGACCGCCGCATCACTGCCGACGGCGTGCTGGTGATCGATGCGCAGCGCTTCCGTACCCAGGACCGCAACCGCGACGATGCGCGCCAGCGCCTGGCCGAGTTCATCGCCGCCGGGCTGTCGGTGCCGAAGCGGCGCATCGCCACCAAACCCTCGCACGGCGCCAAGCTGCGACGCCTGGACGCCAAGCGCGAGCGCAGCCAGATCAAACGCGGCCGCTCGCCCGGCCGCTGGGAGTGACTTTTGACCGAACGCGATTACCGCCTGCCCGCAGCGCCCCCGAACATGCCGATGGTCAGGCCCAACCGCTTCATGCGCTGGCTCGGCCGCACCGCCTTGCGGCTGACCGGCTGGCGGGTCGTGGGCGAGTTCCCCAACGTGCCCAAGCTGGTGATGATCGTGGCCCCGCATTCGTCCAACTGGGACGGGTTCCTGGGCTTCGCGGTCAAGTTCGCGGTCGGCTTCGAGGTGCGCGTGCTGGGCAAGACCCAGTTGTTCTGGTGGCCGCTGGGACCGCTGCTGCGCAGGCTCGGCGGCATCCCGCTGGACCGCAACTCGCCGCGCGGCGTGGTCGAACAGGCGGTGGCGCTGATCCGCGGCGCCGAACGCATGTGGTACGTGATCACCCCCGAGGGCACGCGCAAGCGCGTGGAGAAGTGGAAGACCGGGTTCTGGAAGATCGCCCACGGCGCGCAGGTGCCGATTTTCCCGGTGTACTTCGACTACCCCAGCCGCACCGTCGGCCTCGGCGAGGTGGTGTGGACCGGCGAGGACATGCAGGCGGACATCGCCGCGATCCGCGAATGGTACCGGCCGTGGCGCGGCAAGCATCGCGATACCTTGTGACGGGCAGCGGCGGCTGACGGCGGCGCCATCCGCCGTTTTGCCCCACGGCGCTAACCGATGCCGTAGGAGCAGCGCATGGGTCGGATGTTGTTGTGGGAGGGACTTCAGTCCCGACGCAGCAATGTTCCAGGTGGCTTTGGTCTTCACTCGTCGCGGCTGAAGCCGCTCCCACAAGTGCCGCCCCAAGGATCGCCGGAAGACTGCACTGTGTGGAGGATCTCAGTCCGACGCAGGAAGGTGCCTGGTGGCTTTGAGCTTCCCTCGTCGCGGCTGAAGCCGCTCCCACAAGTGCGGTGCCAGGATCGCTTGAGGGCTGCACTGTGGGAGGGACTTCAGTCCCGACGACGGACGGTGTCAGCCGACCTTCCGCTCGTCGCTGCTGACGCCGCTCCCACAAGTGTGCCTCCAGGATCGCCGGAAGACTGCACTGTGTGGAGGATCTCAGTCCGATGCAGGAAGGTGCCGGGTGGCTTTGGGCTTCCCTCGTTGCGGCTGAAGCCGCTCCCACAAGTGCGGTGCCAGGATCGCTTGAGGGCTGCACTGTGGGAGGGACTTCAGTCCCGACGACGGACGGTGTCAGCCGACCTTTCGCTCGTCGCCGCTGACGCCGCTCCCACATGCAGGCCTTGACCCCCGGCGCTACAGCGCGCTGCCGCCGAACTTCTGCGTGTACTGCAGGTACACGTTGCGGCCCACGGTGTCGAACCAGGACACGTCGTAGTACGGGTACGACGTATAGGTGCGGTCGTGCGGCGGCATCTTGTCGAACAGGTTGGTCACCGTCAGCGACAACTGCGCGTGGTCGGTGAAGCGGTACTGCAGCGAGGCGTTGTAGCGGTAGGTGGCGCCGATCCACGGGCTGTCGCCGCTCTCCGGGTCGTACACCTGGTCGTAGGAATCGGAGGTCGGCAGGCGGCCCAGGCGTTCGCCGTGCAGCGTCGCGGTCCAGGCGTTGCGCTCCCAGGACACGCTGGCGCTGGCCTTGGTGCGCGGGATGTCGTAGCCGCTGTTGACCGCGAACTCGTCCACCATCGCTTCGCCCGCGTACACCTGGATGTCGTGGCGGCGCACCCAGGTGTAGTTGCCGCTCAGGCGGAAGATGCCGATGCCGGTGTCGAGGCGGTACTGCGCGCTGAGGTCGATGCCGTTGGTGCGTTCGCGGGCGATGTTGATCGGGTTGACGTAGACCCCGTACAGGCGGCCGTCGGCGCTGCGGGTGACCCGTGCCAGCGCCTGCTGGCAGGTGGTGGAGGTGGCCTGCAGCACGCCGAGGCGGCAGTCGGCCTCGTCGCGCAGAACCTGGTCCACGCGCAGGTCCTGCACCTGGTCGCGCATGTCGATGTTGAAGTAGTCCACCGACAGGTCCAGGTCGGCCATCGGCGACCACACCAGGCCGGCGGTCCACGAGGTGCTGTTCTCCGGGTTCAGCGCGCGGTTGCCGCTGCGGCCGCGGATCACCGCCTCCTCGTTGTAGCTGCAGTCCTGGATCGCCACGCCCGGTTCCTCGCTGGCGCAGCGGTAGTAGTCCACGCCGGTGGTCTCGTCGTTGCCGGGGCCGGCATACACGTAGTGCAGGTCGGGGGCGCGGAACGCGGTGCCGTAGGAGGCGCGCACCAGCAGCGTGTCCACCGGCCGCCACTCCAGCCCGCCGCTGTAGGTGAACTTGCCCAGCGAGCGCCCGGCGAAGCGGTACTGGTCGTAGCGCCCGGCCAGGCTCAGTGACACCGTCGACAGCACCGGCAGGCGCAGCTCGCTGGCCAACGCCCAGCGGTTGCGGCTGCCGTGGCCGTCGGAGTCCTTCCAACTGTAGTAGTAGTACTGCGTGGCCAGCGGATCCGGGCGCAGGTTGTAGGCCTGGTTGCCGAATTCGGCGGTCGCCGCCATGCCGGCATCGCCGCCGGGCAGCGAGAACAGCGCGGTGTTGGTGGCGGTGAAGGCGAGGGTGTCGGTGCGCGAGCGCGGCTGATACACCGTGCGCTGGGCGATGCTGTCGTACTCGGCGCGGCTCAGCGGCGTGTACAGGCGCTGCGGGTCGGCGTTGAAGATCGGCAGCCCCGAGTCTTCGTCCACGCCCAGCTGCGGGCCGAGGAACAGCGCGTTGGCGCGCGCGGCGACGATCTGCGGCCAGCTGATCGTGGCCTGGTACTGCGAGTGGCTGAGGCTGGTCTCGTAGTCCCAGTCCGCGCCCAGGTGGCCCTTGAAACCGGTGGTGACGCTGAAGGTCTTCTGCCGGGTGCGGATGGTGCCGGCGTTGAGGCCGCCCATTTCTTCCGGGCTGAACTGGCGCCCCCAGGCTTCCACCTGGTTGGTGGCCTGGTTGTAGAAATAGCCTTCCTCGTTGCCGTCCGGGGCCATGTAGCCCCACTGGGTCACGTCGCGGAACAGCGACAGCTCGTGGTAGCCCACCTGCACGTCGGCGAACCACTCGCTACCGTTGTCGAAGGCGTAGCGCAGCGAGGCGTAGCCGTTGAGGCCGCGGCGCTTGTTGGTGATGGTGCCGTAGCCGATCGAGGCACTGCTGCCGCAGAACGCGCCGTAGCCGGGGCGGGTGGCGTAGCCGGTGCTGCCGCCGTTGAGGCCGGACACCGCCGCGCAGGTGTCCGCGCCCGGGTCCAGGTAGTCGTCGTTGCCGTCGGTGCGCAGGAAGGTGCGGCGCGGCACCTGCGAGCGTGCGGTGGGGCCGTCCAGGGTGCTGTCCTGGCGGCTGCGCTCGTAGGCCCACAGCGGCGTCTGCGAGACCAGTTCGGCGCCGAACACCGCGTCGAAATTGCCGCGCGACCAACCGCTGCTGAGGCTGAGGTTGAAGCTCTCGCCGCCGCCGCGGGTGGTGTCGCCGAAACGGTAGTCCAGCGTGGTGCCGTCGGCGTGCTTCTTGAGGATGAAGTTGACCACGCCGGAGATCGCGTCCGAGCCGTAGATCGCCGAGGCGCTGCCGGTCAGGATCTCGATGCGGTCGATCATGCCCAGCGGGATGTTGGAGATGTCGGTGAAGTTGCTGCGGCCCTTGAACGGCATCGGGAAGTCGGCGATGCGGCGGCCGTTGACCAGCACCAGGGTGTGGTTGGGGCCGAGCCCGCGCAGGTCCACCTGCTGCGCGCCGGGCGAGAAGTCCGCGCCGCTGGCCGACTGCGGGCTCTGCGTCTCGCCGCCGTTCTGGGTCATCGCGCGCAGCACGTCCGGCACCGAGGTGAAGCCGTTGGCCTTGATCTGCTCGGCGCTGATCACGCTGATCGGCGCGGGGCCTTCCACCTGCGTGCGCGGGATGCGCGAGCCGGTCACGCGCAGGGTGTCCAGTTGCGCCACCGGCGCCTCGGCCGGCGCGGCCGGCGCAGGCGCGGCGGCACGGACCGGCTGCGCGCGGGCCGGGGCCGGCTCCTGGCGCCGCACCAGCCACGCGCCGGAGGGGTCGCGCTGGGCGACGAAGCCGCTGCCGCGCAGCACCTGCTGCAGCGCCTGTGCGGTGTCCAGTTGGCCGTGCGCGCCGCCGCTGCGGGCCTGGCCCAGTTGGTCGGCGCGGTAGATCAGTTGCGCGCCGGATTGCCGCGCCAGGGTGTCCAGCGCCGCGCGCAGCGGGCCGGCGGGGACGTCCACCGTGCCGGTGGCGGCAACGGCAGCGGGTTGCGCCTGCGCCGCACAGGCGCTCGCACAGGCCATGCTCAGCAGCAGGGCACGCATCGGATACCGCATCGAGTTTTCTCCCCAAACGGGCGCGGAGCGCGCCTCAGTAGCTCCAGACGAACGAGACCGACAAATCCCCCCGCCGCCGCGCCCGCCCGGCGCGACGCGGGACGGCTTACCGGCTGTGCAACAACACCGTGTCGCCGTGGCGCTCGGCGCGGATCGGGAACCCCTGTTCGAGCAGGCGCACGAAGGCGTCGACGTTGGACCAGCGCACGTTGCCGCCGACCCGCAGCGCCGCGGCACCGGCGTCGGCGACCTGCAGCTTGACCGTGTTGTAGCGGTTGAACTCGGCCACCGCCGCCTGCAGCGGGGTGTCGTCGAAACTCAGGTAGCCGCTGCGCCAGTCCAGCGCGCGCTCGGCCTCGGCCAGTGCGACCCGGCGTACCAGCACCCCGTGCGGCCCGGCCTGGGCGATGCTGCCGGCATGCAGCAGCAGCGGCGGCGCCTGCGGCGCGCCCGCCGATTCCAGCCGCACCGTGCCTTCGGTGACCACCACGCGCAGCGCATCGGCCTCGCGGCGCACCGCGAAGCGCGTGCCCACCGCCACCACCCGGCGCGCGCCGCTGTCGACCACGAAGGGCCGGCCCGGGTCCTTGCTCACCGCGAAGAACGCCTCGCCGCGCTGCAGGTCGATGCGCCGCTGCGCGCGCGACAGCGCCACCGCGATGCGGCTGTCGCTGCTCAGCGTGGCCTGCGAGCCGTCGGCCAGGGCCACCGGACGCAGTTGGCCGGTGACGCTGGCATAGGCGGTCGGCACCGGTTCGACGGCATGCCGCCAGACCAGGGACAGCACCGCGGCACCGAGCAGCGCGGCCGCCAGCGCCGCCGGCCAGCGCCGTCGCCGCGGCGCACGCGGCCGCGGGGCGAAGCGCAGGCCGCGCAGGTCCGGCGCGGCGGTGGCGGCCGTGGCGGCCGGCGCCAGCGTGCTGCGGCCGCCCAGACCCTGCCAGCGGCCGCGTTCGGGCACCTGCCCATCGCGCTGGCCGGCGCCGAGTGCCTGCAGGCGCCCACTCTCCTGCCAGGCGGCCTGCAGGCGCAGGAACGCCACCCGGTGCGCGGTGGCCGCGGCCAGCCAGGCATCCAGGCGCGCCTGCCGTGCGTCGGACCAGTCGTCGCGGTCGCGCCGCGCCAGCCAGGCCGCCGCACGCGCCTCAATCCACCTGCTGTCCATCGCGTGCCCGCGCCTGCATCGGCTTCGCCGGCGCCGCCGCGCCCTCGTCGCCATGGAAATGATCGGCCAGCAGGCGCATGCCCCGGGCCACGTGCTTCTCCACGCTCTTCTCGCTGATTCCCAGGCGCACGGCCACCTCCTTCTGCGGCAGTTCCTCGACCCGCCGCAGCCAGACCACGCTGCGGCAGCGGTCCGGCAACCGGTCGAAGGCCGCCGCCAGCCGGCCCAGCACCTGCCGTCCGCCGCACCAGCGTTCCGGCGACAGCTCGTCTATCAGGACGTGCATCGACTCCAGATCCCCCACTGCCTCGATCGACACCACCCGGTTGCGGCGCAACCGATCGGTCATCAGGTGCCGCGCGGTGGCGAACAGGAACGACTTGGGCAGGCTCGGCCGGGCCTTGCCGGCGGCCTCGTAGACGCGCACGTAGATCTCCTGGCGCAGGTCGTGCCACTCCTCGCGATGCGGCCAGCAGCGCCGCAGGTAGCCGCTGAGCGCCTGCTCGTGGACGAGGATTTCTTGGACGAACCAATCGTCGAGGGAAGCGGACATGGATCCCACATTAGCCGATCGCCGGTGCGTGCGGGCAAGTGCCGCGCGCGCCGACGTGGGAGGGTGACGGCGGCGGGGGGAAACCGTGCCGCCGTTCGTCCCCTCTCAGCAACGAGCCGCACGCTCGCCTGCCCGCCCCGTTCCCGAGGAGATCCGCATGACCCGTTCCGTCGGCATGTTCCGGCCCTGGATGTCGCTGCTGCTGGGCCTGTGCCTGGCCACGCCCGCCGTCGCGCGCGATTACCGCCAGTACCTGGTCGGCGATCCGGCCGCGCCCACACCCGGCCCGGTGTCGCCCGGCCTGCTGCTGATGGGGGGCGGCGACCGCAACTACGACGCGCTGCGTTGGTTCATGGCCAAGGCTGGGCACGGCCACGTGGTGGTGCTGCGCGCCTCGCAGGCCAACGAGGTGGGCGAGGAGTTCTACCGCAAGGTCGGCGGCGTGGCCTCGGTCGAGACGTTCGTGTTCAGCGGCCGCGGCGCCTCCAGCGATCCGGCGCTGCTGCGCGCGCTGGCCCGCGCCGACGGCATCTTCATCGCCGGCGGCGACCAGTCGCGCTACGTGCGCTACTGGAAGAACACCCCGGTGGCCGACGCGCTGGATGCGCACGTGCGCGCCGGCAAGCCGCTGGGCGGCACCAGCGCCGGCCTGGCGATGCTGGGCGAGTACCTGTACGGCTCGATGGACGGCGGCAGCATCACCAGCCCGGCGGCGCTGGCCGATCCGCTGGGGCCGGCGGTCACCATCGAGACCGACTTCCTGCACCTGGACCTGCTCAAGCGGGTCATCACCGATACCCACTTCCGCGAGCGCGACCGCCTCGGCCGCCTGTTCGCGTTCCGCGCCAAGGCCGCCACCCTGGCGCCCAAGGGGGAACCGCTGATCGGCCTGGGCGTGGACGAGAGCGCCGCGGTGGCGGTGGAGGGCGACGGTACCGCGCGCGTCTATGCCACCGATCCGCAGGCCGTGGCCACCGTGGTCGCCGGGCCGCTGCAACCGCCCACCCCGGCCGGACAGCCGCTGCAGGCCGCCCGCATCGAGACCGTCGGGGTCGGCCCCGGTTCCACCCTGCACCTGCCCGACGGCCGCGTCGAGGCACCGGTCTTCCACCGCTACTACGCGGTGCAGGACGGGCGCATGCGCGAGATCCCGGCCACCACGCTGGTGATCCATGGCGGCGCCGGCGTCGAGCGCGCCAGCAGCAGCCCGGCCGACCTGGCCGAGGCGCGCGCGGCCATGGAGAAGGCGCTGCGTACCGGGCAGGCGCTGCTGGCGCAGGGCAAGCCGGCGGTGGATGCGGTCGCCGCGGCGATCACTGTGCTGGAGGACTCGCCACAGTTCAACGCCGGCAAGGGCGCGGTGTTCACCCACGACGGCCGCAACGAACTGGACGCGGCGATCATGGACGGCCGCACCGGCAAGGCCGGCGCGGTGGCCGGCGTGCACCGGGTCAAGAACCCGATCGAACTGGCGCGCGCGGTGATGGACCAGTCCGAGCACGTGATGCTGGTCGGCGATGGCGCCGAGGTCTTCGCAAAGCAGCACGGGATCGCGCTGGTCGCGCCGTCCTACTTCCGCACCGAGAAGCGCTGGCAGCAACTGCAGCAGGCGCTGAAGGAAGAAGCCAACAAGCAGGCGCACGCCGATCTGGAGACCGCCAAGCACTTCGGCACGGTCGGTGCGCTGGCGCTGGACCTGCAGGGCAACCTGGCCGCCGGCACCTCCACCGGCGGCATGACCAACAAGCGCTACGGCCGCGTCGGCGATTCGCCGATCATCGGCGCCGGCACCTTCGCCGACAGCCGCTGCGCGGTGTCCGGCACCGGCTGGGGCGAGTTCTACATCCGCGCGGTGGCCGCCTACGACATCTGCGCGCGGGTGAAGTACGCCGGACAGAGCCTGGCCCAGGCCGCCGACGCGGTGATCGACCAGCAGATCCCCAAGGCCGGCGGCGACGGCGGTGCGATCGCGCTGGGCGCCGACGGCAGCGTGGCCTTCCCGTTCAACACCGAGGGCATGTACCGCGGCTGGATCGGCGCCGACGGCGTGCCGCACGTGGCCATCTTCAAGGACGAGGCGTTGCCGCTGCCCGGCGGGCAGTGAGCCTCGCGCGCCGGCGCTCCCTGCGGGGCGCCGGCCGTGCAACGCGTCGCGTGGCCGGCACCGTGTCGGGGCGCTGGCGCCATGCCTGCGCCCGGCCATCTGTACGCCGGCTGGCTGCCGCGCCGGGCCGAGCCAATGGCACATGCCGCTGCCATGCAAACCCGGTAACGTGAGCGGCTGTCTTGGCCCCAAGGTCCTCCCAGGAGTTCCACCTCATGTCGCGTAACGTCGTTCTGGCCGCCGCCATCAGCCTGGCGCTGGCTGCCTGTTCCGGTAAGGAGTCCACCCCCGTGCCCGCCGCCCCCGCTGCTCCGGCCGCCGCGCAGCCCGCCGCCGCCGCCAACCCGCTGCTGACCCCCAGCACGCTGCCGTTCCAGGCGCCGCCGTTCGACAAGATCAAGGACAGCGACTACCTGCCGGCCTTCGAAGAGGGCATGAAGCAGCACCTGGCCGAGATCCGCAAGATCGCCGACAACCCGGAACCGGCCACCTTCGCCAACACCCTGGAAGCGATGGAGCGCAGCGGCGAGACCCTGACCCGCGTGTCGCGCATCTTCTTCGGTCTGGTCCAGGCCGACACCAACGATGCCCGCCAGAAGATCCAGGAAGAGATCGCGCCCAAGCTGGCCGCGCACCAGGACGAGATCAGCCTGGACCCGAAGCTGTTCGCGCGCATCAAGAGCCTGTACGACCAGCGCGACACGCTGACCCTGGACCCGGAGCAGAAGCGCCTGGTCGAGTACGAATACCAGGAGTTCGTGCGTGCCGGCGCGCAGCTGTCCGACGCCGACAAGGCCACCCTGCGCAAGCTCAACGTCGAAGAGACCACCCTGGCCACGCAGTTCCACACCAAGCTGGTCGCGGCCACCGCCGCCGGTGCGGTGGTGGTGGACGACAAGGCCAAGCTCGACGGCCTGTCCGACGGCGACATCGCCTCGGCCGCGCAGGACGCCACCGCGCGCAAGCTCGACGGCAAGTACCTGCTGGCCCTGCAGAACACCACCCAGCAGCCGGTGCTGGCCTCGCTGAAGGACCGCGACCTGCGTCAGCAGGTGATGGCCGCCTCGCAGTCGCGCGCCGAGAAGGGCGATGCCAACGACACCCGCCAGACCGTGCAGCGCCTGGCGCAGCTGCGCGCGCAGAAGGCCAAGCTGCTCGGCTTCGACAGCTACGCCGCCTACAGCCTCAGCGACCAGATGGCCAAGACCCCGGACGCGGCGCTGAAGCTGCTCACCGACACCGTGCCCGCCGCCACCGCCAAGGCGCGCAGCGAAGCGGCCGAGATGCAGAAGGTGATCGACGCGCAGAAGGGCGGCTTCAAGCTCACCGCCGCCGATTGGGACTTCTACGCCGAGCAGGTGCGCAAGGCCAAGTACGACCTCGACGAAGCGCAGATCAAGCCGTACTTCGAACTGGACAACGTGCTGCAGAACGGCGTCTTCTACGCCGCCAACCAGCTGTACGGCCTCACCTTCAAGGAACGCACCGACATCCCCACCTACCACGACGGGATGAAGGTCTATGAAGTGTTCGACAAGGACGGCAAGTCGCTGGCGCTGTTCTACACCGACTACTTCAAGCGCGACAGCAAGTCCGGCGGCGCCTGGATGGACGAGTTCGTCGGCCAGAACGGCCTGACCGGCACCAAGCCGGTGGTCTACAACGTCTGCAACTTCACCAAGCCCGCCCCGGGCCAGCCGGCGCTGCTGAGCTTCGACGACGTCACCACCATGTTCCACGAGTTCGGCCATGCGCTGCATGGCATGTTCTCCAACGTGAAGTACCCGACCCTGGCCGGCACCGCCACCTCGCGCGACTTCGTCGAGTTCCCGTCGCAGTTCAACGAGCACTGGGCGTCGGATCCGAAGGTGTTCGCGCACTACGCCAAGCACTACCAGACCGGCGAAGCGATGCCGGCCGACCTGGTGGAGAAGATCAAGAAGTCGCGCACCTTCAACCAGGGCTACGCCACCACCGAGTACCTGTCGGCGGCGCTGCTCGACCTGTCCTGGCACACCCTGCCGGCCGACGCGCCGCTGCAGGACGTGGACAAGTACGAGGCCGACTCGCTGAAGAAGTACAAGGTGGACCTGCCGGAAGTGCCGCCGCGCTACCGCACCACCTATTTCGACCACATCTGGGGCGGCGGCTACTCGGCCGGCTACTACGCCTACTTCTGGTCGGAAGTGCTCGACGACGACGCGTTCCAGTGGTTCAAGGAGCACGGCGGCCTGACCCGCGCCAACGGCGACATCTTCCGCGCCAAGATCCTCTCGCGCGGCAACACCGTCGACCTGGCCACCCTGTACCGCGACTTCCGCGGCAAGGACCCCAGCGTCGAGCCGCTGCTGGAAAACCGCGGTCTGAAGAACTGATCGGCGCTGCGCCGATCGAGTGTGTCGAGAACGGGATGGCCTTGCGGCCATCCCGTTTTTTGTTGGAGTGTCCGGATACTCCATCCACAAGGAGATGGTCATGAAGGGACGCTGGATTGTCGGTATGGCGCTGCTGGGCGCCTGTTTTGCGGCGTCTGCCGCAGGGCGGTTGGAGATCCGGCTGGAACACGCGCAAGCAGGCAGCAAGCGCGCGGGCGCAGCGGTCATCACGATCACCCTGGTCAATGCGGGCGATCAGCCGATCGCGGTGCCGGATGCCGATATCCCCGAGGTGAACCGCGACGGGCGACTGCAAGCGAATGTGTTACGAGTGCTGCAGGAGGACGGAAGCGCTGTGGCCTACCGCGGCATCTACGTGAGCCAGCTGCCGGGTTCGAGGCCCGACGTGATCCTGGGTCCGGGCGAGTCGAAATCCGCGACGGTGGATCTGTCCCGGAACTACGGGATCGTCCCTGGACGCCGCTATTTGGTGGCTGTGCAGCCGTTGTTGCGGTACCGCGAACTTCCGGCGACCACCGCCGCGAATGTTTCCGATCAGGTGGGTTCCCTCAAGGCCGCTACGTCCAACCGCATCGAGGTCATGCCGTAGGAATCGGCCGACGGCGTGACTGCCGTTCTTTTGCTCGCACGCTGACGCGCGCTGCGGCCGGGGGAAGGGCGCCCTGGTAACGTGTCTCGACAGGGCGGCATGATCGCTGCTGATTTATCCATCTGACGCATGGGAGTATCGAAGCATGATGTTTGCCATGGCGCTCCTGGTGAGCGCGGCGACGGGGCCGGCGCATTTCAGCGCATCGCGGCCGCAAAGCTTCTCCAACGTCTGTCGCATCGAGGAAGAGGGGGAGTTGCTGGGGACGACGCTATGGATCCTGCCTGCCGTCGATGGCACTCGGCTGTTGATCCAGCGCTACGAGGGCGGGCCTTTGACGCCGGCCTTGTTGTCGACGCGCGTCGAAGACGGAAAGCTCGTGGTGTACTCCGACCGGAACGAACCGCTTTACGCGGTGCGTCGCGACGGTAAAGGCGCGCGGATCACCTATCTCGATGGCGAGCAAGGGAGTGATGGCGGAAACGAGGAACGTCTGCCTCCGGTCGTCAAAGTGGGCGAGTTTCCGGACTGCAAGTAGTTGCCGTCTGCATGGTGTCGGCAGGCGTCTGTGCCGGGCGGCGCCATGCCTTTCGTCACTGGCCCCGCGAGCCGCCGAGCGCGCACTGTCGCGATGGCACGACCCGTGCCGCCCTCGCTCGCCACAGGTACCCCATGACCCACGCCGATCCGCATGCCTCCCGCCTGCAGCGCGCCGCGCGCTGGACCCGCAAGGAGCTGGTGCCGATGGTGGTGATGCTGTTGCTGCTCACCGCCGCGCGGTCGTCCTTCGCCAATCACTATGTGGTGCCCTCCGGCTCGATGCAGCCGACGCTGCAGCCCGGCGATCGCGTCGCCGTGGACATGAGCGCTTACGGGCTGCGCGTGCCGTTCACCGAATACCGCGTGTTCGAACGCGGTCGGCCGCAGCGTGGCGACGTGGCGGTGTTCGATTCGCCGCACGACGGCACCCGCCTGATCAAGCGCGTGGTGGCGGTGGCGGGCGACCGTGTGGATGTGCGCGATGGCCATCTCTCCATCAACGGCCAGCCGTTGCAGGTGGGCGCCGCAGACGATGCCGAGCGGTTCGGCGCGCGCACTGCGCGGCTGGACCTCGATGCGGGTGGTGGCCCGGATCTGCACGACGTGTGGGTGCCGCCCGGTAAGCTGCTGGTCATGGGCGATCATCGCGGCGACAGTTTCGATGGCCGCTATTTCGGCTTCGTCGATGCCGACAGCGTCTACGGCAAGGCGCTGGCGGTGTTCTACCGCCGCGGCGAGGGATTCGAGTGGGCGCGGCTGTAGGGCACCGCGCGCAATGACGCGACCTGATCCGTAGGAACGGTTTCAGCCGCGACAGGCGTTACCGGGAGTGCCCGTCACGACTGAAGCCGCTCCTGCGGAGGCAACCTGCTGGTGCCGCGGTGCCGTCAGAAGCCCTCGCACCACACCGCCAGTTCGTAGCCGTCGCGGTCGGCGAAGTGGAAGCGGCGCCCGCCTGGGAAGTCGAACAGCGGGCGCACGATGCGGCCGCCGGCGGCTTCGATGCGCGCCTGGGTGGCGGCCAGGTCGTTGGAGTACAGCACCACCAGGGCGCCGCCGGGTTGCGGCGTGCCGTGGAAGAAGCCGCCGCTCAGGCGGCCGTCGCGGAATTCGCAGTAGTCCGGGCCGTAGTCCTGGAAGGTCCAGTCGAAGGCCTGGCCGTAGAAGGCCTTTGCCGCGGCGATCGAGGCGACGGCGAATTCCAGATAGTCGATGCGGTGATGCTGCTCGGCGCGGGACATGGGCGGCTCCTGTGGAAGAGCCGCCAGTATCCATCGCCGGGGCGGCGCCGGCTTGGCGAAAACGGCCAGCATGCGTGCCGCCGTTGGCGAGCGGCGGCGTCCTGCTTCGGTCGAGCGACACGCCGGTTTCCTGCAGCGACGTCGCGCCGACGCCGCGCGCGGCCGGCCTGGGAAGGCCGGCACTGCGCTCACTTCGGCGGCAGCGTGCGCACGAAGGCGGTTGCCTCGCGCAGCAGGCGCGCGGCGAGCGCGTCGTCGGCGAAGGTCTCTGGCGCGACCCTGATCCAGCCCGCCATGGCCCGGCCGCGCGACAGCATCGGCACGATGCCGGGGATCGCCAACGCCCATCCGTCGTTACCCTTGCCGAGCCGCACTAGCACGCCGTCGTCGCGTGCGCCGCACAGCAGGTGGCCGTGCACCAGCCAGGCCCAGCCGCCGAACATCGCTTTCTCGGTCAGGCCCGGCCGCGCTTGGAGCACGTCGCGCAGCATGTGTTCCAAGCCTGGATCTCTGGCCATGTATCACCTCGGGTCCGCGTCTGTCGGCACGGTAACAAATGGTGCCACACGAGGCTTCAGGGACGATGCCGTGGCGGCGCCGTCGCGCTGCGTGGCGACGTCGCAGGCCAAATCAGCGCGCGTGCCGCTGCACCAGCTCGCGCGGGCTCAGGCCGGTCAGTTGCCGGCTGTCGCGCACCAGGTGCGGGGCGTCGCCGTAGCCGGCCTCCAGCGCCGCCGCGGTCAGGCTGGGATGCTGGCGCGCCAGACCCAGGAAGCGCTGCAGGCGCAGGATGCGCTCCAGGGTCTTGGCGCCGTAGCCGAACGCCTCGTGGCTGCGCCGGCGCAGCGTGCGTTCGCTGACGCCCAGCGCGGCTGTCAATGCGGCCAGCCGCGGCGGCGTCGCGCCGGCGAGTTGCGCGAACAGCCAGGCCATCGCGCTGTCGGCCTGCAGCGGGCGGCTGGCGCACAGCGCGTGCAAGGCCGCCAGCGGATCGGCGGCATCCTCCAGCCGTGCCTGCCAGTCGCGGCCGCGGACGCCCCACAGCGCGTCCAGCGGCACGCGCTGGTCGGCGATGGCCTGCAGCGGTACACCGAGCAGGCTGGCGCCGGCCCCTGCCGCCAGGCGCACGCCGCTGAGCACACTGCCAGGCGCCAACGTGGCGTCAGTGGCGCGGCGATCCGGTCCGGCGACGAACAACGCGCGGCCGTCCCAGATCAGGTCGACGCAGCCATCGGGCAGCACCTGTGTCGCGGCGGTGTCGGCCTGACCCTGGCGGAAACGCCAACTGCAGCGCAGGCGATCGCGCAACGCCGGTGGTGCGTCGGCTTCGGCGTAGCGGGAGGGCAGGGACACGGGCGGTCGGTGGTGTGCAGCGGGCGTGCCGCCACGGTAGCAGAGCCCGGTGGTGCTGCTGCGGAGCGCGGGTGTGGCGTTTCTACCGCTCCGACGGCCCGCTCTCGTCGTAGCCGCGCGGGGTGAACAGGTCCGGCTGGATCAGCTCGATGAAGGCGCGCGCCTGCGGCGACAGGTACTTGCCCTTGCGCACCACCACGCCGTAGCTGCGCGCCGGGAAGTAATCGCCCAGCGCGCGGGTGGCCAGGCGCGCGCGGTCGGCGTCGGTGAGGCAGATCGAACTGACGATGGACACGCCCATGCCCATCGCCACGTACTGCTTGATCACTTCCCAGCCGCCGACCTCCAGCGCCACGGTGTAGGGCACGCGCGCCTGCTGGAACACCAGGTCGACCAGGCGATAGGTGACCTGGCGCCGCGGCGGCAGGATCAGCGGGTACGGCGACAGGTCCTCCAGGGTCAGCTTCGGCTTGCGCGCCAGCGGGTGGTCGGGCGGGGCGATCAGCAACTGTTCGAAGCGGTACACCGGGGCGTAGCTGAGGTCGGCGGGGACGTCGAGCATGGAGCCGACCGCCAGGTCCACCGCGTCCTCGCGCAGCAGGTCGGTGCCGTCGGCGCTGATCGCGTTGTGCAGGGTCAGCCGCACCTGCGGGTGGCGGGCGCGGAAGGCCTCCACGATCTTCGGCAGCAGATAGAGGATGGTGGAACTGTTGGCAGCGACGTTGAGTTCGCCGGCGTCCAGCCCGCGCGCCTTCTCGCGGAAATCCGCCTCCAGCCGGTCCAGGCTCTCCACCAGCGGCTGCGCCATCTCGTACAGCAACTGGCCCTCGCGGCTGGGCACCAGGCGCCGGCCGCTGCGCTCGAACAGCACCACGCCCAGTTCGCGTTCCAGCGCCTGCAATTGCAGGGTCACCGCCGGCTGGCTGACGAACAAGGCCTCCGCGGCCCGCGACACCGCCCCCAGACGCACCGTCTGGCAGAACGCGCGCAACGGCTTGAGCCGGTCGGATTTGTAAGGAAATCGGGGGGTTGCAGCGCTTCCCGTGGCCATGATGTGACAGATATAAGGCTTACTTATATAAAGCATTGACAAAACTGCTTTGTCAAATACATGGCCTGGAAGCAGGGTGGAGCCCCGGAAACATCGAGGAATCCCCACATGTCCGCCCCCGCTTTCGCTGTCGCTCCAGACCCCACGCGTTCAACGCCGGGGATCGCCCTGACCACCTCGCTGGCCGGCCAGGACGCCTTGCTGCCGCCGCCGCTGCTGGCCCTGCTGGTGTCGCTGCACCGGTCGATCGAGCCGGAGCGGCAGGCGCGGCTGGCCGCGCGGCGCGAGCGCCAGGCGTTCTTCGACGCCGGCGGCCTGCCGGACTTTCGCGACGACACCCGCGCGATCCGCGAGGGCGACTGGCAGGTGGCGCCGCTGCCCGAGGCGCTGCAGGACCGCCGGGTCGAGATCACCGGCCCGACCGATCCGAAGATGGTCATCAACGCGCTGAACTCCGGCGCCAAGGTGTACATGGCGGACTTCGAGGATTCGACCGCGCCGACCTGGCGCAACCTGGTCGCCGGCCAGCGCGCGCTGGCCGAGGCGGTGGCCGGGACCCTGACCTTCACCGCGCCGGCCGCGCGCGACGGCAGCCCGGGCAAGCGCTATACGTTGCGGCCCTACGAGGAGCAGGCGGTGCTGATCGTGCGCCCGCGCGGCTGGCACCTGGATGAGAAGCACGTGCTGGTCGATGGCCAGCCCCTGGCCGGCGGCCTGTTCGATGCGGCGCTGTTCGCCTTCCACAACGGTCGCGCGCTGCAGGCCAAGGACCGCGGTCCGTATCTGTACCTGCCCAAGCTGCAGTCGATGGAGGAAGCGGCGCTGTGGGAGAACGCGCTGGCCCACATCGAGGACATGCTCGGCCTGCCGCAGGGCCAGATCAAGGTCACCGTGCTGATCGAGACGCTGCCGGCGGTGTTCGAGATGGACGAGATCCTGCATGCGCTGCGCGGGCGCATCGTCGGCCTGAACTGCGGCCGCTGGGACTACATCTTTTCCTACCTGAAGACCTTCCGCCGGCATCCGGACCGGGTGCTGCCCGAACGCGGCCAGGTAACCATGACCCAGCCGTTCCTGAAGGCCTACTCGGAACTGCTGATCCGCACCTGCCACCGCCGTGGCGCGCATGCGATGGGCGGCATGGCCGCGCAGATCCCGATCGGCCACGACGAGGCGGCCAACGAGCAGGCGATGGCGCGGGTGCGCGCGGACAAGCTGCGCGAGGTCACCGCCGGCCACGACGGCACCTGGGTGGCGCACCCGGCGCTGATCCCGATCGCCCGCGCCGTGTTCGACGAGCACATGCGCACGCCGAACCAGCACGCGGTGCGTCGCGAGGACGTGCAGGCCGACCGCGACACGCTGATCGCCCCGTCCACCGGCACCATCACCCGCGCCGGCTTCGAGGGCAACATCGAAGTGTGCGTGCGCTACCTGGCGGCGTGGCTGGACGGCAACGGCTGCGTGCCGATCCACCACCTGATGGAAGACGCCGCCACCGCCGAGATCAGCCGCAGCCAGCTGTGGCAGTGGCTGCACGTGGGCGGCCTGCACCTGGACGACGGCACCGCCATCGACTTCGCCCTGTTCGACGCCTGCCTGCGGCAGTTGCCGGCACGGCTGGGCGAGCGCGCGCTGCTGCCGGGCGGGGCGCGGGTGGACGAGGCCATCGCGCTGCTGGATCGGCTGACGCGTGACGAAGAACTGGCCGATTTCCTGACCTTGCCGGCCTATCAGTTGATTGATTGATTGGAAGCCGGGAGTGGGGAGTCGGGAATGGGGAATCGTGAAAGCGATGTTCCCGCGTCGGACCCCTTCCATGCCGGCCACGCCTTCAATCCAGCCACACCCCCACCGTTTCATCGCTGTATCCATTTCGAGGAGAACGCCAGATGAGCACCACGCTGCAGACCGCCGAACAGATCCAGCGCGACTGGGACACCGATCCGCGCTGGGCCGGGATTACCCGCAACTACACCGCCGCCGACGTGGTGCGCCTGCGCGGCACGGTGCACGTGGAGCATTCGCTGGCCCGGCTCGGTGCCGAGAAGCTGTGGAAGTACCTGCACGAAAAGGATTTCGTCAACGCGCTGGGCGCGCTGACCGGCAACCAGGCGATGCAGCAGGTCAAGGCCGGGCTCAACGCCATCTACCTGTCCGGCTGGCAGGTCGCCGCCGACGCCAACCTGGCCGGGCAGATGTACCCGGACCAGTCGCTGTACCCGGCCGACTCGGTGCCGGCGGTGGTCAAGCGCATCAACAACACCCTGCTGCGCGCCGACCAGTTGCACCACGCCGAGGGCAAGGACGAGATCGACTTCCTGCAGCCGATCGTGGCCGATGCCGAGGCCGGCTTCGGCGGCGTGCTCAATGCCTTCGAACTGATGAAGGCGATGATCGAGGCCGGCGCGGCCGGCGTGCACTTCGAGGACCAGTTGGCCTCGGTGAAGAAGTGCGGACACATGGGTGGCAAGGTGCTGGTGCCGACCCGCGAGGCGATCGAGAAGTTGAACGCCGCGCGCCTGGCCGCCGACGTGATGGGCGTGCCGACCCTGCTGGTGGCGCGCACCGATGCCGAGGCCGCCGACCTGGTGACCAGCGACATCGACCCCAACGATCGCCCTTTCACCACCGGCGAGCGCACGGTCGAGGGCTTCTTCCGCACCCACAAGGGCCTGGACCAGGCGATCAGCCGCGGCCTGGCGTACGCGCCCTACGCCGACCTGATCTGGTGCGAGACCGGCAAGCCGGACCTGGAGTTCGCGCGCAAGTTCGCCGAGGCCATCCACGCCAAGTTCCCCGGCAAGCTGCTGGCCTACAACTGCTCGCCCAGCTTCAACTGGAAGAAGAACCTGGACGACGCCACCATCGCCAAGTTCCAGCGCGAGATCGCCAGCTACGGCTACAAGTTCCAGTTCATCACCCTGGCCGGCTTCCATGCGCTGAACTACTCGATGTTCAACCTGGCGCATGGCTACGCGCGCCGGCAGATGAGCGCCTTCGTCGAACTGCAGGAGGCCGAGTTCGCCGCCGCCGACCGCGGCTTCACCGCGGTCAAGCACCAGCGCGAGGTCGGCACCGGCTACTTCGATGCGGTGACCCAGGCAATCCAGCAGGGTCAGTCCTCGACCACCGCGCTGAAGGGCTCGACCGAGGAAGAGCAGTTCCATGGCGAGAAAGCGGCCTGACCTGCAGCCAGGCGCGCCGATCGATCGCCCCTCCCTGGCAGGAGGTGGGAAGCCCGGGTTCGCCCGGGCTTTTTTTGCGCTGCCGTCAGCGGAACGGCGCTGTCTACCGCGTGCGACAGATCGTCGCAGCGGCGGCTTGCGATGTCTCTTGCAGGGGCGAGATTGCCTGTGAAACGTATCGTGAGCGCGGCGTGTAGGTGCTATGCTCCGCGGACAGGGCCAGCGACGTCACATTAGGGGGCCGGATGAGCTGCGACAGCGCCGCATCCACCGCACGCGGCACAATTTCCAACGCTGCGGTCGCTCCGAAGCCGAACGAGCTGGCGGTGCTGACCGCCGCAGAATTGCGTCTGTTTTCCGAGTTCGGTCGCGCCCGGACGGTGCGCGCCGGCGATGTGCTGTTCCGCCGTGGCGACGGCGGCAGCGCGATGTTCGTGATCACCAGCGGCGTGATCGATCTGGATTTCGGCGAGGACCTGGTGGTCAAGCACCTCGGCCATGGCGAGTTCTTCGGCGAGCTGGGCCTGCTGATCGGCAACCACATGCGCAGCGCCGACGCGCTCGCCGCCAGCGACGGCGCCCTGGTGGAACTGGACCACGACGACTTCCAGCGCCTGGTCGAGCGCGACCCGGGCGTGGTCGCCTACTTCCTGCGCCGCACGATCATGCGCGTGGTGATGAACGAGCAGACCCTGATCCGTCAGCTGCGCCGGCGCAACCGCGACCTGGAAGCGGCGCTGGACAACCTCTACGCCACCACCCACCAGCTCAGCCAGACCGAGGAACTGGTGCGGACCGACGAACTGACCGGCCTGCACAACCGCCGCGGACTGATCCTGCGCCTGCAGGAGCGTCGCCGCGATGGCCGCTCGCCCGGCCCGGGCCTGCTGCTGATCGACTGCGACCGCTTCAAGCACATCAACGACGCCCACGGTCACCTGGTCGGCGATCGCGTGCTGCAGAACGTCGCCAACATCCTGCGCTCGGTGGCCGGGCCGGACGACACGGCGTGCCGCCTGGGCGGCGACGAGTTCTGCCTGCTGGTGGCCGCCGGCACGGTCGAGGACCTGCGCCGCATCGGCGAGTTCGTGCTCGCCACCGTGCAGAACCTGCTGGGCGTGCCGCACCCGGCGCCGCACATCTGCCCGGTCAGCATCGGCATCAGCCGGGTGGATCCGCATTCGGACTGGAACGACTGGTACGCCAACGCCGACGCGGCGCTGTACGAAGCCAAGCGCCAGGGCGGCAACCGCCTGTACTGGCACGACCTCGCCTCTGCCCCCTGCTGAGTCACCGCGTCCCGCCGAGCCGCCGCCATGACCGATGCCACCGCACCGCAACCCGAGGTCCCGCAGCTTCGTACCCTGCTGCTGACCGACCTGTGCGATTCGGTGGCGCTGGTGGAAAAGCTCGGCGACGCCAATGCGGCCGACCTGTTCAGGCGGCACGACTCGCTGGTGCTGGAGTTGCAGCAGCGTTGGCGCGGCCGTCTGATCGACCGCTCCGATGGCCTGCTGTTGCTGTTCGAACGGCCGATCGACGGCCTTGGTTTCGCCCTGGACTACAGCCGCGGCCTGCACGCACTGGGCACGTCGCGCGCGCTCGACCTGAAGGTGCGCGCCGGCCTGCACGTGGGCGAAGTGCTGACCTGGCGCAACAGCGACGCCGCCGTGCAGGTGGGCGCCAAGCCGCTGGAGGTGGAAGGCCTGGCCAAGCCGACCGCGGCGCGGCTGATGACCCTGGCCCGGCCCGGGCAGATCCTGCTCTCGGCGGTGGCCGAGTCGCTGACCCACCGCGCCGCGCGCGAGCTGGGCGAACGCGGCGAGCGCCTGCTGTGGAAATCGCACGGCCGCTGGCGCTTCAAGGGTGTGCCGACCCCGCTGGAGATCTACGAAGTCGGCGAGATCGGCCACACCCCGCTGCGCGCGCCCAAGCCCACGCCCAAGGCCTGGCGCGACATCCCGCTGTGGCGGCGGCCGGCGGCGCTGGCGGCGGAAGCGGCGCTGATCGCCGCGTTCGCCGTCGGCGCCTGGTTCGTCACCCGCCCGCAGCCGGCCATCGCCTTCGCCGAACGCGACTGGGTGGTGGTGGGGGATTTGCGCAATCTGACCGGCGACGTCGCACTGGACGACTCCCTGCAGCAGGCCTTCCGCATCAGCCTGGAACAGTCGCGCTACGTCAATGTGCTCAGTGATCTGAAGGTGCGCGAAACCCTGGGTGGGATGCGGCGCGATCCGGAAAGCACGGTCCTGAACCGGGAAACCGCATCCGAAGTCGCCTTGAGAAGCGGGGCGCGTGCGGTGATTCTTCCCACCGTTTCCGAGTTTGGTGGCAGGTTGCGGATCAGCGCGGAGGTGGTGGATCCCAGGACCCAATCCACCGTCTACGCACAGGTCGCGGATGGGAGGGGGATGGGCTCTGCGCTGGCCTCCGTCGACACGATCACCCATGAGTTGAGACAGAACCTCGGCGAAGCATTGGCGAATGTGGAGAAGGAATCCATTCCGCTCCCTCAGGTGGCGACCGCCAACCTCGACGCATTGAGGGCCTATGCGCTCGGCGTGGACGCTTACGGACGATCCAAGCGCGACCAGGCTCTGGCGTTGTATCGCCGTGCAGTCGAGCTTGATCCGGAGTTCGCGCTCGCCTACCTGGGAATCCTGAGGGTGTACGTCAGCGCCAGCGACAACGCCAACGCCGAGAAGTACCTGCGGTTGGCCATGAAGCTTCGGGACCGATTGCCGCCGCGCGACAGGTTGTATCTGGATGCGTGGAGCGCCGAGTTTTCGGACAAACCTGCGATGAACTCTCCGGAGCGCTGGAAGACGTTGGCCGACATCTACCCGGACTACTACGCGGGAACGGCGAACTATGCGTGGAGCGCCTTCGTTGCCGGCGACTACGAAGGTGCGTACAAAACCGCGCAGCGCGCCGCGGTGCAGCAGAATCCCTTGCGCGGGTTCGCGATCGACACGATGGCGCGGGCGCGGCTGGCGGAGAACAACTACGCTTCAGCGCTGGAACTGTTTCGCGAAAGCGAAGCGTCGCGTGGCCTGAGCGCGACGCGGCAGCGCGCCGCAACACTTGCCGCAATGGGCCGTCTGGACGATGCGGAGACGCTCTTGAAGTCTCTCGCCAAGCAGGATGCCTTGTCCGAGGCGACGCAGTCCGCAGGCTTCGAGACGATCAGCATCGCGGTCGACCGCAGGAAATGGCGGGATGCCCGCCGCACCGCGGCAACCTACGCCGACCACTTCAAGTCCCGCAACGAACAGGTCTATCAGCAATTTCTGTTCATGCGGCACTGCGTCGACTTCCTCACCACTGGAGCGCTGAAGACGTCGGAGCTGGAGGCCGGCTATGCCCAGGCCGTCGCGGCGGCGGCGCGGGCCAATCCTGCGGATCGATCGGATCTGGCCTTCATCGCCCTTGGCTATGCGTATCTTGCGCAACGCTCTGGTAATGCCACGTTCTACACGGAGCGTGCGTCCCAGATGGACGCCGTGGCGCATGCCACAGGCGACAGCAACGTCTCTCAACTGCTGGCCATCCTGAAGGCAGGCGACCTGCGATTGAAAGGTAACTGCGCTGGATCGATCGGGTCGCTTAACGAATTGCTCTCCGGACGGGAGATATTCCAGGCCCATGTTGCACTGCGTGATGCGGCACAGGCGTGTCGCGAAAGTGGCTTGGTCGCGCGGCAGGACGCGTGGCTGGAGAAAAACCGCGGACTGGCCTACATCCAGGCCGCGGGGAGTATCGTCATGCAACCGTTGAACGTGAGCGATACCCGGCCGAGGCAGGGAGACCGCGTCGCGCTCAACTGATGGCGCACCTCACTTCTTTCCGATTGTTCCCAGGATCTTGCCCGCTTCGAAGCAGTGGGGATTGGTTTGAGACGCGTGTGAGGTCAGATAGGCGCGAAGCTCCTGCAATGCCCGGACGATTTCCTCCTTTGGCGCGATCTTGTGCACGATCAGGCATGGGGGAACCGGACATCCTTCCGGCGGCTTGCACCCAATGCTGATCAGCGCATCCAGTGGCGACTTCTTGAACAATTTGCGGAACACATTGTCCGTGCTCAACTTGTCCAACAACTTTTCTACGCAAGCAAGGTCCAGCTGTATCGTTTGTGCGCTCATGTCATTCCCCTGTAGTTAATGGTGCTGTTGTGCGCGTCGGGCACGGCAGTATCCGGTCGCGAACTCAGCTTAGCATGTGCATCGCCGCGAGAGTATGGCGATTTCTCGCACAAATCTAACAAAATCATATGGATGCGAATTGTGTCCGTGTTCTGATGTTGGCATGGATCATGCGATCCATTGCCATCGCGTACTAAAATAACTTAAATCAGAATTTTCATGAAAATTCGACGTTGCGCCATATTATTTTTTGAAAGAAGGGAGAAAGCGGATTTCAGCCTGGAATCTATTCTCCAGGGTGGGGACGGTCTGGTGCGCTCCCAGAGTTGGCTCGCCTACGCTGCGCATCTGGACGCGGAAGTCGACGTCAGTGACTCTGAAATGGCGCTGCTCGGAACGATTAGCCCTCATCAATGGATGACGAGCGAACAGACGAAATCGCATCCCAGGGCGTTGTTGCTCGGTCTTCTGCAAAAAGGGTTGCTGATAGGTGACGGAAGGAAGTATCTGGTTCACAGGCAGCGCGACGAATCGCTACGCTCCATGCATTGGTGGCCCGCCGCTGCGCTGATGCAGCGCCTCGGCCGATGGGGCGGTCTGGACAGCGCTGCCGCGATGGAGACGGGAGGAATGGCGACTGCTGCCGATCTTCGGGAGAAGATGGGGCCGCCGCCATCGGAGAGCCATGCGCTGACAGAGCCAAGCAATCGCGTTCCGCTGGCAAGGCAGCCGGGAAGCGAATTCGATGCGCTGCTAGCCAGACGCGCGACCTGCAGGAACTTCGATCAGACACGGCCCGTGCCCGTCGGATTGCTGTCACATATGTTGCAGCGTGTGTTGATGGCGCATGCAGTGGTTCGTGTCGCCGATGACGCGCGCTTCCTCAAGAAGAACGTGCCGTCAGGCGGTGGTCTGCACCCGACGGAGGCCTACCTGATCGTGCAGAACGTGGACGAAGTCGCGCCGGGAATCTACCACTACCATGCTGTCGACCATGCGCTGGAGCCCATGACGATCGACCATGCGTCGTTGTCTGAGCTGGCGAAGCAAGCACTGGCCGGACAGCACTGGTTCTCCGACGCTCCGGTGATGCTGGTGCTGACGACGCGTTTCGCGCGCAGCTTCTGGAAGTACAGGCGGCATGCAAAGGCGTACCGCGCCACGATTCTCGACGTCGGGCATATCTCGCAGACGCTCTATCTCAGCGCCACGGAACTGGGCATGGGCGCATTCGTCACCTCGGCGATCAACGAACTGGACATCGAAGCCTGGCTTGGGCTGGATCCGATGGAAGAAGGCGTCATGGCGATCTGTGGATTTGGCTGGCGCGCGGATCAGATGCAGACGAGCGAGTTCGATCCGCTGGATGAGGTGTGGATCCCCAAGTCCTGACCTTCGGAGCGTTGTGAATGCCGCTACCGCAGCGGGTTCTGCATTCGCCAATACTCCAGTACCGGCCCACCCGTCCCGAGCAGCGGGTCGCTCTGCGGAACCGGCACCTGCGCGATGCGTTGCAGCATCTCGGCCGTAGGCGCTTCCCGGCAGATATCCCAATCCTGCCCGTCGGGATAGGCGCCGACGACCATGAAGTCGGCGCTGGCCGACAGCCGGCAGTGGCCTGTCCCGGCCGGCAGTAGCAGCGCATCGCCGGCCGCGAGCGCGACCTCGATACCGCCCGGGCCGCCGAGCAGCACACGGGCGTTGCCGCGGGCGACGCCCAGCACCTCGTGCGCGGTGGAGTGGTAGTGGTGGTAGTCGTAGATGCCGTCGCGCCATTGCGGCGGCCAGCCGTGCGCGGCGAAGCGGCGTTCGAAGCCGTCGGCGTCGAGGGTGCCGACGCACTGCCGGTAGTGCAGCACTGGCAGGAACGGGTGGTTGGGCATCCAGTCGTGTGGCGGCAGTTGCCAGTGGTCCAGCGGCATCGCGGGTCTCCTGGGCAGTCGGTCGGCAGGCCGATGCTAATCGTGCGACGTCGTCGCCATGTCAGCGCATGAGAGGAGCGCGATGCTTGGCGCGCGGCGACCGCCAGATGACGTGTTCGCCGCACCACACGTCCTCTCGCCGCGGTGTGGATGCTGCTCGGCGGCCTCAATGCAGGGGAATGCGCTGCGCGTCCTCACGATGGTGCGTCCCCAGCCGCCCGACAATCGCCGCACTGTCCGGGTTCAGTCCCAGCACCTGGACCTGCGCGCCGTGGCGGCGAAATTTCATCACCACTTGGTCCAGCGCGCCGATCGCGCTGATGTCCCAGACATGCGCGTCGCTCAGGTCCAGGGTGACCCGCGTTGGCGCGTGGGCGAAGTCGAAGGCACCGGCGAAGCCGCCGGCCGAGGCGAAGAACAGTTGGCCGCGGATGCGGTAGGTGTGGCCGCCATCGGTGTCCTCGCTGCGCGCAATGTGCAGCATGCGCCCGACCTTGCGCGCGAAGAACAGCGCCGACAGCAGCACGCCGGTGAGCACGCCGCGCGCCAGGTCGTGGGTGGCCACGGTCACCGCGACGGTGCCGAGCATCACCACGCTGGAGCTGGTCGGGTGGGTGCGCAACTGCGCCAGCGAGCGCCAGCTGAAGGTGCCCACCGAGACCATGATCATCACCGCCACCAGTGCGGCCATCGGGATCTGCCGTACCCAGGCGCCGGCGAACACCACCAGCAGCAACAGCACGCTGCCGGCGACCAGCGCGGACAGGCGGCCGCGCCCGCCGGACTTCACGTTGATCACCGATTGTCCGATCATCGCGCAGCCGGCCATGCCGCCGAACAGGCCGCTGACGATGTTGGCCATGCCCTGGCCCACGCATTCGCGGTTCTTGTCGCTGGGCGTGTCGGTCATGTAGTCGACGATCTGTGCGGTCATCATCGACTCGAGCAGGCCGACCACGGCCATCGTCGCCGCGACCGGGAACACGATCCGCAGCGTTTCCAGCGTCCACGGCACGGCCGGCAGCAGCAGGCTGGGGAGGCGATCGGGCAGTTGTCCCTTGTCGCCGACGGTGGGCACGTGGATGCCGAAGTACAGTGCCAGCCCGGTCAGCAGCACGATCGCCACCAACGGCGGCGGCACGGCCAGGCCGCGCGTCCAGCGGTGCCCTAACAGCAGCGCCGCGGCGCCACCCACGGCGACCGGCAGCAGCGTCCACGGCGCCATGCTACCGGCGGTCAAGGCGGCGCCCAGCACCAGCAGCCACAGGCCGATACCCGGGAAACTGCGCTGCGACAGCCAGGGCAGGCCGTAGATCAGCAGCAGACCCAGCGCGACCAGCGGGTAGACCGGGACGGGCACGCCGATCAGTTCGGGCAGTTGTGCCATGAAGATCAGGATCGCCAGCGCATTGACGAAGCCGGTGATCACCGAGCGCGAGACGAAGCGCATCAGCGCGCCGAGCTTGAACAGCCCGGCCAGGATCTGCAGCACCCCGGTCAGCAGCGTGGCCGCGAGCAGATAGGGCACGCCGTGCTCTTTGACGAGGCCGATCATCAGCAGCGCCATCGCGCCGGTGGCGGCGGAAATCATGCCGGGGCGCCCGCCGGCGAAGGCGATGGTCACGCAGATGCAGAAGGCGGCATAGAGGCCGATTTTGGGATCGACGCCGGCGATGATCGAGAACGCGATCGCCTCGGGAATCAGCGCCAATGCCACGACCAGGCCGGCGAGCACGTCGCCACGGAGATTGCCGCACCAGGACTGGCGCAGGGAAGAGGAAAATTTCAAGGTAAACGCTCCCGACACCGCCCTGTCGCAGGGCAGCGCTCGCTGTATGCAATGGAAAACCAACAACTTGCGGCCTGCCGTCGAGGCGGGCCGATGCAAGCTGCGGGTGTCAGGGTGGCGTCATGGGAAGCGCGTAGTGAGAGAGCGGCGCGAGCAGGCGCGCGGCCAGTATACGCGATGGCTGCCGCCGCGCCCGCTGTGACCGCCTGTACGCTGCCGCTGCCGCCGCACGACTCACGTTGCGCTCACTTTCGCCGCGCAGAATGTGCGGATCGCAACGCCGTATCGTGGAGTCGGCCATGCAGGATCTTCGCATCGATCATGTCGATGGCGCCTTGTCCGCCCTGGACCAGGCCGACCCGCAGTACAAGGCCGCGCTGTGGCAATGGGCGTGCCTGGAAATGCTGCACGAGACGCTCACTGCCATGCACCAGCTCTCGCACCGCGCCGGCGTGGCCGAACTGGTCGCCGACGCCTGGCTGGCCCCGGTCGACGTCATCGCCCCGGAGCAGCCCTTCCTGGAGCGCGCCGCGCTGGCCGATCCGCGCGTGCAGGCCTTCGCACTGGCGCTGAATGCGGCGGCATCGCGTCAGTCGCGCGCCGACTTGTGGCGCAGCGGCTATGCCAGCGCGGTGCAGGCCACCTTGCAGGGCATGCAGGCGCTGGCCGGCAAGCACCGGATCGATGCGCGGTTGCCCGCGCACCACGCGGCGGCGACGGCTGCCGCCTGAGCGCGGCGCCGGGCGCAGCCTGCACGCGCTGCCGCGCGTTCTGGCGATCCCGATGACGCGGCCCGTTTTCTGTTTGCACTGACGTGCTGCGCGCGCTGCGTCTGCTTTGTTGCAAACGCCAGGCGCATCGCCGAGTGGCGATGCGGTTGCCCGGGTGCAGCCGATGCGTGTACTCGCGCGATGACACACGCACCACATCGCGTTCACCCGCGTGCGACAGCCCGCGCGACAGCCTTGTGCCATGCGCCACGACGACCGCCACTCTGCGGCTTCCCCTCCAGCGTCCGCGCCGCCGCCACAGCGCGCCCGGGATGCCAGCGGCACGCCCGAGGTCTCGGCCTGGTGGAAGCAACTGTGCGCTAGCCGCTGGCTGCGCATGGTCGTGTCGCTCCTGGTGATCGCCCTTGCCGTGGCCGTGCTGCTGCGCGGGTACGGCCATGGCTGAGACGTCGCGTCTTCTCCATTCGCACGGAGCGCCCGACATGTCCCGGTTCGCTGCGCACGCCAATGTCCGCGCCTACCGCGTACGCGATACGGCGTCCGGGGGCCACGAGGCCGCCACGCATGCCTGGGTGGTCGCCGAGGTCGCGCGATTGATGCGCCTGCCGTTGCACGACGCACGGCTTGCCGCCGGGTCGGATGCGGTCGAGTCGGGTGCGTTCTACGTGCCCGATGAAACCCTGACGGAAGCGCAGGCCGCGCAACTCGGCGTGCATGGCGCGGCCGATCTGCTGGGCGGCGTGGTGCCACATGCCTTCGTCGCCAGCAAGGCGATCAGCCATCCGCTGGTCGATGGCGATGCGCAGGCGCCGGAAGGATGGCAGCCGGACCTCGGCGTGGCCCTGGCGGCCGCGACGCTGCCGGGCTACACCGCCTTCAGCGCCGCAGATGCCCGGCGCGCGTTCGCGCGCCTGTGCGACGGCGGCCAGGTGCGCCTGAAGCCGTGCCACGGCGTGGGCGGGCTGGGGCAGGTCCTGCCGCACGATGCGGCGGCGCTGGACGCGGCGCTGTCGGCCTTGTCCGTCCATGAATTGCACCGGCATGGCGTGGTGCTGGAACGGCACCTGCAGCAGCCGACCACTTTCAGCGTCGGCGAAACGCACTGCGCCGGCATCACCATCGCCTATTGCGGCACGCAGTCGGTCACCCGCGATTGCAGCGGCCGTGAGGCGTACGGCGGTTCGGAGTTGCACGTGATCCGTGGCACCTTCGACACGCTGCTGGCGCAGCCGTTGCCGCCACGTCAGCGCACCGCGGTGCTGAAGGCGCGCGACTACGATCGGCTGGTGGCCGCGGCCTATCCGGGCTTCTATGCGTCGCGGCGCAACTACGACGTGATCGAGGGGCTGCTTGCCGATGGCAGCATCGCCTGCGGCGTCCTCGAGCAGTCCTGGCGCGTCGGCGGCGCCACGCCGGCGGAACTGGCCGCGGTCGCTGCGTTCCAGCAGTCGCCGACGCTGCAACGCGTGGTCGCCGCCACCGTCGAGCGCTATGGCGCGCATCCGCCGCCGCCGGCCGGGGCGCAGGTGTACTACGTGGGCGAAGAGCCGCGCACCGGTCTGCTGACCAAGTACCGCTACATGCGCAGCGTGACCTGACCATGGAAGCCGAACTTTCCAGCATCGACATCCCGGTCGACGGCGAGGCGCTCAGCGGCACCTTGCTGACCCCGACCAGCCGCCTGCCCGGCGTGCTGTTCGTGCACGGCTGGGGCGGCAATCAGCATCACAATCTGGTGCGCGCGCGCGAGGCGGCGGGGCTGGGTTGCGTGTGCCTGACCTTCGACCTGCGTGGCCACGAAGGCCTGGCCGCGATGCGCGAGACGGTGACGCGCGCGCAGAACCTGGACGACATCAAGGCCGCCTACGATTGCCTGGCGGCGTCGCCGCAGGTGGATCCGGAGGCGATCGCGGTGGTGGGGCTGAGCTACGGCGGCTACCTGGCCGCGTTGCTGACCCTGGAACGGCCGGTGGAGTGGCTGGCCCTGCGCTCGCCGGCGCTGTACAAGGACGCGCACTGGGACGGGCCGAAGGTCGCGCTGAACCGCGATCCGGACCTGATGCCGTACCGCAACCGCGTGGTGACGCCGGCGGACAACCGCGCCCTGGCGGCCTGCCAGCGCTATCGCGGCGATGTGCTGCTGGTGGAGGCCGAACGCGACACCATCGTGCCGAGCCAGGTACTGCACAACTACGCGGCAGCGTTCTCCAACGCGCGCTCGCTGACCACCCGCATGATCGCCGGCGCCGATCACGCGCTGACCGAGAAGGCGCACCAGGCCGCCTATACGCGCCACCTGATCGACTGGCTGACCGACATGGTGATCGGGCGCCGCGTGGCCCTGGCCAGCCGCGTGGTCGAACAGCGCAAGCAGCGCCTCAAGCGCAGCGAGGGCGAGGCGGCGACGGCGCCCGGCAAGGGATCGAACGCGTTCCATGGGCGCCTGGAAGCGAAGGAGCACAGCGCCTCGCCACCCGCTTCGTCGCGTTGAGGCGCATGCGGTGCCGGATGCGTGCGCCAGCAACACGCGGCGCAAGCCGCGGTGTGCCGAGCGCGCGATGGGCTGCTATCCGGTTGTCGCCGCTGCGCCGGGAGACGGCGCAGCGGGGGCGCCTTCCATCGCGTCCGAAGACGCAGCGTAGCAGCGGCGTGCACCGCGACAGGCATTCTCGGTAACGCCCGTCGCGGCTGAAGCCGATCCTGCGCGGGCAACGACGAGATGCCGGGCTGCGCTGGGCGCTGTTCAGTGCCGCCGCCCCGAATGCGCCAGGTGCTGCCAGGCATGCCGCACCAGCCAGCGCGCCTCGTCCCATGGCACCGACAGCATCGGCGCGCACTGGTGATAAGCGTCCTGCAGCACGCGGTACAGCTGCGCCTCGTTGGCGCGCGGGTAGGCCAGGTACACGTCATAGCCGATCTTCAGCAGTTGCGCGTAGTCGGCGAAGCCCTGGCGGCCGAGACGGCCCTCGGCATGGGCCTGCTGCCAGTACGCCATCTCGGCGTCCAGATCGATGCTGACGCGAGCGTGGGTCGGTTGGTCAAGCGCGGAGACGGTGTGCATCACATCACCCCGGTGTCGACGGAACCCCTGTGGGCTGGATGCTAACCCGGGACTGAACGCCCCCTGTGAGCATTGCGTTTGCTGGGCGTGAAGACTCGCGGCGACGTGGCGGCGGATCCAAGGTCCTGGGATGGCTTGCTCCCTTCGCGAGTCCAAGCAATCCGTATCGCGGTTACTGTCACCCCGCCCATGGGCGTGCCGCCATGCTCCCGCCACAGCGCCGCCCGCCATGCTGCACTGCAGCTTGCGCCGAGATAATGATGATCTATAACTATTATCAGTCCTAAGTGATCCGCTCTCTCCTCCCTCCCTATGCAGGCCTATCCATGAGCAGCTACCAAGACCGCTGGCAGACCGTCCAGGTCGAGATCGACGCAGGCATCGCCTGGGTCACCCTGAACCGGCCGGACAAGCGCAACGCGATGAGTCCCACCCTCAATCGCGAAATGATCGACGTGCTGGAGACGCTGGAGCTGGACAGCAGCGCCGAGGTGCTGGTGCTGACCGGCGCCGGCGAATCCTGGTCGGCCGGCATGGACCTGAAGGAATACTTCCGCGAGACCGATGGCAAGGAAGAGATCGTGCAGGAGCGCATGCGCCGCGACTGCTCGCAGTGGCAGTGGCGCCTGCTGCGCTTCTACAGCAAGCCGACCATCGCCGCGGTCAACGGCTGGTGTTTCGGTGGCGCGTTCTCGCCGCTGGTCGCCTGCGACCTGGCCATCGCCGCGGACGAAGCGGTGTTCGGGTTGTCGGAGATCAACTGGGGCATCCCCCCGGGCAACCTGGTCAGCAAGGCCGTCGCCGACACCATGGGCCACCGCAACGCCATGCTCTACATCATGACCGGGCGCACCTTCACCGGCACCGAGGCGGCGCAGATGGGCCTGGTCAACGCCAGCGTGCCGCGCGCGCAGCTGCGTGAGGAAGTGACCAAGCTGGCGCAGGAACTGCAGCAGAAGAACCCGGTGGTGCTGCGCTTCGCCAAGCACGGCTTCAAGCGCTGCCGCGAGCTGACCTGGGAGCAGAACGAGGACTACCTGTACGCCAAGGTCGACCAGTCCAATCACCGCGATCCCGAGAAGGGCCGGCAACAGGGCCTGAAGCAATTCCTGGACGACAAAACCATCAAGCCCGGTCTGCAGACCTACAAGCGCTGACCCGTCGCGTCGCCTGCGGCCCCGCGGGGGCCGCGGCGGCGTTGCCGCACGCCGTGCCGTCTCTCTCCCCCGGATGGTTCCGATGAATGCCGCTGAGTCCGTTGCCACCGCCGCGCGCTACCGTCCTGTCGGACTGAGCCACGCGGATACCGAGGTCCACCGCGATGCCGACGGCGTGCTGCGCCTGCGCGCGCGCGAACCGCTGGCACCGCTGCCCAGGCACCTGCTGCAGCGCCTGCAGCACTGGGCGCTGCGCACCCCTGATGCCACCTTCGTGGCGCAGCGCGACGACGCCGGGCAGTGGCGGCGGCTGAGCTACGCGCAGATGCTCGAGCGCACCCGCCGCATTGCCGCGCATCTGCTGGACATGGGCCTGTCGGCGCAACGGCCGCTGGCGATCCTGTCCGGCAACGACCTGGAGCACCTGCAGCTCGCGTTCGCGGCGATGTACGCCGGCATCCCGTACTGCCCGGTGTCGCCGGGCTATGCGTTGCTGTCGCGCGATTTCGCCAAGCTGCGGCATGTGGCCGAGGTGCTGCGCCCAGGCCTGCTGTTCGCCAGCGACGGCGCTGCCTTCGCCCCGGCGATCGCGGCGGTGTTCCCCACCGATGTCCCGGCAGTGTGCGTGCGTGGTGCCGTGGGCGATCGTGCCTGCCTGCGTTTCGAGGAGTTGCTGGCGCCACGCGCGCTGGAGGCCGCCGATGCCGCCTTCGCCGCCTGCGGCCCGCACAGCATCGCCAAGTTCTTGTTCACCTCCGGCTCCACCCTGCTGCCCAAGGCGGTGATCACCACCCAGCGCATGCTGTGCGCGAACCAGCAGATGCTGCTGCAGACCTTCCCGGTGCTCGGGCAGACGCCGGTGCTGGTCGACTGGCTGCCGTGGAACCACACCTTCGGCGGCAGCCACAACATCGGCATCGCCCTGTACAACGGCGGCAGCTTCTACCTCGACGACGGCAAGCCGACCCCGGCGCTGTTCGAGCAGACCCTGCGCAACCTGCGCGAGATCGCGCCCACCGTGTACCTGAGCGTGCCGCGCGGCTGGGAACAACTGGCGCAGGCGCTGGAACAGGATGCGGCGCTGCGCGAGACGTTCCTGTCGCGCATGCGCATGTTCTTCTTCGCCGCCGCGGCGCTGTCGCAGGAAGTCTGGGATCGCCTGGAGCGCATCGCCGAGGCGCACTGCGGCGAGCGCATCCGCATGCTCGCCGGCCTGGGCATGACCGAGTGCGCGCCGTCGTGCACCTTCACCCACGGCACCAGCAATACCCCCGGCGATGTCGGCGTGCCGGCGCCGGGCTGCGAGGTCAAGCTGGTGCCGGTCGGCGACAAGCTGGAAGCGCGCTTCCGCGGGCCGCACGTGATGCCGGGCTACTGGAACGCGCCGCAGCAGACCGCCGAGGCCTTCGACGAGGAAGGCTTCTACCGCTCCGGCGACGCGCTCAAGCCGATCGATCCGCAGCATCCCGAGCGCGGCCTGTTGTTCGACGGCCGCCTGGCCGAGGACTTCAAGCTGTCTTCCGGCGTGTTCGTCAGCGTCGGCCCCTTGCGCACGCGGGTGCTGATGGAAGGTGCTGCGTACGTGCAGGACGTGGTGGTCACCGGTGCCGACCGCGACGCCATCGGCCTGCTGCTGTTCCCGCGGCTGGACGCGCTGCAGGCGCTGTCCGGGCTGCCGGCGCAGGCCGAGACGGCGCAGGTGCTGCAGGCGCCGCCGGTGCGCGCCTGGCTGCAGCGCCTGCTCGACACGCTCAACCGCAGCGCCACCGGCAGCGCCAGCCACGTCGCGCGCGCGGCGTGGCTGGAGCAGCCGCCGAACCTGGAGGCCGGCGAAATCACCGACAAGGGTTCGATCAACCAGCGCAACGTGCTGCGCGCGCGGGCGGCGCTGGTCGAACAGCTCTACGCCGGCACCGCACCGGGCGCGGTGGCGGCGCCGCCGTCATGACCGCACCACTCGGCCGCGCGACCGGATAGCGGACCGCGCTCCTTCGCATCACCGGCTTCGAGACTTGGGAGGGAATCGATGACTGTGCCTCATGCGCGCGCGCGCCGTGCGCCCCGTACCGCGTGCCTGGCAATGTTGTGCAGCGTCGGCTGCGCCCAGGCCGATGCCGAACCCAACGGCCCGCAGGGCAAGCTGCTGGCCGATCAGGAAGACTATTCGGCGCTGGCCGAGCGTCCGCGCCAGGGCTGGGAGAAGTGGAAGTACCTCCCGCTCGGCGACGGCTGGCTCAGCCTCGGCGGCGAGAGCCGCACGCTGTACGACTACCGCGAGCACGCCGGCTTCGGCCGCTTCGCCACCGATCCGCACGGCTATGCGCAGCAGCGCCTGCGCTTGTGGGCCGACTACCGGCCGTCGGCGTATGTGCGTCTGTTCGGCGAACTCGCCGACAGCCGCGTGGCCGGCCTGCAGACGCGGCCGGTGCAGGCCACCGACCGCAATCCGCTGGACCTGGCGCAGGGGTTCGTCGAACTGTCCGACGGACAGAAGGCGCCGGCCTGGCGCCTGCGCGCTGGCCGCCAGCAGATCGCCTACGCCTGGCAGCGCCTGCTCGACCCGCGCGATCCGGCCAACTCGCGCATGCCGTTCGATGCGGTGCGGCTGCTGACCCGGCAGCCGCGCTGGAGCGGCGGCCTGCTGTGGGGACGCCCGGTGCTGACCCGCACCGGCAGCTTCGACGACCGTGCCAACCGCGACCAGCGCCTGTGGGGCGCGCACGCCGAAGTGCCGCTGTCGCCCAGCCAGCCGAAGGCGGCGCTGCTGGAGACGCTGTACCTGGACACCGTGCAGGACGGGCGTCGCTATGGCGGGGTGGTCGGCGAGGAGCATCGGCACACCTTGTCCACGCGCCTGAGCGGCGCGGTGCAGGGCTGGGACTACGACCTGGAGCTGATCGGCCAGCGCGGCCATTTCGCCGGCCAGCGCGTGCGCGCCTGGCAGGGCACGCTGTTCGGCGGCTACACCTTCGCCACGACGACGTGGTCGCCGCGCCTGGGCTGGCGCATGGAGGTGTCTTCCGGCGACCGCGATCCGCGCGATGGCGAACTGAACACCTTCAATGGCCTGTACGCGCGCGCCTCGGTGTTCGACGGCAGCATGATCAGCAGCAACGTGCGCGCCATCGGCCCGGAACTGGTACTGCGTCCCAGCGAGCGGCTGTGGATCGACATGTACGTGCTCAAGCTGCAGCGGCAGAGCCTGCACGACGGCGTGTACGCGGCCGGCTGGCGGGTGCTGCAGCCGGGCGACGCCAACGACGCGCGCGACATCGGCACGCGCTCGGTGCTGTGGGTGAAGTATCGCTTCAACGCCTTCGCCAGCCTGGACGTGTACGCCCACTACACCCAGGCCGGGCCGTTCCTGCGCGAGGGACCGGTGCGCGGCCGCGACTACTTCTACATCGCCCCCTTCCTGACCCTGCGCTTCTGAGCCGGAGCCTTTCCATGCGCGATCCGCTGCCATCGTCTGCGCCGTACCGCCCGCTGTATGCGTGGTACGTCACCATCGTGCTGTTGCTGGCCTACACGCTGTCCTTCGTCGACCGGCAGATCCTCGGATTGCTGGTGCAGCCGATCAAGCGCGACCTGCAGCTGTCCGACTCGGCCTTCAGCCTGGTCCATGGCTTCGCCTTCGCGGTGTTCTACACGCTGATCGGGGTGATGCTCGGCCGCGTCGCCGACCGCCGCAACCGCCGCAACCTGATCGTGCTCGGCGTGGTGATATGGATCGCGGCGACCGCCGCCGGCGCCTACGTCACCAGCTTCTTCACCCTGTTCCTGGCGCGGGTGTTCGTTGGCGTCGGCGAGGCCTCGCTGTCGCCGGCGGCGTACTCGATGCTGGCCGACTACTTCCCGCCGGAAAAACGCGCGCGGGCGATGAGCGTGTACACCTCCGGCGTCTACATCGGCTCGGCGGCGGCGTTCATCGTCGGTGGCCTGGTGATCGCGGCCACCAGCAAGGAGAGCACGGTGGTGCTGCCGCTGCTGGGCAGCTTCCGGCCCTGGCAGGCGGCCTTCATCCTGGTCGCGCTGCCCGGCCTGGTGGTGATCGCGCTGATGGCCACGGTGCGCGAGCCGGCGCGGCGCGAGCAGGCCGCGGCGGTGCCGAGCGTGCGCCCGGACCTGAGCCACCTGCGCGACAACGCGCGGGTGTACGTGTCGCTGTTCCTGGCCAACGGCGTGATCGCGATGATCACCTTCGGCATCACCGCCTGGCTGCCGGCCACCTTCATCCGCCGCTGGCAGTGGACCCCGGGCGAGATCGGCCCGGCCTACGGCATCATCATCCTCACCTTCGGCATCGCCGGCATGCTGTTCAGCGGCTTTCTGGCCGACCGCCTGGCGGCGCGCGGCAGCCGCGATGCGGCGCTGAAGATCTCGCTGGTCGGGGCGGTGCTGCTGGTGGTCAGCAACGCGTTGTTCGCGATCGCGCCGGGGCCGTGGCTGGCACTGGCGGCAGTCGCGCTGACCACGTTCGTGCTGGGCATGCCGGTGGCGCTGGCGCCGGCGATCCTGCAGGCGGTCACGCCGAACCGGCTGCGCGGCCAGGTCACCTCGATCTACCTGCTGTTGGTCAACCTGATCGGGCTGGGCCTGGGGCCATACCTGGTGGCGCTGGGTACCGACCACGTGCTCGCCGACGAGCGCCAGGTCGGGCTGTCGCTGGGCGTGGTGTGCATGGGTGCGGCGCTGCTCGGCGCGCTGTGCCTGTGGACCGCCGCCGCGCCGTACCGGGCGCTGCTGCGGCGCGTGGACGCGGCGTTGTGACCATGCGCGGCCATGCCCCTACAATGCAATGGCGACGGCACCGCCGGCCGGCGCCGACGGATGCGTGCGCAGCCGCCGTGACCTGGCCGCAGGACGCCCCATGCAGGAAGCGCAGTGAGTTCGAAACCGAGTCCCGAGATGTCCAACAGCGCGTTGCCCGCCGATCCGCACATGGCGGACAGCGTGGACCAGCGACGCCTGACCAGCCTGATCGGCTACCGCATCACCCGCACCGAACTGCAGGTGCGGCGGCTGTTCCAGGACTGTGTGCGCGCCTTCGAACTGAAGCCGGTGGAGTATTCGCTGCTGGTGCTGGTGGACGCCAATCCCGGCATCAACCAACGGCAACTGGGCGAAGTGCTGAGCGTGTCGCCGCCGAACCTGGCGATCGTGGTCGCGCGCCTGGTCAAGCGCAAGCTGCTGCGGCAGGTCCGCGGGCGCCAGGATCGGCGCATGCAGCACCTGCATCTGACCACCGCCGGCACGGCGCTGCTGGCGCAGGCCGAAGCCGAAGTGGTGCGCATGGAGCAGCAACTCGGCACCGCGCTCGGCGCGACCTCCGCACGCGCGCTGCTGCAGGCGCTGGACCGGCTAGACGCGCTCGACCGCCTGTAGCGGCCCCCTGCGGCGCGGCTGGTTCTTGCCGCCCGCCCTTCTTTCTCGCTGATTCCCGACCCGCCGCCAGCGTCCCGCTGACGGCGTGCGTCGCCGCGTGGTCGCGCCCTGCGCGCGCTGCGTGTTCGCGTTCCTGTCCCCCCGCACCCCGCCGTTCCCCTTTCGCTTGGAGTGCCTGCCCGTGAAGCGTGTCCGCTACCGTGTCCCCTCGTCGCCGCGTGCCCGTGCGCGCCTGTCTCTGCTCGCCGTGCTGGCCATCGCCTGGGTCGCCCCGGCGGCCGCGCAATCGGTGCCGCAGAGCGCCACCCTGCCGACCGGTATCAATACCGGCGGCACCAGTTTCTTCGACGGTTTCAGCAAGCCCAACCCGGGCTGGACCGCGATCCAGTACCTGCGCCGCTACGACTTCGACGCGATCAAGGACGCGCACGGCGACGACGTGCCGGTGTTTCGCGATCCGCACATCGGCTCCTCGGTGTGGGTCACCCAGGTCGCCTACCTCAGCGACTACAAGCTGTTCGGCGGCTCCCTCGGCATCACCGCACTGGCGGCGCTGGTCGATCTGGATACGTCGTTCGCGTACGACAGCCCGGTGGCGCTGCGCGACAACGGCGCCGGCCTGGGCGACCTGACCATCGGCCCCTACCTGCAGATGGCACCGGTGATCCGCAATGGCCGCCCGGTGTTCTCGCAACGCTTCGAACTGGATGTGCTGGCGCCGATCGGCAAGTTCGACCGCAACCGCGACGTCAACCAGGGCGCGGGCTACTGGTCGGTGCTGCCGAGCTGGGCCTTCAGCATCCTGCCGACGCCGCGCTGGGAAATCAGCGGACGCCTGAACTACCTCTACAACTTCCGCGCCGACAAGGCCTCCAACGTGCCGCAGGGCGACGGCTTCGTGTTCCGCAACGGCCAGGCCGGCGACGCCGCCTGGCTCAACTTCGCCAGTTCGCTGGAAGTGGTCAAGGACCTGCACCTGGGCATCAACGGCTACTACCTCAAGCAGTTGCGCGACAACCGCACCAATGGCGAACGCGTCGCCGACAGCAAGCAGACCCAGTTCTACCTGGGCCCCGGCCTGTCCTGGCGGATCGACCAGAAGAACATCTTCAACGCCAACTTCTACATGCCGGTGGAGGTCAAGAACGCGCCCTCCGGCCACAACGTCAACGTCCAGTACATCCACGTCTTCTGACCAACTTCGCAACGGACACGCGCTGCCATGAACCTGCACAACAAGACAATCCTCGTCACCGGCGTGGCCTCCGGCATCGGCGCCGAGGTCGCGCGCCTGGCGCGCTTCCACGGCGCCACCGTGATCGGCATCGACCGCCAGCCGGTCAACATGACCCTGCACGGCTTCCACCAGGCCGATCTGGGCGACCCGGCCTCGATCGACGCGCTGGTGGCGCAGCTGCCCGAGCGCATCGATGCGCTGGCCAACATCGCCGGCGTGCCCGGCACCGCGCCGGTGGACGTGGTGGCGAAGGTCAACTACCTGGGCCTGCGCCACCTCAGCCAGGCGTTGCTGCCGCGCATCGTGCCCGGCGGCAGCATCATCAACATCGCCTCCATCCTCGGCGCCGAGTGGCCGCAGCGGCTGGACCTGCACAAGCAGCTGGCCGCCGCCGACAGCTACGCCGCCGGCAGCGACTGGCTGGCGGCGCATCCGGTGCCGCAGGCGACCTGCTACCAGTACTTCAAGGAAGCGCTGATCGTGTGGACGCTGCTGCGCTCGCGCGACTGGTTCGCCGCGCATTCGGTGCGGGTCAACAGCGTCGCGCCCGGTCCGGTGTTCACGCCGATCCTGGGCGATTTCGTCACCATGCTCGGGCCCGAGCGGGTCCAGGCCGATGCCGGAAAGATGAAGCGTCCTGCCTATGCCGACGAGGTCGCCGAAGCGGTGGTGTTCCTCGCCTCCGATGCGGCGCGCTGGATCAACGGCGTCAACCTGCCGGTGGATGGCGGACTGGCCGCCACCGCCCTCTGAACGACTCTTTCTTCCTCTTTCCACGAGAGCACACAGCATGCACAGCACCGAACCCCTGGCCGCCGCATCCACCTGGAGCGAGCGCATCTTCAACGGCGAGTGGGTCGCCGCCCAGGGCGGCGTCCTCGAGGTGATCGAACCGGGCAGCGGCACGCCGCTGCACCGCGTCGGCCAGGCCAATGCCGCCGACGTGGCCGCGGCGGTAGCCCAGGCGCGCGACGCGCAACGCGCCTGGGCGGCCACGCCGCCGCGCGAGCGCGCGGCCGTGTTCCATCGCGCCGCGCAGGTATTGCAGCAGCATGCGGCCGCGGCCGCCGCGCTGATTGCCCGCGAGACCGGCGGCATCCTGCCCAAGGGCGAGCACGAGGTGCGCGAGGCGATCGTGCTGCTGCAGCAGGCCGCGGCGATGCCGCTGCAGGCGCAGGGCCAGGTGCTGCCGACCGCGCCGGGCCGGCTGAGCCTGGCGCGACGCTTGCCGCTGGGCGTGGTCGGGGTGATCTCGCCGTTCAATTTCCCGCTGGTGCTGTCGTTGCGTTCGGTGGCGCCGGCGCTGGCGGTGGGCAATGCGGTGGTGCTCAAGCCCGATCCGCGCACGCCGTACGCTGGCGGTTTCGTCATCGCCGAGGTGCTGCAGCAGGCCGGCCTGCCGAAGGGCCTGCTGCACGTGCTGCCAGGCGGCGCGGATGCCGGCCAGGCGCTGGTCGAAGCGCCGGGCGTGCCGATGATCGCGTTCACCGGTTCCACCGCCGCCGGCCGCCGTATCGGCGAACTGGCCGGCAAGCACCTCAAGAAGACCGCGCTGGAACTGGGCGGCAAGAACTCGTTGATCGTGCTCGAGGATGCCGACCTGGACAAGGCGGTGTCGGCGATCGCCTTCGGCGCGTACTTCCACCAGGGCCAGATCTGCATGGCCACCGGCCGCGTGCTGGTCCAGCGCAGCATCGCCGCGGAGCTGACCCGGCGCCTGGCCGAGAAGGCACGGCACCTGCCGGTCGGCGACCCGGCCACCGCACACGTCGCGCTCGGTCCGATCATCGACCAGCGCCAGCTGCAGCACGTCAAGGACGTGGTGGATGCCTCGGTGGCGGCCGGCGCCGTGGTCGAGGCCGGCGGCACCCACGAGGGCCTGTTCTATGCGGCCACGGTGCTGTCGAACGTGCAGCCGGGCATGCCGGCGTTCGAGGAGGAAGTGTTCGGACCGGTCGCCAACGTCATCGCCTTCGACAGCGACGACGAGGCGGTGGCGCTGGCCAACCAGACCGAGTACGGCCTGTCCGCCGGCATCCTGTCGGCGTCGGTCGGTCGCGCGATGGCGTTGGGTGAGCGCCTGCACACCGGCCTGCTGCACATCAACGACCAGACCGTGGCCGACGAAGTCACCAATCCGTTCGGCGGTACCGGCGCCTCCGGCAACGGCACCAGCATGGGCGGCCCGGCCGACTGGGGCCAGTACACGCACTGGCAGTGGGTGACGATCCAGGACAGCGCGCCGCAGTATCCGTTCTGAGGACAAGTCGCCGGGCGTCGATGTGGCGCCCGGTTGTGCGCGTGGATGCATTGATTGCGGGAGAGATGATTGTTCCGTTGCGTGCGTGTTGAGCTACGCGCGGCCAATAGGGCCCTGGCACCGGCACCGGCGCCGACACTGCATTGTGGGAGGGACTTCAGTCCCGACGCTTCTGCGGTGACTCGCCATTTCAGCCGCGACGAACGAAGCGGGACTGGTCGATCATCGATCACGCGTCGGGACTGAAGTCCCTCCCACAGTAAAGCGACCGCACCGCGATCTCCGTACTGGCTGCGGGTCGTGTCACCCCTGCGCGCGCTGCCGGAACTGGATCGGCGAACACCCCGCATGCCGGCGGAAGCAGCGGCTGAAATACGCCGCATCGGCATAACCCAGGACTTCGGCCAGCTGCTGCACGGTCAAGGTGGTGTAGACCAGGCTGCGCCGCGCCTCGAGCATGATCCGGCGTTGCAACAGTTCCAGCGCCGAGGCGCCGGCCAGGCGCCGGCACAGCGCGTTGAGATGGCTGCGGCTCAGCCCGAGCCGGTCGGCATAGCGGGCCAGCGGCCAATGCTCGCGGTAATGCGCGTCGATCAGCGCGGTGTAGGCGCGCACGTGGCGCGCGCCGCGGTCGGCATCGTGCGGATCGCGATGGGCATCCGCCAGAGCGCCGCGCGCCGCCCATAGCAAGGCCTGCGTGACCAGCGCCTGCAGCATCGGCTCGCGGCCGGGGCGGTGCTGTGTGTGTTCGGCGGCGATGGCGGCGAAGCAGGCGTCCAGCATCGCTTGCTGATCGCCGGCGGGCAGGCACAGCGGCCGCGCCAGCGCTTCGTCCAGATTCGGCCATTGCGCCGCCAGGCGCTGCCGCAGCGGCGCCGACACGGTCACGACATGGCCGCGCACGTTGCGCTGGAAACGGAAGCCGTGCACGCACAGCGGCGGCAACAGCAGCAGGCATGGCCCGCGCAGGCGCTGCTGCGTTCCGTCCAAGTGCAGGCCGGCGCTGCCGCGTTGCAGATACAGCAGTTGCAGCAGATCGCCGTGGCGGTGCGGGCGGATGTGCCAGTCGTGCAGGCGGCTGCGCGCGGCGATGGATTCCCAGTGCAACAGGTCCGATGTCCCTCTGTCGCCGGTCTCGCCGTACAGGCGAAACGCCGGGACCGTGGCGGGCGACGCGACAGCGGCGGAGGCAGTGCGGGGCATCGGCGAAAAGTACCGGAATCGGTCGCGATGATCCATGTCCTCGGCACGCCGCAACCGGAACACTGTGGGTCTGTCCCATCCTTCGGAGGACGTATGCGTACCCAGGTCGCCATCGTCGGCGCCGGCCCGGCAGGGCTGCTGCTCGGGCAGTTGCTGCACGGCCACGGCATCGACACCGTCATCGTCGAGCGGCAGACGCCGGAACACGTGCTGTCGCGGATCCGTGCCGGCGTACTGGAGCAGGGCACCGCCGACCTGCTGTGCGCCGCCGGTGCCGGCGCGCGCATGCGGCGCGAAGGCATCGTCCACCACGGCTTCGAACTGGCGCTGGAGCAGCGCCGCGAACGCATCGAACTGAGTGCGGCGACCGGTGGCCGTGCGGTCACCGTCTACGGCCAGACCGAAGTGACCCGCGACCTGATGGACGCACGCCGCGCCGCCGGCGCCGCTACCCTCTATTCCGTCGAGGATGTGCAGTTGCACGACATCGCCGGGCTGCAGCCGTGGCTGAGCTTCCTGCAGGATGGCGTCACGCAGCGCCTGGATTGCGACTACGTGGTCGGCTGCGACGGCTTCCACGGGGTCAGCCGCCGCGCGATTCCGGCCGAGGTGCTGCGTGTGTACGAGCGGATCTATCCGTTCGGCTGGCTGGGCGTGCTGGCCGACACTCCGCCGGTGGCCGACGAACTGATCTATGCGCGCAATGCGCGTGGTTTCGCGCTGTGCAGCATGCGTTCTCCCACCCGCACCCGCTACTACGTGCAGGTGCCGGCGGACGAGCGGGTGGAGGACTGGTCGGACGATCGCTTCTGGGACGAGCTACGTCGGCGCCTGCCCGACGACGTGGCGCAGGCGCTGGTCACCGGCCCGTCGCTGGAGAAGAGCATCGCGCCGCTGCGCAGTTACGTCGCCGAACCGATGCAGTACGGCCGCCTGTTCCTGGCCGGCGATGCCGCACACATCGTGCCGCCGACCGGCGCCAAGGGCCTGAACCTCGCTGCCGGCGATGTCGGCCTGCTCGCGCACCTGTTCGCGCAGGCGCAGCAGGAGCGCAGCGACGCGCCGCTGCAGCGCTACTCGGAACTGGCCCTGCAGCGCGTGTGGAAGGCCGAGCGCTTTTCCTGGTGGATGACCACGATGCTGCATCGCTTCCCGGACGAGGACGCGTTCAGCCGGCGCCTGCACGATGCGGAACTGGACTACCTGCTCGGCAGTGCCGCCGGACGCGCGACCATTGCCGAGAATTACGCGGGATTGCCGTTGGCGCTTTAGCGGGGGGATTGGGGAGTCGGGATTGGGGATTCGTAAAGCCGCGTCCCGGTTCCCCTGCGCACGTCGATGGTGTCCTTTCTCCGCTTTCTTTCAATCCCGAATTCCGAATTCCCACTCTCGACAGAAGAGCCGTCGGTCATTGCGATCGATGACGGCGATCAGGCGCGCCGATGGATGAGGGTGCAGAGCGCCAACACATCGCGGCGCCATGCACTGCATGCGCACCTTCAGGTGCGTGTTACCGCGCCATTTCTGATATCGAGGTAACTGTGGCGATTCTCCCAGACCAGGAAAAAAGCCGGTAAATCCGCGTGATTTTCGCGATTTCCTGCCTCGCGCAGGCACGGCGCGTTGCTACGCTGCAGCCGCGCCGGTGCCGACGTTGCCGCGCATCGCGGCAGCGCAGCGGCACTGCGCATTCCCCCTGTTCCCCCACCGGAGAGTCTTCCATGAAGATCCGTTTTCAGGCCTGTCTGCTGGCGCTGCTGCTTGCGCTCCCGGTCGCGTCCGCGTTCGCGCAGACCGCGGTCACCGCCAATCCCAACCACGCGCAGCTGCTGCACGGCGAGGACTGGCGCACCACCGCCAACAAGCGCCTGGTCTACGACTTCTGGCGCATCGTGTTCGAAGCCGGGCACACCGAATATGCGCCGATGTACATGGCCAAGGACTACATTCAGCACAACCCGAACGTGGCCAATGGCCGCGATGCGTTCCTGGCGTTCCTGACCTCCTTCGTCAAGCCGACGCCGATCCAGCCGCGGGTGCAGTTGCCGCTGGTGGCGATCCTGGCCGAGGGCGACTACGTGACCCTGGTGTCGGTGCGCACGTTGCCCGATCCCAAGGACGCCAGCAAGACTTACACGACTACCTGGTTCGACATGTTCCGCATCCAGAACGGCAAGATCCAGGAGCATTGGGACGCGGCGACCAAGTGAGGTCGCGTCGCGCGCGTTGATCGCTGGCAGGTGCCGTCCACCCGCGTGGACGGCACCTGCGCGCTGCGAGGGGAATGCGCGCAGGCGTCAGAACGCGTCGGCGCGGTAGCCGGTGTCGATGCTGACGCTGCCGCCGAGCGCGCGCGAGACGCAAGCGCACAGCTTGCGGTTGCTGTGGCGCTGCTCGTCGCTGAGAAACACGTCGCGGTGGTCCAGGGGCGCGGCCGCGTCCAGCACCTCGACCACGCACAGGCCGCATTCGCCGCGGCGGCAGTCGGCCATGACTTCCACGCCGGCCGCGCTCAGCGCATCCAGCAGCGACTCGTTCTCGGCGACCTGCACGGTCTTGCCCAGCGCCGGCACCTGCACCACGAACGGCTGCGCCGGTGCGTTGCCGCTGTTGCCGAAGGTCTCGAAATGCAGGCGTGCACGCGCGCGGCCGTCGTCGCGCCAGCGTTGCCGCAGTTCGTCCAGCAGCGGCAGCGGGCCGCAGGCGTAGACGTCGGCGTTGCGCGGCCATTGCGCGATCTGCGCGGCCAGCTCGAGCTGACCCAGATGCTCCGGGCAGAACAGCTGCAGGCGCTCGCCCAGCAGGTCCTGCAGATGCTCCAGGTAGGCCATGCTGGCGCGGCTGCGGCCGGCGTACAGCACCTGGAACGGGATGCGCCCGCGCGCCAGCCGTTGCGCCATGCCCAGAATCGGGGTGATGCCGATGCCGCCGGCGACCAGCACGATGTGCTCGGCGGTCTCGTCCAGCGCGAAGTGGTTGTTGGGAGAGGAAATCTCCAGTTGGTCGCCTGGCGCCAGCGTCCACATCGCGCGCGACCCGCCGCGGCTGCCGGGCACCGCGCGCACCGCGATGCGGTAGTGGCCATCTGCGGCGGGCTCGCCGACCAGCGAGTAGGAGCGCTCGTGCCAGGCCTCGCCGATGCGCACGCGCACGTCGAGGTGGCTGCCCACGGTGAACGGGCGGCTGGCGCGGCCGGGATCGAGCACGATCTCGCGCACGTCCTGGCACGGCGTGGCGACGGCGACGACGCGGGCGGTGGTCCACTGGGTGTCTTTGCGCATGGCGGGGTCCGGCAGGCGGAGGGGGAGATCGGACGCGTGTGCGCCGCGATCAGGCGGGTGGGCGGCGCCGCAGCAGACGGCTGCCGGGGATCTGGCCCAGCGCGTTCTGGTCGTGCAGGGCGTGGTGGGCGTTGCGCTGCGCCAGCCGCGCGTGTTCGCGCATCAGCGCTTCGGCGCGCGCGCCTTCGCGGCGCACGATCGCGTCCAGCACCTGACGGTGCTGGTCCTGCGCGATCGACAGCACAGTGGCGGCCTGGCCGCGCTCGAGCACGAAGCTGCTGGGCGAGGCGAACGGCAGTTGCGCGACGCGCGCGAACTCGCGCGAGAGCAGCGCACTGCCGGCCATCTCGAACAGCAAGGCGTGCCACTGCGCGTTGCAGTCCACATAGCGGGCGAAGGCCTCCTCGCTCAGCGGTCGCGCCGCCAGGACGGCGTCGATCTGCGCCAGCAGCGCCTGCGCCCGCGCCAGCAAGGCCGGCTCGGCACCGCGCTCGGCCGCGCGGCGCGCGGCCAGCCCTTCCAGGGTGCCGCGCAGTTCGATGGCGTCGTCCACATCGGCCTCGTCGAACGCCTGCACCGCGTAGCCGCCGCCACGCAGCGGCTGCACCAGGCCTTCCTCGGCCAGTCGCTGCAGGGCGGCGCGCACCGGCGTGCGCGAGACGCCCAGGCGCTCCACCAGCGCGACCTCGGACAGGCGCTCGCCGGCGGGCAGGGCGCCGGCCAGGATCAGCTCGCGCACTTCCAGCAGGGCGCGGGTGGTCTGCGCGGCACTGGAGCGGAACGGATGCGCGGCGGACATGGCGGTGGCTCCGGGATCCTGGCGGCGGTTCATCCGACCATGCGCAGCTGCAGGTCCTGGTTGCGCTGCTCGGCGGCGACCATGCGCTCGATCAGCCGCCGCGCCCACATGCCGCCGGCATCGACGTTGAGGTTGTAGAACACGTGGTCCGGATGCGCGTCGATGGCGCGCTGCTGCGCTTCCAGGATCAGCTCGTCCTCGCCGAACACACCGCTGACGCCGTCGCGCAGGCGCGTGGTGATCGACTGCTCGTGCAACGAATGGTTGCGCGCGAATGCCCAGAAGTAGTGGCACGTGCGATCGGTTTCCGGGGTGATGGTGTTGAGCACGTAGCCGTTGACCCCGCGCGAGCGGTCGCCCTGCGGCGCGCCGCTGCCGGCCACCGCCACGCCCACATCGATGGCGATGGTGCAGGGCGCCTCGAAGCGGATGATCTGCCAGCGGTCGACCTTGCCGCGGTAGCCGTGCGCATGTTCGATCTGCCAGGCCCAGAACGGCGGCGGGTCGATGTCCAGCATCCAGCGCGAGACCACCGTGCTGCGTTCGCCATGGACCACGTCGAACGGCGCCTCGGCGACCTCGTCCTGGCCGATGCTGGAGCCGTGCACGAAGGTCTCGTGGGTCAGGTCCATCAGGTTGTCCAGCACCAGCCGGTAGTCGCACTTGACGTGGATGGTGCGGCCATCGCCGGCCCAGGCCGGGTCGTCGTTCCAGTGCAGGTCCGGCACCAGCGCAGGGTCGGCCAGCGCCGCATCGCCCGGCCACACCCAGACGTAGCGGTGCCGTTCCACGGTGGGGAAGCGGCGCACGCAGGCGGACGGATTGATGGTGTCCTGCGAAGGCATGTGCACGCAGCGCCCGTTCGCGTCGTAGACCAGGCCGTGGTAGCCGCAGACCACGTCGTCGCCGCGCAGCCGGCCCATCGACAGCGGCACCAGCCGATGCCAGCAGGCGTCCTCGAGCGCGGCGACGCGGCCGCTGCTGGTGCGGTACAGCACGATGTCCAGATTGCACACCTTGCGCGGCAGCAGCGCGTGCTTGACCTCGTGATCCCAGGCGATGGCGTACCAGGCATTGAGCGGAAATGCCGGAGCGGACGACTGCATGGCGGCGACCTCGATTGTGTATACAACGGGCTGGGGAAGATCCTTGCGTGTTGCGGGCGGAGGGCGAACTGGCACTGCCTTTACGCCATCGCCCGAGATGCGGCGATGGCCGAATGTATACAACAGGGATGGGCCGGCGTGCCGTTGCCACATCGTTAAATTGTTCGTTTATCGAACTGCTCATCCGATAATCGGATTGACCGCCCGCCGGAGCGGGCCTAACGTGGCCTCCCGGAGCGACCTGGAGGAGGATGTCGTGGCAGACCTTGTAATGCGCTTGCGCCAACGCGTGCTGCGCCCGCGGCCGGCGACGGTGGAGCGGCGCCGATGATCGACAAGACCCTGGCTTCGTGCGCCGACGCAGTGGCCGACATCCACGATGGCGCCACGGTGATGATCGGCGGCTTCGGCACGGCGGGCATGCCCGATGCGCTGATCGATGCATTGATCGCGCAGGGCGCGCGCGAGCTGACCATCGTCAACAACAACGCCGGCAACGGCGAGACCGGGCTGGCTGCGCTGATCAAGCACAAGCGCGTGCGCAAGATCGTGTGCTCGTTCCCGCGGCAGAGCGACTCGCAGCACTTCGACGCGGCCTACCGCGCCGGCGAGCTGGAACTGGAGCTGGTGCCGCAGGGCAACCTGGCCGCGCGCATTCACGCGGCCGGCAACGGCCTGGGCGCGATCTTCACCCCCACCGGCTACGGCACCGAGCTGGCCGCCGGCAAGGAGACCCGCGAGATCGACGGCCGCCACTACGTACTGGAGTATCCGATCCGCGCCGATTTCGCGCTGATCAAGGCGCACCACGGCGACCGCTGGGGCAACCTGGTGTACCGCAAGACCGCGCGCAACTTCGGCCCGCTGATGGCGATGGCCGCGACCTGCGCGATCGTGCAGGTGGAGAAAGTGGTGGAACTCGGCGCGCTGGATCCGGAAGCGGTGGTGACGCCGGGCATCTTCGTGCAACGGGTGGTGGCGGTGGCCACCGCACAGGAGGGCGCATGCACGCATTGAACGGGCGCGGCATCGACCGCAACGCGCTGGCCGCACGGGTGGCGCACGACATCCCCGAGGGCGCCTACGTCAACCTGGGCATCGGCCTGCCGACCGCGGTGGCCAACTTCCTGCCGGCGGACAAGGAGATCTTCCTGCACAGCGAGAACGGCCTCCTCGGCATGGGGCCGGCGCCGCCGCCGGGGCAGGAGGACCTGGACCTGATCAACGCCGGCAAGCAGCCGGTGACGCTGCTGACCGGTGGCTGCTATTTCCACCACGCCGACTCGTTCGCGATGATGCGCAGCGGGCGCCTGGACGTGTGCGTGCTCGGCGCGTTCCAGGTGTCGGTGCACGGCGACCTGGCCAACTGGAGCACCGGCGCGGCCGATGCGATCCCGGCGGTCGGCGGCGCGATGGATCTGGCGATCGGCGCCAAGCAGGTCTACGTGATGATGGAACTGCTGACCAAGCGCGGCGAGCCCAAGCTGGTCAGCGCCTGCAGCTATCCGTTGACCGGGCTGCGCTGCGTGTCGCGGGTGTACACCGACCTGGGCGTGTTCGCGCTGGGGCCGGATGGCGCGCGCGTGCTCGAACTGGTCGAAGGCGTGAGCCTGGACGACTTGCGCCAGGCCACCGGGCTGGCGCTGACCCTGGCCGATTCCACGGAGGCGGCATGAACGAGGCCTACATCATCGACGGCATCCGCACGCCGATCGGCCGCTACGGCGGCGCCCTGGCCGGGGTGCGTGCGGACGACCTCGGCGCAGTGCCGCTGCAGGCGCTGCTGGCGCGGCAGCCGCAGCTGGATCCGGCGCAACTCGACGACGTCTACCTGGGCTGCGCCAACCAGGCAGGCGAGGACAACCGCAATGTCGCGCGCATGAGCCTGCTGCTGGCGGGCCTGCCGTTCGGCGTGCCGGGCAGCACGGTCAACCGCCTGTGCGGTTCCGGCCTGGATGCCATCGGCACCGTCGCGCGCGGCATCCGCGCCGGCGAGCTGGGCCTGGCCATCGCCGGCGGCGTCGAGTCGATGTCGCGCGCGCCGTGGGTGATGGGCAAGGCCGACAGCGCCTTCGCCCGCAACCAGCAGCTCGAAGACACCACCATGGGCTGGCGCTTCGTCAATCCGAAGCTGCAGCAACTGTATGGCGTGGAGCTGATGGGCGAGACCGCCGAGAACGTGGCCGCACGCTACGGCATCTCGCGCGAGGACCAGGACGCCTTCGCCCTGCGCAGCCAGCAGCGCACCGCGGCCGCGCAGGCCGCCGGTTTCTTCGACGGCGAGATCGTGCCGGTGACCGCGCCGGGCAAGAAGCGCGGCGAGACCATCGAGGTCGGCGTCGACGAGCATCCGCGCGCCGACACCACGCCCGAGGCGCTGGCCAGGCTCAAGCCGATCTTCCGCCAGCCCGGCACCGTCACCGCCGGCAATGCCTCGGGCATCAACGATGGTGCCGCCGCGCTGCTGCTGGCCAGCGACGCGCAGGTGCAGGCGCTGGGCCTGACCCCGCGCGCACGCGTGCTGGGCTTCGCCAGCGCCGGCGTGGAGCCGGCCTACATGGGCATCGGCCCGGTGCCTGCCACGCGCAAGCTGCTGGCGCGGCTGGGGCTGTCCATCGGCGATTTCGATGCGATCGAACTCAACGAGGCGTTTGCCGCGCAGGGCCTGGCCTGCCTGCGCGAACTCGGCGTCGCCGACGATGCCGCACACGTCAACGCCAACGGCGGCGCGATCGCGCTCGGTCATCCGCTGGGCATGAGCGGCGCGCGCCTCGCCCTGACCCTGCTGCGCCAGCTCGAGGCCAGCGGTGGTCGCCGCGGTCTGGCGACCATGTGCATCGGCGTCGGCCAGGGCGTGGCGCTGGCGATCGAGCGGCTGTAGCCGCTCGCCCCATCGACGCTGCGCCCCGCACACCTGCATCATTCTTCCAGCCAACCGGCTCCGCGCGGAGCCAGCGAGACCGCACGATGCGCGACGACACCCCCATCGATCCCCTGCTCGGCTATCGCCGCCCGTACCCCGGGACGCAGCCGGCTTACCTGCACCCGCCCTACGCCTCCACCGGCGCCCGCGGCCCGACCCGCGATCCGATCGCGATCCCGCTGACCCTGTCCGAAGCGACCGGCCCGACCCTGGACCGCACCACCCTCGGCGAACACGCCGCCGATCTCACCGCCGGCTTCCCCGGTGCGCCGCTGGGCGAGCGCATCATCGTCAGCGGGCGCCTGCTCGACGAGAACGGCAAGCCGGTGCGCAACAGCGTGGTCGAGGTGTGGCAGTGCAACGCCGCCGGCCGCTACCTGCACGCCGGCGACCAGCACGACGCGCCGCTGGATCCCAACTTCATCGGCACCGGCCAAGTGCTGACCGACGACCACGGCCGCTACCGCTTCACCACCATCAAGCCCGGCGCCTATCCGTGGCGCAACCACTACAACGCCTGGCGCCCGGCGCACATCCATTTCTCGCTGCACGGCGACGGCATCGGCCAGCGCCTGGTCACCCAGATGTATTTCCCCGGCGACCCGCTGCTGGCGTTCGACCCGATCTTCAACTGCGTGGAGGACCCCAAGGCGCGCGAGCGCATGGTCTCCGCGTTCGACTGGGAGACCACCGCCAACGAGTTCGCGCTGGGCTACCGTTTCGACATCGTCCTGCGCGGACGCAAGCAGACCCCTTGGGAGTGAGGCGATGAGTTTCCAGGCAACCCCTTCGCAGACGGTCGGCCCCTATTACCGGATCGGGCTGGAACCGCTGTACCGCACCGAGATCGCGCCGGCGCAGGCGCAGGGTACCCACGTGGAGATCGTGGGCAGCGTGTTCGACGGCAACGGCGCACCGGTCGGCGATGCGCTGCTGGAGATCTGGCAGGCCGATGCCGCCGGCATCTACGACCATGCCGCCGATCCGCGCCGCGGCGAACACGATCCCGCCTTCCACGGTTGGGGCCGGGTACCGACCGACGCGCAGGGCCGCTTCGCCTTCCGCACGGTCAAGCCCGGGTGCGTCGCCGGGCCCAAGGGTCTGCAGGCACCGCACCTGGTGGTGCTGGTGTTCATGCGCGGCCTGCTGCGCGCCGCGCCGACCCGGCTGTACTTCGGCGACGACAACCTGGAGGGCGACGCGATCCTGGCGCAGGTGCCGGCCGAGTGCCGCGCGACCCTGGTCGCGCAACCGCAGGCGCCCAACCGCTACCAGTGGGACGTGCGCATGCAGGGCGAGCACGAGACCGTGTTCTTCCGCTACTGAGCGCAGCGACATCCCGCACAGGCTGCAGCGGTTACGCTGCATGATCTCTCCACCGCCTACGAACCGATGAGCGTCTCCGAGTCCCTGTTGCGTCCGCTGTTCGGCGATCCGGCCGTCGATGCGCTGTTCGACGACCGCGCGCGCCTGCAGGCCATGCTCGACGTGGAAGCGGCGCTGGCGCGCGCGCAGGCACGCTGCGGCGTGATCCCGGCCGACGCAGCGGCGCCGATCGCCGCCGCCTGCGATGCCGCGCGCTACGACCTGCCGGCGCTTGCCGCCGCCACCGCATTGGCCGGCAATCCGGCGATTCCGCTGGTCAAGGCGCTCACCGCGCAGGTCGCCGCCGCCGATGAAGACGCCGCGCGCTGGGTGCACTGGGGCGCGACCAGCCAGGACATCATCGACAGCGGCGCGGTGCTGCAACTGCGCGCCGCGCTCGACCACGTGGAAGCGCAACTGGACGCGCTGTGCACGGCGCTGGCGGCGTTGGCGCAGCGCGAGCGCGACACCGGGCTGCCCGGGCGCACCCTGTTGCAGCAGGCGGTGCCGGTGACCTTCGGGCTGAAGGCCGCGGGTTGGCTGGACGCGCTGCAGCGCAGCCGCCGACGCCTGCAGGCGCTGCGCGAGGATGCGTTGGTGCTGCAGTTCGGCGGTGCCGCCGGCACCCTGGCTGCGCTGCAGTCGCAGGGCCTGGCCGTGGCCGAGGCGTTGGCCGAGGAATTGCGGCTGCCGTTGCCGGCGCTGCCCTGGCACGCGGCGCGCGACCGGATCGGCGAGATCGGCGCGGCGTTCGCGCTGCTGGCTGGCAGCCTCGGCAAGATCGGCCGCGACGTCGCCTTGCTGATGCAGTCGGAAGTGGCCGAGGCGTTCGAACCGGCGGCGGCGGGCAAGGGCGGCTCCTCGGCGATGCCGCACAAGCGCAATCCGGTCGGCTGCGTGGTCGCGATCGCCGCGGCCACGCGCGCGCCGGGCCTGCTGGCGACCTTGTTCGCGGCGCTGCCGCAGGAACACGAGCGCGCGGTCGGCGGCTGGCATGCCGAATGGGAGACCCTGCCGGAACTGGTGCGTCTGAGCGCCGGCAGCCTGGCCCAGGTGCGGGTGCTGATCGAAGGCCTGGAGCTGGACCGCGCGCGCATGTCCGCGCATCTGGACAGCCACGGCGGCCTGCTCTACGCCGAGGCGGTGGCGGTGACCCTGGCTGCGCATCTGGGCAAGGCTGCCGCGCACGCGCTGGTGGAAACCGCGGTGCGCCGCGCGCTGGCCACGCAGCAGCACCTGCGCGCGGTGCTGGCCGAGGAGCCGCAGGTGACCGCGGTGCTGGCGCCGGCGGATCTGGATGCGCTGTTCGCCAGCGACAGCTGGCGCGGCATGGCCGCGGTGTGGATCGAGCGCGTGCTCGCCGCGCAGGCGCGCGCGTGAGCCGTCGCGCCGTGCCTGTCTGCCGCAGCGTCGGCGCCACGTTCTAGACTTGCCGGTGTCGCGCGGTTCCGTGCCGCCGTGGCCCCTTCCACTTTTCCTGCGAGCGCCGCCCATGCCGATCCTCGACCTGCCCACGCATCGTCTGCATTACCGCATCGACGGCAGCGAAGGCCGTCCGTGGCTGACCCTGTGCAACTCGCTCGGCACCGACCTGCACATGTGGGACGCGCAGATTGCCGCGCTGTCGCCGCACTTCCGCGTGCTGCGCTACGACCGTCGCGGCCATGGCGCGTCCACCACCCCGCCGGCGCCCTATGCCATCGCCGACCTCGGCGGCGACGTGGTGGCGCTCTGGGATGCGCTGTCGATCGAGCGCAGCCATTTCTGCGGCCTGTCGATCGGCGGGCTGACCGGGCAGTGGCTGGGCCTGCACGCGGGCGAGCGCCTGCTCAGCCTCGCCCTGTGCGCCACCGCGGCCAAAATCGGCAGCGCCGAGAGCTGGCAGGCGCGCATCGAGCAAGTGCGCGCCGAGGGCCTGGCGCCGCTGTGCGACGGCACCCGCACGCGCTGGTTCACCGCGGCCTTCGCCGAGGCGCAGCCAGCCACCGTCGAGGCGATCCTGGAGAGTTTCCGCGCCACCGATGCGCAGGCCTACATCGGCTGCTGCCAGGCGCTGGCCGAGGCCGACTTCCGCGCGCGCCTGGGCGAGATCGGCGTGCCGGTGCTGGCCGTGGCCGGGCACGACGATCCGGTGTGTCCGCCGGCCGATCTGCAGGCCATCGCCGCGCAGGTGGCGCAGGGCGAGGAGGCCGAGGTGCACGGCCGCCACCTGTGCAACGTCGAGTCGCCGCACGCCTTCAACGACGCGCTGCTGCGCTTCCTGCTGCAGTAGCCAACGCCCGCTTTTCCCCACGTTTCAGGAGTCGCCCCCGATGCACGAGAACGAACGCTACGCCGCCGGCCTGCAGGTGCGCCGCGCGGTGCTCGGCGATGCCCACGTCGACCGCTCGCTGGCCGCGCGCACGCCGTTCACCGAGGAGTTCCAGGAGTTCATCACCCGTACCGCCTGGGGCACGGTGTGGACCCGCGAGGGCCTGCCGCGGCACACGCGCTCGCTGCTGACCCTGGCGATGATGGTGGCGCGCGGCCACGACGAAGAGTTCAAGCTGCACGTGCGCGCCGCGCGCAACAACGGCGTCAGCGCCGACGAAATCAAGGAAGTGCTGCTGCAGGCGGCGATCTATTGCGGCGTGCCCGCGGCCAACCACGCCTTCGCCCTGGCCGCGCCGATCCTGGCCGAGCAGGCCGCCGAAGGGACGGATTGAGCCCGGCGCCGCTGTTGCGGCTCGGCTGGGAATGATCGTGACACGCGGTCCGCTGCACCGAGCGCCGCGAACGACACGATGCGACGCGTGGCTGACACGTTGCGTTGCTTCGGCAGATGCGTGGTATCGGCCAGATCGCGGCGCGTGCCGGACCCTCACCCCAACCCCTCTCCCGGGGGGAGAGGGGCTTATCCCTTGTTTCGTCGGAGGGAAAGGTGCCCCGCAGGGGCGGATGCGGGTCAGTCCAGCACCCGACTCAACTGCTGCGCCGCATGCCGCAGCGCCGGCAGCACCGTGCTCTGCAGGCTGCCCAGGGTCATCCGCGCCACCGAGCTGCCGACGTTGAGCGCGGCGACCACGCGGTCCTGGCGGTTGCGCACCGGCACCGCCACCGAGCGCAGGCCGATCTCCAGTTCCTGGTCCACCACCGCGTAGCCGTCGCGCTGCACGCGCTCGAGCAGGGCCTGGAACTGCGCGCGGTCGGTGACGGTGCGTTCGGTGCGCGGGCGCAGCGGATTGCGCTCCAGATAGCTGTTCAAGGTGTCGCCCGGCTGCGCCGCCAGCAGTACCCGGCCCATTGAGGTGCAGTACGCCGGCAGGCGGCTGCCGGCGCGCAGGCCGATCGACATGATCCGCACGGTTTCCGCACGCGCCACGTACAGCAGGTCGTCGCCATCGAGCACGCCCAGCGAGCAGGACTCGTGCAGGGTGTCGCGCAGCGCGTCCAGCACCGGCTGCGCCGCCACCGACAGCGCGGCGGTGGACAGGTAGCCGCTGCCGATGCCCAGCGCGCGCGGCAGCAGCACGTAGCCGCGGCCGTGGGTGCCGGCGTAGCCCAGCTTCTCCAGCGTGTACAGCACGCGCCGCACCGCGGCACGCGGGATGCCGGTGTCGGCGCTGAGCTGGGCCATGCTGACGTCGCGGCTGTGCTGGCCGAAGGCGCTGAGCACGGCCAGACCGCGTGCCAGCGAGGTCATGAAGTTCGGGTCGCCTTCGCACTCGCCGATGCGCCGCATCAGTTCCGCGGCCAGGCCGCGCTCGGGCGGGGTGGGGGCGGTGGCGGCGCGCGCGGTGCGGCGTGCGCGAGGGGGACGCGGGGACTCGGACATGGAAGCGGCGGCGGCGGCGATGCGTCCGATGGTAGTGGCTGTACTCGCGGGCGTCGATGCTGGGGTGTGGTCGAGGGCGCCAGGCGCCAGGCGATCGTCCCGCGTCATGAAGCAGATGGGCGCTGCGACAGCCGCTCCTACGGTTCTTTTTCATCCGACACGCAAATCTCAAGCGAAAGCTAAGGCTTTCGCCCTCACGGGCGAGTTACTTTTCTTTGCTCGCGCAAAGAAAAGTAACCAAAAGAAAGCGCGCCCTGCCTCGCGCCCTCCGCGCTGCGCGCTCCGGGTCCGCGTCCATCACGGGGATCCGCGGAAGGGGCATCCTGCCCCTGCCGCGGACGGCGTACATCCATGTACGCCGCCCTTCGGGTGTTTCCCCGCGATGGCCGCCGCTTCGGAAGGGAACCCAGTAAGTCAAAAACAAGGGCAACAGCAACATCCAAAGCCAAGCGATCGCGACTGCTACAGCGACTCGCGGTGATCAGTGTCCGGGCACGATGTGGGAAGGACTCTCGTGCATTTTGTGGGATCAGTCCCGACAGCCTCGGACCTTCTCGCTTCAGTCGCCCAGCCGCACCACCAGCTTGCCGAAGTTGCCGCCGCTCAGCATGTCGATGAAAGCCTGTGGCGCCTTTTCCAGCCCGTCCACCACGTGCTCGCGGTAGCGTACGCGGCCGTCGGCCAGCCAGGCGCCCATCTCGCGCAGGAACTCCGGGTACAGCTTGACGAAGTCGCCGACGATGAAGCCGCGCAGGGTCAGGCGCTGGCGCAGCACCTGGCCCATCAGTGCCGGCATCCGGTCCGGCCCCGGTGGCAAGGCGCCGTTGGCGTTGTAGGTGGCGATGGTGCCGCACACCGGCACCCGCGCGAAATCGTTGAGCAGCGGCAGCACCGCATCGAACACGTGGCCGCCGACGTTCTCGAAGTACACGTCGATGCCGTCGGTCGCGGCGGCGCGCAACTGCTCGGCAAAGTCCTTGGCGCGGTGGTCCAGGGCCACGTCCACGCCCAGTTCCTCGCGCAGGTAGCGGCATTTTTCCGCGCCGCCGGCGATGGCGATGACCTTGGCCCCGCGCAGTTTGGCGATCTGCGCCACGGTGGCGCCGACCGGGCCGGTGGCCGCGGCGACCGCCACGGTCTCGCCCGGCTGCGGCTTGCCGATCTCGTGCAGGCCGGCGTAGGCGGTGAAGCCGGGCATGCCGTACACGCCCAGCGCGGTGCTCGGCGGCAGCGGCGAGTTGGGGTCGAGCTTGCGCCGCAGGCTGGCGCCGTCGACGACCAGATGGGTCTGCCAGCCGCCGTTCTGCACCAGCACCAGATCGCCCGGCGCATGGTCGGGGGAATTGGAGTGCAGTACCTCGGCCACGGTGCTGCCGACCATGGTCTCGCCCAGTTGCACCGGCGGCGCGTAGGACGGCGCATCGCTCATGCGCCCGCGCATGTACGGGTCCAGCGACAGCCAGCGATTGCGCAGCAGCACCTGGCCGGGGCCGGGTGGCGAAATCGGGGCCTGTTCGATGCTGAAATTGTCGGTGCCCGGCGCGCCCTGCGGGCGCGAAGCGAGCACGATGCGGGTGGTCTGGGTGGGGGTGGTCATGCGGTTTCCTCACTTGCGGTATTCAATTGCGCGATGTCCTCGGCCGACAGCTGCAGGCGCGCGGCGGCGAGCAAGTCCTGCAGTTGCTCCAGGCTGGTCGCGCTGGCGATCGGCGCGACGATGCCGGGCCGCGCCATCAACCAGGCCAGCGCCACCTGCGTGGGCGTGGCGGCATGCTTGCCGGCGATGTCGTCGAGCGCGGCGAGGATGCGCAGGCCGCGCGCGTTGAGATAGCGCGCGACCACGCTGGCGCCGCGTGCCTGGCTCTTGCCCGCGTCTTCGGCGCGACGGTACTTGCCGCTGAGGAAGCCGCTGGCCAGCGCGTAGTAGCACAGCACGCCCAGTCCCTGTTCGTGCACCAGCGGCTCCAGCTCGGCCTCGTAGCCGGCGCGGTCGTACAGGTTGTACTCCGGCTGCAGCGTTTCGTAGCGGGGCAGGCCGTATTGCGCGGAGACGTTCAGCGCCTCGCGCAGGCGCGCGGCGCTGTAGTTGGAAGCACCGATGGCGCGCACCTTGCCCTGTTCGATCAGCCGCCCGAACGCGGCCAGCGTGGCTTCCAGCGGCACCGAATCGTCGTCCGCGTGCGCCTGGTACAGATCGATGACGTCGGTCTGCAGGCGCTGCAGCGAGTCCTCCGCGGCGGCGGCGATGGTGTCGGCCGACAGGCCCGGGCGTTCGGCCCACTTGCCGACCTTGGTCGCGATCAGCACCTTGTCGCGCTTGCCGCTGCGCTTGAGCCATTGTCCGATCAGCGTTTCCGATTCGCCGCCGTGATTGCCGGGGACCCAGGCCGAGTAGATGTCGGCGGTGTCGACGAGATTGCAGCCGGCCTCGACGAAGGCATCGAGCAGGGCGAAGGAGGTCTTGGCGTCGGCGCTCCAGCCGAACACGTTGCCGCCGAACGCCAGCGGTGCCGCATGCAGGCCAGAGCGGCCGAGTTCGCGCGTGTGCAGCATGGAAAACGCTCCACTGTGGGGAAAGGCGACAGGATAGTCGCCGGGGGTCGAAGGATCGGCCAATGCTCGCGAAAACAGCGTTCCGCCGGCGTGATTCGTGCTAACGGGAGCGCAACATTCGGGCTTGTCGGGCCGCATGCTAGGCTCGCCCCACCTCCTCTTGTGGATGCCTGCCATGACGCTTCGAACCTCGCTCGCCTGCGCCTGTACTCTGGCCGTCGCCACCGCCTTGCTCGCCCCTGCCGCGCAAGCGATCAAGCCTGCCGACACCGCGACGCTGCCGGCGCCGGACGCGTCCCTGCAGGCGGCGATCAACGGCAGCTGGCGCGACCGCGCCAACGTCGCCCGCGACGCTTACCGCCATCCCGGCCAGACCCTGGCGTTCTTCGGCATCAAGCCGACCCAGACGGTGATCGAGGTCACCCCGGGCGGCGGCTGGTATGCGGAGATCCTGGCGCCGTACCTGCGCGAGCACGGCCAGTACATCGCTGCGGTGGTGGATCCGACCGCCGTGCCTGAAGGGCGCGGCCGCGACTACCAGCAGAAGGCGCGCGCCGGCCTGGAGCAGAAGTTCGCCGCGGCACCGGCGCAGTACGACCACGCGCGCATCGTCGCGTATGCGCCGAACGCACCGGTGTTCGGCCCGCCCGGCTCGGCCGACCTGGTGCTGACCTTCCGCAACGTGCACAACTGGCGCATGGCCGGCCAGGCCGAGGGCATGTTCAAGGGCTTCTACAACGTGCTCAAGCCCGGCGGCGTGCTCGGCGTGGTCGAGCACCGCGCCAAGGCCGACGTGCCGGCCGACGACAAGAGCGGCTATGTCGGTCAGGCGCAGGTGATCGCTATGGCCGAGGCCGCCGGCTTCAAGCTGGCCGGCAAGAGCGAGCTCAACGCCAATCCGCGCGACACCAAGGATTATCCGGGGGGCGTATGGACATTGCCGCCGAGCAACCAGCACGAGGCCGCCGATGATGCAAAGTACCAGGCGATCGGCGAGAGCGACCGGATGACCCTGAAATTCGTCAAGCGCTGAGCCGGCGCACGAGCGGCGCGGCGCGGACGCATGGGACAATGCCTGCGCCGCGCCGTGCGGCGCAGGCCCGCCGCCGTTCCCGTCGATGCTGATCGCCTTCAACAAGCCCTTCAACGTGCTGTGCCAGTTCACCGACCGCAGCACGCCGCCGCGGCGCACCCTGGCCGAGTTCGGCCTGCCCGCCGACGTGTATGCGGCCGGACGCCTGGACTACGACAGCGAGGGCCTGCTGCTGCTGACCGACGATGGCGCGCTGGCGCACCGTCTTACCGATCCGCGGCACAAGCAGCCCAAGACCTACTGGGTGCAGGTGGAAGGCGCGCCGCAACCGGAGCAACTGCAGCGCCTGCGCGACGGCGTGCTGTTGAACGACGGCCCGACCGCGCGGGCCGAGGTGACGTTGCTGGACGCGCCGCCATCGCTGTGGCCGCGCGATCCCCCGGTGCGCTTCCGCAAGAGCGTGCCCGATGCCTGGTTGCAGGTCGTGCTGCGCGAAGGCCGCAATCGCCAGGTTCGGCGGATGACGGCCGCGGTCGGCCTGCCGACGCTGCGCCTGGTGCGTGCGGCGATGGGCGCGCACCGCCTGGACGGGTTGGTGCCTGGGGCCTGGCGCGCGCTGTAGTGCGTGTTGTGCCGAATGACCTGCAGGAGCGGCGTCAGCCGCGACCGGAGCGCATCGGTAACGCCTCGGTTGCGGCTGAAGCCACTCCTGGGTTGGAAAAGCAGAGGCGCGGCGAACCATAAAAAAGCGACCGGGATGTCTCCCGGTCGCTGCGTTTCATGCGGCGGCTGCCGTCAGCGGCAGTGCGCGGATCTCACTCTTCGGTGGCGTCCTGCGCTGCGGCATTGCGGCGCGTGCCACGGGTGCTGGCGGCGCTGCGGCGCGCACCGACATTGCCGCGCTTGTTGGCCGCTTCGATACGCTGCGCATTGCCTTCGATCGGCGCGCCCTTGTCGCGCTGGCGCTTGCGGTAGATGGCGTAGCCGAGCAGACCCACACCCACGGCGGCAGCGGCGATCGCGATGGCTGGGTTGCGGCGCACGGCGGTGCGCGCGACCTTGGAGCCGGTCTTCACTGCACCCATCGCTGCGCCCGCCTTGAGCGCGCCCATCGCCTTGCCCGACTGCAACCACTTGTTCGCCTGCGGGCCGAAGTGCTTGAGGCTGTCGCCGGCGTGGCTGGCGAGATCCAGGGCGCGATCGGTGATGATGGTCAGCTTGCTCATGGGCGTCCCCTACTGGCAGGAATGAAGGCTGCAGTGTCGCCCGCCTACCGTATACGGGGCGTTAGCGCGGCGCCGTGGATTCGTCTGCCGGCTGAATGAATGGGGCGCGGTGGCGAGGCGTCTACCCTGAGGCTCCTGCATCGACGAGCAGGCTGACCGGGAAGAAAGTCAATTCCTTCCGTGAGGCGGCGGCCGATAGCGCGATCTCCAGATCTTCCTGGAAATGCTCCAGTGCTTCGAGCACGCTGGAGGACTTCATCGCTTTCAGCGACGCCTGGAGTTGGATGCGTCCCAGCTCCACGAAGGCCTCCGTTCCGATGTCCAGGAGATGCGTGTGCCGAATCGTGTTCTGGTGTAGTCCGAATTCGCCGAGCGTCTCGTTGCCGGCGAATTGCCAGAGCCTCTCCACTCCCGGCTGATGCCGGGCCACGAAGGAGCGATCCCCGGCACTGGCAACGAATCCACCCTGCAGCCTGGCGTTTTTCAGATCGTCCAGACGGGGCAGGGGACCTTGGTAATCGAAGAAGACGATCGAGTAACGGGAGATCTTGCTTCCGACGTACTCGATTCCCACGCAGAGAAAGGCGCCGAACAGTCCCCCGCCCAGCGCGAAGGCATAGGCTTGGTCTTCCCGAAAGATGCCTTCAATCGGTTTCGGTTCGGCGACGGCGTGCGGCTTGCCGAGTTTCTTGAAAAGTGCCTGGAGCTGCGTCTTGCGCTTCTTCCCCTCACTGGCGCCGAAAAGACCTACCCAGTCCTTTTCATTAAAGAGGCTCCAGACTTTCGTTTCCAGGTCCGCTACGTCGGACGCGGACAGCAGGCCCGACTCCCAATAGGCGAGCGCGGTGCTGGTGAGATAGAGTTCGTTGTCGAGGTCGTCGAATGTCTTGCGAGGCAACAGCGGGAAGGCCTTCCTGATGGCAGTGGCCGGTTGCCCGGCTTGAACGGCCGCGAGCACGGCCGCATAAGCATCGTGTGCCAAGTCGCCATCGAGGATTTTCACGCCGTCCAGAGCCATGCGCACGTCGCCTTGTGTGATGTGCCGGCGTTGTCGTGAAACCGGCGATTTCCCGGACAGGAAGAACCAACACGATGCTGCCGGGGCCAACGGACTGGGCTGTCGCGGCGTGATGCGAGAACGCCGCGGCGCCTTGGACATCTCTGCCAGCGCAACATACGCAACGCGGGTGGAAGGCACAATGCGCCGCGCCGCGAGAGGGTGCGCCCGGACTTCGATGCGCGCTCAGGTGCCGCGCGGCTTGGCGCGATGGCTGGCGGTGGCGGTCCAGGGGTCGTCCGGCCACGGGTGGCGCGGATAGCGGCCTTTCATCTCCTTCTTCACTTCCGGGTAGGTGCTGGACCAGAAGTTGCGCAGGTCCTGGGTGACCTGCAGCGGCCTTCCGCCGGGGGAGAGCAGGTGCAGCAGCAGCGGCACGCGGCCGTCGGCGATGCGCGGGGTGTCGGCCAGGCCGAACAGCTCCTGCAGCTTGACCGCCAGCACCGGCGGCTGCGGCTGCCCGGCATGGTCCAGGCTGTAGTCGATGCGCCGTTCCATGCCCGAGGGCACCGCGATGCGCACCGGGGCATGGCGGTCGATGGCCTGGCGGCGGTCCCACGGCAGCCGCGCCTTCAGCGCCTCGCCCAGCTCGTCCTCGCTCAGCGCATCGAGCCGGGTCTTGCCGGCGAAGGCCGGGCGGAGCCAGTCGTCGAGGCTGGCCAGCAGCGCGGTATCGCCCAGGTCCGGCAGCTCCAGTTCCGGCATCCACTGGCGCAGTCCCGCCACCCGTGCGCGCCATTGCGACAGGTTCTCGCTCCAGGGCAGCGCCTGCAGTCCCAATTCGCGCACCGCGTCGGTCAGCGCCGCGGCTGCCTGCGCCGGCTCGACCCGGCCGGCGGGGCGGCTGTCGAGCACGATGCGATCGAAACGAGTTTCGCGCAGCGCCGTGAGCGCGCGCCGTTCCGGGTCCCAACGCACCACGTCTTCCTGTGCGAAGCGCTGCGGAAACTGCGCGCGCAGGTAGCGCTCGTCCAACGGTGCGGCGCGCAGCAGCAACGCGTCCTTGGCCTCGTGGCGCAGTTCGGTGGCGACCAGCCAGGGCTCGCCGCGCAGGTCGCTGTTGTCGAACAAGCGCACGCTGCGGCCATTGGCCAGCTGGTAGCGCAGCGGATCGCTGGGGTGACGCGTGCCGACGCGGTCGGGAAAGGCGTGCGCCAGCAGATCGCCGAGTTCGTGCGCCTCCACGCTGTCCGGCGCGGCGGCGTCGCTGCGCAGGCGCCGTCGCCACTGCTTGGCGGCGGCATCGATCGCCGCCAGCGCGCTGCGGTTGGCGTCGTGCGGCACGCGGCCGCGGCGAAATGCGGCCAGGGCGCGCCAGCGCGCGGCCAGCGCATCGCCGCCCTGGCGTAGCGGATCGCGCGCTTCGATCAGCGCGGCGAGGTCGCAGGCCAGTGCCTGTGCGCGCGCATCGCCGGCCGCCAGCAGCATCGCAGCCAGCCGCGGATGCGTGCCCAGCGCGAGCATGCGCCGGCCGCTGGCGGTGATGGCACCACTCTCTGCGAGTGCGCCGAGCCGCTGCAGCAGCTCGCGGGCGGCGGCGATTGCGCCGGCTGGCGGCGGATCGACGAAGCGCAGGCCATCGCTGCCCCAGGCGGCCAGTTCCAGCGCCAGCCCGGCCAGCTCCAACTGCAGGATCTCGGCGCGGCGTTGCGCCTCCAGGCGTTGCGATTGCGGCCACAGCCGGTAGGTCCAGCCGCTGGCGACACGGCCGGCGCGGCCGGCGCGCTGATCGGCCGAGGCCTGGGCGATGGCGGTCACGTCCAGCCGCGAGAAGCCGCTGTTGGGATCGTAGTGCGGCTCCCGCGCCAGCCCGGCGTCGATCACCACGCGCACCCCGGGCAGCGTCACCGAGGACTCGGCGACGTTGGTCGCCAGCACCACGCGCCGCCGCCCCTGCGGATCCGGCTGCAGCACCTTGCTCTGCTGTTCCACCGGCAACTCGCCATGCAGCGGCAGGACCTCCACTCCGCTCCCTTCTCCCCCCGGGAGAAGGTGGCGCGCAGCGCCGGATGAGGGTACGCCAGAGGCGGTGCTAGCTGGGGTCGAGCCGGACGCGGCACCTGCTGGAGCACCACCCGCCGCACCACCGCCAACCCCCGCCGCTTCCAGCGCCGCCTTTACCCGCCCGATCTCGCGCTGCCCGGGCAGGAACACCAGCACGTCGCCCGGGTGCTGCTGCAGCGCGTGCTCGACCGCGCGCCGGGTCTGCGCCTCCAGCGATTCCTCGCGCCGCGCGGGAAAGTGCGCGATCTCCACCGGGAAGCTGCGCCCGGCGCTGGACAGTCGCGGCGCATCGAGGAACTGCGCCAGGCGCTCGCCGTCCAGCGTGGCCGACATCACCACGATGCGCAGGTCATCGCGCACCTGCGCCTGTACGTCCAGGGCCAGCGCCAGGCCCAGGTCCGCGGCCAGGTGGCGCTCGTGGAACTCGTCGAACAGCAGCGCGCCGACGCCCTCAAGCATCGGGTCGTCCTGCAGCATGCGGGTCAGGATGCCCTCGGTGACCACCTCGATGCGGGTACGCGCGGACACCTTGTTCTCGAAGCGGATGCGGTAGCCCACGGTTTCGCCCGGCGTCTCGCCGCGCTGCCGGGCCATGAAGGCGGCGGCGCTGCGCGCGGCGACCCGGCGCGGCTCCAGCATCACGATGCGCCGGCCCTGCAGCCAGGGCGCGTCGAGCAGCGCCGGCGGCACCTGGGTGGTCTTGCCGGCGCCGGGCGGGGCTTCCAGCACCAGGCGCGGATGGGCGGCGAGGCTGTCGCGAAGTTGCGGCAGCAGCGGATCGATCGGAAACACGGCGGACGTCATCGGCAAAGGATACGTGGCCGCCGCGCCGCCGGGGAGCGGCGGCAGGCGCGTGGCCCGTACAATTGGCTGCTGTCCCGGCTGATTCCCGCGCAACCGCATGACCTTGATCGACATCGGCGCCAACCTCACCCACGAGTCCTTCGACCGCGACCGCGACGCCGTGCTGCAGCGCGCCCACGCTGCCGGCGTCATGCAACTGGTGGTCACCGGCGCCAGCCGCGAGCACTCGCCGCTGGCGCTGCAACTGGCGCAACAGCATCCGGGCGTGTTGTACGCCACCGCCGGCGTGCATCCGCATCACGCGGTGGAGTACACCGCCGAGTGCGACGCCGAACTGCGCGCGCTGCATGCGCACGCCGAGGTGGTGGCGGTGGGCGAGTGCGGCCTGGACTACTTCCGCGATTTCTCCCCGCGGCCGGCGCAGCACCGTGCGTTCGAGCGGCAGCTGCAGCTGGCGGTGGACACCGGCAAGCCGCTGTTCCTGCACCAGCGCGATGCCCATGCCGACTTCGTGGCGCTGATGCGCCAGTTCGACGGCAAGCTCGGCCCGGCAGTGGTGCATTGCTTCACCGGCAGCCGCGAGGAACTGTTCGACTACCTGGATCGCGACTGGTACATCGGCATCACCGGCTGGCTGTGCGACGAGCGCCGCGGCGCGCATTTGCGCGAGCTGGTGAAGCACATTCCCGCCGAGCGGCTGATGATCGAGACCGATGCACCGTACCTGCTGCCGCGCACGCTCAAGCCGACGCCGAAGGACCGCCGCAACGAACCGGCGTTCCTGGCGCACATCGTCGAGGAACTGGCACGCGACCGTGGCGAGGACGTGGCCACTGTCGCCGCGGCCAGCACTTCTGCCGCGCGGACATTCTTCCGTTTACCGATGCCGGGCTGAGTACGTCGACGCGGCGGGTTTCGTGTTTGGGGATTCGTGATTGGGGATTGGGGATCCGTAAAAGCGCGCTTGGCTGTACGCGTCTTTTGTGGGGGCGGCTTCAGCCGCGACCGGTCAACCCGTCGTTGCCGATGGTCCGGTGGCCATGCCGATCCTCTGCGCGACCGTGCCGGCCGATGCGCCGGTGGAGATCCTGGACGGAATGGGCTGGCATTTTCTTGTGGGAGGGACTTCAGTCCCGACGCACGACGGTGTCAGTCGGCTTTAGTCTGCATTCGTCGCGGGTGAAGCCGCTGCTGCGCAGGTAACGCCATTGGCGGCACTACCGCCTCTCAATCGACCTGCGCGTCCTCGCGCTTGGCTTCCGCCATGGCTTCCGGCTCCAGTTCCTCGGCGCTGCGGTTGAGCTTGACGAACACGCCCCAGGCGACCAGCAGCAGCGCCGCGCACAGGCCGACCGCCGAAGCGTAGGGCAGCTTGGACGGATCGTCGTGCATCAGTTCGAAGATCGACACCAGGGTCTCGATCGCCAGGGCGATGACGATGACCACGAAGAACCGCGACAGGTAGCGACGCACCCGGGTCGGTCCGCTGACCTTGACGTCGCGCTGCACCTCCTCCTCGTAGATGGTCTGGCCCAGTTCCAGGGTCACAAGCGCCACCGTGAGCAGCCCGATCGCTTCCAGCACCACATTGAAGCGGTCGCGCACCACCAGTTCGCCGCCAGGGGTCAGGCCGTGCCACAGCTCGAGCACGGCCATGCAGATCAGTCCGGTCGCGCACAGCAGGAACAGCAGGATGATGAGGAAATGCCCGCCGCGGAACAGTTTTTCCATGTGCGTGCCCGCTCGCTTGCCCCCTGTGTGGTGGGCGAGCATAGGCGCCAGGCGCGTCAGCGGCGCGCGAAGATGCAGCGCCGCCCTTGGGACGGCGCGGATACGGCATTGCCCGTAGCACCGTGGCGGGCGTGCGCAGGACAGGGGTGCGCTGCGCGCGGCGCCGGCTTTCCGCGGCAACCCTCAGCGCGCGGGCAGGCCGGCCTGGTACGCCTGCAGGTGGCAGTACGCCGCCATCAGCAGCGGCGCGTCCTGCCCGGCGGCGCGGGCGCGGACCAGCATGTCGCCGACGATCTGCTGCGCCTCCACCTGCTGCCCGGCTTCCAGGTCGCGCAGCATCGACGCCTTCATCGGCGAACCCGGCTGGGTCAGCAATTGCAGCGCGCTGGCCTGCGCCGCTTCCGGCACCGGTTCGCCGGCCGCCGCGGCCACTGCCGTGCATTCGACATACAGGCCACGCACTAGCGCCACGCCATCGTCGCTGGCGACGATACGCCCGATCGGCGCACGCATCAGGCAGGTGGCCGCGGCCAGCGCGGTGAGGAAGGTGTACTTGATCCATTGCTCCTGCGCGATCCGCGGCGTGGCCAGATGGTCCAGGTCGGCCTGCGCGCACGCCGCGGCCAGGGCGCGCACGCGCGCGCTGTCGGCGCCGCGGCCGTCGCGTTCGCCGAAGGTCAGCGAGGCCGGCTTGGCTAGGTGCTGGATCGCGCCGTCGGCATCCAGTACCGCGCTGATGAAGCACAGCCCGCCGACGACCCGCTCCGAACCGAAGCGCGCATCCAGCGCCCCATAGTGGCGCAGGCCATTGAGGATCGGCAGCACGCTGGTGCCCTCGTGGACCGCCGGCGCCACCGCGTCCAGCGAACTTTCCAGGTCGTAGGCCTTGCAGCTCAGCAGCACCAGATCGAACGGCCGCGCCTGTGCCGCGCCAGGCAGCGTCTCGGCGGTGAGCGTGCTCACCGCGATCGCCGCGTCGCCGCGCGGGCTGCGGATGCGCAACCCGTCGCGTTGCAGGCGTGCGGCCCGTGGTGGTCGCACCAGAAAGCTGACATCGACGCCGGCCTGGGCAAGGCGTCCGCCGAAATAACCGCCGGTCGCGCCGGCTCCGAGAATCAGGATACGCATGAGACGTGGATCGCCATGGAGTGGGAGGCGTCCGACTGCGGGAACGCATGCCGGCAAGCGGGCGCGCGTGCGGTCCTATCGACGATGCGGCGCAATCGGCTATGCCGTTGCGCCGCACCACGACCAGCACGCATCAGGGTGACCGCATGCAGCGGTACCCGGTGCGGCTCAGCTCTTCTTCACCAGCTCGACGCGGCGGTTCTGCGACTTGCCCTGCTCGGTCGCATTGTCCGCCACCGGGTCGGCATCGCCGAAGCCGGCCGCAGTCAGACGCGACGCGTCGATACCCTGCGCGACGAGCGCGGCGACCACCGCCTTGGCGCGTCCTTCCGACAGCGTCTTGTTGTGCGCGGCATCGCCGGTGCCGTCGGTGTAGCCGTTGACGGCCAGCTTCAACGCGGCGTCCTGCTTGAGCAATTGCACGACCTGCGCGATCTGCGGCTGCGAATCGGGCAGGATGTCGGTCTTGTCGGTGGCGAAGTTGACGTGCAGGGCCACCTTGCCGGTCTTGTCGATCTGCGTCTTCAGTTCGCTGGCCGGCAGCAGGCTGGCGGTGACCTGCAGCGGCTTGGTCTCGGCGATCAGCAGGCCGCCACCGAACTGGTAGCTGCACAGGTGGATCCAGATGTCGCGGTCGGCGCGATGCACCACGAAGACCTGCGCCGGGTTGTTCCAGATGTCGCCTAGGCCGCTGTTGTACTTGATTGCGAAATCGCGCGGCCATTCGTTGATCTTTTTTGTGGCGGCGTCGGGAATACGGCCGTCGAAGATCTTCTTGCCGCCGAGTGTGGTCACCACGGCCTCGATGTTGCGGGACAGTTCCAGGTCTGAGAAGGTCTTGCCCTGCGCCGCATCGATGTGCGCCGACCAGACCCTGCCCTCGACCGGCTGCAGCTGATCGCCGGTCCAGAACGGCACTTGGTCGAAGTCCGCGATATCGGGAGTACTGCCGGTGACATAGCCGGTGGGCAGCGCGATATAGGGGAAATCTCCGAGCGGGACGTCGGACACCGGCAGGCTGGCCGGGTCGAAGGCCGTGCTGGCGGCAGCGTGTTGCGTGGACGCGTCCTGCGTGGCGTTGGTGGTCGCCGCGGGGGGCGTCGCCTGATCGTCGGGATGCGCCGGCTGCTCATGCTTCTTGCAGGCGCTCAGGCTTGCGATGACGGCCATGGCCAACGTCGCCGCTACTGCTCTTTTCACGGAGATACTCCTTGTCGGGGGACGAACCAAACTAGTGTAACGGTGCGATCGGCCGATCTTGCTGCAGAACCATGAACCCGCGTCTATCAGTAGTGGGCGACTCACGCTTGGGTTACCTGGGGACGCGAGATCAGTGCGCGAGCTCGGGCGGCTGGAACAAGGCATCCGGCTGCGGGCCGTAGTCGACGCGTTGGATGTCCCAGTGCTGTTGCTGTTCCAGACCGGTCTTGCCGCGATAGGCGAGCACAAGGCCGGCCTCGCGGTCAGGCCACATCGTGACTTGCCGATCTAACCGCATCCAGCGCGCTGTCTAGGTCGTGGGCCTTGCAGGTGCGCAATACCAGATCAAATGGCCGCACTCGCGCCGAGATTCCGGAGATGCATGGGATGTGGATGCAGGGGAAACAAGCGGCTCAATGAAGCAGCCGGGAGCTTTCCGGTGTACGAAGACTCTCTTGGGGTGTGAATACCTCGGCGGGAACGGCTTCGAAACTTACCGCATCTACGCGCAGGCTGCGCTCCTCGCGGCGGTTGCCGACCTTGCCGCGATAGCCGAGCAGCAGGCCGCTGCGGTCTAGCCATAGCGTGCCGGAGGTCGTGCCGTCAGGGCCTTGCGCGGCGTCGTAGCGCCACCCCGTAGCCAAACGGCTGGCGATGAATTCCCCGGGCGCCGGCGCGCAGCGACCGCCAATCCTGGCGCAAGGATCGGCGGGATCGTACCAATAGGGGCCGCTGGCGTCGGCGATCGGCAGGCGATAGTCCCCGGAGTGGCTGACGAGCCAGCCGCGGCCGCGGGTCCCTGGGTTGATCAGATAGGCATCGGGCGCCTGCGTACCGACGAAGTCGATGCGGATGGCATCGCCACGCAAACGTACCTCGACCAGGACGGCGTCGCCTGCCTGTTTCGGACCCAGCGGACCCACGCCATAGGCGCGTGCCTGCAGGCGCGCCTGCAACGGCTCCGCTGCTTCGCTCTGCTCCTGCGCAGCTGCATCTCTGGGATCGGTTGTCGCAGCGATCAGCAAGCTAGCCAGCAACACCAAGATCGGTCGTTCAATGGTCAAGATTGCCAGCTTCGTAGATAGGGGATTGCATGCGTACCACCGCATAGGATTCGATCGGCAGGCGGCGATGGCCGCTGATTGGCTCTTCGAACAGCATTGAGGCAGGCGTATAGCTTTCGCCCCCGCTGACCAGATCCGACAGGCCGACGATGACGCGGTCGACGAAGGGCACGATCAACGGCATGTTGTAGGTAACCTTGATCTTGAGGATGTTGGCATCCTGCACATTGACCTGACTGCCGCCGACGTTGGCGTTGCGGAACGCCAGGCTGTCGTTGGGAAGCGCGTAGCGGCCGTCGTACTGGCGTTCGCGGAACTCGTTGTAGGCGGCCCGGGTCGGTGCAATGACCTCGATTTTGGAAAACAGCTGCACTTCTGTGTAACGGATCTTCTGCTTTGTCAGCATGACGTTGGCGATGTCAGGCGATTGAGCGAACAGCGGCGTCAATCCGCCCGCCAATGCGTCTGCCATGTCATTCTTTCTGACGCCGTTGACCGCTCCAGCCCGGGCTGCCTGAAAAGCGGCATAGTCCAGCACTGTCTTGGTACGGTAGATCAGCACGAACTGGAAGATCACCAGGACCAGGAAGAGGAAAGTCGGGACGACGACGCAGAACTCGATCAGGGATTGACCACGTTGATGTCGCGGCGAATGTCGGAGTACGGTCACGAACGGTCTCCTGCGGGAGCGACGATGCCTGTGGCGATGGGAGATTCCGCGGGCAACCACGCCAGATGCTCGTCGCGGACGGGTTGCAACGCCTGCAGCGTACCGGGTGGCAGTTCGAGTGTGGCGTGGGCGTGCAGGCACAGGGCGCCACGCCAGGGGCGCACACGCTCGCGCCAGTCCAGGACGCGGCCACCGCGATCGAAGAACAGCAGATCGAGCGGGTACGTCATGGCCAGGGTGTGCACGCTGTTGCACGGCTCGATCAGCAGGCCTTCGCCCGGCTGCAGCGCTGCGCGCCCAAGCAGGCCGCGCAGTCGTAACCACCACGTGTCAGCGCGCCATACGCTGTGCAGCAGCACCTGTCCCTCGCGTTGGAGTGTGCCGCACCTCACAGGATCCCCTGCTGCTTCATCTGCAAGTAGATGAAGTACGCCAGCACCACGAAAATCAACGGAAAGAAGAACAGCACCAGCGGCAGCATCATCTTGACCGGTGCTTCCAGCGCCAGCTTCTCCGCACGCAGGAAGCGCTCTTCGCGCCTTTGCATGGCTTGCGAGCGCAGGGTTTCGCTGAGGCTGGCACCGACCCGGTCGGCCTGGATCAGGGCACTGGTGAAGTTGGAGATCTGCGAGATATCCATGCGGTCGGCCATGCGGCGCAGCGCTTCGGCACGCGGCAGTCCGGCGCGCAGATCGCGCAGCATGCGCGAGAACTCCTGCGCCAACGGGCCGGGCGGACCCTTTTGTACCGATTGCTCGATCGCGCCGGTGATGTTGAGGCCCGCCTCCACCGCCATGGTGATGAAATCCAGGAATGTCGGCAGGTCGCGGACCACATGTTTGCTACGCTGCTTGCGTCGTTCGCCCAGCCACAGCGTGGGATACATCCATCCCAGCGGGATGCCGAACAGCAAACACATGCAAAACGCGCCGACGCTGAGCTTGCCGAGCAGCATCACGACGACGATGAAGACCACGCTGACCGTGCCGGCAGCGACGATGCGGGTCCCGTAGAGCTCTTCGGGGGTCAGCACGAAATCCTGGCCTGCCGACTGCAGGCTACGGTGGGCACGTTCCAATTGCGAGGACTTGAGGCGCGGTCCGACCACATGCGTGGCAGCCGTGACCAGGGGCCACAGCATGCGCAGGACCGACGGCAGCGGATCCTGATAGTTGCGGTCGTCCTGCGGTACCGCCTGCAACATGCCCCGCAGCGCGAACAGCACCAGGCCGACGGCGGTGACGGCCAGCACGGCGACAAGGGCAAGCATCCAGTTCATATATCGATCGTCATGATCTTGCGGCACATGCGATAGCCCAGATACTCCAGCACGCACATCAGGGCGATGACGCACCAACCAAGCAGCGTATGGAACATCGGGTTCATGGTTTCCGGGTAGAACAGCACCAGGAAGCCGACCAGTCCAGCTGGCAGCATCGCCATTACGATGCCCTGCAGGCGGCCCTGCGCAGTCAGCGCCTTGACCTTGCCTTCCATGATCAGCTTGCGGCGCAGGGTTTCGGCCAACGTGGACAGGCTTTCGGCGAGGTTGCCGCCGACCTCGCGCGAAATGCTGACGGCAGCCACGAACAGCTTCACGTCGGGAATGGGAACGCGGTTAGCGAAGTTTTCCAGTGCCTCGTCGGTCCGCACGCCCATGTGCTGCTCGCGCAGCACCAGGGCCAGTTCCTGCGCGAGCGGGGGCTGCCCGTCATGCGCCAGCGCCTCCAGCGCAGGGTTGAAGCCGACACCGGCGCGCAGGCTGCCGGACATCATCAGCAGGCTGTCCGGCAACTGCTGCTGGATCTGGTCGAGGCGGCGCTGCTTGAGCCACAGATACACCTTGCGCGGCGCGATCGCCAACACGATCACGGCCACGACCGGCAGCAGCAGGTTGCCGCTGAGTAGCCACAGCAACAGCGGAATCAACAGCAGTACGACGCCGTTGGCGACGAAGAGCATCTGCGGATCGACGAACAGAAACATGTCCGCGAGGTTCAGGCGCGCCTGGTCGACGAAGCGCTCGTGGTAGCGCTGCATGAAGTTCGCGCTGGCCCGAACCAGCATCAGTCCGGAGACCGTGACGCAACTGAAGGCCAGCAGCGCGACGAGCCAGATATTATCCATTGCCCTGGCCGCCGTTGCGGAAGATCGACAGGTCGACCGAAACGCCGCGCTCTGCCAGCTCCTCGTAGAACTCCGGCACGGCGCCGGTTGCGATGAACTCGCCGCTGACTTTGCCATCGCGGCCACTGTTGGACCTGGCCTTGAACAGGAAGACGTCCTGCAACTGGATCGTGCCGCTCTCGACGCCGGTGATTTCGGTGATATGACTGACTTTGCGTGAACCACAGGGGAAACGCTTCTGATGCACGATCAGATCGACGGCAGAGGAAATCTGCTCGCGGACCACCGTCATCGGCAGTTCCATGCCGGCCATCATCACCATGACTTCCAGGCGCGATAGCGCCTCTCGCGGATTGTTGGCATGCGCCGTGGTCAGCGAGCCCTCGTGGCCGGTATTCATCGCCTGCAACATGTCCAGCGCTTCGCCGCCGCGGCATTCGCCGACCACGATCCGATCGGGCCGCATGCGCAGCGCATTGCGCACCAGGTCGCGGATGGAAATATGTCCTTTGCCTTCCATGTTCGGTGGCCGCGCTTCCAGCGCGACCAGGTTGGGCTGGACCAGTTTCAGTTCCGCCGCATCCTCGATGGTCACGATGCGGTCGGTGTCGGGAATGAAGTTGGACAGGATGTTGAGCAGTGTGGTCTTGCCGGAGCCGGTGCCGCCGGTGACCACGATGTTGCGCCGTTCGCGCACGGCCATGGTCAGGAATTCCAGCATCGGCGCATTGAGCGACCCGAAGTCGATCAGGTCGTTGCCTTCCAGCTTGCGCTTGGCGAACTTTCGGATGCTGATGCTGGGCCCGCGCAGAGCGATCGGAGGAATGATCGCGTTGACACGGGAGCCGTCCTTCAGGCGCGCGTCGACCATCGGTGAGCTCTCGTCGATACGCCGACCGAGCGGCGTGACGATGCGTTCGATCGCCGACAGCACGGCACGATCGCTGGTGAAGCAGACCGCGGACTGCTCGATGCGGCCGGCGCGTTCGATGAATATCTGATCGTAGGCGTTGACCATGATTTCGGTCACCGTATTGTCTTCGATCAGGTCCTCCAGCGGCCCCAGTCCGATCGCTTCGTCCAGCACTTCCTTGGCCAGGCGGCGGCGGTTGATGGTCTTGGGAAGATCGGCGAACTCACGCTCCAGTACGTCGTCGATCAGACTGATAGTGGTGGCGCGCAAGGTGTCGTCGCCCATGCTACGCACATCCAGGCGTCGCAGATCCATCTGCTTGACCAGCGCGGCATGCACTTTTGCGCGGTAGACCGCGATGTCCGGTGGCAGATCCTGTGGTCGCGCCAGCTGTCGCTGCTGCTCAGGCTCGGCGATCGGCTGATTGGCCGCCGCAGCGACGTGCTCACCGATCGGTGCCGCTGGCGCATTGAAGGTGTTGGCGTCCTGCCTCGGCGTCGGTGCCGACTCGGGTTCGTCGCCCACCACTTGGAGACGATAGTCGCCGATCTGCACCAGGTCGCGACTGCTCAGCGGGCCACGGCTGCCGGTCACCTTCTCACCGTTGACCAGGACGGACGCGCGGCCACCGAGCGTCTCGATGAAGATACCGTTGTCCTCTCGCTTCAGCGCCGCATGCTGCTGCGCGATGCTCCAGCCTTGCAGGACCACCAGATTGCCGTCGCCGCGGCCGATGCCGCATTCGCGATGCAGACAGCGGACGTGGCGCCGGTCGCGGTTGGGAGTGTCGATCAAGATGTTGAACATGGCGTCTGTCTACGAGTCGTGGCGATTACTGGACGTAGTCCTTGCTGCGCTTGGGCATCGCCTCCTTGCCGCGCTCCTGGATGCGACGCCCACGTTCCAGGCCTTCCTGGTTTTCTGCCGAATCGGGGGTGAGGATGCGCGGGGTCACGAACATCACCAGTTCGGTCCGATTGCCGCGGAAGCCATCGGAGCGGAAAAGCTTGCCCAGAATCGGAATCTCGCCCAACAGGGGAAGCTTCTTGGCGTCCTGCTGCGCGCTGGAATCGATCAGGCCGGAAATCACGATGGTCTCGCCCGCCTTGACGTTGAGTTCCGATTCGGTGCGACGCGTGGTGAAGCCGGGCACGCCCTGCACTGTCACGGTGGGATCGACCCGGCTGACTTCCGCGAGCAGGCGGGTGGAGATCTCCTGGTTGCCGTTGACCAGGGGCTCGATGTCCAGCTTGATGCCGTACTCCTTGAAGTCCACGGTCACCTGGCCGAATCCCTGCGGGATCGGAATCGGCACCTCGCCGCCGACCAGGAACTTGGCTTGGCCGCCGCTGCGTGCACTGAGCTGCGGCGACGCGAGCAGGAATGCCTTGCCCTTGTTCATCAGCAGGTTGATCGCCGAGCCGATCTGGGTGGCGATGCCGAAGAAGGCCTGGGTGCCGGGCACGCGATTGGGCAGAACCACGCCCGCGGCCGGGGTGCCCGGTGGATTGATCCGGTAGTAATCGTTTGTGGTGAAGTCCTTCAGCAGACCACCCACCGGTCCCTGAATCACGTTGTCCCACTGAATGCCAAGCTCTTCGAGGGCATTGCTGTCGAACTCCATGATCTTCACGTCCATCAGCACCATCGGACGCATCCCCACCGGGTCGGCGGAGGTAAAGTCGAGCACGCTCGGGTAGAGCTTCATCAGCGCCTCGATACGCTTGGCCACGCCAGGGTTGATGTCCTGGCCGGTGATCACCACCCGATCCGCGACAGCGTGCACGCCCAGGTTGGGCACGTCCGCGAGCAAGGCGCGAATGGTCTCCACCGTGGCGCCGGCGTTGCCGTCCATGACTTCGACCGGCACATCGATCTGGCGCCCGTCCTGCAGCCACAGATGCACGCTGGTCGCGCCCGGCTTCTGCCCGATGATGACCAGTTCACGCTTGCCGATGTTGGTCACCTGGACCAGTTCGCCGTTGCCGACGGCCACACGCTTTAGTGCCTGCGGCAGGCTGTGCACGGCGGCCTGACCCGCATAGATCCGCGCGCGCTCGGGCAGCGGCGTGACCTGGGCATTGCCCGCAGCACGCTGATAGGCCGGGTTGGGCACAGGGGTGGGAAAACTGCCACTCATCGGCACGGGCGACTGATTGCCCGTCGGCTGGGGTTGTGGTTGGGTCCTGGTATCTGGCGCGACCCTGACTGGCACCGGCACCAGTCCCGATTGCTGTTGCGCCTGCACTTCGCCGTTCATGGTCATGGTCGCTGCGGCGAGCATGGGAAGGAAAGAAACACTCCATGTAGTCCTGCGCATGCGTCAGCCTTTGCCTCCGATGATGAATTCCACGCCACTGCTACCGCCGGGCTTGGCGGTGCCGAGCAACTCTTTCTGGGTCATGCCATTGAGCCCGAATGAGTTTCGGTCCTCGACCTGGCGCAGCATCACCCGCATTGCGCCGGCCTTGGCCGCCACCGTCAGGCGCTCTGCCTGCTGCGGGCTCAGTTCAAGGGTGATGTTGGAGAAGCCTTGCTGGTCTTCCTGCGCAGGCGTGTCCCCGACGCGGTTGCCGGTGGCGAGCACGTTGATGTTCTCCAGTAGCGGAATGACCCGGGAGCCGGCGTTTTCCTGTTCCACGGTCAGCAGGATGTCGACATGGTCGCCAGGTGCGATCATGCCGGAGATCGAGTTGGTCTCGTCGACGGGCAACGTATAGCCGACATTGCCCGGCCTGATCACGCGCGAGAACTGGTCGTACAGCGGCACCAGCGCGCTGGCGCCCAGCGGAGCGCCATGGCGGACGGGCGCGCGCAGCACGCGCCCGCTGAACTGGTCCACGTTCTCCGGGGTCACCGCATCGGCGGGCTGCAGGTCCGCCGGCACTTCGCGGACGGCCAGGTCGGATGTGGTGACTACCGTGCCAGGGGCCATATCGGATTTGGGCACGGCCACCGCGACGGTCTGGCCAACATCTTTGGTGCGCGCGGCCACTGCGCTCTGGACGTAGCGCACTGCCACGAAGGCCGCCAAGGCGCCAAGACCCAGGGCGACCACGATGAAGAGCAGGTTGCGGTTCGGCTTGAATGCGGGGGCCTTCATAGCCACCCCAACGATAGTGCGTAGGTGAAGCTGGCGTACGCCTTGCGCAGCGAATCGATCAGTTCCAGGATGATGTTGGGCTGCGCCACGAGCACGATGACCGCCAGCATGGTGACGATGCTGTACTCGATCAGGGCCGCGCCGCGTTGGTGCCGGGCGGAGGGCGGGAAGGCGGATCTCACGGCATTCGTCCTCATTGCTGGAGCTGATTGACCACGATCGAGGTGCCCTTCTCGCGGCGGTTGAAAGTCAGGGTCATCTGCTGCTTGCCCTTGCTATAGCTGCTGACGCAGCTGTTGGAAATCATCGAACAGGCCGTGGCGGAGGATTGCGCCGTCCAGCCTTCGGCCGGCAACCGGTTGCGATAGAACGCCTCGCTCTGATACGGCGATAGGGTGCTTTCCATCGCAAGCGTACGTCCCGGGTTGTCCAGGTACTGGATGTCGTTGACGACCGTAGTGCCGGACGGCTTCATGAAGTCGGCGCCAGGTGCGGTGCGCGGCTTTTCCTTTAGCAGGCGCACGATTCCGATCTGTGCTTCGCTGCCGGTACCCGCTCCGTTGATTTCCACGGTGATGTAATGCTCGTCCTGGGCATGGCCAACGATGGTCTTGCTGCCGACGTCGTTGATCGTGACCTGCCCCGGCCATTGCTTCGAATAGAACGCGATCAGCTGCTGCGGCGACTGCTGGCTGGTATAGCGCGCCGAGCGCATGTGCAGGCCGTTGTAGATCATGTGCTTGGACACCCACTCGCTCTTCGCGTCGTCGGGCTCGGGCACGTCGGGCCACTCCGCGGCGCAAGCGGTCGCCGGCACCAGCAGGACCAGAAGCGCCAGGATCAGGTGAAACATAGGCTCAGCGCGGCGGGGCATAAGGTTCCAGCTTGTCCACGGGCACCACGTCGGGAGCGATGTAACCCGGCTCGAACCGACTGATGGTGCCGACGATCGGGATGATCTTGAGCGGATCGAACAGCTTCGCCGAGTCGCTCAGGTAAGAACTGGGCACCAGCGTGCGCACCTGGCCGATGACGGAGCGCTTGGCCGGGTTCTTCGCGGTGCCTGGTCCGGCTGCATTCCATGGGTCGGCCAGCAAACTGTTGCTGCCTTGCATACGCAGCCCGAGTTGGTCGAACGGTTCCAGGAACGACGCTGACCCGCCGTTGGCAAGCTTGAGGTCCTGCACGCTGACGCTCAGGTTGGACGTCACCAAGCCTTTGTCATTGGGTGGGAAGTTGCCGGGAATCTTGCTGATGAGATTGCCGAGGCGATCAAGGATGCCGGAGGACCGCTCGTTCCTGTAGGCGTTGACACGGATATCGCCGCGCTCCAGCAACGGTTGGTTGGAAAAGGTATTCAGCAGCGGGTTGTCCACGCGGTCGCGCGCAGTGCCGGTGCTTGCGCGGCTGATGATCGGCGCATCCGCCTTGCCGAAATGCCGGTCTACCGTCAGGTCTCGCATGCGCGTGGCGGACGGCAGGGTGTAGTCCTTCGCCACCGTCGCCTCCCAAGCGGCGGCGCGCGCCGCCTGCTGAGTGGCCTGGCGCAAATGTATGTACTTCCCCATGATCGGAATCAACAGGAACAGTGGAACCAGCACGGCGCACAGCACCGCGGCCTCGGTGAGGCTCTGACCGTCCTGGCGTCCGCGCAATCGCGGTTGTCGACGCTGGCGCATGCTTGCGGTCCTCCTAGTTGATCTTCCCCGGCGCGCGCTGTGCTTCCAGTGCGGCGGAGTCGAATGCCTCGCCGACGCTGATCACCTGGGTGGTGACCTTGTAATCCGCATAGGCACCCGGTGTTTGTTCCAGGACAATGAAGCCACGGTTGGGGCGATGGTCGTTGGCCGGCTCGGAAGTGAATCCCCACTTCGTTCCGGCGGACCAGACGCACTGACGCAGCCCGGTCGGCTTGACCCATTCGTTGCAGGGCTGACCGGCAACACTGCGTTGGGTCGGGCCTCGGAAATCGGACAGGGCGGCAGGCGCGCTCTTCTCCACCGGCGTGCGGATCAACGCGTCCTGCGGTGCCGCTTCGTCGGTTTTCTCCCCGGTCGCCAGATCTACCTGTTGGTAGCGACTGGCAGTGGTGGTTTCCTGGGTGCCAGTTGTTTCCAGCCGGAACAGACAGGTGCCGCCGCCGCCATCGTTGGCGACACTCCAACTGGTCTCGCGGACGACCTCGGTCTCGCGATCGAACCAGAGTTCGTAGCGGGTCGTGCCGAGCAAGGCGACATCCTTATCTGACAAGGCACGGCTCTGCAGTCCCCCTGCCTGGCAGTCGCGCAGCGTCGCCAGGTAGTTCTCTCGCGCTTCGTTGACGCCGTTGCGCGTCATTTCCACGGTCTGCCGAACGTGGATCGGTGGCATCGAGTTGCGCGTGTCCTCGGCGCCCCCCGCATCCACGGCGGTGGCGCTACAACTGCACAGTGACAGAAACAGGGCCGCACACAGACCGTCCCGGCTGCGGAGGAGTACAGGCCTCATAGTCCACCGGCTCCTGCGACCACGGCCTTGATCGCTGTCGGCGTATCGACCAGACGTGCCTGCCAATACGGACTGAACAGGTTGCCCGACTCGACCTTGTTGTCGCCACGACGGAACAACGCATAGTTGGGTGGCCGATTGAAATACACCTGCGCCGAGGACAGCGCACCCAATTCACCCTTCTGCGCCTTGCTCTGCATGGCCATGCGTGACCCCGCCGCATTGCCGATGCCGACGGTTTCGCTGGTGCGCGCATTGCGCATGTCGGTCACGGCATAGACGGTGAAGACCGGGCCGGCGTTTTCGTCGAAGATCTGATTGCCATTGCTGGAATACGGACGCATGGCCATGTTCTTCTTTACGTCGTGGTAGTCACGTAAACCGTTGTAGCTGGTGAAGAACGCATTCTTGTGTTGTCCGCCGGCAGCTCTGACATTTGCGTCGCGCTCCACCAGGCGCGCGACAAAGCCATTCCTGCGCAGGCTGTCGCCATAGGGGCGATAGCGGCGCTTGTCCCAGTCGGAATACCAGCCCTGCCCATTGCCGAAGCCATTGAGAAAACGCTGGTTACGGTAGCGGTCGACTGCTTGAGCGCCGCCCCAACCCAATGGCAGATCGATGTCGGGCAGAGGCCAGGGAAGGTTGATGTCCAGCGACATGGTGTCCAGTGCCGCCCAGCGGTTGTAGTCGACCATGTCGGTGCCGCCGGTGCTCTCGAAGTTGATCAGCCCGAGGCCGACCCGATCGCCTCGGTCCTTGCTGATGCCATCTCGCGATTGCATCACGACATTTCGGAAGCGATCGGCACCACTGCGTTGCGCGGCGCTGCCGGTACCGGCAGAACGCGGAATCCTGTTGAAATCCAGAAACTTGCTTTCGGCGGTGAGCAATTGTTCGCCCAATACGCCGGTTCCCACAGCACCCAATCTGGCACTGGGTGAATTTCGCTGGACCACATCTCTTGCGATCAACATGCCATCGACACGCGATACGCCTTCGATCACCGCGGTTGCAGCCGTGGCAAAGATGCCATTGAGTTCGTCGAGCGTGGTAACAATGACCTGTGCAGCTGGTTGAAAGGTTTTTCGCACGCCTTTCAATATGTTTTCCGCCGCTTTGAAGGCGGTGCCGATCGCTCGGAAGATGGGACCGACATAAGGGATCGCTGACAACACATCCATCGTGATGCGCATCGTGATGGTGGTCATCTGCAGTTGGTTCATCCATGAGTACAGACTGATCGTCTGCGCGATCGCGACTTCATTGGCGACTCGCGCGCGATTCATATAGGCAGCGAAGTTGAGTGCACGCGCCTGCTGCACCGCGACGCTGTACGCCGCGGCGTCGGCGGCGTTGGTGAGTTCCACTTTCTTGTTGACGGACTGGCCGCTGTCGAACAGCACGATGGCGCCGACGCACAGTACAAGGATCAGAACCAACCCCAGTACCATGGCTTGACCGGCCATGCTGCGTTTCCCGTCCAGGCGGGGCGGCACCCGTGACTTGGCAATCGCGATCGCTGCACGCATCTGCAGTTCCTTTGCCGAATGCACTTCCTACAGCGGCGTCACCGGCATGTCGGAAAATAGGAAGGGGCCTGGGCAGCGTGACTGCCCAGGTACCTGGGACATCAGGGCAACAAGAAAGTTATTTGTTGTTGTACGCGTCCATGCCCTTGGTCTTGTCGGCTTCCTTCTGCGCGTCGGTGGAAAGATTCTTGGCACGGTTCATAGACTGCGTGGCGCTCTGGCCCGCCAGTTCTTTCGACATGCCAGCGATCCCGCTGCGGACAGTGCCGCCGAACAGGGTGACGGCAGTGATCGCTGCAATAGCAATCAGGGCGGTGATGATGATGTATTCGGTCATGCCTTGGCCCTGCTGCTTGCGGCCAAACTTGATCTGGCGACGATGGTTCTTCATCTGAATCCTCTCCTTGGTTCTTTTCGCCCAATCACCGGCAGCACACCTACGTCCCGCGCGGCAACGTGTGGCGAGTGGATTATTTAAGTGAAGTCATTCACAGAGATGAAGCTGATCTCTGGCCCGCAGATGCATCGAACGAGAATGGATGCGGACGGCGCCAATGTAACGTCAAGATATTGCCGTTACAAGAAAGGTTGCGTTAATAAATTGACGCGCAATGGAGTTTGCATCACATATCTTGTCAAATATCAGGCATGGGCTGGCGATACGTAGGTCCGGATATGAAGTGCGGCAAAGTGCTGTTTGTCGGCTGGCTGGAAAATTTTTGTGGTTGAAGTCGAATTTTTCGCCGCTGCCGTGTTTTTGCCTGGGAATGGGCCGCGTACGGAGCGCAGCCTCATTGTCGCAGGCGTCGATTCGGGCAAATGGCACCCCCTGCATCGTGGCAGCGCGGTGTGCTGCCACAGTCGACCTGCGCGTATCGTCTTAGTGCAGCGCGGCGCGTCGAGCGCAGCGAAAAAGCGGGCACGTGTACGCCAGCACGTTCAGAGCTTGACCAGTTCTACCCGCCGGTTACGCGCCTTGCTTTCCTCGATGGTACTAGCCGCGATTGGCTGTTCCTGGCCGAATCCGACTGCGCGCAGGCGATCGGCGGCAACGGCTGATGCGGATGAGGTGGGCGTTGTGGCGTTCGCCGGCGGAGCGGGAGCGTCGGTTGCCTGCTGCGGCTCAGACCGTTTGCAGCTGGCAGCGGCGGTGATCAGGAGCAGGCAAACGCTGAGCGTGGCGCGGTGTGGGGGTCATCGCGGCCATCGGAAATCTTGAGTGCGGAGGGGGAAGCGCTTAGGTTTAGCGCATATCGCTCAGCAACTGCTTGCAGATCGCTGCGTCAGGTTTATAAGTGCCTGCGGCGTGGGCCTTCTGCATCGTCTGTTGGCCTTGCTTGTAGCCGTTGTCGAAGTCGCTGCCGAAATTCTTGACCTGGGCATACATGCCCTGCATCAACTGCTTCTGCTTGGCCTTGTAGCTGTCGATCTGGGCCTGGCTGGCGCCGCAGGCCTTGCCGTTCTCGGCGTTGCCGCCGACGATCTTGCCGAAATTGACGATTCCGTCGTCCTGAGCGTGAACCCCGCCGCTTGCACATGCCAGCACTGCTGCTGCGATGACTGCCGTGTATCGGTTCATTCCTTGCTCCTCTTGCGGCCCGCGGCGAGCGGGCCAGTAAAACCCCTGTGGCGCGGAGGATAGCAATGCCATGCGCAACGCCCAACCCCGTTCGGGCGGCGCTAACGGGGGGCGTTCAAGGAGCGAACAGAATCAGCTCCGCAACCCCACCCCGCGCCGCAGCAGCCACAGCGCCAGCGCCGCCAGCACCGCGACGAAGCCCAGCATCAGGCTGTAGGCCACCCACACCGGCACGTCGCTGCTGCCGAGCAGGCCGTAGCGGAAGGCGTTGACCATGTAGAAGATCGGGTTGGCGTGGGTGGCGGCCTCGGCCCAGCCGGGCAGCAGCTTGACCGAGTAGAACACGCCGCCCAGGTAGGTCAGCGGGGTCAGGATGAAGGTCGGCACGATCGCCACGTCGTCGAACTTCTTCGCGTAGACCGCGTTGATGAAGCCGGCCAGGGAGAAAATGGTGGCGCCCAGCAATACCGTGGTCAGGGTCACCAGCGGGTGCGGGATGCGCACCGGGGTGAAGAACATGGCGATGATCAGCACGATCACGCCGACCATCAGCCCGCGCAGCACCGCGCCGGCGACGTAGCCCCACAGGATCACCCAGTTGGGCATGGGGCTGACCAGCAGTTCTTCGACGTGGCGGCCGAACTTGGCGCCGAAGAAGCTGGAGCTGATGTTGCCGTAGCTGTTCTGGATCACACTCATCATCACCAGGCCGGGAACGATGAACTGCATGTAGCTGTAGCCGCCCATGTCGCCCACGCGCGAGCCGATGAGCCCGCCGAAGATCAGGAAGTACAGGGTCATGGTGATCGCCGGCGGCACCAGGGTCTGGCCCCAGATGCGCAGGATGCGCTTGACCTCGCGGCGCACGATGGTGCCCAGCGCGACCCAGTTGCGCTGAGCGGGCGTGGCGTCGGAAACGGGAAGGGTGGAATCGGTCTGGGTGGTCATGGTCGTCGCCGTGGGGGCATCAGGGAGTGGCGGACGGCGTGGCCGTGCCGGTCGTGGCCGCAGCGGCATCGCGGTGCTCGCCGGTGAGGCGCACGAACAGTTCCTCCAGGCGATTGCTCTTGGTGCGCATGGAGCGCACGCGGATGCCGGCGTCGCCCAGTGCGGCGAACACGCGGTTGAGGTCCATCGCCCGCGGCATGTCCAGGTCCAGGGTGTGCGCGTCCTGGGCGAGCAGGGTGGTGCCCTCGATCGCCGGCAACTGCGCCGGCAACTCGCCGTCGATATCCAGCAGGAAGCCTTCCACGTCCAGCTTGGCCAGCAGAGCGCGCATCGGGCCCTGCTCGACGATGCGGCCGCGGTCGATGATCGCCAGGTTGCGGCACAGGCTCTCCGCTTCCTCCAGATAGTGCGTGGTGAGGATGATGGTGGTGCCGGCGGCGTTGATCTCGCGCAGCACGCGCCACATGTCGCGGCGGATCTCGATGTCCACGCCGGCGGTGGGTTCGTCCAGGATCAGCAGGCGCGGCCGGGTCATCATCGCGCGGGCGATCATCAGCCGCCGCTTCATGCCGCCGGACAGGGTGCGGCTCATCACCTGGGCCTTCTCCCACAGGTGCGCACGCTTGAGTTCGGCTTCGGCCAGGCGCTCGGCCTCGGCGCGCGGCATGCCGTAGAAGCCGGCGTAGTTGACCAGGATGTCGAAGGGCTGCTCGAACAGGTTGAAGTTGATTTCCTGCGGTACCAGGCCGATCAGGCGCATCGCCGCGCTGCGCTGGCTGCTCAGGTCGGTGCCGAACACCTCGACCTGGCCGGCGCTGAGGTTGACCAGCGAGCTAATGATGCCGATCAGGGTCGACTTGCCGGCGCCATTGGGGCCGAGCAGGGCGAAGAAGTCGCCGGGCAGGACGTCCAGCGACACGCCGTGCAGGGCCTGCACGCCGTTGTCGTAGGTCTTGCGCAGGTCGCGCACGCGCAGGGCGGGCGCCGGCGTCTGGGGAGAAAGAGCAGGTGCGGGAGTCAAGGCGGGCCTTCGCGCCGCATCGACGGCGCAGGAGAAGTGCAGCCGTTATTATAGAAGACCTCGTGGGGTCGCCCCCGGCCACAGACTGTTGCATCTCCGTGCCTGCCCAATTCCCGCTGAAACTGGTCGACCGCCACATGCTGGCCCCGGCCGTCGGCCACTACCGCTTCGTCCGCGATGACGGCCAACCCCTGCCGTTCGTGCCCGGCCAGTTCGTGCAGGTGCACTTCCACTATGCCGATGGCACCGCGACCAAGCGCAGCTACTCGCTGGCCACGCGTCACGATCCGGCACAACCGGCCGATGCCACCGTGGAGATCGCGGTCAGCTTCGTCGCCGGCGGCGCGGCCACCGCGCTGTTCGAAGGCCTGGAGATCGGCGGGCAGGTCTGCGCCAGCGGACCGTATGGACGTTTCTGCCTGCAGCCGGGCGACGCCAACCGTCGCTATCTGCTGATCGCCACCGGCACCGGCGTCACGCCGTACCGCTCGATGCTGCCGCTGCTGGAAGCGGCGATGGCCGAGCGCGGCGTGGAAGTGGTGCTGCTGCTGGGCGCGCGCACCCCGGCCGAACTGCTGTACGGCGACGAATTCCGCGCCTTCGCCGATGCGCATCCCGGTTTCCGCTTCGTGCCGTGCTTCTCGCGCGAGCTGCCGGAGGCGCCGCATGCGGATGTGCGGCATGGCTACGTGCAGCAGTTCCTCGCCGAGTTCGCGCCGCAGGCCGACGGCGACATCGCCTACCTGTGCGGCAATCCGAACATGGTCGACGCCTGCTTCGATGCGCTGAAGGAGGCTGGCCTACCGGTGCAGCACATCCGCCGCGAGAAGTACGTCAGCAGCAAGTAACGGCTGCTGTCGGCGCCGGACATCCCGTAGGCGCGGCTTCAGCCGCGACCGCCACACCTGCGGTCCGTCCAGGGCGAAGCTGCGTGTTTCCGAAGCGTCGAGCGCGCTTCGCGCCCGTCCCCTCACCCCAACCCCTCTCCCGGTGGGGAGAGGGGCTCGTTACGCTGGCTGCCGGTGATTTCGTTTTGTCTGTAAAGGACGCTTGACAGCCGACCTTGGCGCGCGCATTCTCCTGTCAAGCGTGCTTGACAGGGGGAATGGTCGGCACGGCATACGCGGCAGCCGCGAGGGTGCCGGATCGGGGATCGGCTGAGTATCGGGGACAGATGATGGGCAACTGCAGGCGCAACGCGATCGTGGTGCTGTGCGTGAGTCTGGCGCTGCTGGCGGCCGGGGCCTGGCTGCCGCTCGGCGGCAGCGACTATCTGCGCGGGGTGTGCATGGGCGTCGGCATCGGCGGCCTGTTCATGGCGCTGCTGCTGTGGTGGTCGCGGGGCAGCCTGGCCGACAGCGCGCCGCGGGCGCTGGCACGGCGCTACTACCGCGAGTTCTTCCCGCCGATGGGCGCGTACGTGGTGGTGATGCTGTTCTGGAAGCGCCTGCTCGACAGCGTCGACGCGCACTGGCTGCGCGTGGTGGTCGCGCTGCTGCCGGCATTGACGTTGGCGCTGGTGATCCGCGCGGTGGCGCGCTTCGTGCGCGACTCCGACGAACTGCAGCGGCGCATCGAGCTGGAATCCATCGCCATCGCCGCCGGGCTGACCTGCGGTGTCTACATGGCCGCCGGCTTCCTGCAGGCGGCGCAGGTGATCGCGGTGCCGGCCTCGAGCGCGATGCTGTGGGTGTTTCCTGCGCTGTGCATGACCTATGGGGTGGTCAAGGTCGCGAACGCGCGCCGCTACCAATGAACAGCCGCATCCGCGAACTGCGCGAGGCGCACGGCTGGTCGCAGGGCGAACTGGGCGAGCGGCTGGGCGTGTCGCGTCAGACCATCAATGCGCTGGAGACCGGCAAGTACGATCCGAGCCTGCCGCTGGCGTTCCGTATCGCGCGGCTGTTCGCGCACAGCATCGAGCAGGTGTTCCTGTTCGATGAGGCCGAGTAAGCACGCACTCCGTTCCATGCCCCACCGGGCACCGACGACGCCATGTTCCGGCATGGCATTCTGCAAGCCATGAACTCAAGGATGCGAACCATGCGACACCCTTCCCGGCCGTTCGCCATCGCGGCGGCCACCCTGTTGCTCGCCGCCTGCCAGGCGGCCCAGGCACCGACGCCGCAGACATCCGAACGCAGCTACGGCGCGCTGCGCTTCCACCCGTGCACGCTGACCAATCCGGTGGCCTCCAACAACGTGCCGGCGCAGTGCGCGCGCATGGCGGTGGCGGAGAATCCGGCGGCGCCGAACGGCCGCAAGATCGAACTCAACATCGCCTGGCTGCCGGTCACCGGCGAGGGCGGCAGCGACCCGGATCCGGTGTTCTTCCTCGCCGGCGGTCCCGGCCAGGCCGCTACCCAGGTCGCCAGCATCGTCGACATGGCGCTGCGCGAGACCCGCAAGCGCCGCGACGTGTTCCTGATCGACCAGCGCGGCACCGGCCAGTCCAATCCGCTGAGCTGCCTGGGACCGGACGGCAAGGAGATGCCGCTGGCCGATCCGGCACGCGCGCCCACCGCGAACGAACTGGTCGACTACGCGCGGCGCTGCGCGCAGTCGCTGCAGGGCCGCGCGGATCCTCGCTACTACACCACCACCCAGGCGATCGGCGATCTGGATGCGGTGCGCGCCGCGCTGGGCGTGGACAAGATCAACCTGATCGGCGGCTCCTACGGCACGCGCGTCGCCCAGCAGTACGCGCGCCGCTACGCGCCGCATGTGCGCAGCGTGGTCATTGATGGCGTGGCGCCGAACGACCTGGTGGTCGGCGGCGAGTTCGCCACCACCTTCGAGGATGCGATCGCCCTGCAGGCCGAGCAGTGCAAGGCCGATCCGGCTTGCGCCAAGCGCTTTCCCACCGATACCCGCACGCAGTTGCGCGCAGTGGTGGAGCGGCTGCGGCAGGCGCCGGTGGAAGTGGACTACCGCGATCCGGCCAGCGGCCAGAGCCGCCACGACCGGGTCACCGCCGACACCGTCACCAGCCTGGCGTTCTCGTTCTCCTATGCGCCGCAGACCGCGTCGCTGCTGCCGCTGGTGCTGGACGAAGCGGCCAACGGCCGCTACGGGCCGCTGATGTCGCTGGCAAAGATGATGGGCGGGCAACTGGACGGGCAGATGAACCGCGGCATGCAGTGGTCGGTGATCTGCGCCGAGGACGCCGACCGCTACCGCGCGCCGCAGACGCACGACACGCTGCTCGGCCCGGAAGTGGCGCAGATGTTCTTCGCGCCGTGCCCGGTGTGGCCCACCGGCACCCGCCCGGCCGACTTCACCGCGCCGTTCACCTCCACCCTGCCGGTGCTGCTGACCTCCGGCCAGCTGGATCCGGTGACGCCGCCGCGCTACGCCGAGCGCGTGCTGAAGGGCCTGCCCAACGGCCGCCATCTGGTGGTGCGTGGCCAGGGCCACGGCACCATGACCCTGGGCTGCATGCCCAAGCTGCTCGGCCAGTTCTTCGAGACCGCCGATGCCAAGCACCTCGATGCCACCTGCCTGGACGCGATGAGCGGCGTGCCGGCCTTCACTTCATTCAACGGATGGGAACCATGAGCTGCGCAGCGTTCGACAGGGAGGGGCACGCATGATCGTCGCCGACAATCTACACAAGGCATTCAAGACCCGCGCCGGCGCCGTGCAGGCGGTGCAAGGGGTCAGCTTCCAGGCTGCCGACGGCCAGATCACCGGCCTGCTCGGTCCCAATGGCGCCGGCAAGACCACCACCTTGCGCATGCTGTACACGCTGATGGCGCCGGACCAGGGCCAGGTGCGCGTGGACGGCGTGGACGTGGGCCAGGATCCGATGGCGGTGCGGCGCGCGCTGGGCGTGCTGCCGGATGCGCGTGGCGTGTACAAGCGGTTGACCGCGCGCGAGAACATCGCCTACTTCGGCGAGCTGCATGGGCTGTCGGCGGCACGTATCGCCGAGCGTACCCGGTTGCTGTCGAAGGCGCTGGACATGGACGACATCCTCGACCGCCAGACCGAAGGTTTCAGCCAGGGCCAGCGCACCAAGACCGCGATCGCCCGCGCGCTGGTCCACGATCCGCGCAACGTGATCCTGGACGAACCCACCAACGGCCTGGACGTGATGACCACGCGCGCATTGCGCGGCTTCCTGCGCGAGCTGCGCGAGGAAGGGCGTTGCGTGATCTTCTCCAGCCACATCATGCAGGAGGTGGCGGCGCTGTGCGATCGCATCGTCATCATCGCCAAGGGCACGGTGGTGGCCGCCGGTACCGCCGATGAACTGCGCGCCCTGACCGGCGAACCCAATCTGGAAGACGCCTTCGTCAAGGCGATCGGCAGCGACGAGGGACTGCACGCATGAGCCTGCTCCGTACCGTATTCACCGTGATGCGCAAGGAATTGCGCGACCTTTCACGCGATCGCCGCACCCTGGCGCTGGCGCTGCTGCTGGGCCCGCTGCTGTATCCGGCGCTGATCCTGGGCATGGGCGCGCTGGCCGAGAGCCGCGTGCGCACCCAGATCGACAAGCCGCTGGACATTCCGGTGATCGGCCGCGAACGCGCGCCGAACCTGGTCGCCTTCCTCGCCGCGCAGGGCTTGAACGCGGTCGCGCCGCCGAAGGACCTGACCGGGGCGATCCGCAGCCAGGACGTGGATCTTGCGCTGAAGATCGACGAGGACTACGCCAACGCCTGGCACGAAGGACGCCCGGCGCTGGTGGAGATCATCAAGGACAGCACCCGCCGCGACGCCGACATCCCGACCCAGCGGGTGCAGGCCGCGCTGAGCATGTACGGCCAGCAGGTCGGGGCCTTGCGCCTGCTGGCGCGCGGCATCGATTCGCAGGTGTCGCGGCCGCTGGATGTGGCACTGCAGGACCTGGCCACGCCCGAGGCCAAGCGTGGCGCGTTGCTGGCGATGCTGCTGCCGGTGCTGCTGACCATCACCTCGTTCATCGGCGGCGCGTACCTGATCCTCGACGCCACCGCCGGCGAACGCGAGCGGCAATCGCTGGAGCCGCTGCTGGCCACGCCGGCCTCGCGCAGCGCCATCGTCAGCGGCAAGATCGCCGCGGCCTGCGTGGTCGGCCTGGTCTCGCTGCTGCTGACCCTGCTCGCGTTCAAGCTCAGCGCGCAGGTGGCCAGCGGCATCGGCCGCCAGCTCAACGTCAGCTTCGTGGCGATGCTGCAGATGTTGTTCGTGCTGCTGCCGATGCTGTTCATCGGCACCTCGCTGCTGACCTATCTGGCGGCCTCGGCCAAGAGCATGAAGGAGGCGCAGAGCCACATGACCTGGCTGATGCTGCTGCCGATGCTGCCGGGCTATGCGTTGATGGTGTATCCGCTGAAGACCACGCTGTGGCAGTTCGCGGTGCCGTTCCTGGCGCAGAACCAGATGCTGATGAAGATCATCCGCCGCGAGACGATCGATCCGCAGATCTGGGCGGTGTACCTGCTCACCGGTTTCGGCCTGGCCGCGGTGCTGTGGCTGGCGGCGGTGCGCCGCTACCGGCAGGAACAGCTGGCGATCTCCAGCTGAGCAGGAGGCAGCGCGCGGGCCGGGTCCGCGCGCTGCACGCCCGTCGTCGCGGAGCCGCGCAGGAAACGCGATCGTGATGCACACTCGCTGCGCGCAGCGGCGTTGTCCGTCCTGCCGATGCTTCCTCCGCAGCGAGCCTTTGCATGTCTCCAGATCCACACGATGCCCCAGCAATGATGGCGGCCGGCGCCAGGCGCCTGCTGGTGCTGGGCGAGGCGCGCATCCTGCAGCCGGGAAGGGTGCGCTGGCTGCGGGCGCTGCTCTGGGCGATCGCGTTGCTGGCGCTGATGATCGTCGTGGCGACGACAGTACCGCTGCTGTGCGCCAGGCTGCTTCCGCCGGGCGCGGATCGGTTCGCGCCGTATGCGACGGCGCTGACGGCCGCCGTGTTCTACGCAATCGCGGTGAGCCTGGGCGAGCGGCGCTGGCCGGCGGAACTCGCCTGGCGCGCCGCGCCCTTGCAGTTGGGCGTGGGGCTGCTGTTGGGGGCGGCCATGTTCGCGGCGGTGATGGCGATCATGGCGGCGTTCGGCGTCTACACGATCCGCTGGACCGGGGCGGCGCCGCTGTGGGCGCCGCTCGGGAAGGCCTTGCAGGCCGGCGTGGTGGAAGAGCTGATGTTGCGCGCGATCCTGTTGCGGCTGCTGTGGCGCGCGTTCGGGCCATGGTTGGCGTTCGCACTGTCGGCGCTGCTGTTCGGCCTGGCCCACCTCGGCAATCCGAACGCGAGCGTGTTCGCCGCGTTGTGCATCGCGGTGGAGGCGGGCGTCATGCTGGGCGCGTTCTATGTGCTCAGCGGCCGGCTCTGGGTCTCCATCGGCGTGCATGCGGCCTGGAACTTCACCCAGGGTTATCTGTTCGGCGCGGCGGTATCGGGGACCGACATGGGGCCGGCGATCGCGCGCAGCACGGCGCAGGCCGGGGTGCCGGAATGGTTGAGCGGTGGCGCGTTCGGTCCGGAGGCCTCGCTGCCCGGCTTGCTGGTGTGCACGGTGGTGGGCGCGATCGCGACCTGGATGGCCTGGCGCAAGGGGCGCTTCGGCGTCTCCGCGCGCAGTGATGGCATGACACCGACGTCCTGATCGCGCTGGTCGACGTGTTGCGGTCGGCGCGGTGTTGCGCCTGAGCGTTCTCTGCGCGCCCGGCCGCTGCCGGGCACGCAGGTGTCATTGATGGGCTCAGCCGCCGGGATTGAACGCCAGCGTGCGGCGGGTGGTCACCGGCGCGCCGACCGGTTCGAAGCGCCAGCGCTTGGTGGCGTTCAACGCCTCGCGGTCGAACACCCGCGGCGGCGTGGAGCGCAGCACGCGCGCATTGGTGACCGCGCCGTCGGTGCCGACGGTGATCTCCACCAGCACTTCGCCCGCGGTACCCGAGCGCAGCGCTTCGGGCGGATAGCGCGGCGCCGGGGTGCTGATCGGGCGCAGCGTTTGTGCGGTAGCGGTAGCGGCAGCGGCCGGCGCGGCCGCGGGGGCTGCTGCCGGTGCCGGCGTCGGTTGCGCGGTGGCGGCGGGCGTGGCGGGGCGCGCGGCGGCCTGGCGTTCGGCCTCCTGGCGTGCGCTCTCGCGGCGCGCGGCCTCCTGCTGTGCGGCGATCTGCTGCGCCGCCTGCGCCTCGCTGGCCTGCTGCTGCGCCTGTTTCTGCTGCTCGGCCGCCAGCTTGGCCTTCTGCTCGGCGTCCTTCTTGGCCTTGTCGGTCTCGTCCTGGCTGCGCTGGGCCACGGCCTCCATGCCCTTGCTCACGCCCTGCTTGAGCCGCGGCAGCGCCGGCGCATGCGGATCCATCTTCTCGATCAGGCCGATCAGGCGCTGGGCTTCCGGAAAGTCCTCGCGGTTGATGCTCTGTTCGGCGGCGATCAGCGTGTACGGCATCAGGTCGGTCAGCGCGCTCTTGACCCCGGCGTCGTCGGGTTGCTTGTCGCGCAACGCCAGGTAGTACTCGACCGCGTTGTTGCCGGCCGGTGCATACATGCGGTTCTCGCGCAGCGCCTGGCTGGCCGAGTCGTGCAATTGTTCGGTGCCCATCGACTGCACCTTGGCCGAGACCGCCGGCGGTGCCGGTGCGTTGGCCGCGGCGGTGGCCGGTGCAGCGCTGGGTGGTGCGGCCTCTTCCTGCTTGGAGCAGGCCGCCAGCGCGGCCAGCAACAGGATCGGCGCGACCCGGCGCGCCTTGGCGAGTGTGGTGAGTTGCGACATGCGTCCCCCTGAATCCCCGGTGTTGGCAATCAACGATGCGACGGCGGTGCGTTCGCGGTGCTGCGGCCCCCATGCCGCCAGCGCACCCCATCGGTCAATCTAGCATCCGCGGCCGCCGCGTGCGTGGCAGCCGCTGCCATGCGGCAAAAAGCGTGACGCGGCGCGCGCCGGTCAATGCGCCGGCCGCGCCGGCGCGGACGCGGACATGATCCGGTCGGTCCAGGCGATGCCGATCGCCGACAGGATGAAGATGCCATGGATGATGGTCTGCCACAGCACGCCGGTGGCGGTCAGCGTCGCGCAGCTCTTCAGGTCCACCGTCCCCACGGCGCTGGCCAGCTGTTCCGGCGAGCACATCGGCATGCCGCCGAGCGCGCCGACCGCGATGAAGGTCTTGAGCAGGTGGATCGAGGAGATGCCGATGATCGACAGCGCCAGCTTGACCTTGAGCACGCTGGCGTTGACGTGGCTCAGCCACTCCGGCTGGTCCGGATGGCCCTCCAGGCCCAGCCGCGACACGAAGGTCTCGTAGCCCCCGACGATCACCATCACCAGCAGGTTGGAGATCATCACCACGTCGATCAGGCCGAGCACGATCAGCATGATCTGCTGCTCGCCCAGGCTCGGCGCCTCGTGGATCAGGTGCCACAGCTCCTTGCCGAACAGGAACACGTAGACGCCCTGGGCCACGATCAGTCCCAGGTACAGCGGCAACTGCAGCCAGCGCGAGGCGAAGATCAGGTTGGATAGGGGATGCAGGCGGGGCCGCTCTGGAGTCATGGCGTGGTCTGGAATGCTGCGTTGCGGGAGCGGCCAGGGTACCCGGCCGGCGATGACGCTGCCAAGCCGGGGGCCGCCGCTACACTCGGGATCCCCTGTCCAGGAACGCCGCCATGATCGATCTGTACTACTGGCCCACCCCCAATGGGCACAAGGTCACCCTGTTCCTCGAGGAAGCCGGGCTGGACTACACGCTCAAGCCGGTCAACATCGGTGCCGGCGAGCAGTTCGCGCCCGAATTCCTGGCGATCTCGCCCAACAACAAGATGCCGGCCATCGTCGACCATGCCCCAGCCGACGGCGGCGCGCCGCAGAGCGTGTTCGAATCCGGCGCGATCCTGCTGTATCTGGCCGAGAAGACCGGCCGCTTCCTCCCGGCCGATCCGCGCGGGCGCGTGGTCGCGCTGGAATGGCTGTTCTGGCAGATGGCTGGGCTTGGCCCGATGACCGGGCAGATGGGCCATTTCAACGTCTACGCGCCGGAGAAGATCGGCTATGCGATCGAACGCTACGGCAACGAGGTGCGGCGCCTGCACGGGGTGCTGGACAAGCGTCTGGCGCACAGCGCCTACCTGGCCGGCGACGACTACGGCATCGCCGACATGGCCAGCTACCCGTGGATCGAGGTGTACAACGGGCTGACTCCCGACTACGCCGCCTTCCCGCACCTCAAGCGCTGGCACGAGGCCATCGCCGCGCGCCCGGCCACCCAGCGTGCCTACGCCTTGAAGGAGCAGGTGAACCCGAACGCGGGCAAGCCGCTCAGCGACGCCGAGCGCAAGCACCTGTTCGGACAGCGCTGAGCCGGCGCGCTTCTCAAATCCCGGGCGCACGCGCATCATCCGTGCGCTCGGTGCTCCATCAGGAACCTTCATGCGCTCTCTGTTCGCCGCTCTCGCCCTCATGCTCGCCACCCCCATCGTTCCCGCCCACGCCGAGAAACTGACCCTGGAGGCCATCACCGGCAGCAAGCCGCTGTCCGGGCCGACCCTGATGAAGCCCAAGGTGGCGCCGGACGGCTCGCGGGTGACCTTCCTGCGCGGCAAGGACAGCGACCGCAACCAGCTGGATCTGTGGGAGTACGACATCGCCAGCGGGCAGACCCGCATGCTGGTGGATTCCAAGCTGGTGCTGCCCGGCACCGAGACCCTGAGCGACGAGGAGAAGGCGCGCCGCGAGCGCCAGCGCATCGCCGCCTACACCGGCATCGTCGAGTACCAGTGGGCGCCGGACGCGCATGCGCTGCTGTTCCCGCTCGGCGGCGAGCTGTACCTGTACGACCTGCGCAAGAGCGGCAGCGCCGCGGTGCGCAAGCTCACCCACGGCGAAGGCTTCGTCACCGATCCCAAGATCTCGCCCAAGGGCGGCTACGTCAGCTTCGTGCGCGGGCGCAACCTGTGGGTGATCGACCTGGCCAGCGGCCAGCAGCACCAGCTCACCCGCGACGGCAGCGAGACCATCGGCAACGGTGTGGCCGAGTTCGTCGCCGACGAGGAGATGGATCGCCACACCGGTTACTGGTGGGCGCCGGACGATTCGGCGATCGCCTTCGCGCGCATCGACGAAACCGAGGTGCCGGTGCAGAAGCGCCCGGAGGTCTACGCCGACCATACCGAGGTGGTGGAACAGCGCTATCCGCAGGCCGGCCAGCCCAACGTCAAGATCCAGCTCGGCACGATCGCGCCGCGTGCCGGCGCGCAGCCGCAGTGGATCGACCTGGGCAAGAACCCGGACATCTACCTGGCGCGGGTGGACTGGCGCGATCCGCAACGGCTCACCTTCCAGCGCCAGTCGCGCGACCAGAAGCGCCTGGAGCTGATCGAGGCGACCCTGGCCACCGGCAAGCAGCGTGTGCTGATCACCGAGACCAGCCCGACCTGGGTGCCGCTCACCTACGACCTGCACTTCCTCAAGGATGGGCGCTTCGTCTGGGGCTCGGAGCGCAGCGGCTACGAGCACCTGTACCTGGCCTCGGAAGACGGCCGCACGCTGCGCCCGCTGACCCAGGGCGAGTGGGTGGTGGACGAACTGCTCGCGGTGGACGAGGCGGCCGGCAAGGTCTATTTCTCCGCGACCAAGGCGTCGCCGACGCAGACGCAGATTTACGCGGTGCCGCTGGCCGGCGGTGCCATCGCGCAGCTGTCCAAGCCCAATGGCACGCATGCCGCCAGCTTCGCCAAGAACGCCAGCGTGTATGTCGACAGTTGGTCCAACACCACCACGCCGCCGCAGATCGAGCTGTTCCGCGCCACTGGCGAAAAGATCGCCACCCTGCTGGTCAACGACCTGGCCGATCCGCAACACCCGTATGCGGCCTACCGCGCCGCGCAGCGTCCGGTCGAGTTCGGCACCCTGACCGCCGCCGATGGCAAGACCCAGTTGCACTACCGGCTGATGAAGCCGGACGGGTTCGACCCGGGCAAGCGCTACCCGGTGGTGGTCTATGTGTACGGCGGTCCGGCCGCGCAGACCGTGGTCGACGGCTGGCCCGGCCGCGGCGATGCGCTGTTCGACCAGTACCTGGCGCAGCACGGCTATGTGGTGTTCTCGCTGGACAACCGCGGCACGCCGCGCCGCGGCCGCGATTTCGGTGGTGCGCTGTACCAGCACCAGGGCACCGTGGAAGTGGACGACCAGTTGCGCGGCGTGGCCTGGCTGAAGGCGCAGCCGTGGGTGGATGCGGCGCGTATCGGCGTGTACGGCTGGTCCAACGGCGGCTACATGACCCTGATGCTGCTGGCCAAGCACAGCGAGGCCTATGCCTGCGGCGCCGCCGGCGCGCCGGTGACCGACTGGGGTCTGTACGACAGCCACTACACCGAGCGCTACATGAACCTGCCCAAGGCCAATCCCGATGGCTACCGCGACAGCCGCGTGGCCGCGCACCTGGACGGGCTGACCTCGCAACTGCTGCTGCTGCACGGCATGGCCGACGACAACGTGCTGTTCACCAATTCCACCTCGCTGATGAGCGAACTGCAGAAGCGCGGCAAGCTGTTCGAGCTGATGACCTATCCGGGCGCCAAGCACGGCCTGTCCGGCAGCAACGCGCTGCACCGCTATCGCACCACCGAAGCCTTCCTGGCGCGCTGCCTCAAGCCCTGAGTGCGTCGTTCCGCTTCCACCTTCCCGCTTCCGCACGACAAGGAGTGACGTCATGTCGAGTCCGCCACCGCTGCCCGGCACGCCCGGTCCCACTTCCGCCACGGCGCTGCCACCGGCCAAGCGCGGCTGGTGGGCACGGCACTGGAAGTGGGCGGTGCCGCTGATCGTGCTGGTGCTCGGCGCCCTGCTGCTGGCGTCGATCGCGGTGTTCGTGCTCGGCATCGCGCGCGTCACCAAGTCGTCCGAGCCGTACCGGGTCGGTGTGATGGCCGCGCAACACGACCCGCGCGTGGCGGCTGCGCTGGGCGCGCCGATCAAGGACGGCATCATGCCCAGCGGCAGCTTCAACAGCAGCGGCGGCGGCAGTGGCAATGCCGAGCTCAGCGTGTCGCTGCACGGCAGCCGCGCCAACGGCACCCTGTACATCGAAGCCGAGCGCCATGCGGGCGAGTGGCACTACACCACCTTGCAGGTCTTGCCGGATGCGGGTGAAGCGATCCCGCTGCTCGATGCGCTCGGGCAGGACGCCGAGGACGAGGACGAAGAGGCGGACGGGATGGCGGTCGAGGCGCCGCCGGTGCCCGCCACAGACGTCGACGACAGTGCCACGCCGGCCGAGGCCGACGCGACGAAGTAAGCAGCGGCGAACGATCTGCCGCGCCGCGTGGTGCGGTGGGGCCGCCTTGGGTAGGGCGCGATCGCACCGCCCATGTCCTGCAATCATGCGCTCTGCTGCCGGCACAGCATGTGCGCGACCGCGGCGGCGTGGTCTCTTAACCCACATGCTGCACCGCGGCGTGGCTGCGGCCATGACCTCCGGCAGATGGCCGAGCCGGCACGCGCCGCGTACGGTCCTGACATCATTCTGTCGGAGCTGCGCCATGAAGCCACGTGTCCTCGCCATCGCCCTGACCCTGGCACTGGCGGCGCCCTTGCCGTTTTCGGCGATGGACGCGGCGGCCGCACCGGCGGCCGCATCCGCCACGCGCGCGCCGGCCTGGGTGGAGCGCAGCAATGCGTTCGCGCAGATCCTGCTGCAGGCGCAGGCGCCGTTCCAGGCCGAGGAAGTGAGCTTCTTCGGCGTGCCGGGATTCGACGACCAGGTCTCCGATTTCGGGCCCGACAACGCGCGGCGTTTCCGCGAGGCCACCGCTGCCGCGCGCCGCACGCTGCAGGAAAAACTGCAGGTGGAGCGCGATCCGAACGTGCGCCAGGATCTGGCGATCCTGATCCACGCCGCCGACCAGTCCATCGAGGGCAGCACGCTCAATGAGCGTTTCTTGCTGCCATGGACCGACGCGCCGCAGCACGTGTTCGGCGGCATCAACAACCTGTTGTCCGAGCAGGTGCCGGCGGCGCGCCGCGCCAAGGCGCTGCTACGGCTGCAGCGCTACGTGGGCCTGGCGCCGGGCAGCACCTCGATCCTGCTGCTGGCGCGGCAACGCTACGAAGAAAAGCGCGCCGACGGCAACCTCCTGCAGCCGACCAGGCGCGAGGTCGAGCAGGCCTTGAGCAACGTCGATACCTACGCCAAGGGCATTCGCGCGCTGTTCGCCGAGTACAAGATCACCGGCGCGGATGCGGCGCTGGCGGCGCTGGACAAGCAGTTCCAGGACTACGCCACCTGGACCCGCACGGTGGTGCTGCCGCAGGCGCGCGAGGATGCGCGCCTGCCGCCCGAGCTGTATGCGTTCCAGCTCAAGCAGGTCGGCATCGACATCGCACCGCAGGTGCTGATGCAGCGCGCGCAGCTGGAATTCATGGAAACCCGCGCGGCGATGCAGCAGCTGGCGCCGCAGGTGGCCGCGGCCAAGGGCCTGCGCGGCGACGATGCCCGCGACTACCGCACGGTGCTGCGCGCGCTCAAGCGCGACACCATTGCCGACGACAAGCTCGAAGCCCACTACCGCAGCGTCATCGACCGCATCGATCCGATCATCCGCCAGCAGCGCATCGTCGACGTGCCGCAGCGGCCGATGCAGATGCGCCTGGGCTCGCCGGCCGAGAGCGCCGCGCAACCGGCGCCGCATTTCCGCCCGGCGCCGCTGGTCGGCAACACCGGCGAGCAGGGCACCTTCGTGCTGCCGCTGGGCAATCCGGACAGCGCCGGCAAGGGCGAGCACTACGACGACTTCAACTTCGGCGCCGCGGCGTGGACGTTGAGCGCGCACGAGGGCCGGCCGGGCCACGAACTGCAGTTCACCGCCATGGTCGAGCGCGGCGTGTCGCTGGCGCGCAGCCTGTTCGCGTTCAACTCGGTCAACGTCGAGGGCTGGGCGCTGTACGCCGAGGCCGAGATGGTGCCGTACGAGCCGCTGGACGGACAGTTGATCGCCCTGCAGTTCCGCCTGCTGCGCGCAGCGCGTGCCATGCTCGACCCGATGCTCAATCTCGGCCTGATCGACCGCGAGCGGGCGCGCCTGGTGCTGGAGAACGACGTCGGCTTGTCGCCGGCGATGGCCCGGCAGGAACTGGACCGCTACATGGTGCGCGCGCCCGGCCAGGCCGGCAGCTACTTCTACGGCTACAGCCGCATCCTGGAACTGCGCATGCGCACCGAACTGGCGCTGGGCGCCAGGTTCGACCGGCTGAAGTTCAACAACTTCCTGCTGGACCAGGGGTTGCTCCCGCCGGACCAGTTGGCCGCGGCGGTGGACGAGGAGTTCGTGCCGTCACAGCGCAAGTGAGGGCCATCGCATCGCTGCGCGAAAGCGCAGCGGTACGGCCCTCAGTGCTCGTACGGCACGCTTTCCGGGCGCCGGCTAGGATCCGTCCAGTTGCCTTGTTTGGCGGCTGCCGGACAGATTTCCTCGTATTGCTTCACCGCGGCGATCGCGGTAGGCGTCCATGCGCCGCAATGCCAGCCATGCTTGCAGCAGCGGACCGGACTCGCCTTCCAGCAGTATCCAGGGTCCGCTTGCCATGTGCCGCTGATCGGATCGACCGGGCTCCAGTTCTTGTCGACACCCTTGCAACCTTGGGTACAGAACACGAACGGATCATTGTCGCGGCACACGAGCGTCTTGTAGACCGGTGCGGCGGTGCCATGAACGACAGCAAACATGTAGCGGAAATCCATATCCAGCGCTTCATGGGCTCTCTTCATGGATGAAGACGACGAGGGTTCTCTGCTGCATGAAGGCGATCCAGTTCATGCATTCCCTACCCACGTGAGCGGAATGCCTGCGGTTCGCAGCCAAGCGGGACCGTCCGCCTTTCAAGCGGGTGGACCATAACGTAGCAATGTTGCAGTGCCTGGATGCAGGCAGGCCGGCGCGCAGAGCACGTCGCCGCTGCACGCCTGCCCGGTGGCGCGGTTTCAGCGTCCCGCTGGCGCAGCTGGCGCCTGCGCCCCCGGCGGCACCCAGATCGCCATGCCGGCGGCACGCTTCTGCGTGGTGGGGATGCCGATGCCCAGGCCGCCGCCGACGTGGCCGCCGTAGCTGCCCGCGCCGACCGACAGGCCGCCGCCGGAGCGCTGCGACCCCACGCCCATCAGCACCACGCCGTTGGCGCCGAGCTTGGCCGCGTCTCGCTTGAGCCGGTCCACTGCCGCGTCGGTCTGGCCCTGGGTGCCGAAGCCGGCCGCGCTGGAGGCTTCGAGCTGGGCGATATCCACCGCCCCCGGCGGCGGCGCGGAGTAGATCTGCACCAGTGCCGGGTCGATCGGCGGGCGCGCCGCGCCGACCATCACTTTCGAGGAACTGGCGCAGCCGGCCAGGGCCAGCAGCAGCGCCAGCGGCAACAGCGGTCGGATGTTCATGGCCTTACCCCCGTGTTCGGATCTCACGCGATCATAGGCGGGCCGGGTGAATCGTGCCGAACCCGCCGCTGTCGCACCCTCGCAGGGCCGCCGTGATCCCCGTGCCAAGAGTTGGGTTGCCTGGCGTTCGCCGCGCGCTATGGTGCAGGCTGACATTCGCACGGAGGCCGGCATGGGCCTGATCAGTCTGCTGTGGGGCATCGTGGCGTTGCTGTGGATGATCCTGGCCTTCATCCCGCTGCTCGGCTGGGGCAACTGGTTCCTGATCCCGTTCGCCGCGGTCGGCGCGCTGATCGCCGCGATCGGGCTGCTGTTCACCGCGGCGCCCAACCGCGGCCGCGCCAAGACCGGCCTGATGCTCAATGCGCTGGTGATCGTGGTCGGGGTGATCCGGTTGAGCCTGGGCGGCGGGGTGATCTGACCTGCGTGCCGGGCGACCGGCATGCTGTGTTGCAGCATCCCGCACTGCGCGCCGCGCCGGCGGGAGTAACATGCGCAGCCGACGGCGGCCCGCGCGCGGGCCGCCCTGCGTTCATGCCGGTGCCGGCGGCGCGGCCTGCGGTGCCTGGCGGCACTGGCCGCGCGACTGGCGCGGCCTTCCAACATCCGCCCACCCAGGAGCCTGCACGTGGCCCATCCCCACTATCGCCCCCGGCGCATGCGCCGCGATGCCTTTTCGCGCCGCCTGATGCGCGAACACACCCTCACCGTCGACGACCTGATCTGGCCGGTGTTCGTGCACGACGTGCCCGGGCGCACCCCGATCGCGTCCATGCCGGGCGTGGAGCGGCTGTCGATCGAAGAACTGCTGAAAGAGGCCGAGGCTGCGCTGGAACTGGGCATCCCGGTGATCGACCTGTTCCCGGTGATCGACCCGGCCGGCAAGTCGCTGGACGCGGCCGAGGCCTGGAACCCGGACGGCCTGGCGCAACGCGCGGTGCGCGCGCTGAAGATGCGCTTCCCGGAGCTGGGCGTGATGACCGACGTGGCGCTGGATCCGTACACCAGCCACGGCCAGGACGGCATCATCGACGACCGCGGCTACGTGCTCAACGACATCACCGTCGAGGCGCTGGTGCGGCAGTCGCTGTCGCATGCGCAGGCCGGCGTGGACATCGTCTCGCCGTCGGACATGATGGACGGACGCATCGGCGCGATCCGCCGCGCGCTGGATGCCGACGAACATTTGCACGTGCGCATCATGGCCTACTCGGCCAAGTACGCCTCGGCCTTCTACGGGCCGTTCCGCGAGGCGGTGGGTAGCGCCGGCAACCTCGGCAAGGCCGACAAGACCACCTACCAGATGGACCCGGCCAACGGCGACGAGGCCCTGCGCGAGATCGCGCTGGACCTGGAAGAAGGTGCGGACATGGTGATGGTCAAGCCCGGCATGCCCTACCTGGACGTGGTGCGGCGGGTGAAGGACGAATTCCGCGTGCCCACCTTCGCCTACCAAGTCAGCGGCGAGTACGCGATGCTCAAGGCGGCGATCGGCAACGGCTGGCTGGACGAGCGCGCCTGCGTGCTGGAGTCGCTGATGGCGTTCAAGCGCGCCGGCGCCGACGGCGTGCTGACCTACTTCGCGCCGCAGGTGGCGCGCTGGCTGCGCGAGGCGCGCTGAGCCGGCGTCCGCTTGTTGGAGGCGCCTCCGTTGCGACGCCGTTCTCGGGAAGGCCCTGTCGTGACTGAAGGGCACCTCCAGCAACGGCGAAGGCCATTGGGAGGAGCGGTTCAAGCCGCTCCTGCCATCGAGACAGGACATCATGCCGAGCCGCGGCAATGATGCGTCATTCGAGGTGCCCTGAAGTCGCTCCTGTACAGGCAGCGATCTTGCGATCCATTTGCGTGGATCTTCGTAGGCGCGGCGTCATGTCGATGGTGTCGCCGCCGGCAGACAGCCCAGCCCCTGCAGCGTCGCCTCCACCGCCACGTCCAGCGGCGTGTGCGGTTCTTCGCCGAGCACTTCCAGCAGCCGCGCATTGCGCATGCGCAGCGGGTGCCGCCACAGCGGGCGCATCTCGTGCAGTTCGCGCGCCAGCGGCCAGAACGGCACGGCCAGGGTCAGCAGCGGCCATGGGAAACGGCGCGTGCGTGGCGGTGCCAGGCCGTGGCGCTGCACGACCCGCGCGATCGCCGCGGCCATCTGCGTGCCATCGGCGTCCCAGTGCCCGTCCATGTGCAGGCGGGCGAACGCCGGCAGACGCTCGCGCCGCTGCAGCAGCGCCAGCATGGTCCGCGCCACGTCCGGCACGTAGGCCCATTGGTGGCCGACACCTTGATCGCCCGGCAGGGTCACCGTCGTGACCGGCCGTCCCCGTCTCACCAGCCCCTGCGCGAACCAGCTGTTGCCCACGCGCGGGCCGAAGAAGTCGCCGGCGCGCACCACGATGGCGCATGCGCCTCGTGCGGTCGCGGCCTGCAGGCGCCGCTCCAGTTCCACCCGGATCGCGCCCTTGCGGGTGACCGGGGCCTGTGGCGCGTCTTCGTCCGGCGCCGGGTAGGCGTCCGGGCCGTAGTTGTAGACCGTGCCCGGCAGCACCACGGTGGCGCGCTCGGCGATGGCCGCGGCGACGGTGTTGTCGATCATCGGCAGCACCAGCTCCGACCAGCGCCGGTAACCGGGCGGGTTCACCGCATGCACGATCACCGCACAGCCCTTGGCCGCCTGCCGCACGTCGGCCTGTCGCAGCGCATCGCCGCGGTGCCAGTGGATGCCGTCGCGCTCCACGCTGGGGTGGGCGAGGCCGCGCTGCAGGGCGCGCACCTGCCAGCCGGCGTCGCGCAACTGCCGCGCCAGTTCGCCGCCGATGCCGCCGCTGGCGCCCAGCACCAGGGCCGTGGAAGAAGAAGAGGACATGGCAGCGCTCCGTCGGGGTCGGCGCTCAGTCTCGGTGCGGGTACCGCAGAAGAAAATTGGCGAAGAGCGCCGACCAGCTATACATTTCTGTATGGACAATACGATCGGCTGGGAACTCTACCGCTCCTTCCTGGCGGTGCTGGAGGAGGGCTCGTTGTCGGCGGCGGCACGCGCGCTGGGGCTGACCCAGCCCACGGTCGGCCGTCACGTGGCGGCGCTGGAACAGGCGCTGGCGGTGCCGCTGTTCGTGCGCTCGCAGACCGGCCTGCTGCCCACCGATGCCGCCCTGGCCTTGCGCGGGCATGCGCAGGCGATGGGCAGCCTGGCCGCGTCGCTGCAGCGCGCGGCGGGCCGCCACGGCGATGCGGTGCGCGGCACGGTGCGCATCGCCGCCAGCGAGGTGATCGGCGCGGAAGTGCTGCCGCCGGTGCTGGCGGCCTTGCGCCGCGCGCATCCGCAGCTGCGGCTGGAACTGGTGTTGAGCAACCGGGTGCAGGACCTGCTGCACCGCGAGGCCGACGTGGCGGTACGCATGACCCGGCCTACCCAGGACGTGCTGGTCGCGCGCCGCGTCGGCGAGGTGGCAGTGGCGCTGTTCGCGCACCAAGACTACGTGGACCGGCATGGCCTGCCGCAGGCGCTGGAGGAACTGCCGCAGCACGCGCTGATCGGCTTCGATACGGAAACGCCGTTCCTGCGCGCCGCCCGCAGTGCGCTGCCGCCGTGGCGGCGCGAGGCGTTCGCGTTGCGCGCCGACAGCGACCTGGCGCAACTGGCCTTGCTGCGCGCCGGCTGCGGCATCGGCTTCTGCCAGGTCGCGCTGGCGCGGCGCACGCCGACGCTGCTGCCGGTGCTGCCGCAGCAGGTGCGCGTCGGCCTGGAGAGCTGGATCGTGATGCACCAGGACGTGCGCGGCAGCGCCGCCTGCAGTGCCGTGTTCGCGGCCTTGGTCGAGGCGATGACCGCGCACACCGCCTGAGGGGCGTGCGCTTGCGGTGGCGGCCGGCTGGCGCACACGCGCCTCCGGCAGCCCCAACCCGGGCAGGGAATCAGGACGCTTTTACCAATCCCGACTCCCCACTCCCGAATCCCCGCTTACGGCAGCGTCAGCGCGATCGGATTGGCCTTCATGCTGGCGCTGATCGCCGGGAACGGATCCACGCCGGACATGGTGATGACGTCGTTGATCGACACCACGTCGCAGTTGATGGTGCTGTCGTTGACGCACATGTAGGCGGCCGCGCCGTTGCCCGGTTCGTATACCGCCTTCCACACGTAGTTCGGGATCTGCACGTGGTCGGCGCCGATGCTGCTGCGCGTGCCGCTGTCGAAGGCCGGGCCGGTGACCACGTAGACCTCGCCGCGCTGCTTGGCCAACTGACGCACCTGCTCTTCGATCCGCGCCCACTCGCCGGTGTTGAGCTTGTGGTCCTGCGGGACCACGTTGGCCATCGAGAAGGTTTCCTTCTCCGAGTTGGTGGTTGAGGCGTCGCCGGCCGGGGTCATGTGGCCGCGGTCGAAGCCGGAGTTGGTGTAGTCCGAGGTATGCGAGCGGTCGGCGGCCGGGATGCCGGTCTCGTCGTGGAAGGAGCCGACGCGGCCGATGGATTCGGCGCCGGCGACCTGCTGGTCGGTGATGTGCTCGGCCGAGTACAGCGGGCCCTTGGTCACGCCGGAGGCCATCAGCACGTATTCGGTATGGCAGACCTCGGTGGTGCGGCTGGTGATCGACGCGTCGAGCGTCGGCGCCTTGCCGCCGGCGTAGAGCGTGGGGCAGCTGGTGGCGGCGCTTGCCGCCTGGGCGGCGAACAGCGCAAGCAGGGCAAGACAACCGCGCAGGGAGACGGACATTGCAGGAACCTCGGCTGGTCAGGAGAGGTGAAGAAACTGGCGAGATTCGATGTCTGTCGGGTGACCGCTGGATGTGCCGCAAATGGCAACTGCGCCGTGGGTCACGTTTGGCGGTAGACGTCGCGCGGCGACGGATCAATCGCATGCGATAAGCGTTCTCATTTACAATGCGCGACCGCCCTGTCCCGCACCGCGCCGACGTGATCAAGTCCTTGTTGTTCCAGCTGCACTGGCTGCTCGGCATCAGCGCCGGGCTGGTGCTGTCGGTGATGGGCCTGAGCGGGGCCACGCTCGCCTTCGAGGACGAGATCGTGCGCCTGGCCAATCCGCCGCTGGCCGCCATCGCCGTGCGTCATGCCGCCGGCGAGCAGCCGCTGCCGCTGGCCGAACTGGCGCGGCGCCTGGACCTGGAAGGGGCGCACCGCAGCAACCGCGTGTTGATCGATCCGACCGGCACGCGGCCGTCCGCGGTGCGCCTGCCGGGCCGCGACGGCGGCCGCCTGTACTTCGACCCCTACACCGGCGCGGTGCTGCCGGCGCCGCGCCTGGATGGGTTCTTCTCCTTCGTCGAAGACCTGCACCGGCGCCTGGCCGCCGGCGAGCGTGGCAAGGCGGTCACCGGGGTTTGCGCCTTCGTGCTGATCTTCTTCTGCCTGTCCGGCCTGTACCTGCGCTGGCCGCGGCGCTGGTGGAGCTGGCGCGCCTGGTGGGCGGTGGAGTGGAACCGGCAGGGGCGCAGCTTCCTGTGGAGCCTGCACTCGGTGATCGGCACCTGGTGTCTGCTGGTGTACCTGCTGATCGCTGCGACCGGGCTGTACTGGTCCTACGACTGGTACCGGCAGGGGCTGGTGGCGATGCTCGGCGGCGATGCCGCACCCAAGGAGAAGGAGGGCGGTCGTGGCGGGAAGCCACCGGCGGTGGACTACGCGCGGCTGCAGGCGGCCCTCGCCACCGTGCCGGCCGCGCAGCGCGCCTACCTGGACCTGCGCCTGCCCGGCCGCAGCGGCCAGCCGATCGTGGCCCGCTACCTGCCGCCCGATCCGGCGCACGACCGCGCCTACAACAGCGTGGAGGTCGATCCGGCCAGTGGCCGCGTCGTGCGCCACCTGGAATATCGCCAGCAACCGCTGGGCCGGCGCCTGCTGACCAGCATGTTCGCGCTGCACAGCGGCAGCTTCTTCGGCCTGCCCGGGCGCGTGGCGATGCTGCTGGCGAGCCTGTGCATGTCGCTGTTCTTCGTCACCGGCTGGATGCTGTACCTGGACCGCCGGCGCAAGAAGCGCGCATTGCGCGCCGCGCGCCGCGCGCTGCCGGGGCTGGTCGGCGATGCCGCCGGCGCCTGGCTGGTGGGCTTTGCCAGCCAGAGCGGCCTGGCCGAGCGCCTGGCCTGGCAGACCGCCGCGCAATTGCAGGCCGCCGGGCTGGCGGTGGAGGTGCGTTCGCTGGCGCAGCTGGACCTGGCCCAGCTACGCGGCAGCCAGCGCGCGCTGTTCGTGGTCAGCACCTTCGGCGACGGCGAACCGCCGGACGCGGCGCGCGGCTTCGTGCGTCGCGTGCTGCGCCAGGCGCAGGCCCTGCCGGAGCTGCGCTACGCCATGCTCGGCCTGGGCGATCGCCAGTACCCGCAGTTCTGCGGCTTCTCGCGGGAGGTGCAGCACTGGCTGGACGCGCAGGGCGCACAGGCGCTGTTCCCGCCACTGGAAGTGGACAACGCCGATCCGCAGGCACTGGCGCAGTGGCAATGGCAACTGTCCGCGCTCACCGGCGTGGCGGCGTCGGCGCCGGTGCTGCAGGCACCGGAGCCGCTGGACTGGGGCCTGGCCGGTCGCGTCCTGCTCAATCCCGGCAGCGCCGGCGCGCCGGTGTGGCGTATCGACCTCGTGCCGCCGCCGCAGGCGCACTGGCATGCCGGCGACATCCTGGAAGTGCAGCCCTGCCATGCGGCCGACGCGATCCGCACCTGGCTCGCCGCACGGGCGCTGGACGCGGAACAGACGGTACAGGCCGATGGCCTGCGGCAGCCGCTGTGGCAGGCGCTGGCGTCACGCGCGCTGACGCCGCCAACGCCGGGCGACGACCTGCAGGCCTGGGTGGACGCGCTGCCGACCCTGCCGCTGCGCGAATATTCGATCGCTTCGGTGCCGGCCGACGGGCTGCTGCAACTGGTGGTGCGCCTGACCCTGCGCGACGACGGCCGCCCCGGCGTGGGCGCCGGCTGGCTGTGCCAGCATGCGCCGGTGGGCGCGGTGCTGCGCGCGCAGGTGCGCGCCAACCCCGGGTTCCGCCGGCATGGCGATGCGCCCATGCTGCTGATCGGCAACGGTACCGGTATCGCCGGCCTGCGCAGCCTGCTGCGCGAGGCCGCGCAGGCCGGTGTGCAGGGGCACTGGCTGCTGTTCGGCGAACGCAATGTCGCGCACGATGCGCTGTTCGGCGACGAGCTGCGCGCCTGGCGCGACGCCGGCCATCTGCAGCGTCTGGATCTGCTGTTCTCGCGCGACCAGGCGCACAAGCGCTACGTGCAGGACGGGTTGCGCGAGTCTGCCGACGCGGTCCGCGACTGGGTGGCGCGTGGCGCCACCGTGTACGTCTGCGGCAGCCTCGCGGGCATGGCGCGCGGCGTGGATACGGCGTTGCGCGAGATCCTGGGCGAGGACACGCTCGATGCGATCAGCGCGGATGGACGCTATCGACGCGATGTGTATTGAGGCGATGCGCCGATCGCAGTGCGATCCAGGGTCTTCTTGCGTGCCAGCCCCGATCGTCGCTGCGCATCATGGTGACGGGCAGAGGACGGTGGCAGCAATTTCAGCGAGCCACTGATCCGAGCGGAATGCGCGCGTGCAGCAACCGGGCGATGCGTCCGAGTGCCATGCGTCGGGACTGAAGTCCCTCCCACAACGGCCTTGTGGTCCCGCTTGTTGTGTGTCGGCGCGGCAGCAGACCGGCATCTGCCTCGCGTCGCCGCGCAATCCGCTTACCTGCAGTCGCCGCTACCGGTGGCGGCCGGTGCCTTGATCCGGTACAGGTCGCGCTTGCCGGCCTTCGGCGCGCGGGCGCTGCCGGACAGCAGCAGTTCGCTGGGCTTGGACGCATCCAGCACGGCGCCGGCGGTGTGGCCGTCGCTGCCGTTGAACGATAGCGACAGCGGCTGCGGATCCACGTAGCGGCCGCCGGCGCATTGCGCCAGCAGCACCTGGCTGCTCGTACCGCCATGGGCACGCGCGAACAGCAGCGCACGGCCGTCGCCCAGCCACGCCGCATCGGTCTCGTCGTCGGCGCTGTTGACCCCGGCCAACGCCTGCGGTGCTGCGAACGCCTGGCCCTCCTGGCGTGCCACGAACAGGTCCAGGCCACCGGCGCCGCCATGGCCGTCGCTGGCGAACAGCAGCCGCGTGCCGTCCAGCGACAGGGTCGGCGCACGCTCGTTGCCCGGCGAATTCACCGCCGCGCCCAGGTTCTGCGGCGCGCCGTAGCCGCCGTCGGCCAGTACCGGCGCGCGGTACAGGTCGCTGCCGCCATGGCCGCCGGGGCGATCCGAGGCGAAGTACAGCCAGCGCCCATCGGCGCTGAAGAACGGGTCGCTGTCCAGGCTCGGCGAGTTCACGGGGGCCGGCAGCGGTTGCGGGTCGCGCCAGCGGCCGTCGCGCAGCACGGCCTGCCACAGGTCGCCGCCGCCGGGCCCGCCGGCGCGGTCGGGACTGGCCCAGACGATGCGCTGGCCGTCGGGCGCCACGCTGGCGCGGGTCTCGTCGGCGGCGGTCGATACCACGCCCATGCCCTCGATGCCGAATTCGGAAAGCGCGAACGCACACGGCGCGCAGAGTAAACTCGCGGCCAGCGCGAGCGGCAGGGCAGGGGTCCGCATGAGGGATTCCATGGAATGTCGCCGCCAGTCTAAAACAACCAACGAGCGCTCCATGCCCAACTCCCGTTTTGCCGTGTTCGGCCATCCCGTCGCCCATTCGCTGTCGCCGCACATCCATGCCGCCTTCGCCAAGCAGACCGGCATCGCCCTGCAGTACGAGGCGATCGACGTCCAGGCCGACGGGTTCGCCGCGGCGCTGGCCGCCTTCGCCGCCGCCGGCGGTGTCGGCGCCAACGTGACCCTGCCGCTGAAGGAAGCCGCGTTCGCCCACAGCGTGGTGCACAGCGCACGCGCGCAGTCGGCCGGTGCGGTCAACACCCTCAGCTTCCGCGACGGCCAGTGGCATGGCGACAATACCGACGGCGCCGGCCTGGTGCGCGACCTGACCGGCCGCAACGGCCTGGACCTGCGCGGCCGCCGTGCGCTGCTGCTGGGCGCCGGCGGCGCCGCGCGCGGCGTGGCGCCGGCGCTGCTGGAGGCCGGCGTACAGCAACTGGTGGTGGTCAACCGTGCGCCGGAACGCGCCGACGCGCTGGTCGATGCGCTGGGCGAGCCGTCGCGCGCGATCTCGCGCTACTGGGAGGACCTGCGCGAGCTGGGCGATTTCGAGCTGATCGTCAATGCCACCACCATCGGCCGCGACCCGGCCGCCAGCTTTACCCTGCCGCTGTCGCTGATCAACAGCATGACCCTGGCGGTGGACCTGAACTACGGCGAGGTGGCGATCGCGTTCCTGGCCTGGGCGCGCGCGGCGCACTGCCGCGACACCGTGGATGGCCTGGGCATGCTGGTGGAACAGGCCGCCGAGAGCTTCGAGGCCTGGCACGGCGTGCGCCCGGACACCGACCCGGTGTACGCCGCGCTGCGCGAGCGCGATGCCGTGCTGGTCAGCGCCGACTGAAACACTTCGCCTCCACCCTCTATCCGGGAATAAACGCATGGACGAATCATTGATGCTGCAGGTGCTGACGCGACTGCTCACGCAGTTGCCGCTCGCGCTGGTCTATGTGGTCGGACTGGCGCTGCTGTTCACGCGCCGTCCCGGCCGTGCGCGCACCTTGGGAATCTGCGGGCTGGCGGTCCTGCTGCTGGCCCTGGGCCTGGGGCTGGCGTTGTCGTTCGTGCCGATGTGGTTGATTTCCCAAGGCCATAGTTACTCGTCGATCTCGAGCTTGTTGGGCATCGTCAACGGCGCGGTCGCCTTGATCTTCGCGGTGGGCATGCTGCTGGTGGTGCTGGCGTTGCGCTTCGCCATGCCGTCGCGCGTCGCAAACCCGCACTGATGGCGTCGCGGCGACCCGCGTCCAGGGAGATCGTGCTGCGAGAACCGCAGGGACGCCCGGGCCGCGCCTATGGCGTGGTCCTGGTCGGCGCCGATCGCCTCGTTCGCTGCTCATCAAGAGGAGGTCCTGCGTGGACCCTGTCGCCGTGAACTATCTCTTGCTCACCGCGCTGTTCCAGTTCCCGATCCTGGCGATGTCTGCGGTCGGGCTGGGGTTGCTGGCCACGCGCGGCCCTGGCCGGCCGCGTACCCTCGGCTTGTGGGGGTTGGGCGTGCTGGTGCTGGTCGTGGTACTGACGACGGGCATGTCGTTGTTGCCGGCGTGGCTGATGTCGCGCGCGGCGAACGCGACCGAATCCAACCTGTGGATGGTCATGTCGGAGGCGATCGTCGCGCTGCTGACGGCAGTGAGCGCGCTGTTGCTGGTGCTGGCGTTGTGGTTCGCCCTGCCGGCGCGGCGGGCGCCATCGCACTGAAGAACAAGGGCGTGCGTCGTCCAGGGAGGCGAGGATGTTGGCGATGAGCGTGCACCCGGTGTTGGACATGAGCGTGCTGACCGGCGGGCTCGGCCTGCTGGCGCGGCTGTTGCTGCCGCTGATCGCGTTGCTGCTGCTCCCGCGGCTGGCGCCGGGCCGCGCACGCACGCTGGCGCGGCTCGGGCTGACGGTGCTGTTGATGGGCGCGATCCTGCCGCGCCTGTTGAACGCGGTGCTGGGCTGGGTGGAACTGATGACGCCCCAGTTCCGCGGCACCCATCCGGACGCCTATGCGCTGGTGCATCTGCTGGACGATGCGCTGTACGTGGCCGGGCTGGCCTTGCTGCTGCGCGCGCTGTGGCTGGCGCTGCCGCGCAAGGCCGCGCCGCCGCCGCCGCCATAACGCGGCGCGCAGCACCGTTCAGTTCCAGCGTTTCAGTCCCTGCGACGGGACGTGAGAAAATGCCGGGATGACCGATTCCGCTTCGCCGTCGACGCCGCCCGCGTCCGGCCCGTCCCCGCGTCAGCTCACCGAACCGGTCAAGCTGGCCATCCGCGACGCCTACGCCAAGCTGCAGGCCAACACGCCGGGCTTCCGCGTGCGCCGCGCGCAGAGCCAGATGATCGGCGTGGTCTCGCGCGCGCTCGGCACCTCCGGCGGCGTCGGCGTGGCCGAGGCGCCCACCGGCGTCGGCAAGAGCCTGGGCTATCTGACCGCCGGCGTGCCGATCGCCCTGGCCAGCAAGAAGAAGCTGGTGATCAGCACCGGCACGGTGGCGCTGCAGTCGCAGCTGGTCGAGCGCGATATCCCGGCCTTTCTCAAGGCCACCGGGCTGGAGGCCACGGTGGCGCTGGCCAAGGGCCGCACCCGTTACCTGTGCACGCGCAACGTCGCCGAGCTGCATGGCGAGGCCGCGCAGGACAGCATGTTCGAGGACGAGGCGCCGCTGTACGACCGCCCGTTGAGCCCGGCCGAGGCCGAGCAGGCGCGGGCGTTGGCCAAGGCCTACGCCGACAGGACCTGGAACGGCGACCTGGATGCCGCGCCGGAGCCGGTGCCGCCGTCGCTGCGTGCGCGCATCACCACCAATGCGGCCGGCTGCGCCGGGCGCCGCTGTTCGTTCGCGGTGCAGTGCCCGGTGCTGAAGGCGCGCAGCGAGGTGCGCGATGCGCAGATCGTGGTCACCAACCACGCCCTGCTGCTGTCGGCGCTGTCGCTGGGCGACAGCGACAACGGCCAGCCGCTGATCGCGCCGCCGTCGGACATGCTGCTGGTGCTCGACGAGGGCCACCACATCGCCGGCGTCGCCATCGACCAGGGCGCGGCGAACCTGCCGCTGGACGAGATGGCGCGGCGCACCGGCCGCCTGCAGGCGCTGGTCGGCGCCGCCTACCGGCTCGCCGACAAGGATCGCATCGGCAACCAGTTGCCCAACGAGGCGGTCGAACTGGCCGCGCAGGTGGCCAAGGGCCTGAAGGCGTTCCGCGCCGAGATCGAACGGGTGTGGGTGCCGGAGCCGGGCCAGGACGAACCGATGTGGCGCGCGCCCAACGGCCGCCTGCCCGAGGACTGGAAGCCGCTGATCGATGCGCAGGCGCAGGACACCGGGGCGCTGCTGAACTGGGTGCAGGCCGCGCACCAGATGGCGGCCAAGTCCAAGCAGGAGGATGCGGCCAAGGAACGCCTGCAGCGCAACCTGGGCATGGCCCTGGAGATGGTCGAGCAGCAGTACGCGCTGTGGCTGGGCTGGCGCCGCGAGGACCAGGACGGGCAGCCGCCGATGGCGCGCTGGATCACCGCCTCGCGCGATGCCGATCTGATCTGCCATTGCTCGCCGGTGTCGGCCGCGCAGGTGCTGCGCTCGCTGCTGTGGAGCGAGGTGGACGCGGCGGTGCTGACCTCGGCCACGCTCACCGGCGGCGGCGACTTCCAGGCGCTGGCGATCGACAACGGCCTGCCCGCGCATGCGGAGATGGTGTCGCTGTCCTCGCCGTTCGACCTGCCCAACCAGGCCGAACTGATCGTGCCGGCGTTCCCGGTGGCACCGGACGACCGCGAGGGCCATCCGCGCGAAGTGGCGCGCTACCTGGTGCGCGAACTGGACTGGGGCAAGGGCTCGATCGTGCTGTTCACCTCGCGCTGGAAGATGCTCAAGGTGGCCGACCTGCTGCCGCTCGCGCAGCGCAACCGCGTGCTGGTGCAGGGCGAGGGCTCCAAGTCGCAGATGATCGGCGAGCACATGCGCCGCATCGGCGCCGGCGAAGGCTCGGTGCTGTTCGGCCTCAATTCCTTCGGCGAGGGCCTGGACCTGCCGGGCGAGGCCTGCACCACGGTGGTCATCACCCAGGTGCCGTTCGCGGTGCCGACCGATCCGCAGACCGCCACGCTCGGCGAATGGTTCGAGAGCCGCGGCCTCAACGCCTTCAACCTGATCGCGGTGCCGCACGCGCTGCGCACCCTGACCCAGTTCGCCGGCCGCCTGATCCGCACCGCCGACGACCACGGCCGCGTGATCATTCTCGATTCGCGGCTGCTGACCAAGCGCTACGGCAAGCGCATCATCGACGCGCTGCCGCCGTTCAAGCGGGTGATCGGCTAGCCGCTGCAAACGCGACGGCGATGGCCGCGTGCCTGTCGCCGAGCACGCGGGCCACCGCATGTCACGACGCGCTGCGTGCGGCGTCGTCGCAACCGGAATTGTCTACCGCACCGTCCATGGATATGCAGTTGCGCGCTTGACGGCTTTTAGCCGGCACGCGATAAAACATCACGCGCTAGGAATGCATGCAGCGCCGCTCAGGGGATGGCAATGGCGGACGGATTCTTCAGGGAAGAAGTGTTTCGAGCGCGCCGCGAGGGCTGGCTCGGCGCTGTGCGCCTGGACGCGCCGCGCTTCGGTTGGGCTTACTTCTGGGTGAGCATCGCGCTGCTCGTCATCGTGCTGGCGCTGCTGTGTATCGGCAGCTATACACGACGCGAAGCGGTCAACGGCACGCTGGTTCCCGATCGCGGACTGCTGACCCTGACGCCCTCCGCGTCCGGGCGTGTCGTGCGTACGTTCGCCAAGGAAGGCGCAAACGTCCGCGCGGGCCAACCGCTGGTTGAGATCTCCGGCGAACAGGACAGCGCATCGCTCGGCGATACGCAGGCATCGGTGATCGCGCAGTTGCGCCTCAAGCGCGAGCGCTTGCGTTCCGACATCGAGGAACAGCGCAGCCTCTCGCAAGCGCAGGATCGTGACCTGCGTACGCGCATCGCGTTGCTGAAGAGTCAGATCGCCAGTACCGAAGAACAGGTCGTTCTGCAGCGGCAACGCGCCGAAAGCGCCGCTCGCCTGTATGAGCAATGGTCCAGTCCCGGCAATCGCGGGGTGCTGACCAAGGTGCAGCTGCTGCAGCAGCAGGATGTGGCGATTCAGAATCAGGCGCAGCTCAAGGATCTGCAGAAGCATTCGCTGGAGTTGCGGCAGCAACAATCGCAGTTGCAGACACAGTTGGAACAGCTTCCGGCAACGCTGATCGGAAAGAACAACGAGATCGATCGGCAACTGGCGGACGTGGCGCAGTCGATCTCGGAGAGCGAGGCCCGCCGCGCGGTGATCCTGCGCGCGCCATCGGACGGGATCGTCGGCAATCTGCTGGTGTATCCGGGACAACCTGTCGCCGCGCAGCAGCCGTTGATGACGCTGTTGCCGCGGGATACGCGTCTACGCGCCGAGCTGTGGGTGTCTTCGCGGGCGGTGGGGTTCGTCAGTCCGGGTGATCGGGTGGTCTTGCGCTATCAGGCATTCCCGTATCAGAAGTTCGGACGCCACGCCGGCCGCGTCGCGGAGATTTCGCGCAGTGCGATGAGTTCGGGCGATCTGACCCGGTTGCTGGGTCAGGACATCAAGGAGCAGCGTTATCGGGTGATCGTCGAACTGGGTAGCCAGAATGTCGTGGCGTATGGACGCCAGGAGCCTCTGCGTCCGGGAATGGCGCTGGATGCGGACATCCTGCTCGAACGCAGGCACCTGATCGAGTGGATGTTCGAGCCGGTCTACGAGCTGGCCTCCGGCATGCGCGACACCCCTTCGAACGAGCGCGGATCATGAGCCGGTCCTGGTCGTCCTGGAGGGCACCGTTCGCGACGCGCATCGTACCGATCATGCAGACGGAAGGAGCGGAATGTGGCCTGGCCTGCCTGGCGATGGTCGCGGGATTCCATGGCCAGAACGTCGACCTGCCCAGCTTGCGTCGACGCTTCAGCATCTCGTTGCAGGGCGCACGCCTCGAGCGCCTGATGCAAATCGCACGCGCGATCGGTTTCGAGGTCAGGCCGATGCGCGCTGAACTCGACTACTTGGCCGCCGTTGGCGGGCCCTGCATCCTGCATTGGGATCTGAGCCATTTCGTGGTCCTGGAGCGCGTGACGCGCGGCGTCGCGGTGATCCACGATCCTGCGCGCGGCCTGCTGCGACTGCCTTTGGCGGAGGTGGGCAAGCACTTCACCGGGGTGTTGCTGGAACTGGTGCCGAGTCCGAGCTTCGAGAAGGCGGCGGCGCCGCAACCGGTGTCCTTGCGTGCACTGACCGGCAGGATCGGCGGGCTGCGTCGGGCACTCGTGCAGGTCTTCGCACTGGCGCTGGCGATCGAGATGCTGGTGCTCTTGATGCCGTTCCAGATGCAATGGTTGATCGACCATGTCCTGATCTCCGCGGACATGCCGTTGCTCAAGATCCTGGCGATCGGATTCCTGATCGCGGTACTCGCCCAGACGGCGCTAATGCTGGCGCGCAGCTGGGTGGTCAGTTGGCTGGGCGCCTCGCTCAACAGCCAATGGATCAACAACCTGTTTGGCCACTTGATGCGCTTGCCGCTGGACTATTTCGAAAAGCGGCACATGGGCGACGTGCTGTCGCGGTTCGGATCGCTGAAGTCGATTCAGACGACGCTGACCGGAAGCTTCGTCGAAGCGGTACTCAACGGCATGACCGGCATGTTGGCGCTGGTGGTGCTGTTCTTCTACAGCGCCAAGCTCGCCGGCGTGGTATTGGCGGCATTCGCCTGCTATTTGCTGCTGCGCGTTGCGATGTATCGCGTGCAGTTCGGTATCACCCGCGATCAATTGTTCCATACGGCGCGCCAGCAGAGCGAGTTGATGGAGTCGGTCCGTGGCATCCAGGCGATCAAGCTGGCCAACAAGCAGGGCCTGCGCCAAAGCCGACTTTTCGCGGCGACCGTCCAGGCCGCCAATCTGGATATGCAGTCGCAGCGCATCGGCCTGGCGTTCACGGCGTTGAATAGCGGTGTCTTCGGAATCCAGCGCGTCCTGTTGATCAGTATCGGCGGCTACATGGCGCTGCAGGACGCGCTGTCGGCGGGCATGCTGGTGGCGTTTCTCAGCTATGCGGATCTGTTCACCAGCCGGGCGGGCAGCCTGGTCGACAAGTGTATCGAGTTCCGCATGCTACGGCTGCATGCCGAGCGCATTGCCGATATCGCCATGAGCGACCCCGAGCCGCATGCATTGGGACACTACAGTGGGCCCGAGCTCGCGCCGGAGATCGAGTTCAAGGGCGTCAGCTTCCGTTATTCCGACGATGATCCCTGGGTGCTGCGCAACTTCGATCTCAAGGTCTGCGCCGGCGAGTCGGTGGCCATCGTTGGACCGAGCGGCTGCGGGAAGTCCACCTTGGCCAAGCTTCTGTTGGGTCTGCTTGCGCCAACCGAAGGGCAGATCGAAGTGGGTGGCGTGGAGATCCGGCGGCTCGGGTTGGAAACCTATCGCGGCATGGTCAGTGCGGTGATGCAGGACGACCAGCTTTTCGCCGGTTCCCTGGCCGACAACATCGCGTTCTTCGACCCTGACGCCAGCCTGCAGCGCATCGTGGCAGCCGCCAAGTTGGCGGCCATCCACGACGACATCGTGCGCATGCCGATGGGGTACGAATCGCTGGTGGGCGACATGGGGTCGATCCTGTCGGGTGGGCAAAGGCAGAGGGTGATTCTGGCGCGCGCGCTGTATCGGCAGCCGAAGATCCTGGTGCTGGATGAGGCCACCAGCCATCTGGATCGGCAGCGCGACGAGATCGTCAATGCGCACATCAAGGCGCTGAGCATGACGCGCGTGCTGATCGCGCATCGCGAGGACACCATCGCCTCGGCCGACCGCAAGGTCGTGCTGGGGGCGGAGCGGAATCAAGGCGCGCGACCTGGCGCCGAAAGACTTGACGCGTCGCGAAGCGTCGAGAAGCTCGCTGGCATCGTCGCCGGCGAATAACCATGCTGTCTTTCAAGGAGAGTGGAATGGAAACTGTCGTGAACACGGAAAATTCGCGTCCCGTTGCACAGCGTTTCGCGCGTGAAATGACCCAGGAAGAAGTCAGTGCGATCTCTTGCGGTGGCGGTCAGGACACCCTGATCATCATCATCGTCGAAGCCGTGGACACCGAGACGATCATCATCTTCAGCTAATCGGGCGGCGCATGGCGGTGCTGCAGCGCCGCCATGCATCTGGCGAGGATGCACAACGGGTCCAGACGATGCAGGAAGACGCAAAGAACATATTGATCGTGGCACCGCAGCACGATACCCATGCGGCGACCATCGCCGCCATGATTGGAGCGGCAGGACACAGGGTGGACCTGTTCGACAGCAGTGCCTGGCCGAGCGGTCTAGGCGGGTCGATGCTGTGCGATACGCACGGCGCCCGCTTCGTGCGCGACGGGTCGCCGCTGCGCTACGACACTGCGTGGTGCCGGCGCTTGCTGTTCAAAAAGCCGGCACCTGCAGGTGTGCACGAGCAGGATGTGGGATTCATTCGTTCCGAGGGAATGCTGTTCGACCTCGGTGCACTGGCGGTGATGGGAAGCGGCGTCGGCGTGCAGCGCTGGATCAATGCACCGATGCAGGCGTTGATGGCGGACCAGAAGGCGTTGCAGCTCGCCATCGCCGCGTCCAGTGGCCTGCGCATCCCGCGGACGCTGATCAGCCACCGCGCGGAAGACATTCGCGACTTTCGCGATCGCGAACCGGAGGGCGTGGTCGTCAAGCCCTTCAACGTCGGCGCTTGGTCCGAAAATACCGGCTACAGCGTGTCGTATGCGACACGCATCCGTATCGAAGAACCCCTGGCCGATGGCGATGTCAGCGCGTGCCCGACCAACTATCAGGAGGTGGTACGCCACCGCGGCGATGTGCGCATCGTCTGCCTCCAGGGGGAGTACGTGGCGGTCAAGATGACGCACGCGCTGGAAGGCGAGATCGACTATCGCGCCGTGCGACACAAGACTGCGATCACCTACGCTGAAACGGCGCTTCCCGATGGGCTGCTGGCCAAGCTCGAGCGCCTGCGGCAGACGCTGGCCATCGACTTTTTTTGCGCCGATTTCCTGGTGCCGGCGGACGGAGGGGAGCTGGTCTTCATCGAACTCAATCCTGGCGGCCAGTTCCTGTATCTGGATCAGAGGCTCGCGCAACTGGATATCGCACGCAGGTTCTGCGCTTTGCTGGTGCATGGGGCAACCGCACGTTATCAAGAATTCGAGAGACCAATGGCGGCCGTGCCATCCACCCAAGCCCCCACACGGGCATCCACTCCATCCGAAGCGAATTCCCTATGCGAATGATGATGTGCCTGATCACCACGGCCACCCTGCTTGCGATCGCTGGCGGAAGTTTTGCCCGTCCTCAACAGGAGCAACCGATGGCCCATTCCGTCGAGGTCGAGGGTGTCAACGCCGACTACCGGCAACAGCTCCTGCAGTTGGCTCAGGCCGATCAGCAGATCCGCGCAGATGTCTTGAAGGACTATACGCCGCAGCAGTTGCAGAACGATCCCGGCAGCGCCCGCGCGCTCGCGTTGAAGATCCATGCCTCGCAACAACAGAACCAGCAGGCACTCTCCGCGCTGATGGCCAAGTACGGTTTTCCGGATACGGCCGTCGCCGGCAGTGACGGCGCACACGCGGGATTTCTGGTGGCCCAGCATGCCGCGGACAGGACGTTCCGCGACGCGTTCCTGACAGGTATCCAGGCTGCCGCCGAGAAGGGACGCTACAGCAAGGAGGACCTTGCGCTGTACGTGGATCGAAATCGAGTCCTGAGCGGGCAGCCACAACTCTACGGGACCCAGCACAAGGCCGATGGCAGTCTGTTCGACGTCGAGCAACCCGAACGCCTGCAGCAGCGCCGAGCCGAGATGGGGTTGCCGCCTGATGTTGCCGCACACTGAGGCGACGGGGGCGTCGCGGTCCGGGCATCTGGCCCTTCTACCTGCATCCAGTGGGACGAGTTCGATCGCAGCGGCGGGCTCGTCCACGCACAAGGGGGCAGCACGGAACTCCTGCGCGCGGTTCGGTGTCTGGCCGCGCGCAAGTCAGCGTCGAGGCAGGCTGCCGCGGAAGCGCCTGAGCGCAGATGGCCCTGCGAATTGCGGGTTGGCATGACCGCCGGCTATTGTGTGACTTGGTTTGAGCTGTAGGCGTGACGCCCGTTGATAATCCTCTGTCTCGCGGGCGGCGATCTGTGTTGTCGAGTCCAGACCGGGGACAGGTCGTGCGCGCTGGTCTAGTATCGCGGGCGACAGGGGGAATCATGATGCGAATCGCCAGACAGTGGGCGTTCGGAGCGGCGTTGTGCGTGCTGACCGGCATCGCCGTGGCGCAGCCGACGGGCGCACCGACAGAAGACGCAGCAGCGGCAGCGCCGGCCAATCCGGCCTATCGCACGCAACTGCTGCAGTTGATCAGCGACGACGCACAGGCCCGCGCCGATCTCAAGCGCGATTATTCGCCGCAGCGGCTGCAGCACGACACCGTCTCGTTGCGCGCGTATGCGCGCGAGGTGCGAACGGCGCAGAAGGAAAGCCAGGAGCGCCTGACCGATCTGATCCGGCGCCAGGGCTTTCCCGATGCGCAGGCGGTTGGCGCCGACACAGCGCACGCGGTGTTCCTGATCGCCCAGCGCATCACCGAGTCGGGGTTCCGCGCCGACTTCCAGCGCGGCATCGATGCGGCCGTGCAGCGCGAGGCCTACAGCCGCGCCGATCAGACACTGTTCGCCGACCGCAGCCGCGCGCTGAGCGCGAAGCGCTAGCGTCCGCCATCGCGGCAGAGCCGGGGCTGCCGCACTGGCCCTCTCGCTCACCATGCTCTTGCCCAGGAATGACGCCTTCGCAGTTGCCGCCGCGTCGATCGTGCACCGAAGCGTCGGCCGCGCCCCAAGGCATGCGGTATGCGCGATCGGCAACGTCCCTTGCCGCGGCATTGCGGTGTGGCGTTGCAATCGGTGGACGCATTGCGCCTTTAGAACTGCAAGCCTGCCTCTTCGTTTTTTGGGCGCGCCTCTTCCGATGCGCGCGCCCGGCTGCTGCCCGCGCATTCCAGCAAGCACCACTCCCGCCGTTAGCCACACGCGTCTACATTTTGCGGCCGATCTGCGCCGACACGACCTTCGATTGACGCTGCGCCATCACGCCAGCTGCAACGCATTTCGCGCTCCAGCAATGTTCGCGGTCACAGTGCATGCGCGCGATTGGCCGCGTCGATGGCACCGATTGCAAGGAACGAATGTTCTGCGCGTCGCACTCCCGCCATGCTGCAGCTCCCTTCACACGAGCCGACGCCATGCGCCCTGGATCCCTGTTGTTGCTTGTCCTGTTGTCGCCTTCCCTGATCCTGTCGGCCAGCGCCGCGCAGTCCACGCTCACCCGCGACAACGGTGCGCCGGTGGGCGACAACCAGAACTCGCAGACCGCCGGGCCCAACGGCCCGACGCTGCTGCAGGACGTGCAACTCATCCAGAAGCTGCAGCGTTTCGACCGCGAGCGCATCCCCGAGCGCGTGGTGCACGCGCGCGGCACCGGCGTGCATGGCGAGTTCACCGCCACCGCCGACATCTCCGACCTGAGCAAGGCCAAGGTGTTCGCGCCGGGCACGACGACGCCGGTATTCGTGCGCTTCTCCTCGGTGGTGCACGGCAACCATTCGCCGGAGACGCTGCGCGATCCGCACGGTTTCGCCACCAAGTTCTACACCAGCGAAGGCAACTGGGACCTGGTGGGTAACAACTTCCCGACCTTCTTCATCCGCGATGCGATCAAGTTCCCGGACATGGTGCATGCGTTCAAGCCGGACCCGCGCACCAACCTCGACGACGATGCGCGCCGCTTCGACTTCTTCTCGCACGTGCCCGAGGCGACCCGCACCCTGACCCTGCTGTACTCCAACGAAGGCACGCCGGCCGGCTACCGCTTCATGGACGGCAACGGCGTGCATGCCTACAAGCTGGTCAACGCGCAGGGCCAGGTGCACTACGTCAAGTTCCACTGGAAGAGCCTGCAGGGCCTCAAGAACCTGGATCCGCAGCAGGTGGTGGCGGTCCAGGGCAAGGACTACAGCCACCTGACCAATGACCTGGTCGGCGCGATCAAGCGCGGCGACTATCCGAAGTGGGACCTGTACATCCAGGTGCTCGCGCCCGAGGACCTGGCCAAGTTCGATTTCGACCCGCTGGATGCCACCAAGATCTGGCCGGGCGTGCCCGAGCGCAAGATCGGGCAGATGGTGCTGAACAGGAACGTGGACAACTTCTTCCAGGAGACCGAGCAGGTGGCGATGGCGCCGGCCAACCTGGTACCGGGCATCGAGCCGTCGGAAGACCGCCTGCTGCAGGGGCGGATCTTCTCCTACGCCGACACGCAGTTGTACCGCGTCGGCACCAATGGCCTGGGCCTGCCGGTGAACCGGCCGCGCGTGGCGGTCAACAACGGCAACCAGGACGGCGCGATGAATGCCGGCAGCACCAGCAGCGGCGTGAACTACGAACCGAGCCGGCTCAGCCCGCGGCCGCAGGATCCGAACGCGCGCTACAGCCAGTTGCCGCTATCCGGCACCACCCAGCAGGCCAAAATCACGCGTGAGCAGAACTTCAAGCAGGCCGGCGAACTGTTCCGCAGCTACAGCAAGAAGGAGCAGCAGGACCTGATCCAGAGCTTCGGCGAATCGCTGGCCGGCACCGACGACGCGAGCAAGCACCTCATGCTGTCGTTCCTGTACAAGGCCGACCCCGCCTACGGCAGTGGCGTGACGCGGGTGGCCAAGGGCGACCTGGCGCGGGTCAAGCAACTGGCCGCGCAGCTGCAGGATTGATCCGTCCCATGCGCGGCCCGGTGGCGGTATCGCCGCGCCGCGCACCTTTCTTGCGGAGACCCCCCCATGCGTCGTGTTGTTCTCTTTTTCCTCGGCCTCGCCGTGAGCGCCACGGCCGCCGCCGCACCACCTACGCCTGCGGCGCCCGATCCGGCCGCGGTCCAGGCGCAATTGCGCAGCTACTTCTTCGATGCCGCGCGGCAGGGCCGCCAGGACATGCTGGCCGAGTTCATCCGCGCCCATTACGACCTCGACACGCGCGACGACAAGGGTTACACCGCGCTGATCCTGGCCGCCTACCACGGCCAGCAGGCAGCGGTGGAGCAGTTGCTGCGCGCCGGGGCCGACCCCTGCGCGCAGGACAAGCGCGGCAACACCGCGTTGATGGGCGCCATCTTCAAGGGCGAGCTGAGCATCGCCAAGCGGCTGATGCAGGCCGATTGCGCGCCGGACCAGCGCAACAACGCCGGTCAGACCGCGGCCATGTATGCGGCGCTGTTCCAGCGCACCGAGGTGCTGAAGGACCTCGCCGCCAAGGGCGCCGACCTGCAGGCCAGGGATGCGCAAGGCAACGACGTGGCCAAGCTGCAGCGCGGCGAGTTCGCGACCACACCAGCGCGCTGAGCGGCCCCGGCCCGCCTCCGGGGCGGGGTGTCGGGCACGGCGATCGCAGCGCGCGTGGATCGCAAGCCGCGGATCGGCGAAAATGCTGGGGTGGCCGGTCCCTCCGGCCCGCCGCGGCCTGTGCCGCTGCCGTTCCCGCTTCTGCGGACGGTGGCGCATCAGGGCCGCGTGCTGCCCTGTCGGCATCGTGCCGGCGCTCTGCCGCGGCTCGCCGTCGCCCATCCCGGATCTTTCTTGAACGCCACTGCCCCTGTTTCTCCCGACGACCTGCCCCTGGCCGAGCGCCTGCGCATCGCCCTGGACCTGCTCGAGACCATCGCCGCCGACCGGCGCGTGCTCGATACCCTGCCGGAAGCCGAGCGGGTGCGTCTGCTGCAGGTGGTCGCCCAGGTCTTCAATCCCGAGCCCAAGGCGCGGCGCAAGCTGCTCAAGGAACAGGCGCGCGAGCGCCACCAGGAGAAGGTGCGCAAGGCCGAGGAGCTGCTGGCGCAGACCGGCATCCGCGCGCTGCGGCGCAAACCGGTATTCAGTACGCCCAACTATTTCCCGCCGCACACCCCGGAAGCGCTGACCCATGCGCAGGCCGTGGCCGAGGCGCCGGCGGTGCATTCGCCCGAGTTGCGCCACTGCTACGTGTGCAAGCAGAAGTACACCGAGCTGCATCACTTCTACGACCAGATGTGCCCGCCCTGCGCCGAGCTGAACTACTTCAAGCGCACCGAGACCGCGGACCTGCGCGGGCGCGTGGCGCTGCTCACCGGCGGCCGGGTCAAGATCGGCTACCAGGCCGGGCTCAAGCTGCTGCGTGCGGGTGCGGAGCTGATCGTGACCACGCGCTTCCCGCGCGACTCGGCAGCGCGCTACGCGGAAGAGCCGGATTTCGCCGAGTGGGGCCACCGCCTGCAGGTGTACGGGCTGGACCTGCGCCACACGCCCAGCGTCGAGGCGTTCTGCAGCGAGCTGCTGGCGACTCGCAGCCGCCTGGATTTCATCGTCAACAACGCCTGTCAGACCGTGCGCCGGCCGCCGCAGTTCTACGCGCACATGCTGGCCGGCGAGACCGCCGCGCTGCACGACCTGCCCGAGCACGTGCGCCGGCTGGTGGGCCAATACGAAGGCCTGCGCGGTCCCGATCTGCTGCCGGCTGGGGGCAACACGCAGATGGCCGGGGCGGGCCAGGGGCGCAGCGGTGCCGACGGCCTGCTGCGCGCCGCCGAACTGTCGCAGGTGCCGCTGCTGGCCGACGACCTGCTCGCCCAGCAGCACCTGTTCCCGGAGGGGCGCCTGGACCAGGACCTGCAGCAGGTCGACCTGCGCGGGCGCAACTCCTGGCGCCTGCTGCTGGACGAAGTGTCCTCGGTGGAACTGCTGGAGACGCAACTGGTCAACGCGGTCGCGCCGTTCGTCCTCAACGCGCGGCTCAAGCCGCTGATGCTGCGCACGCCCGAGCGCGACAAGCACATCGTCAACGTGTCGGCGATGGAGGGGCAGTTCTACCGCAACTTCAAGACCACCCGGCATCCGCACACCAACATGGCCAAGGCCGCGTTGAACATGATGACCCGCACCTCGGCGGCCGACTACCAGAACGACGGCATCCACATGAACAGCGTGGACACCGGCTGGGTCACCGACGAGGATCCGGCCGAGATCGCCGCGCGCAAGGTGGAGGAAGAGCGCTTCCATCCGCCGCTGGACATCGTCGACGGCGCCGCGCGCATCGTCGATCCGATCATCCACGGCTTCAACACCGGCGAGCACGTGTGGGGCCAGTTCCTCAAGGACTACGCGCCGACGGATTGGTGAGGCGACGCGCCGCCGCGATCGCGACGGTGCGCGACGTGCGTCCGCGCCTGCGCGCCGTCTAGCCGAGCGTGCGGTCCACGGCCGTCGCGGCAGCGTTCTCGGCGTCCTTCTCGCGGCCCCAGAACTCGACCATGATGGTCATCATGGTCCACACGATCAGCGTCGGCTGCACCTTGTCCGGCAGCAGGGCCTGGCCCTTGAGCATCACGTCGATCACCTTCGGTAGCGCCAGCACCATCAGCAGAGTGTAGATCGCGTACGCCACCCGGTGCCGGCTGCTGGAAATGAACAGGATCGAGATGACCAGGCTGGCGAGGACGCCCAGGACCACACCGAACTGCCAGGCGTTGAGGCGCTCGGTGCCGGTGAGCACCAGGCCCAGGACGGCACCGAAGAACATGTTCAGGCCGTTGAGATTGGCCTGGTACTCGTCCCTGGTCATGCGGCCGAGGCCGACCTTGCCGAACACGTTCCATCCCTTGCGCATGCTCGCTCCCCATCGCATTGCCGCATCCTGGCGTCGCCACGCCTTCCGCTGGCCGCACGCCTCCCCGCCTCCACTGTAGCGAAGATCGCGCGCGTTCGTCGCCTGCCCGTCGCGTGTCGCTGCGCCACGGCGCGGGAACCGCCTGCGCTAGCCCAGGATCTGTAACTCGCCGCGCGGGCCGGTCGGTGTCAGATACAGGTGGCCGAGGCTGATCGGCAGGCGGAAACGGCGCGGCCCGGCACTGCCCGGGTTGAGGTAGAGCACGCCGTCGCGGGTCTCCAGCAAGGGCTTGTGCGAGTGGCCGCTGATCACCACGTCCACGCCGTCGGCGACGTGATCCAGCGTCTTCAGGTCGTGGCGCACGTGCAGGCGCACGCCGTCGATGTCCAGGTCCAGGGTCTCGGGCAGCGCCTGTGCCCATGGCGCGGTGTCGATGTTGCCGCGGATCGCGTGTAGCGGTGCCAGTTCCCGCAGTGCGTCGATCACGTCCGGTTTGCCGATGTCGCCGGCATGCACGATCGCGGCGCAGCCGCGCAAGGCCGCCAGCGCCTCGGGGCGCAGCAGGCCATGGGTATCGGCGATCACGCCGAGATGTAGCGGTCGAACGGGACGCATCGGTGGCGCTTCCTGGTGCGTGACAGCGTGCAGGCTACCCGTTCGGACGTGGTGGCGTCGTTGCGACCTGCGCGTGCTGGCCTGTTTCGTGAGGCGATGGCGCCAGCGAGCCGAGAGCGGACGTAGAGATCGTATCGACATCGACATCGACATCGACGCTTGGTGCATCACCGGCGCGTATCGGGATGCACCCGATGTTGCATCAGCGGCAGTTCCGGCCTGGGCGTCGTACCGCTGTGCATTAACCCGTACGTAGCGACGTGCAGCGTCATGGCGGCATGCGTACGCGACGTGTTGTACCGTTGCCGCGCGCGCCGCCCGTGCCGTCGCACGACATCGCAAGGCGGTGCCGTTTCTTCTCCAGCAGACTCCGATCGATGACTTCTTCCGCTACGCCCCCCGCCGCCGAGGCCGCGCCGCACGGCGCCGCCGCCGTGTTCCGCGTGGTCACCGGCAACTTCCTCGAGATGTACGACTTCATGGTCTATGGCTTCTATGCCACGGCCATCGGCCATGCGTTCTTCCCGTCGCATAGCGCGTTCGCCTCGCTGATGCTGTCGCTGGCCACGTTCGGCGCCGGCTTTCTGATGCGGCCGATCGGCGCGCTGGTGCTCGGCGGTTACATCGACCGGCACGGGCGTCGCAAGGGCCTGATCCTGACCCTGGGGCTGATGTCGGCCGGCGTGCTGCTGATCGCCTTCGTCCCCGGCTACGGCACCATCGGCGTGCTGGCGCCGTTGCTGGTGCTGCTCGGCCGCCTGCTGCAGGGCTTCTCCGCCGGCGCCGAGCTGGGCGGCGTGTCGGTGTATCTGGCCGAGATCGCCACGCCGGGCCGGCGCGGCTTCTACGTGGCCTGGCAGTCGGCCAGCCAGCAGGTGGCGGTGGTGTTCGCCGCTGCGCTCGGCGTGGCCCTGCACGCGCTGCTCTCCGACAGCACGATGGACAGCTGGGGCTGGCGCGTGCCGTTCGCCATCGGCAGCCTGATCGTGCCGCTGATCTTCCTGATCCGCCGCTCGCTGCAGGAAACCCCGGAGTTCGCCGCGCGTCAGGCCCCGGACCTGGCCGGCATCGCCCGTTCGCTGCGCGCCAATGTCGGATTGATCCTGGCCGGCGTGGGCATGGTGATGATGACCACCGTGTCGTTCTACCTGATCACCGCCTACATGCCGACCTACGGCCGCGCCGAGCTGCACCTGAGCGAGCTCGACAGCCTGGTGGTGACCGGCTGCATCGGCCTGTCCAATTTCGTGTGGCTGCCGGTGATGGGCGCGCTGAGCGACCGCATCGGCCGCAAGCCGCTGCTGGTGTTCGCCAGCGTGGCCATGTTGCTGACGGTGTGGCCGGCGCTGCAGTGGCTGGTCGACGCGCCCTCGTTCGTGCGGTTGCTGCTGGTCGGCGAGTGGCTGTCGCTGCTGTACGGTGCCTACAACGGTGCGATGGTGGTGGCGCTGACCGAGGTGATGCCCGCCGAGGTGCGCACCACCGGCTTCTCGCTGGCCTACAGCCTGGCCACTGCGACGATGGGCGGCTTCACCCCGGCGGTGTCGACCTGGCTGATCCATACCACCCACAGCCGCGCTGCCCCGGCGCTGTGGCTGTCGCTGGCGGCGCTGATCGGCCTGGCCTGCACCTTGCTGCTGTTCCGCCGCCAGCGCGGCGCTGGCACGTTCCACGCCGCCTGAGTGCCGCATTGCCTGGACGCGGGGCAGGGCGGCGGCAGTCCGCCCCGCCCTGCGCAACCCGCGCCGGCCTAGGCCAGGTCCAGCGCGGCGGTGAGGTCGCCCGGCACCACGCCGCTGGCAGCGTGCATCGCACGTTCGCGCTCGACCAGGCCCGGCAACGGCTCCAGGCCGAAGCGGCGGGTGATGAAGCGCAGGATCGAGCCGGTGTCGTAGACGCTGTGGTCGACGTGGCCGCGCTTGGCGTGCGGCGACACCACCAGCGCCGGGATGCGCGAGCCCGGGCCCCAGCGGTCGGCCTTGGGCGGGGCCACGTGATCCCACCAGCCGCCGTTCTCGTCGAAGGTGATGAACACGACGGTCTTCTCCCACAGTGGGCTGTTGCGCAGCGCGTCCACCACCATCGCGATGTGGCGATCGCCGGCGGCCACGTCGGAGTAGCCGGCGTGCATGTTGAGGTTGCCCTGCGGCTTGTAGAACGTCACCGGCGGCAACGTGCCGGCCTGCACGTCGGCGAGGAAGCGGTTCTCCGGGGCGGTGTCGCCCAGGCCGCCGTCGCGCAGCCGGCGCGCCCGCGCCGGCGTGCCCGGGGCGAGGTTGGCGAAGTAGTTGAACGGCTGGTGGTGGATCTGGAAGTTGGGACTGCCCGGGAACTCGTTGGTGTCGCCGGTGTCGCCCTTGCCCTGCACCGCCAGCGCCCAGCCGCCGGCGTACCAGGCCCAGTCCACGCCCTTGGCGTCGAGCGCGTCGCCGATGTGGCGGTGGGTCTGCGGCGGCAGCGTGTTGGGGCTGTTGGGGTCGGCGTAGTCCGGGCGCGTCGGGTCCTGGCTGGTGCTGGGCTGGAACGGCGGGCTCAGGGTATTGATCGCCCAGAAATCCGGGGTCAGCGCGCCGTTGCGCACGAAGCGCGGCCGGCCGTTGAGCGCGGTACCCGGCGAATCGTCCTGCACCGCCAGGCGGATCTCGTCGGGCCGGTCGCTGGCCAGCACGCTGATCTGCGTCCGCCCCGGGCTGCTGTCGGCCTTGGGGTAGTACGGCGCCTGCGCGGCGATCAGGTACTGGTGGTTGAGGAACGAACCGCCGAACGCGCCCATGAAGAAGTTGTCGCACAGCGTGTAGTCGCGGGCCAGGCTCCACAGCCGCAGCGTGGCCGGCGCGTCGGCGTAGTGGCCCATCACCAGGCCGCCGGCGTCGCTCCACGCGGCGAAGCCGTCGTTGCGGCCGCCGTTGATCTGCATCTGATTCTCGTAGAAGCGATGCACCAGGTCGCGGGTCACGATGCCGTGCGGCAGCAGCTGGCCGTCCGGCGTGCGCAGCGCGAACGGCGCATTGGGCAGCGGCCCGATCGCGTCCTCGCCGATCTTGTAGCGGCGATGCGCCACCACCTGTTCGTCCGGCGCCAGTCCGCCCCAGATCGGCGGCAGGATGTCGAGCACGCTGCCGTCGCGGTCCATCTGCCGCGCCTGCGCCGGCGTCACCTTGGACAGCGGCTGCTGCAGCCCGGGGAACTCGGGGAACAGATTGTTGAAGCTGCGGTTCTCGGCGTAGATCACCACCACGTGCTCGATCTTCTGCCGCAGCTGCCGATCCAGTTCTGTCGCGGACAGCGCACGCGCTGGCGCGCGCTTGGGGCTCTCGGCGTGGGCTTCGGCGGGGCCGCCGAGCGCCAGGGCGCTGCCGGCCAGCGCCAGGCCGCCGAGCAGGCGCCGGCGTTGCGGGTTTTCGGGGGTGGTGTCGGTGTCGGTGTCGGCGGGCGGGGTGGACGCGGGATCCTGGGGCGGCTTCTTCACGGGGTCATCGGGCGAGGGAAAGGCACCCGCCAGTGTGGGCCGCGTGAATGACAAGTCAAAGCCAGCCGGTCCCAGCGCGGGACCGGCGTTCAGCGGCCGTATCGCAGGCCGCGCTCCCGTGACGCTGGATGACGCTGCGCCAGTCGGTGCCCGAGGCCGTCAGCGGCGCACCCGCGCGCGGCCGAATACCTCCTCGCACAGCACCACATAGTCGCCCGAGCCGTCGCGCGCGGCCGCGCCGCTGGCGATGGCGGTGCTCAGCGCCGCGCCGAGTCGCGCCTCGCCCAGGCGCACGGCCAGTTCCGTCAACTGGGCCTGGAACCGGTACTGCATGTCGGCGATCTGCTGGGCATCGTGTCCGAGCCAGGCATAGCCCTTGTCGTTGTACGCGGCGGCACAGTGCAAGGTCTCGGCCAGATCGCGTTGCAGGTCCTGCGGATCGGTGGGCATCGTCGCGTGCGGGGCGGGGTGGGAGCACGCACCGCAGATCAGGCGGCGGGCTTTCCGGCGCCCTCCGCGCCCTCGGCATCGCCCAGCGCATGTTGCACGTACAGGCGCTTGACCAGCACGTAGAGCACCACGGTGAGCGGCGCCGCCAGCACCACGCCCATAGGCCCGAACAGCACGCCGATACCGAACAGCGAGAACAGCAGCAGCGCTGGCGGCAGGTCCACCGCGCGCGCCTGGATCAGCGGCTGCAGCACGTGGCCTTCGAGTTGCTGCAGGACCACGAACAGCAGCAGCGCGCCCAGCGCCACCTGCGGGCTGACCGTGAAGCCCAGCAGGATCGCCGGGACCGCGGCCACGATCGGGCCGACGATCGGGATGAAGTCCAGCAGCGCGGTCAACAGGCCGATGCCCAGCGCCACCGGCACGCCCAGCAGCCACAGGCCGATGCCGGTCAGGGTGCCGATCACCGCCATCGCCAGCAACTGGCCGGTCAGCCACGCGCGCAGCGCCTGGCCGCTGGCGGTCAGCGCCTCGTCGGCGACGCCGCGACGGTCGCGCGGCAGCAGGTGCAGCAGGCCCTGGCGATACAGCCGCGGCTGCGCGGCCAGGTACAGCCCGCCGACCATCATCAGCACCGCGTCGGTGACGCCGCCGCCGGCCGACAGCACGATGGCGCCGGCATGCGTGGCCAGGGTCGAGGCGCCGTCGCGCAACTGGTCGGGGATGCGCTCGATCTGCGGCCCCAGCGGGCCGGACTGCAGCCAGGCATGGAACTTGTTCCAGGCTGCCGGCAAGGTGGCGCGGAAGGTGTCGATCTGCGCGGCGACCTCGGCGCCGAACAACAGCACGATCGCCGACAGCGCCAGCACCAGCACCAGGATCACCAGCGCCAGCGCCGCCCATTCCGGTAGCGGCAACCATTTGCGCAACAGCGTGGCCAGCCCGTGCAGCAGCACGCCCACCACCACCGCACCGAACACGATCAGCAGCAGCTCCGACAACTGCCAGGCCAGCAGCGCCAGCGCGCCCAGCGCCATGACGACCAGGACCCGCGCCGCGAAGGGACGCAGGGGCGAGGGGGAACTCGGGAGGGAGGCATTCATCGGTGGCGCGGATCCCGATCAGGACAATGAGCGCGGACAGTAGTGATAGCGCAGTGCAGGGCGAGCGAAGATCGTGTGCCGTCGGTCGGCGGCGCCAATCCATCGGTCGGCGTGCACGGGCGATGTCGGCGGGGCTGGTTCGACGCTGACCGGTCGGGCGTCCCGTGCTACCGGCCGGCCAGTCGACCGGCCGGAGCGGGCACTACTGCCCGGCGGGCGGCTGCCAGAGCTCCACTTTGTTGCCTTCCGGGTCGATGACCCAGGCGAAGGCGCCGTATTCGGATTCGTCGATGCGGTCCAGCACGTGGCAGCCTTCCTCGCGCAGCGCCGCGACCAGCGCGTGCAGATCGTGCACCCGGTAATTGATCATGAAGGGTGCCGTGCCGGGCGAGAAGTGCGGCTCCTGCGCCGCCGCGCCGATCGACCAGACGGTGGAGCCGGTGACCGGCGCGCCGCTGCCGTCGTTCCAGGCGAAGGCGGTGCCGCCCCAGGCCTGCACGTCGATGCCGAGATGCCGCTGGTACCAGGCCTGCAGCGCGGCCGGGTCCTGTGCCTTGAAGAAGATGCCGCCAATCCCGGTGACGCGCTTCATGGAGCCTCCGCTGGTCCGATGGTGGGCTGGGCGGGCAGGGGCTCGTAACCGTCGCCGCGGCCGCTCAGCCAGCGCAGTCTACGCTTGCCGGTCTCGCCCAGGTACGCCGCGGCGGCCAGCAGCAGCGGATGCCGCAGGTCCGCGTCGATCATCAAGCGCACGTGCCCGTCCACTTCGATGTTCAGGAAATGCGCATGATCCGCATCGTCGTCGTAGCTGCGCGCCAGCAACCGATCGCTGCCGTCGCTGAAGCGGTAGAGGGTGTAGGCATAGGAGTAACCGTACCCGTCGTCGGGCTCGCTGGCGTCCACGTGGTGGGTGATGTCGATGTGCATGCGGATATCGTGTGCCTGTCAGGCCGCCCTCAAGACCACGTGGCCTGTCCCTTCGCTGCCGTTCGCCCAGAGCGTGAAATCGGCGCCCGCCGGGAAGTGGGCAAGTGCGTCAGGCATCAGCAACTGTACCCCTGCGCGGAACGTAACCCCGGGCGCCGGGCTGCCGGTGAAGGTGAGGCGGGCCGACCACTGTTGCTGGTCGATGCAGAGAATGGCGCACCACTGGCCGGAGACGAGCGCAGTCGCCTTGCTTCCTGGTTGCGCAGGATGCAGCAGCAGATCGGCCAGGAAGTGATGCGGAAGGTCATGCATCAGGTCGATGTCCGGTCACGGCTTGCCCCAGCGCTCCTCGACATTGAACAGCACCTCGCAATCGCAGAAGCCTCCGTGCGCACCGAGCCAGGGGATGACCGACTCCGGAGCGACATCCTGGGACGCGAGGAACTGTGTGGTGAGCCGCAATGAATGATCGCAGCCATCGGCGAGTACGTCGTTCAAGTAATCGAACAAGGCCCAGAGCGTTTCCTTGGGAAGGGGAAGCGCGGTCTCTTCGGATGCGCGCTGCTCGGGCTGCATTGTCGTGCGGGGCGCGTTGCGACGTTGGGCTTCCGGATTCTCTGTCATTGTCGACTGTCACGGGGAGGACGCTGCGGCGAGGATTGCCATCAGTGTGAAAGCTGAGATTGAAGTACCGCGCCAATGAATCGCTAACCACCCTCAGACACATGATGAACGATGGAAGGATTGTCCTCGCAATTCCTCAAGACGGCATACTTGCCATCCGTCTTGCCAACTAGCGAAATCGGGAAGGACGTGTTTCCGCCATCGACGGAGATTCTGACCTCCATGTCCTGGTTCTCGAATGTCTTGAGCTCTTCGATCAACTGCGCGACCGATTTGCCTCTGGTTGTCCAATCTGGATTGATCATCTGCGAGTGTCAGGTATTGGAGCAGTAGGCACGGGCCGGACAAGCAGTCTGCTTCTCCATCATCTCAGCCGCATCGCAATGAGATCATGCACTGGGTCTGTTCTTTATCGCTAGCCGCTCGATCGCCTTGATGCCAAGACGCATCTTATCTCTCGCCGAGGTGTTTGCAGAATGGACGTGCATCCTGGGCGGGACGAAGGACCGAAGTGCCACTGCTTCCTCGATCCAGAGCACCACGTCGTAACCGGTTCCGCGTGCATCGTCGCCGAGATCATGGTCCAGGCTGAGTTCCTCTACCTTCCCGGTCTGGAGCAGTGCGATGACGTCATCCGGCCAATAGGCTCTTGTCCATCCTGCGGGTGTCTCGCGCTCATCGTCCAGAAATACACGCATGGCAATCGGCACCTGTCTTCGCGTCGGCGGGTCTGCCCATCGACCCATACGCGATGAACCTACTACAGTCCGAGCGTCGGCGCGATCTCGCAATGCCGCGAGAAAAGGGCGACGCGGCGCGCTGCATCAGCCGGCGAATCGCCATAAACTCAGCACATCCGTAGCAGCGTATGTCGGAACACAAGGCCTTCCGGCGGGTATTGGTGCCGGCGTACTGCATCGTGTGCCGTAGACGACGGCAGTTCGACACGCGATCGGATACATCACGCCTTCAGGATTGCAAGGGCGATGATGTGCCTGGCCTTCTCGTCACCAACCGCGCCTACTTCCGCTTCCTGCATGATGCCGCGACGCAAAAGGACGGCGAAGACGAGGGTGAGCTGAGAATACGGTAGTCGTATGTCTGAGCGATTTCGCGCTGCTTTTTTATCGCCTGTTTGACCAAGGGCCATAGAGCGCCCGGCGTGTCGATGCTCGCGGCACTGCGTTTGAACTCTTGGAGATAGGCTTGGAGTTCGCGTTGAAGCGCGGTGTCGAACAGTGCCCTGGCTGCCTTTTTCTCGGAAGCGCTCCAGGTCATGTCATGCATGGCGGCTTTCTCTTTCCGGGTGCCTGGCCTGTCATGGATCCTGCCAGAGCCGGGCTGGATGCGATAAGGGGTGGCTTGCGCTGGCGATCCGGTCGGGGTGCATCCGCCGATCGCCGGATGTGGCTTGCGCAATGCAGTTGGCACGATCAGAAGAGTTGCGTTGATTTCCAGGTAGAACACCCAGGATCGTCAGTCGCTCTGATTCCAGGCCTTGATGGCCAGGGTGACGCGCTGGCGAGTCTCGGCATCCACTTTGCGGCCGAGATACGGCGACCGGCTGCCCAGTACCCCTGGCGCGGTCCATTGCACCTGTTCGGCGAGCTGCACGATGACATCGCGCCCGAGCGCGTGGTACTGCGCCGCTTCTTCCTCGTTCAACGCCATGGTCCATGCGTAGCCGACCGGCCCATGGCTGCAGTTGACGTCGAGCAGGAGCGTGTCGTCATCGCGCAGGAGGAACCAGGCATGAGGCGCGTGATCCACTACCTGCATGACGTGCCCATCCGTTGCGCAAGGACGATACGTCGCGTCCCGTCGCTCCAAGCTACTCGCATGAGGTGACCGCTCCTGTCGATCAGGTCGACGGCTTGTTCTTGCTGTAGACGATCTTCTTGCTCCCTGCAGCGCAAGTGCCGATGACCTTCCGATCCTTGATGTCGGCGTTGTCGACGATCTCCAGCGTGTAGTCCTTGACGCCGTGGGCATCGAGTTTCGCGGTGAGCTCGGCCTTCAACTCCTCGCAGTATCTGCTGGCCGCGAAAGCGGACGAGGAGGCGAAGGCAAGCAGGAGAAATGCGATGGTCTGTTTCATGGTGGCACCGATAGTCGATGAGGGAGAAAGAGGTTGCGGAAAAAAAGTAAGGTGTGGCGGCTTTGGCATGGCGGTCGACCTGGTCGCTCTCGGGAGCAGTGCCGCCGCGCCGAGTGTAGCAAGCGCAAATTGCATCGACCGCTACCGCCACCGCACTCGGTCGGCGGCCGGTCGGGAGGAGCGGGACGCCGACGCCGCGGCCTGTTTCGGCGCACTCAGGGATCGACCCAAAGGCCTGCGTCGTACATCAACCGCATCGTGTAGTTGAGCTGGAGGGTCTGGTTTGGGCCGCAGGCGATCTGCGTGGTCTTGTCCGATGCTCCAGGTCAGGAGACGGAGATGGACGAAGCGGATCTGCGCGGGTCGAACAGGCTGTACCGGTAGCCGCCGTTGCTGAACTCGATCGATGCATTTCCGTTGGGAAACGTGTTGTAAGTGAAGAGACCCGTCGGCGGCTTCTGCTGTGCTGGGTACTGCAGCACCAGCTTGCCGCTCTCCGACGCCCGATACTGCAGGTAGCCCGAGGTCCGGTTGACCGCCTTCGACGAGCATAGCGAAAACTCTCGCTTGCGCGTCTGGCACGTCCACAGGCAAGCTCGTCCTCGCCGCAGAGCTGGCTGTGCTGGTATTCGCTCTCGGACTCCTGCAGTGTCGCTTGGCTGATGGATGGCACTGGCTCAGACGCTGGTGCTGCGAGCGGCAGGCTCGTCAAGGTCGCTGTCATGGCAATGCTTGCGATTGTCTTCTTCATGTTGTGCCAATCCCGTTGTGCCGGGTCATGTCAGAGGAGAGTCGGTGTGGACGAAACGGCGGCGTCGCCTGTTGCAGCATGGAGGTCTAATGCGGAGGCCGGGACCTTGCCAATAGCGTCCGAGCGCGCCTGCCCAGCTTGTCGCGATCTTTCAAGTAGATTGTAGGAGCATGGGTGACCGCAACGGTGGTCGCTGCCTGCAGTGGTGAAAGCTGGCTAAGCGGTTTGCCGAATTCCCGATTGGCAAAGCTGCTCAATCCATGATCTGTGCCGTTGTAGGAAAGACTGCAGTAGAGGCCGTAGATGTGCGACTCGTCGAAGTGCACCGGTAGCAGCATGCTCCAAAGCGCGTTGCGCACGTGCGACTGACCTTGCGCCAAATCCGTGTAGACGAGGGACGTCACCAGGCGAGCCGCATGCGGGGAGGGCGATCCCACATTCGCATCGATCAGCCTGCGAATCGCTTCGGGAGGAGTGGCGTCTTCTGGATTGGCGTGGGCGAGCAGATCGCGGATTCGGGCCAGATGTGGGCGGACAGCGAGCGCATCGTAAGCGACCAATGCGACAAGCGTTGCCAGGAGGAGCAGCGCCGTTCCTTTTTCAACGAATCTGATGATCTTGACCATGAGCGTCAGCCAACCTTCGGGCGACATTGGCAGGTGTAGTCGCGTGCTGCACGCGACTACAGCAGCCGGCGTTGATCGGCCGCGCGCCGAAACACCCAGCCGACGAGCAAGCCGAGGCCTGTGGAGGCGAGCAGTTGCAGCCATTCCAGAGCGACAAACATGGCTGGTTCGTCCGTCGTGTATTGTGGCAATAGCGCCACGAGAACATTCGCGAAGGCGGCGTAGATGACCAGGATGAGGCAGGCGTGCGCGAGGCGGTGTTGCGCCACACGCAACACGAGGTGTGCGAAGAGTGCGGCGCAGAGCAGGAAAGAGAGAAGGGTCCAGGCATTCACCAAGCCGCCTATCTCGAATAAGCCGCTGAAAAAGCGAACGCCGCACCGGAGAACAAACGCAGGGCGGCATAGGCAAAGATCGATTTCCAGTGCATGGCCGGCTGTAAGGGGCACGCGATCAACGGGCGAGAAGTGCGTCGCGTGCTGGAAGGGTGGGGACACTCCGTATCGAGCAAACGACGCGCTGCGCCGGTCCGATGCCGGCTGTGCGCTGACGCGCCGTGCCGCCTGACATTGCCAGCGCCATCAACGCAGGATGCCCTCGGCGACCTTGCGCCCGCCCTCATAGGCGATGAACGACCTGTCTTTTTCCAAAACGTGGAACTGCTCGATGCAGCTCAGAGACACCGCAGCGGTCTCGCCGGGTTCGATCTTCTCCTGCGCTTTGGAAATGCGCACTGCACACATGACGTCCTTACTCTCACCGGAGAATCGCACCTGTGGGCGGTAGTTGTCGTAAATCGCGTTGTCACGCCCCACCTTTCCCTGGCGCGTCAGCAAGGTGAGGGAGATCGGCAGAGCGGCATCGGCGGGGTAGGTCAGTACCGCATCTTGGGGATTGCCCGCCGTGGCAGAAAAACAGAAGACCAGCAGTGTGAGTGCGAGAAGCGTACAACGACGGAGCGATTTCATCGGGCGGTCTGCCTTCTTGGGTGGGAAATCGTGCCTGAGCCGTGAACCAAGCCGGCTCGGGCTGGTCGTGCCTGCATCGAGGCTCATGCAGGTGGCCCCAGCATCAGGGTGTACGCGCGAATGCTAGCCGACCTGATCTGATCCTTGGTCATCGATTTGTTGCCGCGCACCGCCTCGGCAGGCACGAGCATGACCGTCGTCCGCCCATCGCGGGTGTTCCAGCCAAAAGCCACGACTTCCTTGTCGGCGAGGAACGACTGATCCCCGTCTTCGATATCCGAACACAGGATGCTGCCGTTCGGCTCGGTGTTGCTCGATGCGGTGACATGCACCAGTCCGATCGCGCTATCGACGAGCACCTGATCCCTGTGACCAGCCGAATTGACCCTCCCTTCCACAACCGAAGCGGTGTGCCCGAGAGACACGAGATGACCGGCGACGATCGACGCCAGGTGCTTTTTGCGATCGAGTTTGCTCTTGCCTGCAATCATGGGATGTCCTGTCGATCAGCAAGGATGCATGGATGGAACCGGACTAAGAGTCACTAACAAAACCTATTTGAACACAGATTCGCAGGTGGCAAAATTCGCGGCATGGCCCGTCGCAAAGAGATCCCCGCCGCGCTGCGGAAGCGCATCTAACCGCTGATCCCATCAGTAAAGCCTTCGCCCAAAGGAGGGCGGCCTCGCGTCAGAGATCAGCAGGCCCTCAACGGCATCGTCTATGTCCTGCGTACCGGCATTCCATGGGAAGAACTTCCCCTGGATTTGGGCTACGGCAGCGGCATGACCTGTTGGCGCAGGTTACGCGACTGGCAGGCCGCCGGCGTCCGGCATCGCCTGCATCAGGTCCTGCTGTCCGAGTTGCGGCGAGCCGACAAGCTGGACCTGAGCCGAGTCAGCCTGGACGCGGCCAGTGTGGCCTCCCCACGGGGGGAGCGTACACCGGGCCGAACCCGACCGATCGCGGCAAACTCGGCACCAAGCGGCATCTGATCGTCGACCGCAATGGCGTTCACTTGGCGGTCTGTGTGACCGGAGCCAACCGGCACGACGCGGTGGTCTTCGAGGACTGGTCGATGCCCTGCCAACGATCGCCGGCAAGCCAGGGCGCCCGCGACGTTGGTCATGCAAGCTGCACGCCGATTCTGCTTGAATGAACTGTTAGGTGCCAGCCTATTTTTTGACGGTTGGCACCATGAGTAAAAGTATGCAAAGCGCAAGAGTGAACGCAATGGTCGCAAAAGTACGCGAGCCAAATGGAACTGGTCCCCCGAGTGCGAGATAGACGATATAGGCAACAACGCAAGTCACAGACGCTAGGGCCGCCCAATGCGAAACACCCCAGTACCTGTTGCATTTACTGCAACGATGCTCGAAGGCGGGTCCGGATAGGAGCTTCTTGACCAGGCTGACTCCCTTCTTTTTGCAGTGTGGGCACTTGAGTGTTCGGAATTCCATTTTTTACACCTACCATCTGAGTTAAGCCGCGCCGCAAAGCCGCGTCGGCTTGGATGAACTTTTTTCCCAAAACCGTTCAGGACTGGATGCCTACATGTCTATATTTTGGAAATTCATGAGGCTGCGAATTCGCCTGGAAAAATCAATGATTTGATGTTTCGAGAAGTGTGTGTAGGTGGGTAACGATGCTTCGGGCACGTTCATTACCAGAGCGCTGCCACATGAGACTAAGTAGCGTAGTTCGTCTTCAGTGAGCGAGATGGAAATTGAACGAATAGCGTTTAGGTCGGGCATTGATCATCACATTTTTGAGGAAACGCTGTTTGGGCCTTGGCGCCTGAGTTAATTCGCGCCGAAGGCGTCGGCTTGAATGATTGGTTAGGTTGCGCCCGCGGCAAGATCGTACGGAAATGTCTTTCTGGTGACCACTTTCATGCCGCTGATACTCTCGATCTGCCGGCTGCCCTGGGATCGCCACACAGTGCGCGCGCCAGTCCATTGATGCATTACTTCCGATGAATCCCATACTAGTGACTCCAAAAGGCTCTCGTAGGCCACTATCCATTCCTCCTCTAGATCCCAAAATTCTTTGTAGTAGGCGGCGAAGTGGATGAGATGGCCGTAGTAACTATGTCCGCGATGGTTTGGTAACAACGAGAACATGGGCCTGACTAGCAAAGATCCTGTATCGCCAAGACCTTCAAGCACCCTTCTGTTATGGGCCTCGACGTCAGTCTCCGAGCGGAAGCAGTGGATGTAGCCGTTCACAATGCTGGACATTGGGGGTGCAACCTTACGCCTAAGTTAAGACGCACCGCGGAGCGGGGTCGGCTTGAATGAATAGTTAGACGGTCGTGCCAGGAGGTGGTGAGCAAGAAGCGTGCTCCCCAGCACTTGCGCCAATAGCCGAGCATGCCACAAATAGCGGTATTGGGGCTCGCCCGAGATGCTGGCCGCTGGATGTGACCGAAACCATAGGCAATGAGCGCAGCAGAGCAACGAAGCTGGATGACCAAGTAGCGGGCGATCCAATGGCGGTAGACGTGAGGATTGCGAACCGAGGCCGACCGCTGAAGCGCTATCGCTGTCACCGATGGCGTAAGTCGCGCCGCACGCACAACACTACCGCCTAACACCTGAGTTGGCGGCTTCGTGAAGCGGCGCCGGCTTGAATAAATTTTTAGGCCCCGTAACAACGCAAAACAATACGCCACAAACGAGACCGATAAAGCCGCCAGCTGCGAAATTGGCAAGATAGGGCTGTGAGCCAACGCCTAGAAGCATGAGACTGCCCGGCAGCGAAAATGTTCCGGCTATGAAAGCACCAGCGCATACACTGAGCCAGCTCAAATAGCCAGCGCACCGAAGCCACGTGACGTAGGGTAAGCCGAGAGCGGCCATCGCTCCATATGCGATGGGTAGACCGAAAGAAAAATAGATTACAACGGCAATGGGCCAATCCTTGAGCCCTGGCAGCCCTTCCCGCACTAGAGCGGACGCCAGCGAGTACAGCAAGAATGCCACTGGTGCCCCGAGAGGAGCGATAAGTGCACCGAACAGGATCGATCTTTTGGTCTGCAGTGAGTTCATGCCAACGGCCTAACACTGGAAATAAGCCGCGTGCCGTAGGCACGTCGGCTTAATTGACTGGTTAGGCCGGGATGGCCCAACGAAGATGGCGCGCCGAACTAATACGTCGACGACCGTGTTGTCTGGTGCTGCGTCCGATACAGGGCCTGCCACGTTGACCATTCGATGAGGTGACACAGCCAAGTGTCAGCCGGCGATGTGGTGGATGCAAACGCGGCTCCAACACCAAGCCAATGCCAGCCGCCTAACGCTTGAATTAAGCCGCCCGCCGCTGGCGTAGCCAGTGGACGGTCGGCTTGGATGAATTGTTAGGGCGCGGCCACGCCACCACCTATCTGAGTTGAACTGTTCGGGAATGAGGTCATCGCCTCCTGGGTCTGAGTAGCCACGCTCAGCGAGTTCTTTGTACCACTCGGACGGTAGCGAAGACGGAAGGTCCTTGCCGCACCAAGGGCAAAACCGCAGGACGGTCGACGTGTAGCCATCGTATGAAACCGGGGGGACGTCGGAACCTGGATCCATTGCTCTTCATCCATTGCCCTTCGGATCAGACTATCCCTAGAGAAATAGGATCAGAAGCCGGGGTTGGGGCCGAATTTGACATTCTGGCACGCGAGCGATGGGAAGCCGATATAGAATTCTTCGCTGGTTTCACCTAACGACTTGCACATCGGCATGGATGAATCGGTCTTCTTGCTTGTGATCGTTAGTTTCCATGCTGCGTGGGCACCAGCACTTGCCAGCGTGTAGCTGCTGACGATGCCGCATAGCACGGACGGGGGCGATACTGCAATCCAAGTGTTGTCAGCGGTCTTACGAAACTTGACCTCCTGGCCGTCTGATGAGACGCCAAGTACACATTGCTCTGGGCCGCCACCAAGCACCTTGCGCTGGAGCTCGTCTCCCTTGACCAAATTGATCCTCGCGAGCCGGCAACCGAACTCGTCGTCCTCGCGTGTGCCATCGCAGAGCCCGATGATCTGCGACACCGAATTGGTGTCTTCCTTTAGCACTGAAAAGCGTATTGGCCTTGCGGCGGGCGGCCCTGCATATGCCATTCCCACAGTGAGGAACGCCGTCAACAGCATAATCGCGGTGAGCTTCATCGTGGCCCGTCTTCCCTGGAGCTTAAGCCGAGTTGCGAAGCAACTTCGGCTTGACTGAGTTGTTAGGCAGTAAGTGGCCCCAAAGGTTGGATTGTGCAACCCTGCTCCCCAGCACTGCCGCCTGGACCAAGTGTGCCACAGCCTGCGGGATGGAGCTTGCCCAGCGACGCACCGATGCGTGCTGCCACCGAATCCAAGTGCAACGAGCGTAGCGTGGGAATGACGGGTAAGGGCAAAGCACCGAACTTACTGCAACCAGCAACGGTAACAGCGACTTGCCGGAACCGACCGCCGGCATGCCAGCCAACCGACGAAGCCCGACCCACCAGCTGATTTGCTCCACCACCGCCTAACGCCTGAATTAAGCCGCGCCGCGAAGTGGCGTCGGCTTGAATGAACTGTTAGGTGCCATACTGGAGCACTTTACGGCTCAATGTCCACGTTTAGCTCGGCGCGCTGATTGAGCGAGTTCTCCTCCCGTTTGCCAGCGATCGGGCGAGTGGACCCGTACTCGGTTAGAGCAATGACACAAAGCGGATCCACGCCAGCGGCTAGCAGGAACATGTATAGGAGAAGCGCTCGACGTTGGGCGAGATAGCGGCACTCTTGCCCGGAACACTCATACTGATCAGTATGGCCCGCAATCTCGAACCTGACGTCCGGGTGGCGCTTGATTAGCTCGACAGAGCGATTCAAGTTGGCAATTTGGTCTGCCCCAGTTGCAGCCTCGTCGATCGTCTCACCCTTGATGGGATGGCCGGCCTTGAAGAAAGCACCATACAGGTCGAGTGAAGAACTGCATGCAGCGCCGGAATATCCACCGAGCAGAGCTGTCGATAGCAGGATTGAGAGGAGCTTGGACATGTCACCTAACGCTGGAAATAAGCCGCGTGCCGTAGGCACGTCGGCTTGATTGACTGGTTAGGCCAGGATGGCCCAACGAAGGTGGGGCGCCGGAACGAGGTGCCGACGACCGTATTGTCTGGTGCTGCGTCCGATGCAGGGCTTGCCACGTTGACCATCCGTTGAGGTGACCTGCCAAGTGTCAGGCGGCGCGGTGGTTGGTGCAACCGGAAGCGCCAAGCCAAAGAAGAAGCCACACGCCTAACGCTTGAGACAAGCCGCATGCCGTAGGCATGTCGGCTTGATTGAATTGTTAGGCCGCGGCGCGCCGGAACTCAATGACATAGTTCTCTCCGGATACGTCAGCGACCCTCCCCACGAGATCGTCCCGCACGGCAAAGGTCTTGGGAATCTTGCTCCCATCTTCGCCGCGCTGTACACGATCCGGCTCCAGTGCGCGAGCAAGCACTAAGCGGACCACAGCGCCAGTGTCAAAGGCACGAACGACGTTGGTGCGAAATTCCGTATTGCCGGGACCTGACCAGCGATCAAAGCGGTCGCCGAATGCCAAGATGTTTGGCCCGTAGCCTTTGATGTGGTGATGATTCCAGAGGCTCACTACCAACGTGTCGTCATCGACCCACGAGCTCACGGACCAGTTGACGTTCTTGAGTGTGGCCCCGTAACGCCGGAATGCTTCAGAGATACCAAGCTTCATAAGCAGCCTAACACCTGAGTTAAGCCGCGCCGAGAAGCGGCGTCGGCTTGAATGAATTGTTAGGGCGCACCCGCTGCTTCACCCCTGATGGATATCTATCACGTGCCGAGGCTGGAACCATAGCTCCATGCCAGCCTGCAGCCGGTCTGTGCAGTGCGGGTCGTTATCTAGCGCGCCCCGGTACCAGCCCGCCTGGCACTCCAAGACCTCTACCCACATGCGCTCGCCGTGCTCGACCTTCTCGCCGGACGCGTCAGGGCCCAGGATGTAGAACCGGAGCTTAGCTATGTCGCCGGGTGCGAGCCCACGGCGGGCTTCTGCATGCGGGATCCAGAACGACTCCGGGCTCTCGGCATGGGCCTCTTCGCCGTCCGATAGCCACCAGCCGTCGTGTTCTCTTGTAGCGAGTCGCGGTGTGCTCACCTGGGCGCCCTAACGCCTGAATTAAGCCGCGCCGCGAAGCGGCGTCGGCTTGAATGAATTGTTAGGCGCCAAGCCCGGGTTCTCCGCGGTAGGGCGCCAAAAGAAGGTTGTGCACGTTGTTCAAGCGAGTCAGAAGGCCAGAAATTGAACTACTACGGGTTGATAGTTGTTTGGACAGCGCCTGAAGTTCCTCCGAACTGCACGGCTGTCGCCGGAACATGACCAGCGAAGCCTGATGGGCAACATAGTCTCGATGAGGAATCTCGGCTTGGAGATCTTTGACAAGCTGAGAGTCTGAGCATGTCTTTGCGAAGACCTTCAGGAGTGTGCCAAGCGCTGCGTTGTCATAGTCGCTGCCCGTGAAGCCGAAGTGTAAGTCGCGACCCAAGCGATGCTTGGCGATGTTGAAGTAGTTACGCAAGTAAGTCTTTAGCAGTGCCTCGATAAGCTGGTAGCCGCCAAGCGTCAAGTTGGCGATCTCTTGATAGCTCTTTACTTCAAAATCCCGATCTGCGTCCATGGCGCCTAATGCTTGAATTAAGCCGCGCCGCGAAGCGACGTCGGCTTGAATGAGTTGTTAGGCCGACGACGGACGCGACCAGAGTAGAGATTGAATGTATGCCGAACTGGAGCCATCCCAGCCGCAGATGGCACATTGCCCTGAAATGAACTCATGTGGACACTTTGGAGTGCCATACAGGATATGAGCGCACTCTGGACAAAGCGATGACATGCTTGAAGCCGTTGCGATGTATCGGCTCCCGCATTCATCGCACTTCCCAGAAGTTCTTTCCATTGCGGCCTAACTACTATTTGGACGGCCCAAAAGCGGTGATGCCCCAAGTATCAACCAACGCCAGACGTCTGCAAAGCGGGAAATTCCCGCCCTGCATCAATGACTTGCCTGATTTTGGCCGGGGCTCCGTGCGCCAATGCTGGCTACGTTATCCGACGTTCGAACTGTCGTGTGAGTTACACCCGTGACGATGAAGGCGTAACGGCGCATCAACCGCCGAGGTTGCTGGAGGAAATGCCTCACCCCTCCAACATCGCCTTGTCCCGCACCGCCCCCTTGTCCGCACTGGTCGCCAGCAACGCGTAGGCCTTCAACGCCGTACTGACCTTGCGCGGGCGCGGTTCCGCTGGCTTCCAGCCACGGGCGTCCTGGTCGGCGCGGCGCGTGGCCAGTTCCGCGTCGGAGACCAGCAGGTCGATGCGGCGCTGGGGGATGTCGATGCGGATGCGGTCGCCGTCGCGGACCAGGCCGATGGTGCCGCCCGCCGCCGCTTCCGGGGAGGCGTGGCCGATCGACAGGCCGGAGGTGCCGCCGGAGAAGCGGCCGTCGGTGAGCAGGGCGCATTGCTTGCCCAGGCCCTTGGACTTCAGATACGACGTCGGGTACAGCATTTCCTGCATGCCGGGGCCGCCCTTGGGACCTTCGTAGCGGATCACCACGACGTCGCCAGCCTTGACGTCGTCGGCGAGGATGCCCTTGACCGCGGCGTCCTGGCTTTCGAACACCTTGGCGTTGCCCTCGAACACGTGGATGGATTCGTCCACGCCGGCGGTCTTCACCACGCAGCCGTCCTCGGCGATGTTGCCGTACAGCACTGCCAGGCCGCCTTCCTGCGAGTAGGCGTGGGCGACGTCGCGGATGCAGCCGCTGGCGCGGTCGGCGTCCAGGCTGGGCCAACGCGTGGCCTGGCTGAAGGCGACCTGGGTGGGGATGCCGGCCGGCCCGGCCTGGTAGAACGTCTGCACCGCGGGGTCGTCGCTCTGGGTGATGTCCCACTGCGCGATGGCGTCGGCCAGGCTGCGGCTGTGCACGGTGGCCTGGTCGGTGTGCAGCAGGCCGCCGCGCGCCAGTTCGCCGAGGATGGCGACGATGCCGCCGGCGCGGTGCACGTCCTCGATGTGGTACTTCTGCGTGTTCGGCGCCACCTTGCACAGCTGCGGCACGCGCTTGGACAGGTGGTCGATGTCGCGCAGGGTGAACGGCACCTCGGCCTCCTGCGCGGCGGCGAGCAGGTGCAGGATGGTGTTGGTGGAGCCGCCCATCGCGATGTCCAGGGTCATCGCGTTCTCGAACGCCTCGAAGGTGGCGATGCCGCGCGGCAGCGCGCGTGGGTCTTCGGCGCCATACCAGCGGTGGCACAATTCCACCGCGGTGCGGCCGGCCTTGAGGAACAGTTGCTCGCGGTCGGCGTGGGTGGCGACCACGGTGCCGTTGCCGGGCAGGGCCAGGCCCAGCGCTTCGGTCAGGCAGTTCATCGAGTTGGCGGTGAACATGCCCGAGCAGGAGCCGCAGGTGGGGCAGGCGCTGCGCTCGAACGCGGCGACCTTCTCGTCGGAGGCGGTGGGATCGGCGGCGATCACCATCGCGTCGATCAGGTCCAGGTTGTGGTCGGCGAGCTTGGTCTTGCCGGCTTCCATCGGCCCGCCGGAGACGAACACGGTGGGGATGTTGAGGCGCAGCGCGGCCATCAGCATGCCGGGGGTGATCTTGTCGCAGTTGGAGATGCACACCAGCGCGTCGGCGCAGTGCGCGTTGACCATGTACTCGACCGAGTCGGCGATGATCTCGCGGCTGGGCAGCGAGTACAGCATGCCGTCGTGGCCCATGGCGATGCCGTCGTCCACGGCGATGGTGTCGAACTCCTTGGCCACGCCGCCGACGCGCTCGATCTCGCGCGCGACCAGTTGCCCGAGATCCTTCAGGTGCACGTGGCCGGGCACGAACTGGGTGAAGGAATTGGCGATGGCGATGATCGGCTTGTGGAAGTCGGCGTCCTGCATGCCGGTGGCGCGCCACAGCGCGCGGGCGCCGGCCATGTTGCGGCCGTGGGTCGAGGTCTTGGAGCGATAGTCGGGCATGGGAGCAGCGAACGAGCGGGCGGGGAGGCTGGCGATGGTGGCGCGATCGGATCGTTGCTGCTGCAACCGTCCTGGACGCCCACCGGTGGGCCGACCACGTTAGCACGCACGCTGGCGCCGCCGCGCGCCGCCCGGGAGTGCGGAGCGGGTCGCAGACCTGCCTGCCTGCGCTTGGCAGACTGCGGTGGCCGGTGCGTCAGGGGGCGTAGGCCCGGCTCGCCCATCATGACCACAGGAGGTGTCCATGCTCCGGCATGTGCGTTCGTCGTCTTCCGCTGTTTCCTCCCCCGCCCCGTCCCTTGTGTCCACCCCCGACGATCCGAGCCGCCGCAGCGTGCTGCGCGCCGGTGTCGGCATCGCCGCCGGCGCCGCGCTCTGGGGCCTGGGCGGCCAGGCCCGCGCCGCCGGCACGCTGCCGTTCGCCGGCCTCAACCTGTCCGGGCTGGCGTCCAACAACTTCGTCGACAACGCCCTCATCGACCGGCACTACCGCGACATCAGCGACCAGCACATCGTTGCCGCCGGCGCCTGCCCGCTGTTCCGCCTGCCCACCACCGCCGCACGCTTCAGTACCGGCCAGGGCATGCCGCTCAACGCCACGTATTGCGACCAAGTCGAGAAAGTGCTGGGCCGGCTCGCGCAGCGCGGCAAGGTGGCGATCCTGGAGTTGCACGACTACATGCGCTTGCCGATCAAGGTCGCGAGCAAGTCCGGTTACCGGCGCGATGGCGCCGGCCAGCTGATCGGGCCGGACGGCCGCGCGGTCGCCGATCCGGCCGACCAATCGGTGTGGAACGGGACCTACCGCAAGGGGAATTTCCTGTACCTGGCCTACTTCGATCCGGCCGACAACCTGCTCAAGCTCTACGAGTACCGCGTGATCGGCACGCCGGGCTGCACGCTGTACAACGCCGCCGGCCTGCCGGATCTGTGGAGTCGCATCGTGCAGCGCTTCCGCTCGCATCCGGCGATCTTCGGCTGGGGCCTGATGAACGAGCCCTACCAGGGACCGGAGCGCAACGCCGACGGCAGCACGCTGGTGATGGCCGATCACTGGCTGCGCACCGCCACCGCCACCGCGGCGCGCATCTTCGATTTCGACCGGTCGCATTACGTGTTCGTTTGCGGCAACGAATACGCCAGCGCCCGCCGGTGGAAAGAGGCGTCCAACAACCTGGACACGATTCCCGACCCGTACGACCGCATCGTCTACGAGGCGCACAACTATCTGGACGACGAGGGCCGCGGAGGCGGTGCTTGGACCAATCGCAATGAAAACGTTGCGCCGGACACCGGCATCGAGATGGTCAAGCCATTCATCGACTGGCTGGGATACCGAGGCAAGCGCGGCTTTCTCGGCGAGCACGGCTATCCGGCCGGCAATGCCAGCGCGGAACTGGCGACCAAGCGCATGCTCGCGCACCTGCAGGCCAACAACATTCCCAGCACGCAGTGGTGCTTCGGGCCCGGTTGGCCGGACAACGACGTGCTGGGCATGAGCCGCGACGTCGGCATGGACATCCAGGTCAAGTCCAACATCGCCGCGGTGCAGCCGTATTTCGACGCGCGCCTGTCCAGCTACGTGCCGCCGCCGCCGACGAGCTGACGCGTCGCGCGTGCGTCCGCGGTGATGCCCAACCGCCGGCCGCGGGTTTCCGCGGCCGGCGGAACCGGGCATCATCGTGGTTGGACTCAGGAAGACGTTGCCATGAAAAGGTCGAAGACGACCGCCTTGTTGCTAATGAGCGCTGCGCCGCTGCTGTTCACCGCCTGCGGGCGCGAGCCAGAGGCCAAGGCCCAGGAAGGCCTGTACACCTCGGTGGACGCCTGCGTGGCGCAGACCCACGACATCGCGACCTGCCGCGAGGCCTTCGCGCAGGCGCAGAAGCAGGCGGCCGAGCAGGGGCCCAAGTACGCCAGCCGCGAGCAGTGCGCGCAGGACTATGCGCAGGATCGCTGCGTGGAGCAGCGCGACAGCCACGGCCATTCCTTCATCGGGCCGATGATGACCGGCTTCTTCCTGTCGCAGATGCTCAACAACAACCGCGCTGCCGGGTTCAATGCCGCGCCCGCCTACCAGGACCGGCAGAACCAGTGGCAGCGGCCGGCGTCCTATTCCGGCGGTGCCGGTGCGGCGGCCGCCAGCGGCACGATGCTGCGCGGCAACCAGACCATGACCCATATCGGCGCCACGCCGAACCGGGCGGTCACCGTCAGCCGCGGCGGCTTCGGCGGGTCCAGCGGTGCGCGCGGCTTCGGCAGCTGAGTCCGGCTTTTTTCCTCATCGCACGAGACCCCGCATGAAACGTATCGCGATCGTCGAGCGCGGCGACTGGCGCGCCCAGGCCGCGGAGTACGGTTTCCGCTTCCACACCATCGACGGCCAGCGCTACTGGGACGAACGCGCCTACTACGCGTTCAGCCTGCGCCAGATCGAGCGCGATCTGGAAGACCCCAGTGCCGAACTGCACGCGATGGCGATGGGCCTGCTCGACGAGATCGTCGCCAGCGAGGCGCTGATGCAGCGGCTGGCGATCCCGCCGGCGTTCCGCGACTGGATCGCCGACAGCTGGCGGCGCCGCGAGCCGCATCTGTACGGGCGCCTGGACCTGGCCTACGACGGCCGCGGCCCGGCCAAGCTCTACGAACTCAACTACGACACGCCGACCTCGCTGTTCGAGTCGGCGTTCTTCCAGTGGCAGTGGCTGGAGGACCAGCGCGCGCAGGGCCGATTGCCGGACGATGCCGACCAGTTCAACTCCATCCACGAAGCCTTGCTGGAGCGCTTCGCCGCGCTCGCTGGCGGGTTGCCGCCGCCGCTGTACTTCGCCGCGGTGCGCGATTCGGAAGAGGACCAGGGCACGATCGCCTACCTGCGCGACTGCGCCGCGCAGGCCGGCGTCGGCGGCGAGCTGATCGCGATCGAGGACATCGGCCTGTCCAGCGACGGCCGCTACACCGATCTGGACGACACGGTGATCGGCGCGCTGTTCAAGCTGTATCCGCTGGAGGACATGTTCGCCGAGCGCTTCGGCCAGGCGCTGCCGGGCTCGGGCCTGCGCCTGCTGGAGCCGCCGTGGAAGGCGCTGCTCAGCAACAAGGGCATCCTGCCGCTGCTGTGGGAGCGCCATCGCGGCCATCCCAACCTGCTGCCGGCCGCGTTCGACGACGGCAGCGCCTTGCCGCCGGGTTGGGTACGCAAGCCGCTGCATTCGCGCGAGGGCGCCAACATCGTGCTGCACCTGGACGATGGCCGCGTGCTGGAGAGCGACGGCCCCTATGCCGGACCCTACATCCGCCAGCAAGCGCATCCGCTGCCGGCGTTCGAGGGCCGCTACCCGATGGTCGGCAGCTGGATCGTCGGCGACCGCGCCTGCGGCATCGGCATTCGCGAGGACGATAGTCCGATCACAAGCGACAGCGCGCGGTTCCTGCCGCACGCCATCGTCGAGGAGGCGCGGCCGGGCGTGCTGTATGCGTGAGTCTGTGTCGCGCGCCGACACGGCGTCGCCTGATGCGCCGCGTCGGCATCGCAACGACGGAACGCCCTTGGCCGCGTATGCCGACCAGGTGGCGGTGCGCTGCCATCGCTGCGGCGCGCCGGGCTGGGTACTTGCGCAGTGGGAGCCTTACCGCTGGCAGGCACGCTTTCGTTGCGGGCAGTGCAGCGCTGCGTTGGACAGCGCGGCGGACGACTGGGTGGGAATGGTGCAGTTGGTCGGCCGCCGGGCCTGTGGCCACTGCGGGCATCAGTGGGTGCATGTCTGTGCAGCGTCGGCCGCCGCTGTACCGCCGCCGAAGACCTTGCCCGGCCGCTGCGCGTCGTGTCGCAAGGACTGTGCGGTGGCGGTGCAGCCGCGGCGCGTGCGCGACGGCTCGCCCCACGATCCGCATTTCGGCATGCCGCTGGCGCTGGTCGCGCCGACCCGCGCCGGCCTGCTGTGGGCCTACAACCCGCGCCATCTGCAGGAGCTGCAGGACTACGTGTCGGCGACGCTGCGCGAACGCCGCGGCCTGTTCGGGCGCTCGATGGTGGCGCGGTTGCCGGCGTGGATGAAGCTGGCGCGGCATCGGCCGCTGATGCTTCGGGCGCTGCAGCGTCTGCAGCAGGCCAGTGCGCAGCTGCCGTCGGTGCCTGCGGCGGCAACGTAGCGGCGGCGTCTGCGGTTTCATTCTTCGCCGTGAATGCGGCCGGCGCAGTCGCGCCACGCGCGACGCATGCGAAATGTCTACGATGTGATACTCGTCACGATTGACCGGGCTTGCCCGTCTGACGAAGATCGACATCGGGGAGTGCTGCGGGGGCCGGCATGTCTGCATCTCGTATTCGCGCCAGAGTGCTGGTGCTGCTGGCGTGCGTCGCAGCCAACTGCAGCGCGTGCGCGGTGGTGACGGTCTCCACCGCGCGCGAGGACGTGGTCGTGCGTGGCCTGTTCGGCGCGCGCGTCGCCACGACGGGATTGGCCCCTGTGGCGATCCGTTCGCGCGGGCTGGGAATTTCGCAGACCCCGCGCGCGTGGACGCTGGGCTGGCACGCCGAAACCGCGATCTATGTTCCCCCGGATGCGGACGCGTGCCGCATCGTGCTGATGTCCAATACCGAAGCCGAGGTCCGCCGCCTGCTTGCGATCCTGCAGGCCGGCGGTGGCGATGTGTCTCAGGTCTGCATCGCATCACAGGAGGTGTCACGATGAAAACGTCTCTGGCTTGTTTCTCTGTTCTGCTGTTGGGCGGCTGCGCACATTTGGAGCAGGCGCCGTTGGTCTACGCGTCGAAGACGAGCTTCGGTGTCGATGTTTCCACGGCATCCACCGAAAACCCAGGCATTTCGATGAACCTGGGCTACAAGCAGGTGGATGCGGCCTATGTGCCGGTGGCGGTGGCGAGAAAGTGCAACGACGGCGTTGCCGGTGCCGACTGCAGCAAAAAGGGCTACGAGCTGCTGGTGATCTCCGGCGTCGCCAGAGAGGGCGATTCGGACGCCGACGGGACCAGCGAAGATGCGCGGATCGAAGCGGCCAAGAAGGCATCGACTGACTATGCGAGGGCGCTGTCGGAGGAGACGCTGGCGAAGCAGGCGATGATCGAGGCCGATAGCAAGCTCAAGCAACTGCGCGACAGCTACAGCGCAGCCGCCAAGCGGCAAAGCGCATACGATCAAGCGAAGCTGAAATGGGCGTCGCTGCAGGCAGCGGCGGCGAGCCCGGGCACGGTCGAAGAGGCGGACGTGATCGCCGCGAAGAGCGCCATGGACGCGCTCGCGCCCACTGCCGAAGATCAGGCGATTCTCGCGGGCTTCGCTCAGAGCGAGAACGACCTGCGGCAGAACGCCGCCGCCGTGGCGTCCGAGTACGCCAGCAAGCAAAAAGCGTCGGAGTTGCAGGAAGCCATTCTCAAGTCCGCCAATGCGAAGATCGCGCGCAGCAATCTGGGCGACTCCTATTCCGTCTTTGGCAGCTTCGATGGCACGAGCACCGTCAATGGCAAGGGCTCGGCGTCGATCGGGTTGGGCAAGATGTTCTCGACCGGCGTGGCTGCGCAACGGTTGGCGAGCGGCATATCGACCATGGCCTGCTACGACCTGATCAAGAGCAAGGCACCTGCCGCCGTCGCCGCGGCGGAACTGGAGAAGCTGTTGCAGCACTGCCAGTGAGTGCCGTGGTTTGCGCGGCCGAGCGGTGCGGCGGCGCCGCCGCCGCGCGCTACAGCAACCCGTCGCGCTTCACCGCCAGGTAGCGCTCGATCAGCGCGGCGGGCAGTTCCTCGCCGGTGACGTCGAGCACCATCACGCCGTGGCTGCGCAGTGCGTCGTGCGCGGCGCTGCGCTGCTGCAGGTAGCGCGCCACCGCGCCGGCCTGCACCGCCTGCGGCAGCTCCTGTGCGTCCTCCGCCAGCGCCTGGTCCAGTTCGCGCTCGCGCAGGCTGGCCACGCACACCAGGTGGCGGCGCTGCAGCAGGCGTACGGCGGCCAGCAGGTCTTCGATGTCCTCGTCGCGCACGTTGCTGACCAGCATCACCAGCGCGCGGCGGCGCTGGCGCAGCGACAGTTCGGTGGCCGCGGTCAGATAATCGGTGGCCACCGGCTGCGGCTGCAGGTCGTAGCTGGCGCGCAGCAGCACGTCGACGGTGGCCATGCCGCGTTGCGGCGCCACCCAGCGCGCGTCGCCGCCGCTGGCCATCATGCCCACCGCGTCGCCCTGGCGCAGCGCCAGGTACGACACCACCAGAGCGGCGTTGAGCACATGGTCGAAGTGCGACAGGCCACGCTCGCTGGCCAACATGCGCCGTCCGGTGTCGATCAGCATCAGCAACTGCTGGTTCTTCTCGTCCTGGTACTCGCGCGAGATCAGCTTGCGCGCGCGCGAGGTCGCCTTCCAGTCGATCTGGCGCAGGCTGTCGCCGACCCGGTATTCGCGCATCTGGTGGAAGTCGGTGCCTTCGCCGCGGCGCCGCTTCAGGTGCGCGCCGACCAGGCGCGAAGCCTGTTCGGCGCTGAACAGGGCGAAGCGGGTCAGCGGCGCGAAGTTCGGATACACGCGCACGGTCCGTGCGGACCCGGCCAGACGCTGCTGCCACCACAGGCGCCACGGCGCATGCAGGCGCAGGTGGGTGCCGTCGAAGACGAAGCTGCCGCGCGCGGTCGGACGCAGCTGGTAGCGCACCTGGGTCTGATGCGCGGCGGGCAGGGTCATGCGCTGCGGCAGGCCCTGCAGCTCCCAGCCACTGGGCACCAGGTCGAACAGGTCCACGCGCTGGCGCTGCGCGCTGTCCAGGTGCAGCACCACGTCGCGCTGGACGCCCAGCGGCAGCGCTTCGGGCAGCTCGCGGCGCACCTGCGGCGTCGGCCGGCGCCACAGCCGCCATGCATCCAGCGCCGCGACCAGCGCGATGCCCGCTGCGACCGCCTGCCAGCTCCACAGCGGCAGCCAGCCCAGCGCCACGGCCAGGCCGTACAGCGCCCACAGCGCGAGCAGGGCCAGCAGGAGCGGGGCGGGTCTCATCGCTTGGGGGCCGGGAGTGGGGAATGGGGAATGGGGAATGGGAAAAGCGGCAGGGCTGCAGCGCGACGGGTCGCTGCGTTCGTCAGCTCACTGCAATCGGGAATTACGGGCAACGCCGGGAACCCCGGCTTTTCCCATTCCCGATTCCCCATTCCCGACTCCCCGCTCATTTCCTCGGCGCCTCCACCTTGGCCAGCAACCCACCGAGGGCGTCGTCGGCACTCTGGCCTTCGATCTGCAGTTCCGGGGCCAGGGCGATGCGGTGGCGCAGCGCCGGTTTGGCCACGTCGCGGATGTCGTCGGGGATGACGAAGTCGCGGCCGGACAGCACGGCCTGCGCGCGCGCCGCGCGAACCAGGGCGATGCTGCCGCGCGGGCCGGCGCCCAGGGCAATGCCGGGCCAGCGGCGGGTGGCGGCGACGATGCGCACGGCGTAGTCGATGACCTGCGGGTCGACGGCGATGGCCGCGGTGCCGGCCTGCATCGCCACCACGTCCTCGGCGCCGAGCACGCGCGGCACCTGCGACAGGTCGAAGTCGCCGGCGCTGCGGCCGCTGGTGACCGCGGCGACCATGCGCGCCTCGTCTTCCAGTTGCGGGTAGTCGATCAGGATCTTCAGCAGGAAGCGGTCCAGCTGCGCTTCCGGCAACGGGTAGGTGCCTTCCTGCTCGACCGGGTTCTGCGTGGCCAGCGCCAGGAACGGCGGCGCCAGCGGGAAGGCCGTGCCTTCGATGGTGACCTGGCCTTCCTGCATCACTTCGAGCAGCGCCGACTGGGTCTTGGCCGGGGCGCGGTTGATCTCGTCTGCCAGCAGCAGGTGGGTGAACACCGGGCCGCGGCGGATCTTGAAGCTCTCGGTCTTGGGGTCGTACACGGCGTGGCCGCTGACGTCGCTGGGCATCAGGTCCGGGGTGAACTGCACGCGTGCGTAGTTCAGTTCCAGGGCCTGCGCCAGCGCGCGCACCAGCAGGGTCTTGCCGAGGCCGGGCACGCCCTCGATCAGCACATGCCCGCCGGCCAGCAGCGCGATCAGGATCTGCTCCAGCACCTCCGGCTGGCCGATGAAGGCGTGGCCGACCGCGGCGCGGATCGCCTCGGCGCGTTCGATCAGGGCAGGGCCGGCGAGCGGCGCGACGGCGTCGGAGGAGGCGGTGGTCATAACTGGTTTCTCATCTGGACGAGGAGGCGGATGCGCTCGCGCAAGGCGGCGGGTTGGTTGGGCGGCGGCGGTTGCAGCGCCTGTTCGACCTGCGCCACGGGCAGCTGCAGGCGTTCGGCGATGGCGGCGGCCTGGGCCGGACCCTCCAGCGCGGCGGCGATCGGCGCGCGCCGGCGCAGCCGCGCCAGGAACGCCTCGCGTACCGCCGCGTGCAGCAGGTCGGCGCGGCCGTAGCGCAGCAGGTGTTCGCCGCTGGCGCGCACGTGTTCCAGCAGCGAACGGCGATCCTCGGCCGGCGCCGCGAGCAGCGGCCCGAAACGCTGCATGCGCGACCACAGCCAGGCCAGCAGGACCAGCAACGCGGGCAGCCAGGCCGGCCAGCCGCGGGTGAACAGGGTGCGCCACAGCGACGGCAGTTCGGCCGAATAGATCAGGTGGATGGTGCCCTGGCCGTAGTTCGGCCCCAGCACCTGGCGTGCCAGCAGGCGGTTGCCGGCCTCGCGCAGCCCGCCGCTGCGCAGCACCGGATCGTCTTCCATCGGCGAGCCCTCGAACATCTTGCCGAGCCGGTCGTCCTGGTTCTCGAGGAAATCCAGCTCCGACAGCACGTCCACGCTGCCGTCGCCGTAGGGCACGCGCGCGAACACGAAGTCGTCGTCCTCGCCGCTCCACCAGTTGTCGGGCGTGTCCGGGTCGATGTGGAAGCGGCGACCGTCGCAGAACACCTTCTGCGGCGCCGCGCCCGGCACCGCCATGACCAGACAGTCGTCCGGGCTGCGCGCCTCGACGGTGATGTCCAGCGCTTCCAGGATCGGCACGTCGCCGCGCTTGACCTCTGCGGTGGGCGTGCGCAGCACCAGATGTCCGCCATGCTCCACCCAGTCCAGCAAGGCGTCGCCGTCGGCCTTGCCGAGCATGCGTGGGTCGCCATACAGCACCACGCTGTCGTGCGGGCGCAGGCGCATCGCCTCCAGGTCCAGGCGTTGCCGCGACTCGGCACGCACGCCGTCGGCGCGCAGGGTCTGGCGCAGCGCGTACAGCGGGTTGTAGGCGGCCTCGCCGCGCGGCGGCAGCACGATCTCCCGCTCGGCGCGTTCGTAGCGGCCGAAGAACCAGGCCGCGCCGACGCTGACCAGCAGCAGGCCGACCAGGAAGATCAGCGCATTGCGCGTGCCGCTGTTCATGCCTGCCACCGGAACTGGCGCTGCAGGTCGTCGACCAGCGCATCGAAGGCGCTGTCCTCGGGCAGCCGGCCCGCATAGGCGGCGTGCTGCCAGACCCGCACCATGCGCGCGAACAGGCCGCGGTCGGCGTCATCGGGCAGGCGTTGCGCGGCGCGCAGGCACTGCGCCTCGGTGGCGCTGGGCGGCAGCACCAGATCGGCGCGCTCGCACAGCGTCGCCACGCTGGCCCGGTACAGCAGCGCCAGCGCGTCGCGGTGGCGGCCTTCGCGCCAGGCGCGTCGTGCCACCGTCGCCACGTCGTCCGGCAGCGGTTGCGGCGCCAGCACCGGCGTGTGCTCCGGTGCCGTCGCCACCGGTGCACGCCGGCGCCCGGTGCCGCGCATCCACGGCAGCCAGTGCCTGGCGGTCAGCAGCAGCACCAGCAGCAGGATGCCGGCCAGCACCCACATGCCCCACTTGCCGACGAACGCGATGGCCTGGGCGGCGGCCTTCATCCATTTGCCGAACGCGGTGAGGTCTTGCTGCTTGTCGTCCGGCTTGGGCGGTTCGTCGGGATTGCGTTTCTTCCAGTAGCCGATGGTGCGCTTGGCGGTCAGCAGCGGGTCGGCGTAGGCGCGGTCGGCGGCGCGGGCGAAGCGCGCATCGGCGGCGGGCTCGGTGTCGAACACTTCGTCCAGCGGGACCGGATGCGCGGCGTTGTGGTGGTGGGTATCGGCGGCGGGCTTGCTGTCGGCATCTGCATCCGCATCACTGTCAGTGTCCGTGTCGGCATCGGTATCGGCATCGGTCCCGTCATCGCGCCCGGCGTCGGCGGGAGCATCCTGCTCCGCCGCCGTCTGCACCGCTGTGTCGTCGGCCGCCGGCTGCGCACGCAGCGCCACGGCCGGCGCGGCGAGCAGGGCCACGCACAGCACCGCCAGCGGCGCGGCGGCGCGCAGGCGCGCAGCCATCCGCCGCAGCGCCATTTCCACGTCCCAGGCTTCGAGCTGGGTGCGCCGGTTGAGGTACAGGCCGAAGCCGGCGCCGACGAAGAACGGTTCGATCAGGGTCATCGCCAGCCAGGCGATGGCGTTGAAGCCGATGTCCGCCCACACCGGGGTCTGCTGGCCGATCAGCGACCAGGCCGCGCGCGCGGTTTCCGGCAGCAGGTCGATGGGCACGAACAGGAAGATCGTGGCGATGCAGGCCAGGCTGAGCATGCCTTCGAACGTGGCGAAGACGCTGGCCATCAGCAGCGCATGGCCGTAGATCGCCCCGCCCAGGGTGCGGCGGCGCTCGCGCTGCTGGCCGGCGCTCGCGCCTTCCAGCAGTTCCAGCGGCATGAACACGCTGCGCGCCGGACTCAACCGACGCCAGGTCAGGTAGCCGATCAGGGTGCGCCAGCCCCAGGCGCCCTGCGCGCGCACGGTGTCGCGCACGCGCGGCACGTCGCCGAACACCGCGCGCGAGATCACGAACAGCGGGATCCGGTCCAGCACCGGCTTCAGCCACCACAGCAGCAGCGGTGCCAGCCACAGCGCATCGATCGCCCAGGCGCCGAGGTTGAGCACGGCGAACAGCGGCAGGGTGACCAGCAGCCAGGGCTTCCAGATCGCCCCGGCGTGGCGGCGGACCAGGGCGCTGCCCAGTTCCATCGCTTCCCAGGCCGAGCGTGCGCGCAGCACCACGTCCAGGCGCTCAATCCGCATCGATGGCCTCCGCGCGGCCGCGCCCGCCGCGCCACAGCCACGTCAGCACCAGCGTCCAGAGTGCCGCCGACACGCTGTACTTGACCCACGCCGGCACGGTCGCGATGGACGACCAGAACGCCTCGATGAAGGCGGCCACCAGCAGCATCGCAGCCACGCCCAGGCACAGCCGCGCGCCGATCTTGCCGCCTTCCACCAGCGCATCGATGCGCCGCCGCCGTCCCGGCGCCAGCACCTTCAGGCCGAGCTGCAGGCCGGCACCGCCGGCGATCACGATCGCGGTCAGTTCGAACGGCGCATGCCCGGCGACGAAGCGCCAGAAGGTGATGCCGTAGCCGATCTGGTGCAGGTGCCCGGCCACCGCGCCGATGGTGATGCCGTTGAACAGCAGCACCAGCACCGTGCCCAGTCCCGCCAGCAGGCCACTGGCGAACGTGCGCAGGCCGATGCTGATGTTGTTCATGATGTAGTGGCCGAACATCTGCCAATCGGTGCCGCTGTCGCGGCCGAGCTTCTGTGCGCTGGCGGCCGGGTCGTACATGCGCTCGACCTGGGTGACCTGCATCGGGTCCATCAACCCGTGGATCAGTTCCGGACGGAACTGCAGCAGCGCGAAGATGGTCACCAGCGGCACCACGAACAGCGCGGTGGCCGCCGCCATGTAGCCGGCCTGGCTGCGCACCAGCTGCGGGAACTCGGCGAACAGGAATTCCGCCGCGCGCCGCCAGCGCGGACGCGGCGCCCGGTACAGGACGGTGTGCCCCTGCTGCATCAGATGCTGCAGGCGCGCGGTGACCTGCGGGCTGTAGCCGCGCCTGCGTGCCAGTGCCAGCTGGTGGCACACGCGCCGGTAGCGCGCCGGCATGTCCTCGTCGGTGAGCGGCGTCGGCTGGTCTGGACTCGGGATCGCGGTCGGCGGCGCGGCGGTCTTGCCGGCGTCGTCGGCGGCGCCGGCCTTGTTCGGCGCCGACCTGCGCGCGCTGCGCTGCAGCCAGGCCTCGAACACCTGCCATTCCTGCTGATGACGGAGGACGAACTGTTCCTGTTTCATCGGCGGCCCAGCAGCCAGTTGGCCATCGCGTACAGGCGCAGCACCCCGGCCTGGCCCGGCGTCTCGGTCAGCGGCTGCGCCAGCGCGGCCAGTTCCAGTTGCCGCTCCGGGGTGAGCCGCGGCGCGCGCTCGGCGAAGGCGATCAGCGCCGCCTGTTCGGCCGGCAGCAGCGGTCGCGGCGGCGCGAGCGCGCTGGCGATCGGCGGCAGCGCCTCGTCCTCGCGCGGCGGCTGGTGCACCACCAGCGTGCCCGCGACCAGGTCGCCCAGGCGCCGCGAATGGGTGTCGAACAGGCAGGCGATCAGGCCGACGGCGTAGCCGAACGGCAGCATGTCCACGGTGCGCAGCAGGTTGCGGGTGATCGCGGCCATCCAGCCCACCGGCGCGCCGTTGCGCGCCACTACGCGCAGGCCCAGCGCCTGCTTGCCCAGGGTCTGGCCGCGCCAGCCCTCCAGCACGATCGGGTACGCCCAGAACACCAGGAACATCGCCACCAGGTACAGGCCCTGGCCGAGGCCGCCGAGCAGGCCGAGGAACATGCCCATGGCGGTGAGCAGGGCGAAGCGCAGCGCCAGGTCGATCAGCCAGGCCAGCGCGCGCGGCACCGCACCGGCGGCCGGCAGATGCAGCGGCACGCCCTCGGGGGTGATGACTTCGCGGTAGGTATCGAGCATGCCGCTTACCGCCGCCAGGTGGTGCGGCGGACACGGGCACCTGCGATGTGGGGAGGCCGTCCTTCCGTTCGGCCGGCTGCCTGTGGCGGCATGCTGCTCTCGACTGCGTCCTGCTCCGAAGCGGCACTTTAGCCGGCGTGGCGTGAATTGCCCAGCACGCCGGCGGCGCCGATCAGCGTACCGTGCCGCCGTCGCGCTGGCGCCCGGAGAACAGCTTGCGCACGCCGGCGACCAGCGCCATCAGGCCGATCAGCAGCAGCTTCCAGGCCTTAGCCAACAACAGGCCCAGCTTGGCGAACAGGCCGGCCTTGGCCGCCAGGCCGCCGCCGATCAGGGTGGCCAGGCCGTAGCTGGCGATCTTGTCGGTGGACGGGTTGTGGTCGGCATAGCGGGCGCCGCTGTCGAACTCGGCCATCGGCAGCAACTGCTGCATGCCCTCGCGCACCTGCGCCAGTTCGCCCATGCCTGAGACCGCATTGAGGCTGAGGTAGCCATGCCGGCCGAGCACGCGGATGTCGTAGTTGAGGGTGTGCTCGTGCTCGCCGGCGAACGCCAGCTCGCGCGCCCAGTACAGCTTCTTGCTGCCGGTGTCGTAGCGCGGCGGCACCGCCCAGCCGATCAGGTCGACCTGCTCGTAGCCGGCCTTCTTGCGCTGTGCGTTTGAGTCGCGCGTCTCCTCCTGCATGTCCTTGAGCATGGCCTGGTAGTCGATCTTGCTGGCGTCCTCGTCGGACACGTAGCCGTCGTCGGAATAGGTGACGACCACCGCCCAGCTGCCCTTCTCGTCGAGCGCGGGCTGGCGCGGCACGATCAGGCCCAGCACGTCGTCGTCGGGCGGGTTGCCCCAGTAGCTTTCCAGCACCCGCCGCGCATCGGTCTTGTCTAGGTAGCGGAATTCCGGGCCGAGGTCGAAATGCACCTTGGCCTGCGGCAGTTCGATATGCCCGTCGCGGAAATGCAGCGAGCCGACGAACTGCTCGGCGGTCATGTCCGGGCCGCTGTCCTGGGCCAGCACTGGGCCGGAGGTGGCGCACAGCGCGCAGAAAAAAGCGGCCAGCAGGCCGCGCAGCGAAGTCTTGAGCATCGGCGATTCCATTCGTTCGGTGGCGTCCCCACGCCAGAGGCGCCTAGTGTCGCGCAAGCGCGCGGCGCACGCCAGCCGCGGCGCAGGTGCCGCAACCACCGCGGTGGCCTCAGCCGTTGCCGGTGAGGTAACGGTCCTTCAGCCGCACGTAGTGCTGCGCCGAGTAGTGCAGGCTCTCGATCTCCTTGTCGCTGAGCATGCGCGCCTTGCGCGCGGGATTGCCCAGCCACAGCTCGCCCTCGCCGACGGTCTTGCCCGGGCCGACCACCGCACCGGCACCGACGAAGCCGTATTTCTTCACCGTGGCGCCATCGAGGATGCAGGCGCCCATGCCGATCAGGCACAGGTCCTCGATGGTGCAGGCATGGATGATGGTGCCGTGGCCCACGGTCACGTCCGCGCCGATCAAGGTCGGGTAGCCGGCCGCGTTGAACGGGCTGTGGTGGCTGACGTGGATGATGGTGCCGTCCTGGATGTTGCTGCGCGCGCCGATGCGCACGTAGTTGACGTCGCCGCGGATCACCGTGCCCGGCCATACCGACACGTCGTCCTCCAGCACCACGTCGCCGATCACGGTGCAGGCCGGGTCGACATAGACGCGCGCGCCCAGCTGCGGAGTCGTGTCGAGGTAGGGGCGGATCGGGGACATGCTGCTCTCCGGCGGTGGGCGGCCGGCGGCCACGCGGGCGCCGATGATAGCGCGGCGCCTGGCGCCGGCTGCCGCCCGTGGAGTGCCCGAGAGGCTGGGCGAAGCACGCGATTGTGCGATAAACGCACCGCTAATCGATATTCGCACTTGAATGGTGCAGTGCGATAAAACTAGCGTTGCTGCTGTCCCGGCACCTGGCAGCGCGCGACGCGTGCCCGCTGGCGGCCGCGGCGCCGCCCGCCGCCGGTGCGGTCCCGATTCTGTTGGAGATGGTGCATGTCCTGTGCGTTTTCCCGCGGCCTGGCCCTGCTCGCGGCCCTGCTTCCCGGTGCCGTGTGCGCCTACCAGGCCGAGCCGCCGCCGCCGGAGCGCAGCGTGCTCACCGTGGACCGCTACGCCGACGACGACGCCCCGGGCTCCCTGCGCTGGGCGATCACCACCGCCAACCAGGCCCCCGGCCGCTACCGCATCGAGATCGCCGCGGTGGGCGCGCCGCCGTACGTGATCCGCCCGCGCGCACCGTTGCCGGCGCTGCAGGGGCCGCTGCAGGTGGTGGGCCTGGCGCGGGCGCACGACGGCCAGTACATCGCCATCGACGGTGCCGGCTACATCCACGGCAAGGGCACCGCCGCCTGCCCGGGCGCCGAGAAGGGCCAGTTCGGCACCAACGTGCGCAGCACCACGCTGCCGGGCCTGGTGCTGCGCGATACCCATGGCGTGGAACTGAGCGGCCTGGAGATCCGCAACTTCTGCATCGGCGTGCTGCTCAACCGCGCCAGCGACAATGTGCTGCGCGACAACCGCATCGTCGCCAACCACGGCGGGGCCGGGGTGATGCTGACCGGCGACGACGGCAACGGCCAGTCCACCGCCACCACCACGGTGCGCAACCGCATCGAGCGCAACACCTTCCTCGACAACGGCGACGGCCTGGAACTGACCCGCGGCGCGGCCTGGAACCTGGTGGCCGACAACCTGTTCCGCTCCACCGATGCCAACCCCGAGCCCTCGCAGGGCATCGAGATCCTGTGGGGCAACGACAACACCGTGCTGCGCAACCGCTTCGAGCGCTATTCCGACGGGTTGCAGATCAACTGGGGCAACCGCAACACCATCGCCGACAACGACTTCGCCGGCAATTCGATCGGGGTCAGCGTCACCGGCCGCGACAATCTGATCGAGGGCAACCGCCTGACCGGCAACGGCATCGGCATCGCGGTGCGCCCGCAGCCGCGCAGCGAGCCCAACCGGTTCAGCGCCAACCTGCTGTCCGGCAACGGCCTGAAGATCGAACGCTGCTTCGCCGGCGGTGCCTGCGCCCCGGGCCAGCCGCGCGGCGCCATCGTGTTCGGCGTGCCGGGCCTGGAGCATGCGCCCTTCGTCGGTTCGCGCGGCATCGGCGTCGATCCGGACCCGCGCAAGCGCGCGACGATCTGCGGCGCTACGGCGGCGGACGGTTGCCAGCCTGCGCCGAACTTCGGCCAGGCCGCCCCGCAGTTGCGCGCGATCGAACGCGGGGCCGGCGTGCCGCAGGTGCAGGGCAGCTTCGTCGGCCGCCCCGGTCATCTCTACACGGTGGAGCTGTTCGGCAATCGCCGGCCCGGCGACGACGAGGCCGAACGCTATCTGGGCCGCGTCGAGGCGCAAGTGGATGCACAGGGACAGGGCCGCTTTGTGCTGCCGCTGGACGGCGACGGCGCGGCGTTGGCCACGCTCACCGTCACCGTCACCAGCGACGATGGCGCGACCTCGCCGCTGAGCGCGCCGCTGGCGATGGCGCCGTGAGCCGCCTACCGTCGCTACCGGCCTGGTCGCTGCTGGCTGCGGTCATCGCCTTCGACCCGGCGGTCGCCGCCGCGCAGGACGCCGCCGACCTGGCGCACAGCACCTTGACCGGCGACTGGGACGGCACGCGCAGCGACTGGCTGCAGCGCGGCGTCAACGTGCGCGGCGACTACGTCGGCGAAGCCATGGGCCTGGTCGACGGCGGCCGCGGCGAGCGCGGTGCGCGCTATGCGCAGCAGGTGCGGCTGGGCGTGGACCTGGACCTGGCGAAACTGGCCGGCTGGGGCGGCGGCACGCTGCACGTGACCGTCAACGACCGCCGCGGCCGCAGCACCTCGGCCGACCTGCTCGGCAACCGCTTCCCGATCCAGGAAGCCTACGGCGGCCAGTTCACCCGGCTGACCGAACTGAGCTACGACCGCCGCTTCAACGACGGGCGCAGCTACATCAAGGCCGGCTTCTACGCGATGGGCAACCAGTTTGGCGCGCACACGCTGCTGACCAACTTCGTCAACGCCGCGTTCTGCGCGCATCCGCTGGCGATGTCCGGCAACAGCGGCTGGTACAACTATCCGAACGCACGCTGGGGCGCGGAAGTGGCGCAGCAACTGACGCCGGCGGCGAACCTGCGGGTCGGCTGGTTCCAGGTCAACCCCAGCACCAACAACAACGTGCATACCGCGTTCGACCTGGACGCGCGGGGCACCACCGGCTCGCTGTTCCCCGTCGAACTCACCTGGATGCCCGGCGCCAGCGGCGCCTATCCGGGCACCTACAAGTTTGGCGGCTACTACGACTCCTCGCGGGTGCCCCGCAAGGGCCTGGACCCGCGCGCCACCACCGGCCGCGACGGCGCCTACCTGCTGGTGGAGCAGAAGCTGTACTCGCCCGGCGGCGAGCGCGGCCGCGGCCTCACCGGCTTCGCCCAGTACATGGTGTCCGACCATGCCACCGCGCAGATCACCCGCTGGTACGCCGTGGGCGGCGTCTACCAGGGCATCGGCCGGCGCAGCCAGGACCGCATCGCGCTGGGCTACGTCGGCGCCGACATCAACCATCGCCTGCTCGACGCGCGCCGCGCGGCGCTGCTCGATGCCGGCGTGCCGCCGGAGGCGCCGGTGTTCGCGCTCGATACCGCCGAGGAACTCTACGAACTGTCCTACAGCGCGCAGCTGACGCCGTGGCTGATGCTGCGGCCGGACGTGCAGTACATCGTCAACCCCGGCACCTTCGCCTATGCGCGCACCGACAACGCGCTGGCGGTGGGGCTGCAGGTCAAGCTCACCTTCTGAGCGCGCGCTGCGCGCCTCCTGCCCAGGCCGATCCCGATGCCCTTGTTCCCACGACGACTGACCTTCCTGTGCTGCGCCGGCCTGCTGCTGGCATCGCCGCTGCAGGCCGCACCTGCGGCGCCTCCGGCAGCGGCGCCCGCCGCGCCGTCCGCGGGCGCGCCGCTGCCGCCGCCGCGCGTGCTGCAGATCCGCGGACTCGACATCGGTGCCGGCCTGCCCAAGATCATCGTGCCGATCACCGCGCACGACGCCGAGCAGGCGCTGGCGCAGGCGCAGCGCATCGCCGCCTCGCCCGATGCGGACCTGGCCGAGTGGCGCATCGACCTGATGGACGGGGCTACCGACGCGGCCGCGCTGGCGGCATTGGGGCCGCGCCTGGCGCATGCACTGCACGGCAAGCCGCTGCTGCTGACCTTCCGCACCAAGGCCGAGGGCGGCGCGGTGGCGATCGACGATGCCGCCTACGGCGCGTTGTACGCGCGCCTGCTGGACGCGCGCTTCGCCGACCTGCTCGACGTGGAAATGTTCCGCGACCCGGCGGTGCTGCGGCAGGTGGTCGAGCGCGCACACCGGCAGGGCGTGTACGTGGTGATGTCCAGCCACGACTTCCACGCCACCCCGCCGGTGGCGGAGCTCGTGGCGCGGCTGCAGCGGCAGCAGGCGCTGGGCGCTGACGTGCTGAAGATCGCGGTGATGCCGCGAGATCCGGGCGACGTGCTGCACCTGCTCGACGCCACCTGGCAGATGCGCCAGCGCAGCGGCCAGCCGCTGCTGACCATGTCGATGGGGCCGCTGGGCGCGGTGTCGCGGCTGTCCGGCGAGACCTTCGGGCAGAGCCTGACCTTCGGCATGCTCGGCAGCGCCTCGGCGCCCGGGCAGATCGACGCGGCGCGGTTGCGGCAGACGCTCGATGCGCTGCATGCCGCCGCGCCGCCCAAGTAATCCCGCGACGCTGCCGTCCTCGTTCGCCGTTCCTGCAGGAGTGTTGCCATGAGCCATGCCGCCGCCCCGCCCACAGCCCTCGTCCTGAATCGCATGAGCGGGTTCCAGTGGACGGCGATCGCGGTCTGCGTGCTGTTGAACATGCTCGACGGGTTCGACGTGATGGTGATGGCCTTCATCGCCCCGCACGTGTCGGAGGCCTGGCGTTTGTCCGGCAAGCTGCTGGGGATCGCGCTCAGCGCCGGGCTGGTAGGCATGGCGCTGGGCTCGCTGCTGCTGGCGCCGCTGGCCGACCGCTGGGGCCGGCGCAACATGATCCTGTGCTGCCTGGTGATCCTGACCGTCGGCATGGCCGCCTCGGCACTGGCGCAGGACATCTGGCAACTTGCGGCGCTGCGCGTGTTCACCGGCATCGGCATCGGCGGCATGCTCGCCGGCGTCGGCGTGATCACTGCCGAATACGCCAGCCCGAAGTGGCGCAGCACCGCAGTGGCCCTGCAGGCCACCGGCTATCCCATCGGCGCCACGCTGGGCGGGTTGATCGCCGCGATGCTGCTGGAACGCTGGGGCTGGCATGCGGCCTTCCTGTTCGGCGCACTCGCCTCGCTGCTGTGCATCCCGGTGGTGCTTGCGCTGCTGCCCGAATCGCTGGACTTCCTGCTCAGCCGGCGCCCGCCGGATGCGCTGGCGCGGCTCAACGCGCTGCTGGCGCGCATGCGTGCACCGACCCTGGATGCGCTGCCGCCGCGCCCGCCGGTGCAGGAGAAGGCGGGCTACGCGGCGCTGTTCACCCCGCACCTGCGCCGCAACAGCGTGCTGATCGCGCTGGGCTTCTTCATGCACATGTTCGCCTTCTATTTCGTGCTGAGCTGGACGCCGAAACTGCTGGTGCAGGCCGGGCTGTCGGCCGAGCAGGGCGTCACCGGCGGGGTGCTGTTGAACCTGGGCGGCATCGTCGGCGGCGCCTTGTTCGGCGGCCTGGCCGCACGTTTTCTGCTGCCACGGCTGACCGCCGTCAGCTTCCTGATCGCCGCACTGGGAATGGCGGCGTTCGCCACGCTCGGCACGCAGTTGCAGCTGGCCTTCCCCGTGGCCTTCGTGATCGGTGCGGCGCTGTTCGGCTCGATGGCCGGCCTGTATGCGGTGGCGCCGATCGTGTTCGCGCCCACCGTGCGCACCACCGGCCTGGGCTGGGCGATCGGCATCGGCCGCGTCGGCGCGATCCTTTCGCCGATGACCGTCGGCGTGCTGGTCGACGCCGGCTGGCAGCCGGCCAATCTGTACTACGTGCTGGCGTTGCCGCTGCTGGTGGCCATTGCCGCGGTGCTGACGATGCGGCTGCAGCCGGCACGGTGAGGGCGGGGCGGCGCGGGCGCGGCTCCATTCCAGTCTTCGAGAGCAACGCGCTTTGCGGCGCGGCCTGGCCTGCGTCACCGATCGGCGCCGTGTCCGGCGCCATACCCCATGTGTCGGCCAACCTGCGGCGCCTCGGTCGAGGCGCTGTGAGGTCTCACGAACGCGGGTCCATCCATTGCCACCGCACGCAGGTGGCAATGGCGTGCCGTTTTCCTACTTGGCGTTCGGCAAGGCGTAGGCGATCACGTAGTCGCCGCGGTCCGGCGATTGCCGCGCGCCGCCGGCGGTGATCACGATGTACTGCTTGCCGGTCTTGGTCGACACGTAGGTCATCGGCCCGCCCTGGCTGCCCACCGGCAGCCGTGCCTTCCACAGTTCCTTGCCGGTGCCGCTGTCGAACGCACGCAGGTAGTAGTCCTGGGTGCCGGCGATGAACACCAGGCCGCTCTGCGTGGCCAGGGTGCCGCCCAGGGTCGGCATGCCGACCGGGATCGGCAGGTGCATCTTGAAGCCGAGCGGGCCGGTGTCCTGCACGGTGCCCACCGGGACCTGCCAGGCGATGCTGCGTGTCTTCAGGTCGATCGCGCTGAGCGTGCCGAACGGCGGCACCTGGCAGGGGATGCCCAGTGCCGACAGGAAGCGGTTCTTGTTGACCGCGTATGGCGTGCCCTTCAGCGGCACCGCGCCCATGCCGGTGTTGACCGCCTCGCCGCCGCTGGAGGCGGCGGCCTTCTCGGCCTTCTGCGGAATCATCTGCACCCACAGGCCCAGGCGCATGTCGTTGGCGAACACCACGTCGTGCACCGGGTCGACCGACAGCCCGCCCCAGTTCATGCCGCCCAGCGAGCCGGGGAAGCTCAGCGACACATCGGTACCGGGCGCGGTGTACAGGCCCTCGTAGCGCATCTTCTTGAAGGCGATGCGGCACAGCATCTGGTCCAGCAGGGTGGCGCCCCACATGTCCGCTTCGCTCAGGTGTTTGGTGCCGATCTGCGGCATGCCCACCGATAGCGGCTGGGTCAGCGCATACGGTTCGTGCGGGATGTCGGCGGCCTTCACCGGCACCTCGCGGACCTCGGTCAGCGGTTTGCCGGTGGCGCGGTCGAGCACGTACAGCTGGCCGGCCTTGGTGCCGATGATCAGCGCCGGCACCTTGCGGCCGTCGGCCATCGGGAAGTCGATCAGGCTCGGCTGCATCGGCAGGTCGAAGTCCCACAGATCGTTGTGCACGGTCTGGTAGACCCACTTGACCTGGCCGGTGCTGGCGTCCAGCGCGGTGATCGAGGCGCCGAAGCGGTGGTCCAGCGCGCTGCGCTCGGCACCGTACAGGTCGGTGGACGGGCTGCCCATCGGCAGGAACACCGTGTTGGAGGCGGCGTCGTAGGACATCGGCGCCCACACGTTCGGCGTGCTGCGCACGTAGGTCTTGCCCGGCGCCGGCGGCTGCGTGTCCTGCGGGTTGCCCGGGTCGAAGGCCCAGCGCTGTGCGCCGGTGATCACGTCGAAGCCGCGGATCACGCCGCCGGGCATGTCGGCCTGCACGTTGTCGGCGACGCGGCCGCCCACCACCACCGTGGTCCCGGCCACGGTCGGCGCCGAGGTCAACTGGTAGAACGGATCGGGTGCGGCGCCGAGGCCGGCCTTCAGGTCGACCTGGCCGTTCTGGCCGAAGCCGCTGCAGAACGCGCCGGTGTCCGCGTCCAGCGCGATCAGCCGCGCGTCGATGGTGTTGGTCAGCACGCGGCGCCGGCAGTTGGCGCCGGCCGGCAGCGCCGCTGCCGCCACCCGCGAGGCGTTGGCGGCGCTGGGCTGGACCAGCGGCGCATCGGCATCGAAGTAGGCCAGGCCGCGGCAGCGCTGCCAGACCGAGGACTGCGCGTTGATCTCGTGCTTCCACAGCTGCCGGCCGCTGCTGGCGTCCAGCGCGATGACGTTGTTGTGCGGGGTGCACACGTACAGCGTCTCGCCGATCTGCAGTGGGGTAGTCTGGTCTTCGGCGCCGTTGCCGTCGCTGAGGGCGATGTCGCCGGTGCGGTAGGTCCAGGCCACCTGCAGCTGGCCGACATTGCCGCGGCCGATCTGGTCCAGCGCGGCGAAGCGGCTGCCGCCAGCGGTGTTGCCGTAGTGGCTCCAGTCGCGCTGCGCCTGCGCCGGGGTCACCGGCACCGGTGCCGGGCCGGGGCCGCTGGCGACCACCGGCGGATGCGGCACGAACATCCCGGCCAGGCCGCCGGCGCAGGCCAGCGCCAGCACCGCCGCCAGCGCATAGGCGCCGCGTCCGCCGGGCAGGCCGCGGGCGCGGCGCAGGGTCGGGTAGACCAAGGCGACCAGCAGCGCCAGTACCGCCGGCATCATCAGCCGCGACACCAGCGGCCAGAACGCCAGGCCCGCATCCCAGTACGCCCAGGCCACGCTCAGCACGAACGCCAGCGCGTACAGCCAGGCGCCGGCCGGGCGCCGCCGCAGCACCAGCAGCGCCGAGGCCACGCAGGCCGCGCCCATCGCCAGGAAATAGAGGCTGCCGCCGAGGGTGGCCAGGCGGATGCCGCCGACCAGCAGCGCCAGTCCGATCAGCGCCAGCAGCAGGCCGACGCTCCACAGCAATATCCGGCCGCCGGCCGACACATCCGATTGGGTTTGCACGTTTTCGATCCTCTGCAGCAGGGTAGGCGCGTGGCGCCCGCTGCCGGTCACGACGGCAGCGCGGGCGGGCGTGCGCACGATGGCATGCCGCGGCGGGAAACGACGTCGGCAAGATGGGCGATTATCGCATTTGTGTTCGGTAATAGAACGAATGGCGCCGTCCGCCGGTGCGACGCGGTGTGCCGGTTTCCGACGTTTCTCCGACCTTGGTGAAGCCCGTACAACGCACTGTTACAGACATGGTGCGATGCGACACATCCGTGGAGTAGCGTTGCGCGTTTCTTCCCAGCCGCACTCCCCATGTCCGACCGTTTCCTGGCGCCTCGTCGTCCCGTTCGCTGTGCCGTATTGCTGGCCGTTGCCGTGGCCGGAGGCTGCTCCGGCGACAAGCCGGCGGCCGCGCCGCCGCCGCGGGTGGGGGTGCTGACCCTGGGCGCGCGCACGCTGCCGGTGGAGCGCACCCTGGCCGGCCGCACCGTGGCCTACGAGACCGCCGACGTGCGCCCGCAGGTCGGCGGGCTGCTGCGTCAGCGCCTGTTCCAGGAGGGCCAGGAGGTCAAGGCCGGGCAGGCGCTGTACGTGATCGATCCGGCGCCGTACCAGGCCGCCTACGACATCGCCCGCGGCAACCTGGTGCAGGCCGAGGCGGCGCTGGCCAGTGCGCGGCCCAAGGCCGAGCGCACCCGCAGCCTCACTGACATGGACGCGGCCAGCAAGCAGGACGCCGACGACGCGGTGTCCGCGCTGCGCCAGGACGAGGCGGCGGTGGTCGCGGCCAAGGCGGCGTTGCAGGCGGCGCGCATCAACCTCGACTACACCCGCATCACCGCGCCGATCTCCGGCACCATCGGCACCTCCGCCTACACCGTCGGCGCGCTGCTCACCGCTGCGCAGGACGCGGCGCTGACCACCATCCAGCGGCTGGACCCGATCTACCTGGACGTCACCCAGTCCAGCACGCAGATGCTGGCGCTGCGCCGCCAGCTCGACGCCGGGCAGATCCATGCCATCGACGGCAAGGCGCAGGTGCAGGTGCGGCTGGAGGACGGCAGTACCTACCCGCATGCCGGCACGCTGGAGTTCGTCGGCACCCAGGTCAATGCCGGTACCGGCAACGTCACCCTGCGTGCGGTGGTGCCCAATCCCGAACACCTGCTGCTGCCGGGCATGTACCTGCGCGCGGTGCTGCCGATGGCCACCGACCAGGGCGCGGTGCTAGTGCCGCAGCAGGCGGTGACCCGCGACAGCAAGGGCGAGCCGGTGGTGAAGCTGCTGGATGCGCACGACAAGGTGGTGGAGCGGCACATCCGCACCGGCGAGGCCATCGGCCACGACTGGCTGGTGGAGTCCGGGCTCAAGCCGGGCGAGCGCCTGATCGTGGTCAACGGCAGCCGCGCCGAACTCGGCAAGCCGGCGCAGCCGTATCCGCTCACCGCCGCCCAGCTCGATGCCGCGCCGGCACTGCCGGGCGACGACGCCCAGGCCGACTGAGGACTCCCGCATGTCGCGCTTCTTCGTCAACCACCCGGTGGTGGCCTGGGTCATGGCCATCGTCATCGTGCTGATCGGCATACTGGCCATCCATGGGCTGCCGGTCGAACGCTATCCGCACATGGCGCCGCCCACCATCACCGTGCGCGCCACCTACACCGGCGCCTCGGCGCAGACGGTGGAGAACACCGTCACCCAGCTGATCGAGCAGTCGCAGCAGAGCCTGGACCACCTGCTGTACATGACCTCCACCAGCGCCTCCGACGGCACCGCGCAGGTCAACCTGGTGTTCGAGACCGGCACCAACGCCGACACCGCGCAGGTGCAGGTGCAGAACCAGTTGCAGTCGGTGATGTCGGTGTTGCCGCAGGCGGTGCAGCAGAACGGCCTGGTCATCACCAAGTCCAGCGGCTCGCTGTTCGAGGTGGTGGCGTTCACCTCCGACGACGGCAGCATGGACAACTTCGATGTCGCCAACTACATGGAATCGAACATCGACGACCAGATCAGCCGCGTCAGCGGCGTCGGCAACATCCAGCCGATGGGCTCGGAATACGCCATGCGCATCTGGCTGGACCCGGAGAAGCTGCGCAAGTACGCGCTGATGCCCTCGGACGTGGAGAACGCGCTGCAGTCGCAGAACACCGACGTGTCCGCCGGCGAGATCGGCGGCCAGCCGGCGCTGCGCGGGCAGCGCCTGGACGCCACCGTGACCACCCGCAGCCGCCTGCAGACCCCGGCGCAGTTCGGCGCGATCGTGCTCAAGAGCGATGCCAGCGGCGCCGCCGTGCACCTGTCGGACGTGGCCAGGATCGGCCTGGGCCCGGAGACCTACGACAGCATCACCCGCTTCAACGGCAAGCCCTCGGCCTCGCTGGGCATCGAGCTCAACTCCGACGCCAACGCGGTGGAGACTTCCAAGGCCATCGACCAGCGCCTGCAGGAACTCAAGCAGTACTGGCCGCACGGCTTCAACTACCACATCGCCTTCAGCACCACGCCGTTCGTCACCACCTCGATCAAGGAAGTGGTCATCACCCTGATCGAAGCGGTGCTGCTGGTCGTGGCGGTGATGTACCTGTTCCTGCAGAACTGGCGCGCCACGCTGATCCCGACCATCGCCGTGCCGGTGGTGCTGATGGGTACCTTCGGCGTGCTCGCCGCATTCGGCTACTCGATCAACACCCTGACCATGTTCGCGATGGTGCTGGCGATCGGCCTGCTGGTCGACGACGCCATCGTGGTGGTGGAGAACGTGGAGCGGGTGATGGGCCAGGAAGGCCTGCCGCCGAAGGAGGCCACGCTGCGCTCGATGCAGCAGATCGGCGGCGCCCTGGTCGGCATCGTGCTGGTGCTGACCGCGGTGTTCGTGCCGATGGCGTTCTTCAACGGCGTCACCGGCGTGATCTATCGGCAGTTCTCGATCACCATCGCCGCCTCGATGATCCTGTCGGTGCTGGTGGCGATGACCCTGACTCCGGCGCTGTGCGTGACCATCCTCAAGCCGCTGCACCAGGGCGAGGCGCCGATCGGCTCGCATGGCCGCCTGGGCTGGTTCTTCATCTGGTTCAACACCCGCTTCCGGCACCTGTCCGAGCGCTACCGCACGCTGGTCGAGCGGGTGCTGGGCAAGCGCGCGCTGGGCCTGCTCGCCTATGCGCTGCTGATCGCGGTCACCGGCCTGCTGCTGTGGCGCCTGCCCGGTGCGTTCCTGCCCGACGAGGACGAGGGCATGCTCAACGTGCTGGTCAAGCTGCCGGCCGGCTCCACCCTGGAGCAGACCCTGGCGGTGACCGACCGGCTGACCAAGGCCGCGCTGAAGGATCCGGGCGTGCGCTCGGTGCTGTCCTCGGCCGGCTTCAGCGTCACCGGCGCCGGCCAGAACGTCGGCATGGCCTTCGTGCGGCTGAAGGACTGGGACGATCGCGACGACGATGCCGCGACCATCGCCGACCATCTGAACAAGGCGCTGGCCGACGTGCCCGACGCGGAACTGTTCGTGACCTCGCCGCCGGCGATCACCGGCCTCGGCGACGCCTCCGGCTTCACCTTCGAACTGATGGACTACGAAGGCGCCGGCCATGCCGCCCTGGTCGCCGCGCGCGACAAGCTGCTGCGGCTGGCCCAGCACGATCCCAAGCTGATGAACGTGCGCTACGCCAGCCTGGAGGACGCGCCGGTGTACGCGGTCAAGATCGACGATGCCAAGGCGCAGGCGCTGGGCGTGGACCCGGGCGACATCAACGCCACGCTCAACAGCGCGCTCGGCGGCGACTTCGTCAACAACTTCATCTACAAGGGCCGCATCAAGAAGGTCTACGTGCAGGGCGACGCCGACGCACGCATGGCGCCGCAGGACCTGGACCGCTGGACGGTGCGCAACGGCGGCGGCGACATGGTGCCGATGTCGGCGTTCACCCGCTCGCACTGGACCAGCGCACCGGCCGCGCTGGAACGCTACAACGGCGTGTCGGCGATGGAGCTGACCGGCCAGGCGGTGCCCGGGGTCAGCTCCGGCGCGGCGATGGACGCGATGGCCGAACTCAGCAAGCAGTTGCCGCACGGCTTCGGCTACGCGTGGTCGGACATGGCCTACCAGGAAAAGCTGTCGGCCAACCAGGCGCCGGCGCTGTACGCGATCTCGCTGCTGTTCGTGTTCCTGTGCCTGGTGGCGCTGTACGAGAGCTGGTCGATTCCGTTCGCGGTGATGCTGGCGGTGCCGGTGGGCGTGTTCGGCGCGGTGCTGCTGATGACCCTGCGCGGCCTGGAGAACGACGTGTACTTCCAGGTCGGCCTGCTGACCACGGTGGGACTGGCGGCGAAGAACGGCATCCTCATCGTCGAGTTCGCGCGCGACCTCGAACACCGCGGCGAAAGCCTGCTCGCCGCCACCCTGCACGCGGTGCAGATGCGCCTGCGGCCGATCCTGATGACCTCGCTGGCGTTCCTGCTCGGCGTGCTGCCGCTGGTGTTCAGCAAGGGCGCCGGCTCGGCCGCGCGCCACTCGCTGGGCACCGGCGTCACCGGCGGCACCCTGGCCTCGATCACCCTGGGCCTGTTCTTCGTGCCGCTGTTCTACGTGATCGTGCGCCGGATGTTCCCCGGACCGGCGGTCGCCCACCCGGAGACGCAGGCATGAGCGCGTTGACCCGCATGAGCGTGGCGGTGGCCACGCTGTTGGCCCTGTCCGGCTGCACACTGGCGCCCACCTACGTACGCCCGGCGGCACCCGTGCCGGCCGACCTGGCCGCGGTCGACGTGGCGCCCGCCGCCGGCGCCGCCACCGACACGCTGGCGATGCCGGACTGGCAGCAGGTGTTCCTGGATCCGCGGCTGCGCCAGACCATCGCGCTGGCCTTGCAGAACAACCGCGACCTGCGCGTGGCGGTGCTGTCCATCGACAAGGCGCGCGCGCAGTACCGCCTCCAGCGCGCCGCGCAGTTGCCCTCGTTCGACGCCAACGCCAGCATGAGCCGCGGCCGCAGCAGCGCCGCCAGCAACGACGACGGCGTCTCCCAGGTCAGCACCAGCGACACCCTGCAGGTCGGGCTCAGCAGCTGGCAGCTGGATCTGTTCGGGCAACTGCGCAGTCTCAAGCAGGAAGCCCTGCAGAACTGGCTGTCCAGTGCGGAAAACCAGCGCAACGTGCGCCTGACCCTGGTCGCCCAGGTCGCCGCGGCGTGGCTGACCGTGGGCGCGGACCAGGCGCAACTGGCGCTGGCGCAGCAGACCCTGGACAGCCAGGCGCAGACTCTGCAACTGACCGAGCGCCGCCACAGCATCGGCAGCGCGTCCGGGCTGGACCTGGCGCAGCAGCAGACCAGCGTGGAGTCGGCGCGCGTCGCCGTCGCCAGCGCCGCCACCCAGCTGGCGCAGGCGCGCGATGCGCTGCAACTGCTGGTCGGCGCGCCGGTGGAGGCGGCGCTGCTGCCGACCGCGCAGGCGATGCAGGGCAGCGTGGCGCTGGCGCCGCTGCCGGCGCACCTGTCCTCGGCGGTATTGCTGCAGCGCCCGGACGTGCTCGCCGCCGAGCACACCTTGCAGGCGGCCAACGCCGACATCGGCGCCGCACGCGCGGCGTTCTTCCCGTCGCTGAGCCTGACCGCCTCGACCGGGCGCAGCAGCGATGCGCTGTCCACGCTGTTCTCCGCCGGCAGCCGCACCTGGTCGTTCGTGCCCAGCATCACCGCGCCGATCTTCCACGCCGGTGCGCTGAAGGCCTCGCTGGACGCCTCCAAGCTCGGCAAGGACATCGCCGTGGCGCAGTACGAGAAGGCGATCCAGTCGGCCTTCGCCGAAGTGGCCGACGCCCTGGCCACGCGCGACCATCTGCAGGCGCAGCTGACCGCGCAGCAGGCCCTGGTCGACGCCAGCCAGCGCAGCTACACCCTGGCCGACGCGCGCTACCGCGCTGGCCTGGACGGCCACTTGCCGGTGCTGGATGCGCAGCGCTCGCTGTTCGCCGCGCAGCAGGCGCTGATCGCACTGCGCCTGCAGGACGCCAGCAACCGCGTCACCCTGTACCAGGTGCTCGGCGGCGGCGCCGACGCCCAGGCCCAGGCCCAGGTCGCTGCCTCGCCCTGAGCCGGAACCGAGGCAGCGCGAGGCCGGGCCTGGGCTGGCCTGAGGCGAGTTTGAGGCCAGCCTGAGGCTGGCACGAGCGTGCAGAAGCGTCGCCACGCACGACGCTCTTCTGTGGGAGGGACTTCAGTCCCGACGCAGGACAGTTGGACGCCGTCCAACCGTCGACCAAGGCGAGGCCCTATGCGACATCCCCGTGGCAACCAAAACGGCAGCCGCCGTACTGCCGTCTTCATGACGGAACCTGACCGTGCGCAAGCATGCGACGCCCTGTTTCCCAGTGCGGGAGGCGCTTCCTGTGGGAGGGACTTCAGTCCCGACGCGACGGCAGTCGAACGCCTATCCAGCCATCCAACCAGGCAACGCCTCGCGCGTGCCCGCGCCGCACGCAACACGACAGCCCTGTGCCACCGTCTCGATAGCTGAACGCGGCGGTACACCTCGGCGGCCGTCGTAGACAAATGCCGGGCGCCGCCGCGCCGCCCAATCGTTCGTCGCACAGGCCGCAAGCCGCTCCGTACGTATCTTTGGCGCGTTGGCGACACCGTCGATGCCGCACCGGCACGCCGGGCACCACGCCAGCCTTGGGCCATAATCGCGGCGACTCACTCCAGGTACGCCGCACCCGATGAAGATCCCCCCGAGCCTGCAGCCGCTGATCGACGATGGCGTCATCGACGGCGTGCTGCGCCCGCTCAAGAGCGGCAAGGAGGCTGCGGTCTACGTAGTCCAGGCCGGCGACGACGTGCTCTGCGCCAAGGTCTACAAGGACATGGCGCAGCGCAGCTTCCAGGCCCGCGTGCAGTACCAGGAAGGGCGCAAGGTGCGCGGCAGCCGCCAGGCGCGGGCGATCGGCAAGGCCAGCAAGTTCGGCCGCCGCGAGCAGGAAGCCGCGTGGAAGGACACCGAGGCCAACACCCTGTACCAGCTGGTGGACGCCGGCGTGCACGTGCCGCAGCCGCGCGGCTACTTCCACGGCGTGCTGCTGATGGACCTGGTCACCGATGCCGACGGGCAGAGCGCGCCACGCCTGGGCGAGGTGGAACTGGAACCGGAGCAGGCGCGCGCCTTCCACACGCAGCTGGTCGGCGACGTGGTGAAGATGCTGTGCCTGGGCCTGGTCCATGGCGACCTGTCCGAATACAACGTGCTGGTCGCCGCCGACGGCCCGGTGGTGATCGACTTCCCGCAGGTGGTCAGCGCCGCCGGCAACAACGCCGCCCGCAGCATGCTGCTGCGCGACGTGCACAACCTGCGCGACTGCCTGGGCCGCTTCGCGCCCGAGCTCAACGCCACCCACTACGGCGAGGAGATGTGGGCGCTGTACGAGAAGGGCACGTTGCGCCCGGACAGCGTGCTCACCGGCCGCTTCACCTTCGACACCCGTCGCGCCGACGTGCGCGCGGTGCGCGCCTCGATCGAGGACGCGCGGCAGGAAGCCATCATCCGCCAGCAGGGCCGCGAAGCCGCCGCGCAGGACGACTGAGCCGCGTTCCGGCACGCGGCGCGCAAGTCCATGCTGCGCCGCAATGTGGCGGCACCGCGTGCGCGCCCGTCGCCAGCGCGTGCTCCAAGCTGCGCAATGCCTTGCCGCGCCTGCATTGCACGCGCATCCGCGCCATGACGATCGGCCGCCTGCCGCTGACCCGTCGGCTACCGCGCATCGGCGTTCCGGTTCGCTTATTTGCGGAAATGGTTATCGAGAATAACAATCCGCCCGACGCCGCTTGCGCAGCCGCCCCGGGAGGGCCACCCATGTATTTCGATCCAGACGTCGTGCGTTTCTTCGCCCAGGCCCAGCAGTCCGGGCAGCCGCCGATGGAGGAACTGCCCTTGCCCCAGGCGCGGGCGATGATGCGCGGCGTCGCCGCGCAATTCGGTTTCCCACACGTGGAGATGGCCGAGGTCCGCGACCTGCAGGCGCCGGGTCCGGCCGCGCCGATTCCGCTGCGCCTGTACCGCCCGCACGGCCTCGACGCTAGCCCGGCGCCGACCTGCCTCTACGCGCACGGCGGCGGTGGCGTGGTCGGCGACCTCGACTCGCACGACGACGTGTGCCGACAACTGGCCGCACGCGCCGGCTGCCAGGTGCTGGCGGTGGACTACCGGCTGGCGCCCGAACATCCTGCGCCGGCTGGCATCGAGGACGTGATCGCGGTGGTGCACTGGCTGGCCGCACACCCGGCCGAGGTCGGTGCCGATCCGCAGCGCCTGGCCGTGGCCGGCGACAGCATGGGCGGCGCCCTGGCGGCGAGCGCCGCACTGGCCGCGCGCGATGCCGGCATCGCCCTGCGCTGCCAGATCTTGATCTATCCGCTGACCGACGTACGCCCGGACAATCCCTTTCCCTCGCGCGTGCACAACGCCGGCATCCCGCCGCTGACCGAAGCGGCGATGCGCTACTTCGACCGCCAGCTGCTGCCGGACCCGTCGCTGGCATCGGACTGGCGCATCTCCCCGGTGGTGGCGCCGGACGTGGCCGGCGTCGCCCCGGCGCTGGTGGTGCTCGCCGACCGCGACGCGCTGCACGACGAAGGCCTGCACTACGCGCAGCGCCTGCGCGAGGCGGGTGTGGAAACCCTGGTGCGCGTCCACCCCGGCATGATCCACGGCTTCATCAACATGGGCAGGGTGATGCGCGTGGCCGGCGAAACCCTGGACCTGGCCGCGCTGCTGCTGCGCCAGCGGCTGCTGCCGGTGGCCACGCAGGAGTGAGTGCAACCGCAGTGGGTACCCCCTCCCGGCAATCGCCACCGGCGCTGGCACGCGCTGCTTCGTCTGGAACCATGTGCCAGTCGCGCGGATGCGTCGGCTTCCGTAGTCAAAGCCCCTCTCCCCCCGGGAGAGGGGTTGGGGTGAGGGTCCGGGAGCGCAGCGCCGCCTCCGGACCTTAGTGCACCATCCGTACCCTCATCCGCCCCTTCGGGGCACCTTCTCCGGAGGGGAGAAGGGAAAAACAAAGGAGCGGCTTCAGCCGCGACGGGGCATTGCCGACACGCCCAGGTCGCGGCTGAAGCCGCTCCTGCGTGGGGGTGCTGCGCGCGATGCGCGTTCGCGACCGATCACGCCACCCGGCTGCGCCGCGCCCGCTCCAGGTGCACCAGCAGCAGCGAGATCGCCGCCGGGGTCATGCCGGGGATGCGCTGCGCCTGGCCCACGGTCTGCGGGCGCACGCGCTCGAGCTTCTGCTGCACTTCGGCCGACAGGCCGCGCACCTGCGCGTAGTCGAACGCGGCCGGGATCGGGGTGTCCTCGTGGCGCTGCTGGCGGGCGATCTCGTCGCGCTGGCGGTCCAGGTAGCCGGCGTACTTGATGCCGATCTCCACCTGTTCGGCCACCTGCGCGTCGGCTACGCCCGGGCCCAGCGACGGCACCCGCATCAGTGCGGCGTAGTCCAGCTCCGGGCGCTTGATCAGGTCCAGCACGGTGGTCTCGCGGCTCACCGCCACGCCCAGCGTCGCCGCGACCTCGCGGCCCAGCGCGTTGCCCGGCGTCGCCCACAGCGCACGCAGGCGCTCGTTCTCGCGCGCCACCGCCTCCTGCTTGGCCTGGAACCGCGCCCAGCGCGTCTCGTCGACGATGCCCAGCTCGTGGCCGATGCCGGTCAGGCGCGCGTCGGCGTTGTCCTCGCGCAGCTGCAGCCGGTACTCGGCGCGGCTGGTGAACATGCGGTACGGCTCGCTGGTGCCATGGGTGATCAGGTCGTCGATCAGCACGCCGATGTAGGCCTGGTCGCGACGCGGCGACCACGGCTCCAGCCCGCGCACCTGGCGCGCGGCGTTGAGGCCGGCGATCAGGCCCTGCGCGGCGGCTTCCTCGTAGCCGGTGGTGCCGTTGATCTGGCCGGCGAAGAACAGCCCGGGCATGGCCTTGGTCTCCAGCGAGGCCTTGAGTCCGCGCGGGTCGAAGAAGTCGTACTCGATGGCGTAGCCGGGGCGGGTGATGTGCGCGCGCTCGAAGCCGCGGATCGAGCGGACCAGCTCCAGCTGCACGTCGAACGGCAGCGAGGTGGAGATGCCGTTGGGGTAGATCTCGACCACGTCCAGGCCTTCCGGCTCGACGAAGATCTGGTGGCTGGCCTTCTCGGCGAAGCGCACCACCTTGTCCTCGATCGAGGGGCAGTAGCGCGGGCCGATGCCCTCGATCTGGCCGGTGTACAGCGGCGAGCGGTCCAGCGCGCCGCGGATGATGGCGTGGGTGCGCTCGGTGGTGTGGGTGATCCAGCACGAGACCTGGCGCGGATGCTGCGCCACCTCGCCCAGGAACGACATCACCGGCAGCGGATCGTCGCCGGGCTGTTCCTCCATCGCCGCATAGTCCAGACTGCGCCCGTCGATGCGCGGCGGGGTGCCGGTCTTGAGCCGGTCCACGCCGAAGCGGCCGTCGCGCAGCGCCTGCGCCAGCGCGGTGGCCGGCGGATCGCCGGCGCGGCCGCCGGCGTACTGGGTCTGGCCGATGTGGATCTTGCCGGCCAGGAAGGTGCCGGCGGTCAGCACCACCGCCGCGGCCTCGAAGCGCAGCCCGGTCTGGGTCAGCACGCCGCGCACGCGCTCGCCGTCCATCACCAGGTCGTCCACCGCGGCCTGGAACACGGTCAGGTTCGGCTGCGCCTCGACCAGGCGCCGGATCGCGCTGCGGTACAGGCTGCGGTCGGCCTGGCAGCGGGTCGCGCGCACCGCCGGGCCCTTGGAGGCATTGAGGGTCCGCCACTGGATGCCGGCCAGATCCGCGGCGTGGGCCATCGCCCCGCCCAGCGCGTCGATCTCCTTGACCAGGTGGCCCTTGCCGATGCCACCGATCGCCGGGTTGCAGCTCATCGCCCCCACCGTCTCCACGTTGTGGGTCAGCAGCAGGGTGCGCGCGCCGGCACGCGCGGACGCCAGCGCCGCCTCGGTGCCGGCATGGCCGCCGCCGATCACGATCACGTCATGGCGGTAGAAGGAATCGCTCATCGGGGTCTCGTCGGCCGGCGCGGGGCCGGCGGCAGGGGGCGACACGGGACGTCGCCCAGGGTGTGAACAGGAATTTTAGCGGTTGCATCACAAATTGCAGATCCGGGCCTCAAGTTGGCACGCAATCTGCAGATATTCCCACTGCACCCAACGTGGCAATGCGTCAGGGGCGTATGACTGGAATTGGAACAGGGGCCAGTCACGCGCACGTTGGGGGAGCTGGGGGCCGGTAGTCGGGGGACTACCGGCCCTTTTTTATGCCCGTTTTTCGCCGGTCGCCGGCGCCACCCCAGCAATGGCAAGGCCCCAACGCGAAAAGCCCCGGCGGACCGGGGCTTTTCGTTGTGAGGCGCCGACGCCCGACAGGGCCGGAACAGGGGGGATCCAGATTTCCCTGTCGGACATCGACATAGACGGTGGGGTCGACCCCTTCGGGTCATAAAGCGACGCAGGCGGTCACCCCGTAGGACGTAGAGTGCGTGCTGGGACAGGCGAACGCAAGCCCTTTCTTAGGGTTCTAGTGTGCGACGTGTCCCATTGCTGCGACCCATATTGCCGGGGCGCGGCGCCGGCGGGCGCTGCATGCCCTCGGGCCGCTGCATCGCCGGCCGGGCCGGCTGCATCGATTGCGGCCGCGGTGCCGAATTGAGCGCGTCCGGACGCCGCAGGCGGTCCATGTCGCGCCACGGCGTCGGTACCCGACCACCCACGCTGGGCGGCGGCGACGGCGGCCGCGAGCCGCCGTCGTCCGGCCGCGGACGCGGTGGCGGGCGGTGGCGCGGGCCATCGTAGCCACGGTAGTAGTAATAGGGCACGCCGTACCCGTAGTAGCCGTAATAGGACGGGCCGTAACCGTAGTAGGGCACCGCGCCGTAGGGCGAGTAGTACTCGGAGTAGCCGGCCGGGTAGCGGTATTCGACCGACGGGGCGCCACGGTAGTAGCCACCCTCGCCGCCTCCGGCGTAATCGTAGGTGGCGCAGCCGCCCAGTGCGGCCAGCAGTCCAGCGGCGCAGATCAGGCGCAGTTTCATGGCGTTTGCCCTCCAGCAGGCTGGCTGACAGGTTCGGTCCGTGGCATTGAATCCCCCCTTAACTTCATCGGCTGCACTTGAACGCTTAAGTTGCGCGCAACGACGGCGAACCGGCGCGGGTCGCGGGCGCTGCACGTTGGCGACGATACGCTACCCTTTCGCGCATGGTCTCACGTTTTCTGCCCGAGTTCGGCGACGTCCTGGCGGCCGCCGCACGCATTGCCGCGCACGCGCGGCCAACCCCGGTGCTGCGTTCGCGGGCGCTGGATGCCGCCACCGGCGCGCAGCTGTACTTCAAGGCCGAACACCTGCAGCGCGGTGGCGCGTTCAAGTTCCGCGGTGCCTGCAACGCGGTGTGGGCGCTGGACCCGGCGCAGGCGGCCTGCGGGGTGGTCACCCATTCCTCCGGCAACCATGGCGCGGCGCTGGCCCTGGCCGCGCGCACCCGCGGCATCGGCTGCCATGTGGTGGTGCCGGAGGGGGCGGTCGCCGTCAAGCTCGCCAACATCGCCCGCCACGGCGCCACGCTGTGGCGTTGCGCGCCGAGCATCGCCGCGCGCGAGGCGCTGTGCGCCCAGGTGCAGCGCGATACCGGCGCGACCCTGGTGCATCCCTATGCCGATCCGGCGGTGATCGCCGGGCAGGGCACCGCGGCGCTGGAACTGTTGGACGCCAGCGGCGGGCTGGACCTGCTGGTGGTGCCGGTCGGTGGCGGCGGCCTGGCCGCGGGCAGCCGCCTGGCGCTGTCGGCGCGGGCGCCGCAGGCGCAGTTGCTGCTGGCCGAGCCGGCCGGCGCCGCCGACACCGCGCGCTCGCTGGCGGCCGGCGAGCGCCGCCTGGACATGGTCCCGGACACGCTCTGCGACGGCCTGCGCGGCACCCTCGGCGAACCCAACTTCGCCCTGCTGCACGGCCACGCCGAGGTGCTGGTGGTGGAGGACGCGGCGACCGTGGCGGCGATGCGGCTGCTGTGGCAGGTGCTCAAGCAGGTGGTGGAGCCGTCCTCGGCGATCGCCCTGGCGGCGGTGCTGGCACAGCCGGCGCGTTTCGCCGGGCGCCGGGTCGGGGTGATCCTGTCCGGCGGCAACGTCGACCTGGACGCCTTGCCATGGGGCGCGGCATGAGCGCGCGGGGCGGCTTCCGCTGGCTGCGCTGGCTGGTGCGCCTGGCGGCGCTGCTGGGGCTGTGGCTGCTGGGCGTGGCGATCTACATCGTCTGGGTCGGCGACCGCGACCAGGCGGCGCCGGCCGACGCGATCATCGTGCTCGGCGCCGCGGCCTACGACGCCAAGCCGTCGCCGGTGTTCGAGGAGCGCATCCGCCACGGCCTGGACCTGTACCAGCGCGGCTACGCGCCGACCCTGATCTTCACCGGCGGCTTCGGCAACGGCGCGCGCTTCGCCGAGTCGCAGGTGGCCCGGCGCTACGCGCTGCGCCACGACGTGCCGGCCGACGCGATCCTGATCGAGACGGTGTCGCGCACCACCCGGCAGAACCTGATCGAGGCGCGGCGGCTGATGCGCGAACACGGCCTGCACCGGGTGATCGTGGTCAGCGATCCGCTGCACATGGCACGGGCGCTGCGGCTGTGCCAGGAACTGCAGATCGACGCCCTGGCGTCGTCGACCCCGAGCAGCCGTTTCCGCAGCTTCCAGACCCGCTGGCGCTTCCTGCTGCAGGAGCTGTACTTCTTCCATCGCGACCTGGTGGTCCCCGGCGCCTGAACCTGCGGGGTGCGGTACGCAACGGCGCATTCCCTGGCGCCGGCCGCTGCCGAGCGCACCCGGATCAATCGCCACCGCAACGGTCGCGTACACGAGGTGATGGCGAGGCCGGCGCGCGGCCCATGCGGGCCGCGCACGTCATGCAGCCGCGCCATGGCCTGCATCTGGCCGGGCGCGATCACGGCCGTGCAAGGGCGCACATCGCGGAGCAGGGCCGCTGTGCGTCTCGGCGGACGAGCAGGGATCCCGGCGGAGATCGAGGGTGAATCCGTCGAACCAGCGGCGATGCCGGGTCGAGGCCGCTGCAGGCGACGACGCTACAACAGCGCTTTCGTCACGACCTGACGGTCATCGGCGTGCAGGCGCTTCGTTGGATCGCGGTCGTCGCACGCGCGCGGTTCCTGCATGTCTTGGCGTTGCGCGCGCCGACCCGCGGATGCGAGCCAGCTCGCTCACCATGCCGGGTCGACGTACTGGACGACCAGGGCGTTGGCGATGCTCTCGGTTTCAGCGTCGATGATGCCGCTGGTCTTGCGTGGCCTGAAGTGCATCTGGAACGCGGCGACGATGCGTTGCAGTTTTCCGCTCCAACGCCCGTCGACACTCACCTCGTTGTACCCATAACGCTTGAGCGCCCGCTGCAGCGCGAGTACATCGCCGGGCGCATTGGGATCGCGCCCGGCCAGGTAGCGGCGCACGTTCGCCTGGTCCGGCCATGCGCCGATGCCGTGCCGGGCGAGCATTTCCCAGGGGAACAGCGGACCTGGATCGTACTTGCGCAGGGGCGCCACGTCGCTGTGGCCGAGCACGTTCTGCGGTGCGATGCCATAGCGGGTGATGAGGTCGTTGAGCAGCGGCACCAGCGCGGCGACTTGCTCCGGCGCGAAGGCGTACCACTGCCGATTGCCGGCCTTGCCCTGTGCAAAGCCGAGATTGACGATCTCCACACCGATGGACGTATCGTTCAGATTGCTGCGGCCATTCCAGGCGCTCACGCCAGCGTGCCACGCCCGTTTCTGTTCGGCCACCAGTTGCAGGACGACCGGCTTTCCATCCACCAGCGCCGGGCGCGCCGGCACCAGGTAATGGGCGCTGACATCCGGGCCTGACAGCACCTTCAGTGAACGGGCGTCATTGAGCGCGGTGTAATGCAGGACGATGAAACGGACGCGTTCGTTTTGCGCCAGGGAGGGCGTTTGCACCGATACGTCGTAACTGCCGCGGTCCAGGAGTGTCGGGGGCGATGGTGCCGCAGTGGCTGGAGTCTGGGGCGGTGAGCGGACAGACGAGCAGCCAGCGAGCAGCAGCGACAGCGACAGCGACAGGACCACAGTGCGAGACATGCACACTCCTCCGATTGGTTGCGCAGCGCCGGGTGTGTCGACTGCGAGGGATGTGCAAGCGAGTTTGCCGTCGCATCGGAGGCGCTCCCATGGGGCGGCGCCCAAAACAGGCGCGCACTGCGCGGCTGATGGAGCGCGCCCACGCAGCGCGCGCGCAGCCTTGGTGCCCCCCCCGTGGCAGTGCCGTCCCGAGTCGCGAAAGATCGCGGGCCTGGCGCGCTGTGTCCGACCCCGTTGGCGCTTGCGGCTGCAGAAGGTCCAGTGCCTCCATCGCCGCCGCCGGTGGCTGCCCGCCGCAGGGCTGTGCCGCGCCGTATGATGGGCCTTTCCACGGCCCGAGGGAGGCAGCCATGAGCAACCACGGAGTTCCTGCGCAGGACCAGGCCATCGCCCTGGTGCAGGCCTATTACGCCGCGTTCAACCGCGGCGACTGGGACGGCATGCTGGGCATGCTCACCGACGATGTCGCCCACGATCTCAACCAGGGCGCGCGCGAGACCGGCAAGGAGGTCTTCGCCGCCTTCCTGCAGCGCATGAACGCCAGCTACCGCGAGCAGTTGCACGATATCGTGGTGCTGGCCGCGCAGGACGGCGGCCGTGCCGCCGCCGAGTACGTGGTGCATGGCGAATACCACCACACCGACACCGGCCTGCCGGAGGCGCGCGGCCAGCGCTACGTGCTGCCGGGCGGGGCGTTCTTCGACATCCGCGACGGCAGGATCGCCCGGGTGAGCAACTACTACAACCTGGAAGACTGGATCGCGCAGGTCTCCGCCTGAGCCACGCGCCGGCCTGAGGCCGGCGCGTTCGCGCTGTCGCACAACTGTCCGCCGGCCGTCATCTGCGGCCACAGGCGCGGTGACTAAGGTCGCCGCGTCGACCGAGAGGACTGCCGATGCGCGCGCTGCTTCGTTCCCCGGCCGTCGCGGTGGCGCTGCTGGCCTGCACCCTCGCGCTGGCCCTGCTGGGCGCCCGCGGCATCTGGGATGCCGACGAGGGCCGCTACTCCAATGTCGCGCTGAACATGCTGCACAGCGGCGACTGGCTCACGCCCCGCCGCAGCGAGGACGTGGCGCACTGGACCAAGCCGCCGTTGACCTACTGGGCGATCGCCGCCAGCGTCGCCGTGTTCGGGCCGTCGCCCTGGGCGGCGCGGTTGCCGTCGGCGCTGTCCTACCTGCTGTGCGTGCTGCTGGTGTGGCGCCTGGCCGCGCGGCTGTTTCCCGAACGCCCTGAGCTGCCGGCGCAGGCGGCGCTGCTGTACGCGACCATGCTGGCCCCGTTCGGCGCGGCGCAATGGATTTCCACCGACTTCCTGCTCGCCGCCTGCGAGACCCTGGCGGTGTGGGCCTTCGTCGAAGCGCGGGCGCATCCGCCCGGACAGGGCAAGCGCTGGATCGCGGCGATGTGGGCCGGCTTCGCCCTGGCGTTCATGACCAAGGGTCCGCCTGGCCTGCTGCCGCTGCCGGCGCTGCTGCTGTTCAACGCGGTGACGCCGGGGCCGCCGCGGCGCGCGCTGCAGCTCTCCGGCATCGCCCTGTTCGTGGTGCTGGCGCTGCCCTGGTACCTGGCGGTGATCCACGGCCATCCCGGATTGCTGCAGTACTTCGTCGGCGACGAGGTGGTCAAGCGCGTGGCCAGCGATGCGTTCGGGCGCAACGCGCAGTGGTACGGCTGGGCGGTGGCGTATGCGCCGATCCTGGTCCTGGGCACGCTGCCGTGGACGCCGGCGCTGGCGCGCTGGGCCTGGCAATTGCCGCGGCAGCTGCGGCAGTGGTGGCGCGATCCGGCGTTGCGCCTGCAGCAGGCCGCGCCGCTGCTGCTGACCCTGTGGCTGCTGCTGCCGCTGCTGGTGTTGTGCCTATCGCGCTCACGGCTGCCGCTGTACGTGCTGCCGCTGTTCGTGCCGCTGGCGTTGCTGGCGGCGTGGCAGCGCGCGCAGGAGGGCCGGGCGCCGTGGCGCTGGCCGTGGCTGCTGGGCTGGTGCGGATTGCTGCTGGCGCTCGAACTGGCCGTGGCGCTGCTGCCCACGCACAAGGATGCCGGCGCCTGGGCGCAGGCGATCGCGCAGCGCGCCGATGCGCCGGTGCGCGAAGTGGTGTTCGTCGAGGACATGGCGCGTTACGGCCTGCGCCTGGAGCTGGGCGCGCAGGTACGCAAGATCCGCCTGAACCCAGTGCGCGACGCGCCGCGTTTCGGTCCCGAATACGACGCCGATCTGCTCACGGTGTTGCGGCAACCGCGCGCCGGGCGGGTGTGGGTGTGCAAGCAGGAGGCCTGGCCGCAGGTCGCCGCGCGCATCGCCGCGCAGGGGGCGCAGGCGCAGGTGTTGGGCACGCCCTACCAGGGTCGGGTGCTGTTCCGGGTGCTGCCCGGCTCAGTCGCCGCGGCGGCGGATCGGGATCGCTGACAGCGGCACCGCGGCGATCTCGCCGCCGCCCTCGCGGATCGGCGCGCCCGGCGGCGGCGCCCAGGCGTGCGCGTAGATCACTTCCCAGGTGCTGGGCAGGGTGCCGTCGGCGCCGCGCAGCGGCTCGTAGGCCGCCGCGGCAGCGGCGAAGCGGCCGCGGCCGGTGAGGGTGTGGCGGCGCGCCTGCAGCGCGTTGGTGGCGCCGATCGCGCGCAGTTCGCGCATCAGCGCGGCAAGGTCCGGATAGGTCAGGTTGAACACGTCGCGGTCCAGCACCGGATCGCGGAAGCCCGACAGCATCAGCGCATCGCCGAACTGCGCGATCGGCGCGAAGCGGCTCACATGCGGCGTGGTGCGGTCGGCCTGGGCGAAGGCCTCGCGCAGTTCGACCAGGGTATCCGGGCCGAAGCTGGAACACAGCAGCAGGCCGCCGGGGCGCAGCACGCGGCGGAATCCGGCGAACACCGCCGGCAGGTCCTCGACCCACTGCAGGCACAGATTGCTGAAGATCACATCGACGCTGTGCTCGGCCAGCGGCAGCGCGCGCGCATCGGCGCAGACGCGGCCGAACGGCTTCCACCAGCCGGCCTGGCGCTTGGCCTGCTGCAGCATCGGCAGCGCCTGGTCGAGCGCGATCACCTGCGCGCGCGGCCAGCGCTTCTTCATCGCCGCGGCGGCATGCGCCGGACCGCTGCCCACGTCCAGCACCACCTGCGGGACGCGGTCGCCGAGGTAGTCCAGCGATTCCAGCAAGCGCCCCTGCACCTCGCGCTGCAGCGCCGCGGCGGCATCGTAACTGGCGGCCGCACGCGCGAAGGCGCGGCGGATGTGCTGGGAGTCGAACGCGGAAGGATCCATCCGCGCATTATCGCCGCCCGCGTCGTGCCGCGGCCAGCAGCGCCACCTGCATCACCGCGTTCTGCGCACGCGTCGCCAATCTCGGCTTACGAATTCCGACTCCCCAATCCCCACTCCCGGCTTCTCAGAACGTCCCCGGATAGCTGCCGCCATCCAGCAGCAGGTTCTGACCGCTCAGGTAGCCGGCCTGCGCGCTGCACAGGAAGGCGCAGGCCGCACCGAATTCTTCCGCGGTGCCGAAGCGCCCGGCCGGAATCTGCCGGCGCTTGCGTTCGGCCAGGTCGGCGGGATTGATGCCCTCATGCTGCGCGGCGTGGGCGATGTTGCCACGCAAGCGGTCGGTGTCGAACTGCCCCGGCAGCAGGTTGTTGATGGTCACGTTGTGCGCCACCGTGCGCCGCGCCAGCCCGGCGACGAAGCCAGTGAGGCCGGCGCGCGCGCCGTTGGACAGCCCCAGGCTGTCGATCGGTGCCTTCACCGCGGCCGAGGTGATGTTGACGATGCGGCCGAAGCCGCGCGCCTGCATCGCATCGACGGTGGCGCGGATCAACGCGATCGGCGCCAGCATGTTGGCGTCGAGCGCGCGCAGCCAGTCCTCGCGTTCCCAGTCGCGGAAATCGCCGGGCGGCGGTCCGCCTGCGTTGTTGATCAGGATGTCGACCTGCGGGCAGGCGGCCAATACGGCGGCGCGGCCGGCCTCGGTGGCGATGTCCGCCGCCACCGCGACCACCTCGCCACCGCCATCGAGCGCGCGCAGCTGCGCCGCGGCCGCCTCCAGCGCGGCCTGGCCGCGCGCCACGATCACCACATGCACGCCTTCGCGGGCCAGCGCCTGCGCGCAGCCCAGTCCCAGCCCCTTGCTCGCGGCGCAGACCAGCGCCCATTTGCCGGCGATTCCAAGGTCCATGCTTGCACTCTCGTTCGAAGGAACCGCGATGATCGGACATCGGCGCAGTGGCGGCCAGCCTCGCTCCGCGACGTTGAGGACACTGGCACGCACGGCAGGTGCAGGAGCGGCTTCGCTGCGTAGCGTTTTGCTGCCATGCGTCGCGACTGAAGTCGCTCCCACACGGGTGGCCGGCATCCTTGTGGGAGGGACTTCAGTCGCGACGACGGAGGGTGTCGGTCGGCTTTCGGCTTCGCTTGTCGCGGCGGCACGACAGTTGAGTCCCACGGCGGAGCCGCTTGCGTCTTTCTGACATCGGTGCGGGTCGCGTGATGCCTTGTGGGAGTCAACTGTCATGCAGCGTGCGACGCGCGAGACGGTGTGCGTTTTCCGATGGCGCAATGCGTCGGGACTGAAGTCCCTCCCACAGTGCGCCCGGCGGGCTTGACGCAAGCGCTTGTAGAGCGGCTTCAGCCACGACCCGACGCAACGGGCGTGTCGCGGCTGAAGCCGCTGCTACGACAGCACCGTGGAACGCGCGGCGCGACGCCGCTAGTCCAGCGTCGCCATAAATCCACGCAGCGCCTCGGCGACCGTAGCGGCATGGCCGAGGAACGGGGCGTGGCCGCCGCCGGCGATGATTAGCGCACGCGCGTTCGGCGCCAGCGCCGCGGCGGCCTCCATGCCTGCGGGTGGGACCAGGCGGTCGCGCTGGCCGCCGATCCACAGGCTGGGCACGCGCAGGCCGGGCAGGGCGCGGCGCAGGTCGGTGCGTTCCAGCAGGGTCAGGCCGTCCTGCAGCACGTGCGGGTCGGGCGTGCCGCGGGCGTCGAGCGCCTCGCGCAGGGTGCGCAGTTCGGCGCGCGCGTGCGCCGAGCCGAGCGTATCCAGTGCCAGGAAGCGCTCGAGGGTGCCGCGATAGTCCTCGGCCAGATCGCGGCCGAACTGTTCGAACACCTGCGGCTCCACCGCGTGCGGCCAGTCGCTGCCGCGTACGAAGCGCGGCGTCGCCGCGAGCATCGCCAGCCCGCGCACCTGCGGTTGCGTGGCGGCGGCGTGCAGCGCGAACAGCCCGCCCAGCGACCAGCCCAGCCACACGGCCGGCGGCGTGGCCGCGGCGATCGCGCTGACCACGTGCGGCAATGCCAGCGGCGTGTCGTCGCCGCGGCTGTGGCCGTGCCCGGGCAGGTCCACCAGGTGCAGGCGGTACTGCGCCGACAGGCGCTCGACCAAGGGCGCGAAGATGCCGCCGTTCAACGCCCAGCCGTGCAGCAGGACCAGATCGGGGCCCTGCCCCAGGGTGTCGATATGCATCGTCGTCCGTCGTTGCGAAGGAACAGGAAAGGCAGCGTCGGCTGCCGCGTCAGTGCGCCGCGCGCTGCGCCAGCACCTGCGGCAGCAGCAGGCGCCACTGTCGGCGCGGATAGTCGCGGGTGCGCCAGGCGGACACGCGATGCGCACCACGGCGCTGCTGGATCGCCGCGCTCAGCCAGTCGCCGTCGATGCCCTGCCAGGCGCCAGCCGTGGTCAGCAGGTTCGGCGCCAGCCGCGGATGCACGTCCTCGCGCAGCATCTGCCACAGCGTGTCGGTGGCGAACGGCGAAGCGGCGAGTACCGCGGCGATCTGCGCATGCCGCGCGTCGACCGCATCGTCCAGGTACAGCTCGGCCAGCGCGTCCCACACCGCGCGTCGCGCGGCGAGGCCGGTCGCGCTCACGCCGGCACGCCGGGCGGGTGCGCGGCCACGCGATCGCGGGCCAGCGCCAGGGCATCCAGCAGCGCCTGCACCTGCGCCGGCGTGTGCAGCGCCGACAGGGTCACGCGCAGCCGCGACTTGCCCTCCGGCACGGTCGGCGGGCGGATCGCCGAGACCAGGTAGCCGGCCTGTTCCAGCGCCGCCGACCACGCCAGTGCGGTGCGCTCCTCGCCGCACAGCAGCGGCTGGATCGGCGTGTCCGAGGCCATCAGCTCCAGGCCATGACGGCGGGCGCCGCCGCGGAACAGGGCGATCAGCTCGACCAGCCGCTCGCGCCGCCACTGGTCGCGCCGCGCCAGCTTGACCGCCGCCAGCGAGGCCGCGGCTTGCGCCGGCGGCAGCGCGGTGGTGTACAGATACGGCCGCGCGGTTTCGGCCAGATGCCGGATCAGCGTGGTATCGCCGACCACTGCGGCGCCGTAGCCGCCCAGTGCCTTGCCCAGGGTCACCAGTTGCAGCGGAACGTCGTCGACACCCAGCCCGGCCTCGGCGACGCTGCCGCGCCCCTGCGGGCCGACCACGCCGACGCCGTGCGCGTCGTCCACGTACAGCAGCGCCTGTTGGGTGCGCGCCACCAGCGCCAGCGAGCGCAGCGGGGCGACGTCGCCGTCCATGCTGAACACGCCATCGGTGGCCAGCATCGCCGCACCGTCGGCGGCGTGCTTGAGCTGGCGCATCGCGCCTTCGGCATCCAGATGCGGATAGCGACGCAGGCGGCAGCCGGCCAGGCGGCTGGCGTCGAGCAGGCTGGCGTGGTTGAGCCGGTCCTGCACGCACACGTCCTCTTCCTCGCTCAGCAGCGCCTGCTGCACCGCCAGGTTGGCGATGAAGCCGCTGCCGAACAGCAGCGCCTGCGGATAGCCGAGCCAGTCGGCGATCTCGCGTTCCAGCGCCTCGTGCAGCGCGTGGTGGCCGCACACCAGGTGCGAGGCGGTGGCGCCGGCGCCTTCGCGTGCGGCCGCGTCCTGCAGGGCGGCGACCACTTCGAACTGCTGCGCCAGGCCCAGGTAGTCGTTGTTGCAGAAGCCGGTCAGCCAGCGGCCGTCGACTTCCAGGCGCACGCCGTCGCGGCGGCCGACGCTGCGGCGCACGCGCAGGCGCCCCTGCGCTTCGCGCAAGGCGCGCGCGGACTGGATGCGGTCGTGCAGGTCGGGACGGGCCATGGGCGCGGGACGGGCATCTGGCGGGCTAGCGTAGCGCGTCCCCGGCCGGGCCGGACGCCGCCGGCGATGGACGGCCGGATCGGCGGACGGACGCGCGGCCTCGGTTCAGACCAGGGCGGCGGCGATCGCCGCAGTCGGCTGGGTGGTGATGTCGGCGTGCACGGTCCCGGGATGGTCGTGTGCATCGGCATCGACCATCACCTGCATCGGCCGCAGCCCAAGGCGTGCGAACAGCGCCTGGTCGCGCTCGGTGTCGGGGTTGCCGGTGGTCAGCAGCTTCTCGCCATAGAAGATCGAGTTGGCGCCGGCGCAGAAGCACAGCGCCTGCAGTTCGTCGCTCATGCTCTCGCGCCCGGCCGACAGCCGCACCATCGCCCGCGGCATCGCGATGCGGGCGACGGCGATCGTGCGCACGAACTCGAATGGGTCCAACTCCACCGTGCCGTGCAGCGGGGTGCCGGCGACCTGCACCAGGCGGTTGATCGGCACCGAATCCGGATGCACCGGCAGGTTGGCCAGCGCCTGCAGCAGGCCGGCGCGCTGGTCGCGCGACTCGCCCATGCCGACGATGCCGCCGCAGCAGGTCTTCAGGCCGGCGTCGCGCACGTGGGTCAGGGTGTCCAGGCGGTCCTGGTACTGGCGGGTGTGGATGATCGAGTCGTAGAAATCCGGCGCGGTGTCCAGATTGTGGTTGTAGTAGTCCAGCCCGGCGGACTTCAGCGCCTGCGCCTGCGCGCCGTCGAGCATGCCCAGGGTGGCGCAGGTCTCCAGGCCCAGCGCCTTCACCTCGCGGATCATCTCCGCCACCTTCGGGATGTCGCGGTCCTTGGGCGAGCGCCAGGCCGCGCCCATGCAGAACCGCGAGGCGCCGGCGGCCTTGGCCTGGCGCGCCTTGTCCAGCACCGCCTCGGTGCTCATCAGCTTCTGCGCCTCCACGCCGGTGGCGTAGCGCTGCGCCTGCGGGCAGTACGCGCAGTCTTCCGGGCAACCGCCGGTCTTCACCGACAGCAGCGTGGACACCTGCACCTGCGCCGGATCGAAGTGTTCGCGGTGCACGGCGCCGGCGCGGTGCAGCAGTTCCGGGAACGGCAGGTCGAACAGGGCGAGCAATTCCTGGCGTTGCCAGTCGTGTCGGACGACAGCGGACATGGGGGTTTCCTGACGGTCAGCGGCTGGGAAAGCGGGCAGTCTGGTAAGCATGCAACGTCCTGTCAACTTCACAATGACTGGTTTGGTTGACGGCGGTTGGCGCTGGTTGCAGCGCCGCCTGCTGCCGGAACGCTGCCTGGTGTGCGGGGAGCCCGGCGCGCCGGGCCTGGACCTGTGTGCCGCCTGTCGAGACGGCGTGCCCTGGAATGCGGCGGCCTGCTGCCGCTGCGCGCTGCCGTTGCCGGCGCTGGATGCCGAGCAGGTCTGCGGCGCGTGCCAACGCCGGCCGCCGTTGCTGGAGCGGGTGGCCAGCGCCTGCGTGTACGCCGCGCCGGTCGATGGCCTGTTGCGCCGCTTCAAGTTCCATCAGGACCTGGCCGCCGGGCGCCTGCTCGCCGCGCTGCTGCAGGCACGCTGCGCGGCCTTGCCGCGGCCGCAGGCGCTGCTGCCGGTGCCGCTGCATCCGGCCCGGCTGCGCCAGCGCGGTTACGACCAGGCGCTGGAACTGGCGCGGCCACTGGCGCGCGCGCTGGAGCTGCCGCTGTGCCTGGACCTGCAGCGGGTGCGGGCGACCGCGGCGCAATCCGAACTGGATGCGCGCGCACGCCGGCACAACCTGCGTGGTGCGTTCGCGGTGCCGGATTCGGCGGCGTTGCCGGCGCACGTGGCGCTGATCGACGACGTGATGACCACCGGCGCGACCCTCCACGCCGCGGCAAAGGCACTGCGCCGTGCCGGCGTCGAACGGGTCGATGCCTGGGTGGTGGCGCGGGTGCCGTGAGCGCTGCACCGGCTGTGCCTGCACCGCGTGCGGACCCGTGGCTATCGCGTGGCCTGTGGCCAGGGCGTTTTTGCGCGCCGCCGAAGCAGGCTGCCGAACCGCGTCGGTGTCAGCCGGCGCGCAGTGCCAGCGCCGCGGCAATGCCGGCGAAGATCGCCAGGCCGACCCAGTTGTTGTGCAGGAAGGCGCGGAAGCACGCCGCGCGTTCGCGGTGCCGGGCCATGCGGAATTCGACGACGACCAGCAACGCCGCCACGCCCAGCCCGGCCCAGTACCACACGCCCAGGTCCGCGCGATGCCCGACGAAGGCGAGAGCGACGAACATCAGCGCGTACAGGACGCCCTGGATGACCAGGTCGAGTTCGCCGAACAGGATGGCGGTGGACTTGGAGCCGGCGCGCAGGTCGTCCTCGCGATCGACCATCGCATACCAGGTGTCGTAGGCGGTGGCCCACAGGATATTGACCGCGTACAGCAGCCAGCCCAGCGCCGGCACCTCGCCGCGCACCGCGGCGAAGGCCATCGGAATGCCCCAGCCGAAGGCCATGCCCAGATAGACCTGCGGCAGGTAGGTGTAGCGCTTCAGGTAGGGATAGCTGGCGGCCAGGAACAGCCCGACCACGCTCAGGCCGATGGTCAGCGCGTTCATGGTCAGCACCAGCGCGAACGCCACCAGCATCAGCACCGCGAACACCGCCAGCGCTTCGCGGCCGCTGACCGCGCCGGTGGCCAGCGGCCGGCTGCGGGTGCGCTCGACCTGCGGGTCCAGCCAGCGGTCGGCGTAGTCGTTGATCACGCAGCCGGCCGAGCGGGTCAGCCACACCCCGGCGGTGAACACGAACAAGGTCCACAGCGGCGGTATCCCATCGGCGGCCAGCCACAGCGCCCACCAGGTCGGCCACAGCAGCAGCAGCACGCCGATCGGCCGGTCGCCGCGCAGCAGTTTCCAATACTGGCCCAGGCGCGCGCGCGGCGGCAGCGCGGCAGGCGTTTCGTAGCGTTCGTAACCCATCGCGCAAGGGTAGCAGCCGCGTGGTGCCGGCGGCGCGTCGCGGAGGTGGATGCGCCGTGTCCTGCGTTGGTTGGCCGAGCGCCGCAGGACGCGGACGGGCGCCAGGCGTCCACGGCGAGGTGGCCGCCGTGCCGCATGTCGACGCACGGTGCCGGTGAGCGGACGGCGGCGGCCGCATGCCCATGACGCGCGCGCCGTCGCCGGGCCGTGCGAATGGGGGAGACGCGGACCACGAATGCCGTTAGAATGCGCGTCCGTTGCGCCCGTAGCTCAGCCGGATAGAGTAGTGGCTTCCGAAGCCATTGGTCGGGGGTTCGAATCCCTCCGGGCGCGCCATCCCCCGCCGTGCATGCCGATCCTGTCTGGCATCGCCCGCGTCCTGTCCGCCATCTGCGCAGGCTCCTCTCTCCTCTTTCGCTTCCGCCGTCCTGCGACCGTGCGAACGCATGCGTTGCTCGCTGCCGGGCGCTGTGGCGCCGATGCGTCATGCCCGCGCGATCCCGACCTTGTCCCAGCGCTTGGCCAGCGTCCCATCCGCTCCCAGAAGCATGGTGCGCGGCGTGCTCTGCTGGAGCCGTCTGCGCGGTGTCCGAGCAGGGCGCCAGGCGTGGTACTGGCTGCGGTACGTGGCATGGGTGGGTGCGTGTTCGGAGACGGGACGTGCGCCGGAACGCACGGAACGAGGTGTTGCGCAACGTCATAGGTTGATGAATTTCACATTACATGTCTCCCTGTGTAGAATTTCGGAGCGGCCAGGGTAGTGTCCGCCACAGGGCCGGCATGGGGATGCCGCTCGCAGTGCCTTCAGTGACGCCCGCCACCTGCATACGCACACGTTCGGATACAACGCCGGGTTCTTCATGCGCCGCCGCTCGACGCTCACGCCCCTGTTGCTCCTGATCGTCCTGTTGCTTGGCGGGTGCGGCGGGATCCAGTCGGTCTCCGAGCAGGGCCGCCGCTCCATTGCCCTGGACGGGCACGTACAGATGCTGCGCGACCGTGCCGGCACGCTCGACGTGCACGCGGTGGCGGCGCGCGGCGACCTGCAGCCGACGTCGCCGGAGTTCAGTCTCGGCTACATCCCTGATGCGGTCTGGCTGCGCCTGCGCCTGGATCGCATGACCGGCCTGCCTCGGGTGCTGATGTTGCAGGTGGACGCGCCGCTGGCCGATACCGTGCGCCTATACGTGCCGCAGCCGGGCGGTGGCTTCCGCGAACTGCGTCGCGGCGAGGACGTGTCGCGGCGCGAGTACCCCTACCTGCTGCGGACGCCGGTGTTCCAGTTGGAAGCGCCGGATGGACGCTATCCGGAGGTCTACCTGCGCCTGACCGAGCGCAATGCGATGACGGTGGCGCTGAAGCTGTGGGAGCCGCAGGCGCTGCTCGCCCACGAGGCCTTGTCCGCCAGCCAGGACAGCATCTTCCTGGGCTTCATCCTCGCGCTGTGCATGGCCGGCACCTTCATCTGGCGACGCAGCGGCGTGGGGCCGGTGCGCTGGTATGTCGCCTACATCGCCACCAGCGGCTACAGCGTGTACAAGACCCGGGGCCTGGTCGGCCCGTTCTTTCGTCTGGACACGCACGATGGCGGCGACACCGTACTCGGCGTGGTGCTGGCGCTCAGCGTGGCCATCGCCGTGTCCTTCAGCGTGCGGTTGATGGCTTTGCACACGCATTTCCCGCGGCTGTCGCGCGCCTACGAAACCTTCGTGTGGCTGGTGATCGGCGTCGCCTGCAGCGGATTCCTGCTTGGCAGGTTCGGAACGGTGATGCCGTTCGTGCAGGGGCTGAGCCTGGTCAGCGTACCGTTGCTGCTGCTGGTGGCGGCTTACCTGAGCTGGCGCGGCCAGGCCATGGCCAAGCTGTACCTGGTGGCGTTCCTGGTGCTGTACATCGCATTCTTCCGCGGCTTCCTGATCAACCTTGGCCTGCTGCCGAACACGCCGTGGCTGCGCAATGGCGCGCCGCTGGCGGTGGGCCTGACCCTGCACCTGTTGTTGCTGACCTTCAGTTTCGCGCAACGCTTCTACGCGCTGGAGAAGCAACGCCAAGATGCATTGGCCCTGGCGCTGGAACTCTCGCAGCAGTCCGAGGCATCGCTGGAGCACAAGGTGCGCGAACGCACCCGCGAACTGGCCGAGGAAATCGTGCAGCGTCAGGCCACCGAGCAGCGCCTGCGCGAGAGCAAGACGCAATTGCGGCAGGCACTGGTCGCCGAGCAGCGGCTGCGCGAGGAGCAGCGCGAATTCGTGACGTTGCTGTCGCACGAGTTCCGCACGCCCTTGTCGATCATCCATGCCAGTGGCCAGATGCTGCAGGACACGGAGACCGCGCTGCAACCGGCAGGACGCCGCCGCATCGAGAAGATCCAGCGATCGGTGGAGCGCATGTCCGAGTTGATCGAACGTTTCCTCGACGATGAACAGGTGCTCTCGGACGAAGGCGCGCTCAAGCGCGAGGTGTTTGCGTTGCCTGCGCTCATCGACGAGGTGCTGGACGCGCTCGATCCGTCACGCGAGCGCGTGCGGGTCGAACTGGCCCAGGCGCCGCTGCGGGTGGATTGCGACCGCGGCCTGCTGCGGATCGCCCTGGACAATCTGTTGGGCAACGCCCTGAAGTACTCCGGGCCGGGACAACCGGTACGGCTGACGGCCACGGCGCAGGCGCAGACCCTGATCCTCGGCGTCGCCGATCAGGGTCCCGGCATTCCGCAGCACGAGCACACCGGGATCTTCCGCAAGTTCGCGCGCGGCAGCGGCAGCGGCGGCACTGCCGGCGCGGGGCTGGGGCTGTACCTGGTCAAGCGCATCGCCCTGCGATTGGGCGGCGAATTGACCCTGGACAGCGACGGCCGCGGCGCGACCTTCAGCCTGCGCCTGCCCCAGGCCGTCGCCGCGGAGGGGCGGTGAGCATGCGCACGCACCGCACATGCGGCGCACGGCATGGCGTCGCGCGCCGCCGCCGCGCCGGGGAGGCACGCTGACATGGCATTGATCGGTCTGCTCGAAGACGAAGTGGATCTGTGCGAGGAACTGCAGAGTTATCTGGTCGGCGCCGGACACCGCGTGGTATCCGCTGGCTCGGCCGCGGCCTTCTTCGCCGCAAGTGCCGGGCTGCGCTTCGACGTGGTGATCCTCGATCGCGGGCTCCCCGATGCCGATGGCCTGGAGAGCGTGGAGCGCCTGCGCAGCGCCTCCCCGGGCGTCGGCATCATCATGTTGACCGCACGCGGTGCCAGCGAGGACCGCATCCACGGCCTGGAGAACGGGGCCGACCACTATCTGGTCAAGCCGGTGCGCCTGGCGGAACTGGCGGCGCACGTGCGTGCGCTGTTGCGGCGGCTGCCGCGCGGCTGGCGTCTGGTCGCCAGCGAATGCTGCCTGTACACGCCGGAGGATGCGCGTCTGGAACTGAGCGCGCGCGAGTTCGCGCTGTTGCGGGTGCTGGCCGTGCGCGCCGGCGAGATGACCGGGCGCCGTGAGGTGGCCGAGGCGCTGGGCTGGGACTGGATGTCCTTCGACCAGCGTCGCCTCGACACCTTGATCAGCCGGCTGCGTCGGCGCTGCCGCGACGCCTGCCGCCAAGAACTGCCGATCCGCACCGAGCACGCGCGCGGCTACCTGACGACCGAGCCCGTGCGCGTGGAGTGACTGCGCCACACCGTAAGGCGAGCGTGCGATGGCGATCTTGCGCAATCGAGTGCGCGCACGCTGTGGCGCCGGCGATGCGCGTCAGAATTCCGCCGCCGATGAGGGTGGCGTGCCGGCCGCCGACCGTTTGAGTGCGCCAAAAATCCGCCGAAAAAGCCTGCAATTCTGCGGCGCGAGCGGGATGCGTATGCGGTCTTCTGACGTTACGCGGGCGTGTCAGAACTCGTAAGTTTTCACACCCTCGTGATCTCCAGAATGGCGCCGATCAACAAGGGCGCGTTCTGCGCACCACACGGGGACATTGCATGAATACCACGCGGCTGGCCAAGCTTCTTGGCCTCGGCTCGTTGCCACTCGCTGTCAATTTGGCTCTTGCGCAGACAGCGCCGCCGGACGCGGGTTCGCTGCTCAACCAGCAGCAGCGCCAGGAACGGCTGCAGCCGCCGGCCGACGATGCGGCCGCGTTGCTGCAGGCGCCGTTGCCCGATGCGCCGGATGGCGGCTTCAGCGCACGCATCGACCGCGTCCGCTTCAGCGGAGCCGAGGGCGCGATCGACACGCAGGCGTTGCAGGCGGTGGTTGCCGATGCGCTGGGCAAGTCGCTGACCCACGCGCAGTTGCAGGCGCTGGCGCAGCGGGTCAGTGCCGCGCTGCAGGCGCAGGGCTATCTGCTGGCGCGCGCCTATCTGCCGCGGCAGGACCTGAGCAACGGCGAGCTGGAGATCGCGATCATGATCGGGCGTCTGCAGAACGCGCCCGGCCGCGTGCAGGTGCTGTCCGACGATGCCGCGCTGCGCGCCCGCGCGACCGGCATCGCCGATGCGGCCTTGCCCGAAGGGCCTGTGCGCAACGACCAGTTGGAGCGCGCGCTGCTGTTGATCAACGACGTGCCAGGCGTGAGCGCGCGTGCGACGCTGGAAAAGGGCGCCGAGCCCGGCAGCAGCCGCCTGCTGATCCGTGCCGATAGTGCGCCGGCGTGGATCGGCGGCGCGAGCGTGGACAACTTCGCCAACCGCTACACCGGCGCGTGGCGCAGCAGCGCCTGGGGCGCGGTGAATCGGCCGTTCGAGCACGAGGACCTGCTCGGCGTGAACCTCAGCCACAGCAGCGGCAGTGATCTGCTGGGTCTGAACTACGCCATCGGCCTGACCCCGTCGGGTCTGCGCGCCAACGTCGCCGCCTCGTCGATGCACTACGCGGTTGGCGCCGAGTTCAAGCCGCTGGACCTGCGCGGCAGCGCGCGTACCGTCAGCGCCGGCCTCAGCTATCCGCTGTTGCGCACGCGCAAGCGCAGCCTGTGGATCAGCATGGACGCCGAGCGTCGCGAGCTGGTCGACAAGGCGCTGGGCCAGGTCCTGCGCGAGCGCAATCTGGACCGGCTCACCACCATGCTCAGCGGCAACGCCTGGGACGGTTGGTGGGGCGGCGGTTACTTCGGCGCCAGCCTGGGCTGGGTCGCCGGCCGTGTGGATCTGGACAACGCGGCCGACCGCATCGCCGACGGGCTGAGCGCGCGCACCCGCGGCAGCTACAACAAGCTGGTCTGGCGCGTGGAGCGCAATCAGAGCCTGGGCGGCTTGAGCAACTGGGGTCTGTACGTGGGTGCCAATGGCCAGTTCGCCAGCAAGAACCTGGATTCATCGGAGAAGTTCCTGCTCGGCGGCCCGTCCGGGGTGCGCGGGCATGCGGTCGGCGAAGGCAGCGGCGACAACGGCTGGCTGGTCAATGCCGAGCTGCGCCGCGATTTCCTCGTCGCCAGGCACGTGCGTGCGCAGGCGCTGTTGTTCGCCGATCACGGCCACGTGCGTCAGCACATCGATCCGTGGGCGGGATCGGTGATGCCGTGGTCGGGCAATGCGTATGACCTGTCCAGCGCTGGTATCGGCCTGAACCTGCAAGGCGAGCGCTGGTCGCTGCGCGGTGCCTGGGCGCACCGGCTGGGCGACAACCCCGGCCGCAGCGCCGCCGGCCTGAACGCCGACGGCTTGCGCGACGACCACTACCTGTGGCTGCAGGCCAGCCTGCGCTTCTGACGCCGCCACTCCACGCCTTCTGAGGACGATTCGCATGAATCACATCTACCGTTTGATCTGGGACGAACTGCGTGGCGCCTACGTGGTCGCCGCCGAGATTTCCCGCCGCCGCGGCAAGCGCAGCGGCACCGTGGTGCGCGCTGCCGCCGCCGCGATCGCCATCGGCAGCGTGCCGCTGTCGGCCTATGCCGTGGATCCTGGCGCATTGCCCGACGGCGCGCAGATCGCCGCCGGCAATGCGCACCTGGACCAGCACGGCGCCAACCTGACCGTGCATCAGGACAGCCAGCGGCTGATCCTGAACTGGAACAGCTTCGACATCGGCAACCAGGCCAGCGTGCGCTTCGAGCAGCCCGACAGCACCGCCATCGCGCTGAACCGCGTGCTCGGTGGTACGCCCAGCCAGGTGCTGGGCGAACTGAGCGGCAACGGCCAGGTCTGGCTGGTCAATCCCAACGGCGTGTACTTCGGCAAGGGCGCGCAGGTGGACGTGGGCGGGCTGCTGGTCAGCTCGCTTGGCATCAGCGACAGCGACTTCCTGGGCGGACACGCGCGCTTCGTCGCCAGCGGTGCGGCCGGCGCGGTGCGCAACGACGGCGCGATCCGCGCCAACGGCGGCGTGGTGGCATTGCTGGCGCCGGCGGTGGGCAACACCGGCAGCATCGCGGCGGGCCAGGTCGGCCTGGCCGCAGGCGATCGCGTTGCGGTGGACTTCGGCAGCGACGGCCTGCTGTCGCTGGCGGTCGCCCAGGACGCGCTGAAGGCGGAACTGGCGCAGAGCGGCACCATCCGCGGCAACAACGTAGTGCTCAGCGCCGCCGGCGCCAGCGCGCTGCGCTCCAGCGTCATCAACATGGATGGCGTGGTCGAAGCGACCTCGCTGGGCGCGCATGGCGGTCGCATCCTGCTCGACGGCGGCGACGCCGGCCAGGTCCACGTCAGCGGCCGCCTCGACGCCAGTTCGGCGACCGGCCAGGGCGGCCGCATCGACGTGCTCGGCCAGCAGCTACGCCTGGACGGCGGCGCGCGCCTGGACGCCAGCGGCGCGACCGGCGGTGGCGCCATCCACGTCGGCGGCGGTTGGCAGGGGCACGATCCGGCGTTGCGTAACGCCACCCACGTGGAGGCCGATGCCAGCGTCGCGCTCGACGCCAGCGCCGGCAGCAGCGGCAACGGCGGCGAAGCGGTGGTCTGGTCCGACGGCGACACCCGGTTCGCCGGCAGCATCGCCGTGCGCGGTGGCGCGCAAGGCGGCAACGGCGGCCGCGCCGAAGTCTCCGGCAAGCAGCAACTCGCCTACAGCGGCCGCACCGATGCCAGCGCGGCCAACGGCGCGATGGGCGACCTGCTGCTGGACCCGGACACCATCAGCATCCAAGGTGGCGGCACCGGCATCGGTTCCCTGGGCGGAAGCACGGTATACGTGCGGGACCTGCAGGCGCAGAACGCCAACGTGATGCTGGTGGCCGACAATGGCATCACCTTCGGCGACCTGTCGCTGAACGGCGGCAACGGCCGCCTGAGCATGGCCAACAATGTCAGCCTGCGTCTGGAGAACACCAACGGCACCATCAGCTTCGCCAATCCGACCAATACGGTGGAAGTGTTCGGGACCGGCAGCATCTACATGCAGAGCGGACGCACCAACACCGGCTTCCTGAGCAGCATCGGCAACCTGATCGCACATGGCTCCGGCACCAATCCCGGCACGCTGCCGACCCACGACGTCACCCAGAACGGCAACGGTACCCCGGGCGCCGGCTCGATCACCCTGTACGGCGCCGACGGCATCTCGGTCAGCGGCGCGCTGACCACCAATGGCGGCTACGTGCGCATCTGGGGCGACTCGGACAACATGGGCGGCGGCGACCTGACCCTGAACTCGCCGATCTTCAGCAATGGCGGCAACGTGTACCTGTCCACCGGGCAGGGCGCGGTGACACTGAACTCCAACATGACCCTCGGCGCCGGGCGCGTGCTGTTCAAGGCCGATGGCAGCTACACCAGCGGCGAGAAGATCCTCAACGGCCTGATCGACGCCAGCGGCGACTTCAACATCGATACCGCGTTCACCATGAAGGGCAACGCGAGCATCTACACCAACGGCAACATCGTGTTCGGCAACGTACCGGTCAATCTCGATACCGGCAGCGGCGTGCTGGTGCTGCGCGCCAACAAGATCGACTGGGGCTCGTCGACCCTCAACAACCTCAGCACGGCGTCGATGCGCCTGGAGCCGTACGACCCTTCGGTCAACATGGTGCTGGGCGACGCCAACGGCTTCGCCTCGGCGGCGACGCTGAACAAGTTGCCGGGCATCCGCAACCTGACCATCGGCCGCGCCGACGGCACCGGCACCATCAGCGTCTCCGGCAACTACAACTTCAACGCCAGCGGCAGCTTCGAGTTGCTCGACAAGACCCTGGACATCACCGCCGGCAGCCTCAGCAACAGCACCGGCGACGTGATCCTGACCGGCGACACCATCAACCTCAGCCAGCATGTCACCGCCAACGGCGGCAACGGCAAAGTCACGATCCGGCAGATGACCGCGGCCAACGCCCTGCATCTGGGCACCGGGCTCAGCAACGCGACGATCGGCCAGGTCAACGCGGCCACGCTGGAAGTGGGCCGCAGCGACGGCGGCGACCTGGTGTTCGACAGCGACATCGTCACTGGCGCCAGCACCGTGAGCCTGAAGAGCGGCCAACGCGTCTTGGGAGTCAACGGCGGCGTATCTGCGGCCAAACTGGCGGTCACCGCCGGCGCCGGGGCCACCCTCAGCGACAGTACCTTCAACTTCACCACGCTGGCGCTGGACGTGGGCGGCGCCACCCAGATCGCCAGTTCCAGCGCCACTTGGGGCCTGGGTCTCGCCGACACACTGACCGGCTTGAATGTGCGCGCCGGCACCACCGGGACGGTGGGGTTGAACGCGACAGGAACCTTGGGCCTGAACAGCGCGATCAACTTCAACAACAGCGCCGCCACCCTCGCCGCCACTGCCGGCACCGGTTTCGATGGGGCCAGCACCACGCTGAGCAATCAGACGGCAGCTACCGTGGCCTTCGCCCTGTCCGGCGGCAACCCGTTCGCGTTCGGCGGCAGCAGCACTGTCCTGAGCGGCAGCATGCTGTCGCGCTTCAACGGCGTGAGCACGTTGCGCGTGGATGCGTCGGGCAACGACGTGACGATGGGGGCGTTCAACGTCGCCGTCGGCAACCGCATGCAGGTGCAGGCGCGTCGTTTGCAGCAGACCGACGACGTCGGCGTGAGCGGCGGCAGCCTCTATCTCAGCGCCGCGCAGGGCGGCCTGAGCCTGAACCACGGCATCAGCGCCGCGCAGACGCTGTCGCTCAACGACGTCGCCGGCACCGGCATCCAGGGCAGCGGCGCGTTGACCGCCGCGGCACTGGCGCTGCGCTCCAGCGGCGCGGTGTCGCTGACCTCCGCCAGTACCCTGGTGAACGCGATCGCGGCACAGAGCGGCGACCTGACTTTCCGCAACAACGGCAGCCTGCTGGTCGGCAGTGTCGATGGCCTCGCCGGCATCGCCTCCACCGGCGCGGTGGACGTGCGCCTGACCGGCGCCAGCGCGGACCTGACGCTGCAACAGGCGGTGAGCGCGGGCAATGCCGCGCAGCGACAGACCGGCGTGCTGCTGGCGGCCGGCCGCAACTTCATCAATCAGGCAGGCAGCAGCGCGGTGAGCACCGGCAACGGCCGCTGGCTGGTGTATTCCACCTCGCCGCTCAATGACACCCGCGGCGGTCTGGCGCCGCAGTTCAAGCAGTACAACGCCGGCACCGGCAGCACCGTGCTGGATGCGGGCAGCGGTTTCCTTTACCGCGTCGCCCCGACCGTTGCCGTCGCCCTGACCGGCGCAGCCAGCAAGACCTATGACGGCAATGCCGCTGCCGCACTGGGCGGGATCGGCTACACGGCCAGCAGCGGTGCGATCGACGGCGATACGGTCGTCGTCACCGGCACCACCGCGCACTACGACAGCAAGAACGTCGGCCACGGCAAGGCGGTCACCGTCGACGGCCTGAGCGTGGACCACGCCGGCAACGGCGCGGTGCGCGTGTACGGTTACGGTCTGGCCAGCACCAGCGCCAGTGCCAACATCGGTACGATCAGCCAGAAGACGCTGCAGCTGGGGGCCGGCTCGATCCAGGGCAAGGTCTACGACGGCACCACCACCGCCAGCCTGGGGTCGGCGGCCCTGAGCGGCGTGGTGAGCGGCGACGACGTGCGCTTCGCCGGTGCATCCGGCGCGGTGTTCGCCGACAAGCGCGCCGGCGTCAACAAGCAGGTCACCGTGTCCGGCATCGCGCTCGGCGGCAACGATGCCGGCAACTACCTGGTCGACAGCACGGCCTATGCCGACATCGCCAAGCGCACGCTGACGGTGGCGGTCGACATCGCCGGCAAGGTGTACGACGGCGGGATCGGCGCGCAGGTGCGCAACGCCACGCTCGGCAATGCCGTCGTCGGCGACGATGTGTCCGTCGCCACCCAGGCCGCGTTCGTCGACAAGAACGTCGGCGACAACAAGAGCGTCGTGGTCGCCGCACAACTCGGCGGCACCGATGCCGACAACTACGTCATGGACGTGGCCACCTCGACGCCGCGCGGCAGTACCGCCTCGATCACGCCCAAGACGATCGACGCCGGCATGCTGAGCGTGACGGCCAAGGTGTACGACGGCAACCGCACCGCCAACGTCGGCAGCAACGGCCCGGTCGGCACGCTGAGCGGGGACGACGTGGCGCTGGTCCTGCAAGGCCAGTACGACGACAAGAACGCCGGCACGGGCAAGCGGGTGGACGTGACCGCGGGCTTGCGCGGTGGCGATGCCGGCAACTACCAGTTGCTCGCGACGCGCCTGCAGTCCAGCGGCGACATCACGCCCAAGACGATCGACGCCGGCACGCTGAGCGTGACCACCAAGGTGTACGACGGCAACCGGACCGCCACCGTCGGTAGCAGCGGCCTGGTCGGCGCGGTCGGTGGGGACGACGTGGCGTTGATCTTGCAGGGCCTTTACGACACCAAGAACGCCGGCACCGGCAAGCGCGTGGACGTGACCGCGGACCTGCGCGGTGGCGATGCCGGCAACTATCGCCTGGTCAACACCAGCCTGCAGTCGCGCGGCGACGTGGCGGCGAAGGCACTGACCGTCGGCAATGTGGCCGTGCTGGACAAGCGCTTCGACGGCGGCAGCGACGCGGTGCTGGTACTGCCGCCGCTGCGTGGCGTGGTCGCTGGCGACGAGGTCGCGCTGCAGGGTCGGGGTCAGTACGACAATGCCTCGGCCGCGGCGGGCAAGACGGTGCAGATCGCACTGGCCCTGAGCGGTGCCGACGCGGGCAACTACCGCCTGACCGACGCGCGTCAGCAGACCGTCGCCGGCATCGAGGACCTGCCGGGCCGCAACGCGGTGGACGCGGTCTCGCAGCCGAGCATGGGGGGCAACGGCACGCAGCCGGGCGGCACCGCCGACGGCAATTCGTTGACGGCGGCGGGCGCGATTTCGGCAGCGGCCGGCGCGATGGGGGAACTGGGCGCATCGGCGCAACCGCGGCTGGGTGGAACCTCGCTCGATCCGACCGGCGCCGGCAGCACGGCATCGGGTGGCGCCGCCGGTGGCAGCGGCAGCGGCCTTGGCGGTAGCGCCGGTGGTTCGGGCGGTGCCGGCGGCACTGCCGGCGCTGCGATCGGCACGGGCACCGGGATCACCGCGGCCGACGGTGCCACCGGCTCGGCGGGCGCCAATACCGGTGGCAACGGCGCAGGCAACGTCGTCGATGCCCAGGGCGGTGCTGGCGCCGCAAGCCAGGGTGCCGGCCAGCGCGGCGGTGCCCCGGGCGATGTGGCGATGGAGCAGGTGCTGCGCAACGGTGCCGGCGTGAGCCTCGCTACCGGTGGCGAGACCCTGGCGCAGCCTGAAGTGGCGGTGCTGACGGTGTTCGACGGCGAAGGCCGCGCGCTTGGCCGCCTGCGGGTGGAAGACCTGGGCAGCAGCCTGGCGCTGCACCCGCTGGACGGCAGCGCGCCGACCGCGCCGAACCTGCAGCAGAACGTTCGCGCCAGCGCCCAGACCAGTGTGGCCGTCGATGCGGACGAGAACGCTACGCTGCGCCTGTCCCTGCTGGAAGACGGCACGCTCCATGTGGTGGCGCCGCGTTCGGCCGCACGCATGGACCGCGAAACGCTCAGCGCCTACGCGCTCGGCGCGCTGAAGCAGCAGGCGGGCGTGTCGGTGCAGCAGGTGCGCGCGCTGGTGCTGAGCTTCGTCGACTGACGGAGTGGCGAGGGACACAGGGGCGGCTGCCGCCTCTGCGTCCCGGCGGCCTGGCTGATCGGGGGAAAGGCCAGGCCGGGTTCGACCGTCTCGGCGCGGGTGATGCGCCTGAAGCGGAGGCAGCGGCGTCCGCGGTGCGATGGTGGCAAGCGCGGAGCACCCTTGCGGTGAGATCAAGGTCATCGCCTCGCCATCGTCGCGCCGCGGACGCGCCACATTCTGGAGGTGTCATTGCCTGATGCATGCAGGGTGCGACACAGCGCGACCCTGCGTCGCACAAGCCCTCATGCGGGAGTGTGCTCTGGCAGCCTTGTGGGTGGGAGGCTGCCGCCGCCGTTCCGGCGCATGTGCCGCGCGGCCAGCGCGATGCTGTGCCGCCCATCGCTGCAGTGTCGCCGCACCGGGGCGATACGGCTATCGTATCGGGATGCCGAGCGCTTCCCCACTTCCCTTTCGACGCAAGAAACGGCGTGTTGCTCGCGCGGCGATGGCGTTGTTGGCCGCTGGCTGTCGGCGTGGCTGGCGGTAGTCGCGGTGTCGCACGCATGATCGCGACGAGCAGTTCGCGCAGGCCCCTGCCCAAGCCGACCGTCCGCCGGCTCGGCGCGGACGATGCGCTGGCCTATCTGCGGGTGGGCGAGGGCGCGCCGGTGCTGCTGGTGCACGGGGCCCTGTGCGACTACCGCTACTGGGCACCGCAGCTGCGCGGCCTGGCCGACCGCTTCCAGCTCAGTGCACTGAGCCTGGGCCAGTACTACCCGCGACTGCCGTCGGCGTCGCGGCATGCGTTCGGCTGGCGCTGGCATGCGCAGCAGCTCGCCGCCTTCCTCGCCGAGGAAGCGCGGCCAGTGCACCTGGTCGGGCATTCCCGCGGAGCCGCCGTGGCTTGGCAGGCGGCATTGCTGCGGCCGGACGCCATCGCCAGCCTGACCCTGTTCGATCCAGGCGGTCCGCAGCCGCAGGGACTGCCGCCCGAGGTGCAGGCGGTCCGCGCACAGGCGATCGCGCTGCTGCAGGGCGGCCAGATCGAGGCGGGCCTGGAGTGCTTCGTCGATTCGGTCAGCCAGCCCGGGGCCTGGGCGCGCAGCAGCGCGAGCTTCCGGCAGATGGTGCGCGACAACGCGCAGACCCTGGTGCCGCAGATCGCCGATGCACTGCCGGCGTACCGGCCCGAGCAGGCCGCCACCCTGGCGATGCCGGTGTTGCTGGTCGCCGGCGAACGCAGTCCGGCCCAGTACCGCGACAACGCCGCCGCCCTGGCGGCCTGGCTGCCGCAGGTGCGCCATGAGGTACTCGCCGGCGCCTCCCATGGCATGACCTTCACGCATGCGCGCCGCTGCAACGGCTTGATCGCCGATGCGGTGGCCGCGGCCGACCGGATGCTTTGAGGCTCTGCTCGCGGATGCCGCGGCGTGGAACATTTTGCACTGGACGATTATTTGGACAGGAAGCGTGACCGGCGGATTTCTATGCACGGAACGTCCGTGCGCATTGCGGAAAATAAGTATGGGGAAATTTTCTGCGATTTGCGCATCGTCTGCGGTGATTGTCGGAAATTGGTTATAAATCCCGCTGCCGCCGACGCCGATTGAGCGTCATGCGCTGTCATGATGAGACCTGCGTTGCAGGATTGAAAAATTTAAAATTGAATCATTGACAGCCACAACGGCGGCAATAGATTTGAATCGAACGCGACATCGCTGCACTGCACAAAACGTCATCGCGTTCCACGCAAGCCCGACAGCTGCAGTCGGTACTCACTTAATGCTACTCAGGGGATTCCGTCATGAAAATGATTCGGATGCACGAACTCGTGCATGCCTTCGCGATCGCCGCTCTCGCGTTTCCCGCGACGCTGCTTGCGCCCGCCGCGTCCGCGCAGGCGATCGGGACATTTCCACCCATCGAAACAAGCATCTCGCTCCCACACGACGAAGCGTCGCATCGCCAGCCGGCCGAATGGTGGTACATGACCGGTTTTCTGGACGGCACCGATCCATCTGGGGGAAAACACTCATACGCGTATGAAATGGTGGTATTTCAGATCGTTGGTGTCGCCAATACCGCACCGATCTACGACGCGCATTTCGCGATCTCGGATCTGGATCGCGGCGATTTCCGTTTCAAGAAGCAGGTGGTGACCGGGCCGTTCACCACGTCGACGGATCGTTTCGATCTGGACGTCGCCGGCTTCCAGATGGGCGGTTCGATGGGCAGTTATTATGCCAAGGCCGCGCCTGTCGATCTGGATTATGCCATCGACCTCAGTACCCAGGCGCTGCAGAAACCGACCTTGAACGGAACCAATGGCGTGGAAACCTATGGCGGATTCATCTCGCCGTATTATTCCTTCAACGTCAATGCAACCAGCGGCACCGTCTGGGATCACGGCGTGCCGGTCAAGGTCACCGGCACTTCCTGGTACGACCACGAATGGGCCAACGGCATCCCGGGCGACGCCAACAGCGGGTGGACCTGGTTCGGCGTGTCGTTGGACGACAACAGCCAATACAACATCAGTTTCTTCATGAAGGGCGACGGTACGGTCGATCAGGCGCTCGCCGTCAAGACCGCCGAAGGTCACTACACCCCGCTCGATCCCAGTGCGCTCAAGCTCGAACGGATCGGCAGCTGGACGAGCCCCAACACCGGCTACACCTATCCGGCGCAATGGAAGGTCACCTTGCCGGACGGCGCGATCACGATCACGCCGACGCTGCAGAACGCCGAGCTGTATGCGCCGGCCACGCAGAAGTTCTATTTCGAGGGTCCTGCCAAGGTGGTCGGCACGGTGGCGGGGAAATCGATCACCGGCAGGGCATTCGCCGAAATGAACCCGTGGGGCGTGGATTGGGGGATGCGCGTCCTGCCGTGAAGTGCCCAGTCGCATCCAATCAGTACGACATCCATCATCATCTTGCAGGGGATCACAATGCGTCTGTCAACAAAAACGTTTAGCCGCTTCCGCGGCTGGCTCGCTGCTGCCATGGTCATCGCGTGCGGCTTCTCGTCCGCACCCGTGGCTGCGCAGGTGTTCGAAGAACCCACGCCGGTGCAATTGCCGCGCGACGAGGGTCCGCACCACAGTCAGTTGGAATGGTGGTATTTCGTCGGCCATCTGTATGGCGTGGACCCCAGCGGCGCCAAGCGCGAATTCGGCTACGAGGTCACCGTGTTCCAGTTGTGGCCGATCGGGTCCGGGACTGCCACCTATTCCTGGCACTTCGCGGTCACCGACGTGAACAACAAGCTGCACAAGGTGGAGGAGCGCGTCGTCACCGATCAGATTCCCGATCAGAAGGGCTCTTTCAACTTCGCCAACAACGGCTGGTCGATCAGCGGGTCGCAGCAGAATTACGCGATCAAGGGCGCACTGAGCGATGGGCGCTTCGCCATCGACCTCAAGACCAGCAGCGACATGCCGTTCGTGCTGCATAACGGCAACGGCGTGGTGGACTACCGTCCCATCGCCAAGACCTCGGCGTACTACTCTTCCACGGCGCTGGACACCGAAGGCACGGTCTACGACAACGGCGTGCCGATCAAGATCATCGGTACCTCGTGGCAGGACCGGCAGTGGTTCGTGAAAGGCATGGCCTCCGACGAGAACGGCTCCTTCTTCGGCGGCGGCTGGAACTGGTTCGCCATCCAGATGGATAACGACACCCAGTACATGCTGTATTACCTTCAGGACCCCAACACTGGCGCCATTACCAACAAGTACGGCACGCGCGTGTCCAAGGGCGTGGCGACCCCCGTCTCCGGCGACCAGATGGATCTGCAACGGCTGGCGACCTGGACGAGTCCGAACTCCGGTTACACCTACGAGTCCAAGTGGAACGTGATCCTGCCGGAAGGCAACCTGCTCATCACGCCGCTGGTCGACGACCAGGAGATGCTCTGGACCGGGCACCGCACGTATTGGGAAGGCGCTTCGCAAGTGGTCGGCACGCTCAACGGCGCTGCCGTGACCGGCCGCAGCTACGTCGAAGTCAATCCGTGGCGACAGCCGTACACGTCGCTGCCCTGAACGAGGCGGCGTATCGCAGCAACCTTGTTCCAGGCGGAGATAGTCGCCTGGAACAACGGTGTGTGTGACGTGGGCAGCGGTGGTGCACGGCGCGGCGACGGCCGCGCCGATTGGCCCGAGGAGGCCGCCGCCGCCTCGCGGTTGGGCGGGATAGGCGCAGCGTCGCGCCAGGGGGCACGCGCGCCATCCCGCAGGAGCGCGGTGCCCGCCGCGTTCCTGCGGGAGGGTTCGCCGGCTGCGGATTGGTCGGGTCGTTTGTAGAAGCGGCGTCAGCCGCGACAGGCTTCGCCGGGAAGGCCCCGTCGCGGCTGAAGCCGCTCCTGCAAACTACTTCCCGTCGTTATTGGCGGTTCCCCGAAGCCGCACCCACACGACAGGCCACCGTCCTGCGGCTCAAGCTCGCAGAGGAGTGAGTGCGTCGGAGGTGGTGCGGGCGGCGCTCCAACATGGCCCGCATCCGTTCGATCCACAGACCAGCGGTGGCGGCGGTCCTAGGCGCTACGCGCCACCGGGGCCGGTTCGCCACGATCCAGTTGCCGGTACGCGATGGCTTCGGTCAGGTGCGCGGTGGCGATGCGCTCGCTGGCGTCCAGGTCGGCGATGGTGCGGGCCACGCGCAGGATCCGATGCAGCGAGCGCGCCGACAGCCGCAGGCGCTCGATGGCCTGTTCCAGCAGCGCCTCGTCGCGCGGCTGCAGGCGGCAGTCGCGCAGGGTTTCGCTGTGGCCGAGCTGGCCGTTGGGCCGGCCGGCGCGGGCCTGCTGGCGTTGCCGCGCCTGCTCCACGCGCTCGCGCACGACGGCGCTGGCTTCGCCGGGCGGCGCATCGGCGCGCAGCGCCTGTGGCGGCAGCCGCGGCACTTCCACGTGCAGGTCGATGCGGTCCAGCAGCGGGCCGGAGATGCGCGCGCGGTATCGCCGCACCGCGTCCTCGCTGCAGCGGCAGCGACCGCTGGGGTCGCCGGCCCAGCCGCAGGGGCAGGGATTCATCGCCGCCACCAGTTGGAAGCGCGCGGGAAACTCGGCGCTGCGCGCCGCGCGCGACACGGTCACCTGGCCCGATTCCAGCGGCTCGCGCAGCACTTCCAGCGCATGCCGGTTCCACTCCGGCAGTTCGTCCAGGAACAGCACGCCGTGGTGCGCCAGCGAGATCTCGCCCGGGCGCGGATGAGTGCCGCCGCCGACCAGCGACACCGCGCTGGCGGTGTGGTGCGGTGCGCGGTAGGGGCGTTGCCGCCAGCGTGCCGGATCCACGCCGCGGCCGCTGACCGAAGCGATGGCCGCGCTCTCCAGTGCCTCGGCTTCGCTGGCCGCGGGCAGGATCCCGGGCAGGCGCGAGGCCAGCAGGGTCTTGCCGCAGCCGGGGCTGCCGATCAGCAACAGGTGGTGATGCCCGGCCGCGGCGATCTCCAGGGCGCGCCGCGCCTGCGCCTGGCCGCGCACGTCGCTCAGGTCGGGAAAGGGCGCGGCGACCGTGGGCGGCGCGGTGGCCGCGGGCAGGGTCTTGCTGCCGTTGAGCAGGCCGCAGACTTCCAGCAGGGTGCGTGCGGTGTAGGCCTGCACGTGTTGCGCCAACGCGGCCTCGGCGCCGTTGTCGGCCGGGACGATCAGGGTGCGCCCAGCCTGGGCGGCGGCCAGTGCGGCCGGCAGGACGCCGTCGACCGGACGCAGTTCGCCGGTCAAGGCCAGTTCGCCTAGGAATTCGTACTGGCCGAGCACCTGCGGGTCGAGCTGGCCGGCGGCGGCGAGGATGCCCAGCGCGATCGGCAGGTCGAAGCGGCCGCCCTCCTTGGGCAGGTCGGCCGGGGCCAGGTTGACCGTGATCCGCCGTGCCGGGAACTCGTACTGCGCGCAGAGCAGGGCGGCGCGGACGCGGTCGCGCGATTCGCGTACCGCCGCCTCGGGCAGGCCGACGATCTGCGTGGTCGGCAGGCCGCCGGACAGATGGACTTCGACCCGAACCGGAGGCGCAAGCACCCCCGCGCGGGCACGGCTGTGCACCAGCGCCAGGCTCATGGTGGCGGGTGGATCAGGCGGTGGGGCTGGGCGACTGCCCGCTGTGTGCCGCTTCCAGCGCGGCGACGCTGCGCTCCAGCGCTTCGAGCTTCTCGCGGGTGCGCAGCAGCACTGCGCGCTGCACTTCGAATTCCTCGCGGGTGACCAGGTCGAGCTTGCCCAGCCCGGCCTGCAGCGCGCTCTTGAAGGTGCTCTGCAGTTCGTCGCGGGATTGGCGCAGGCCCGGCGGCACCAGATCGCTGAGGCGGCGGGCGAGGTCGTCGAGATGGTTGAGGTCGATCATGGCTGTGCTCCGGCAGGTGGCGTCAGACTGCGGTATCCGGCGGGTCGGGACCATCGGGATCGGACGCGGCGCGCTGTCGGAAAATTCCGGCGTTGGGGGCGCGCGGCCATTGAACCCGACGGCCGGGAATCGCGCAACCGCGCTATCCTGACGCCATTGTGATTGGAGAACGCCGCATGAAGATGATCATGGCCGTGATCAAGCCGTTCAAGCTCGACGACGTGCGCGAGGCGCTCGCCGCGCAGGGCGTGGCCGGCATCACCGTCACCGAGGTCAAGGGCTTCGGCCGGCAGAAGGGCCACACCGAGCTGTATCGCGGCGCCGAGTACGTGGTCGATTTCCTGCCCAAGGTGAAACTGGAAGTGGCGGTCAGCGAGGACCAGGTCGAGCGCGTGGTCGAGGCCATCGTCAAGGCCGCCGCCACCGGCAAGATCGGCGACGGCAAGGTGTTCGTCTACGACCTGGGCACGGTGGTGCGGATCCGCACCGGCGAACTGGACGCGGACGCGCTGTAACGCAGTCACCGCGCCTGCATCGCCGTGGCATGGATGGTGTCGTGTAGGAGCGGTTTCAGCCGCGATGGGCGTTCCCGATAGAACCTGTCGCGGCTGAAACCGCCCCTACAGGCGTGGCGGGCCAGTTGGATAGGTCAGGCACGCTGCGCGTCAGTTGCCGACTCAGACGCCGCCGTAGCCGCGGCCGAGGGTGAGCCAGAACGTCGCCACCACCAGCACCGCCACGACGACCGTGGCGCGGCTGGACGGTAGCGGCAGTGGCGCGCGCGACCGGCGCGACAGCGCGATGACCACCAGGCCGATCGGTGCCAACAGGCCTTCCTGCGCCGCCTCGCGCAGTGCCGGCAGCACCGGCCCGGCATGGAACAGCACGCTCGCGCAGGCCACCGCGCCGGCACTGGCGTAGGCCACCAGCATTGGCCTGCCTTTCGGCAGCCACGGGGCGATGGCGCGCAGCACCTGCAGATACAGCCAGGCGCCGGCCAGTCCCATCCCCAGCCGCCACGCCCAGGCCGGCTGCAGGGCGAGATCGCGCAGGACGAAGGCGAGGTCGCCGTCATTGGTGACCGCGGAGAACAGCAGATAGCCGGCGCCCCACATTCCGTTGAAGGCGGCGATCAGCGCGAGCGCCAGGCGCGGCGTGTCCGCGCGACGGCGGCGTGCCGCCAGGATGCAGGCTGCGGCCACGCACAGATTCGCCAGCGGGCCGGCGGCATCGACGAAGGGGCGCCCAGGCTGGCAGCGGAAGTACACCGACGTGAGCCAGCGGACGGTGCCGCCGCTGCCCAGGCAGGCCAGGCCATGGCCTACCGCTTCGTGGGCGACGCAGGCGACGACGAAGCCGATCGCGGTCAGCGCGCACAGGGTCCACGGCGACGTCGTCTGGGAGCGCATGGCAGGCTCGCGGTGTGTGCGATGGAGGCCGGCGCATCGTCGCACGCGCCGGCCATGGCGTGCGGCATCGTTTGGCGCCTACAGCGCGCGATCGCGGCAACCGGCGAGGCGATGCCATGCGCGATGCAGCGCGCCTGTCGATTCGGATGCGCACGCGTTGGGGGCCGGCCTTACCGAGGGCCCCGACAGCGCCGGCGATCCGCGGCATCGGCGCACGTCAGGCGCGCGCCGATGCCGAAGAGGACCGGGGGCTTAGCCGCCCAGCGCCTCGGCCACGAACGGCGGCAGCACCTGGGTGCCGGTGTGCAGGTGCGCGCTGTAGTAGCGGGTGGCGAACGGCTTGGCCGCGGCGTCGTCCTGGCGGAAGTCGAAGCCGCCCTGCTTGCGCGCCATGGTCACGCTCCACCAGCCGGTCGGGTAGCACGGCTGCGGGAACGGCACGGTGTGGAAGCTGGCGAAGCCGGCCTTGCCCATTTCCGTGCGCATTTCCTTGATCAGGTCCAGCAGCGCCAGCGGCGACTCGGACTGCTGCACCAGGATGCCGTCGTCCTTCAGCGCCTTGAAGCAACTCTCGTAGAAGGCCTTGTTGAACAGGCCTTCGGCCGGGCCGACCGGGTCGGTGGAGTCGACGATGACGATGTCCACGCTGCCGGCCGGGCAGTTGGCCATGTAGGCCACGCCGTCGTCGAACAGCAGCTCGGCGCGCGGGTCGTTGTTGGAGTCGCACAGTTCCGGGAAGTACTTCTCGGCCATGCGCGTGACCTGCTCGTCGATGTCGCACTGGGTGGCGCTTTCCACGCCCGGGTGCTTGAGCACTTCGCGCAGGGTGCCGCAGTCGCCACCGCCGATGATCACCACGCGCTTGGGCGCGGCGTGGGTGAACAGCGCCGGATGGCTGATCATCTCGTGGTAGAAGAAGTTGTCGCGCGTGGTCAGCATCACCGCGCCGTCGATCACCATCAGCTTGCCCCAGTCGGTGGTGTCGTAGATCTCGATCTTCTGGAACGGCGACTGCACCTCGTCCAGCTTGCCGGTGATGCGGTAGCCGATGGCCGAGCCGGTGGGCTGGAAGTGTTCGATGTACCAGTTGTCGTTGGCGCTCATGGAATGTCCTAGGAAAGCAAAAAGAATGCAGCGTTTCCTTCTCCCCCCGGGAGAAGGTGGCGCGAAGCGCCGGATGAGGGTCGGGCGCAGCCTCATGCAGCCAGGTCACACGAGGCTGTTACGACACCTCCCCGGATGAGGGTCGGGCGCAGCACGTGCAGCCGAGCTACCCGATGCTGTCGCCGCACCCTCCGGACGCGGCCTCGCGCACTCAAGCCACGCCAGGCGCCCGCGAACCCGGCCCGGCTCCACCAGGAGCCGAGGGCGTTGGAACGGCGCGGATTGTAACGGACCCCACGCGTAGCAGGGGTTACAATCCACGCCCTTTTTCCCTCAGCCGAGCCGCCACGATGAGCGATTGGTCCCTCGACCAAGCCCGCAAGACCTACTCGATCCCGCACTGGGCCGACGGGTACTTCGACGTGGACGCGGCCGGCCGGGTGGTGGTGCGGCCGCAGGGCGCCGACGGCGTGGCGATCGCGCTGCCGGAGGTAGTGGACGCCGCGCGCGCGGCCGGGGCCAAGCTGCCGATGCTGGTGCGCTTCCCGGACATCCTCGGCGAGCGCCTGGGCAAGCTGCAGGCCGCCTTCGCCCAGGCCCAGGCCGACTGGGACTACAGCGGCGGCTACACCGCCGTGTACCCGATCAAGGTCAACCAGCACCGCGGCGTGGCCGGCACCCTGGCCAGCCACCAGGGCGAGGGCTTCGGCCTGGAGGCGGGCAGCAAGCCGGAGCTGATGGCGGTGCTGGCGCTGTCGCGGCCGGGCGGGCTGATCGTCTGCAACGGCTACAAGGACCGCGAGTACATTCGCCTGGCGCTGATCGGGCGCAAGCTCGGCCTGCAGACCTTCATCGTCATCGAGAAGCCGTCGGAGCTGAAGCTGGTGCTGGAGGAGGCGCGCGCGCTGGACGTGAAGCCGGGACTGGGCGTGCGCATGCGCCTGGCCTCGCTGGGCGCGGGCAAGTGGCAGAACAGCGGTGGTGACAAGGCCAAGTTCGGGCTGTCGCCGCGGCAGGTGCTGGACCTGTGGAAGACGCTGCGCGACACCGAATACGCCGACGCGCTGAACCTGCTGCACTTCCACATGGGGTCGCAGATCTCCAACGTGCGCGACATCGCCAACGGCATGCGCGAGGCCACCCGCTATTTCGTCGAGCTGTCCAAGCTGGGCGCGAAGATCAGCCACGTCGACGTCGGTGGCGGCCTGGGCATCGACTACGAAGGTACCCGCTCGCGCAGCTACTGCTCGATCAACTACGGCCTGCATTCCTACGCCAGCAACATCGTGCAGCCGCTGGCCAGCGCCTGCGAGGAGCACGGCCTGCCGCCGCCGCGCATCGTTACCGAATGCGGGCGCGCGATGACCGCGCACCACGCCGTGCTGATCGCCAACGTGTCCGAAGTGGAACAGGCGCCGGAAGGCCGCGTGCCCGACGCGCACGACGACGAACCGGCGGCGATCCGCCACCTGCGCGAGATCCATGCCGAACTGGACCAGCGCCCGGCGGTGGAACTGTTCCAGGAGGCGCAGCATTTCCACGCCGAAGGCCTCAGCGGCTACGCCCTGGGCCAGATCGACCTGACCCATCGCGCGCGCATCGACGACCTGTTCTATGCCATCGCCCATGGCGTGCGGGCGCGGCTGAGCCACGAGGAAAAGAGCCACCGCCCGGTGCTGGACGAGCTCAACGAGCGTCTGGTCGACAAGTACTTCGTCAACTTCAGCGTGTTCGAATCGATTCCCGACGTGTGGGCGATCGATCAGGTGTTCCCAATCGTGCCGATCGAGCGCCTGAACGAGGCGCCGGCGCGGCGCGGCGTGGTCTGCGACATGACCTGCGATTCCGACGGCATGGTCAAGACCTACGTCGAGAACGAAAGCCTGGACAGCTCGCTGCCGCTGCACGCGCTGCGCCCGGGCGAAAGCTACCGCATCGGCTTCTTCCTGGTCGGCGCCTACCAGGAGATCCTGGGCGACATCCACAACCTGTTCGGCGACACCGACGCGGTGGAAGTGGCGGTGGATGGCGACGGCTACCGCATCGCCCAGCAGCGCCGCGGCGATACCACCGACGTGATGCTGGACTACGTCGGCTACCGCCTGGACGACCTGCGCGCCGCCTACGCCGAACGCGTCGCCGCCGCGCAGTTGCCGGCCGCGCAGGCCACGGAACTGGCCGACGCGCTCGAGGCCGGCCTGACCGGCTACACCTACTTGTCGGACGAACCGCTGGGCTGACAGCGCGCGACCCACGCAAGCCCCTCTCCCCTCGGGAGAGGGGTTGGGGTGAGGGTACGCCGCTGCAAGTAAGCATGGGGGACGCCTAGCGCCGCCGCCGCGCTTTCCAGGCGCGATCGCGCCGATGCCGGTGCACGCCCGCCGCCGCAACCGGCGATGCAGCCAGTAAGCTGCGCGCTCCCCACCGCCAACCCCCTGCGATGCGCTATCCCGGCCTCGACCTGCTGCGCGCCACCGCCATCGTCTGGGTGATGTTGTTCCACTCCTTCGTGGTCGGTGGGCTCGGCCCGGATTGGGAGTGGCTGTCGCGCTATGGCTGGATGGGCGTGGATCTGTTCTTCGTGCTCAGCGGCTTTTTGATCGGGGGCCAGGTGCTGGCGCCGCTGGCCCGCGGCGAGCGGCTGCGCTACGGCGAGTTCTACCGGCGCCGCGCCTACCGCATCCTGCCGGCGTACGCAGTGGTGCTGGCGTTGTACCTGGCATGGCCCGGCTTCCGCGAAGCGCCCGGGATCGCGCCGTGGTGGCTGTTCGCCAGTTTCACCCTCAACCTGGGCATCGACTACGCCAACCAGCAGGCGTTCTCGCATGCCTGGTCGCTGTGCGTGGAAGAGCACTTCTACCTGGTGTTTCCGCTGCTGGCGGCGTGGATGCTGCGGCGGCCATCGGCGCCGCGTTTCGTGGCGCTGTGCGTGGCCGTGGTGCTGGCCGGCATCGCCCTGCGCAGTGCGATCTGGATGCACGACAGCGCGCTGGATCGCATCGGTGCCGGGCTGCAGCGCAACTGGTTCATCGAGGATCTCTACTATCCGACCTGGAACCGCCTGGACGGCCTGCTGGCGGGGGTGGCGTTGGCAGTGCTGAAGACCTTCCGGCCGCAGCACTGGCAGCGGCTGCAGCGTAACGCCAGCGTCGTGGCGCTTGCCGGCATCGTGGTCTGTGCGCTGGCGATGTGGCTGTTCCGCGACCGCACCGGCCTGCTCGGCAATGCCATCGGCTGGCCGGTGCTGTCGTTGGGACTGGCGCTGCTGGTCGGCGCCGGCGCCTCCACCCAGGGATGGCTGGGGCGCTGCCGGATGCCGGGCGCGGCCTGGCTGGCCGCGGTGTCCTACAGCCTGTACCTGAGCCACAAGGCGGCGTTCCATCTGACCCAGGCGTGGTTCGGCGCGCTGCTGGACGGGCGTGGACCGCTCGCCTTCGCCGTCTATGCCGGCATGGCGCTGCTGTTCGCGGCTGTCCTGCACTACGCGGTGGAGCGGCCGTTCCTGCGCCTGCGCGAGCGGCGCAGCGCCGCGGCTGTCGCGACCGCGCATGGTTGAACGCACGGTTTCCGATCCGCGCGGCACGTCCCGGTGAAGAGCGATGGCAATCCTTCAAGACCGTGGCCAGCGGCGGCGCCACATGCTCGCCGGCGTCCTGATCGCCAGGAGGATGCCCTGCAAGGGCGGCAGGTAAGCGCGCGGGACGTCTCAGCCATCCCCGACCAGCGCTGCATGCGCCGCCTGCAGGCGCTGTTGCAGGATCTCCGCCAGCCGCGCCACCGCCGGCGGCGGCACGGCGACCGCGCGATGCAGGCTCAGCCCTAGCGCCGGCAACGCGGGCAGGCCGCCGGCGCCGGGCGGGAGCAGGGTCAGTCCGGCCGGCACCCCGGCCGGGGTGCGCAGGGTGATGCCCAATCCGGCGCGGACCGCCGCCCATACGCCGCCGAGGCTGGCGCTGGTGAAGGCGATGCGCCATGGGATGCCGGCGCGGTCCAGTGCGGTGGTCGCGGCCGTGCGCAGCAGGCAGGGGGCTTCCAGCATCACCAATGGCAATGGCGCCGCGCCGCTCCAGTCGGCCACGTCCGGCGCGCTGCGGCCGCCTGCGGCGATCCAGCGCAGCGGCCACGCCGCTTGCGCCTGCCGATGCGCCGAGGCCGCGCCGGAGTCCCAGGCCAGGGCCAGATCCAGTTGCCCGGCCTCCACCCGCGCCAGCAGTTCCTGGTGGCGGGCGATGCGCGCTTCGATCCGCACCTGCGGGTGGGCGCGGGCGAAACGCCCGAGCACGTCCGGCAGCATGTGCTCGCCGAAGTCCTCCTGCAGCCCCAGCCGCACCCAGCCTTGCAGCGCCGTGTCCTGCAGGGCCACGACCGCCTCGTCGTTGAGCTCGAGCAGCCGCCGCGCGTAGCCCAGCAAGGCTTCGCCGGCCTCGGTCAGGGCCAGGCCGCGGCCCTGGCGGCGCAGCACCGGCTGCCCGGCCTGCTCCTCCAGCTTCTTCAGCTGTGCGCTGATTGCCGAGGTGGAACGCCCGCGGCGCTCGGCCGCCCTGGCGAAGCTGCCCAACTCCACGCCGGCGACGAAGCTGCGCAGCGCGTCGAGGTCGAAGGTGATGGGGCGCATCGTTCGATCCTGATTTTCCGGACGGTCGTTTCGATATTTTCCGATTTTTCGAAAGGTTGTGCGCGACTAGGCTGTGCCCGTTCCCCCTGCGAGACCTTCCGATGTCCGACCCATCCACGCCGTTTCCTTCCCCGCAGGCCGCGTTCGGCGACATCGCGCCGGCCTTCGCCCGCCTCACCGACGAGGTGCTGTTCGCCGAGGTGTGGCAGCGCCCTGGGCTGTCGCCGCGCGAGCGCAGCCTGGTCACGGTGGCGGCACTGGTAGCCCTGTCGCGACTGGAGCAGTTGCCGCTGCACCTGGCGCGCGCACTGGACAACGGTCTGGACCGCGACACCCTGGCCGAGGCCATCACCCACCTGGCGTTCTACGCCGGCTGGCCGTGTGCGGCGTCCGCGCTGCCGTTGCTGCGCACCGCTGCCGCGGCGCGGCCGGCCATGACGGAGATGCGCTGATGCCGTACGCCCGCATCTCGCTACTGCGCGGTCATCCGCCTGCCTACCTGCGCGCGCTGTCGGCCAGCCTCTACCAGGCCATGCACGAGGCCTTCGACGTGCCGGCTGGCGACTGCTTCCAGGTCATCCACCAGCACGACCCGGACGAATTGGTGTTCGACCGTCACTACTTGGGCGGGCCGCGCTCGGATGGCTTCGTGCTCATCGCCATCACCGCCGGCCGCGAACGCAGCAACGCCTGCAAGCAGGCGTTCTACCGGCGCCTGGTCGAATTGCTGGCGATCGCGCCGGGGATCGCCCCGGAGGACGTGATGGTCACCATCGTCACCACCGCGGCGCAGGACTGGTCGTTCGGCGGCGGCCGCGCCGGTATCACGGCCCGCGGAGTGCCTGCATGATCGCCATGCAATACAGCATCGCGTTGCCGGCGGACTACGACATGGCGATCATCCGCCGCCGCATCGCCGACAAAGGCCCGTTGCTCGACACGCTGCCGGGGCTGCAGTTCAAGGCCTACCTGGTCGCCGATCGCAGCGATCCGCTGCTGCCCGGCCGGCAGAACCTGTATGCGCCGTTCTATCTGTGGCGCGATGCGGCGGCGATGCACGCGTTCCTCGCCGGCCCCGCGTTCGCCGCGCTGTGCGAGGCCTTCGAACGCCCGACCGTGCAGGCGTGGATGGTCGGTACGGCGTGGACGTCCGCGGCGCTGCGCTCGGCGCGCTACGCCACCCGCGCGCTTCCGGCGCCATCGCCTGCCTGCGGAAACGACACCGCCGACATGGACGTGCCTGACGAACGCGTGCTGGCCACGGTGTGCGGCTACGAACCGCAGGGATGGACGCGGCTGCGTTTTCATCTGTGGCGCGATCTGCCGCCGGAAGACGCCGCCGCGCACTGCTATGCCGTGCATCACCTCAGCGTGCCCGGCGTGACCGACGCCGCCGGGTGAGCCGGTGGCGTTGGATGCTCAGTACATGTTCTTCTTGTAGTCGGCCTGCAGCCCTTTGCGCACCACGCCGGGCACCGAGACCGCCGCGCGCATCAGCGTGGCCTGGGCGCCGCGCGCGCCGCTGAGCCGGACGTGGTCGCGGAAGATCGTCGGCGGGTCCAGGTCGTGTGCGATGGCGGCGGGCGGCCAACGGTCGAAACGACCGAGCGCGCGGCTGTGCGTCTCCTCCATGAGCGCCGGCAGCACCCGCACCGCCAGATGCGGAACGCGTCCATCGACGGCGAGCGCGTTGCGGATCGCCTCGTCGGTGCTGGGGCGGGCGAGCCCCTCGATGCACACGCAGCGCGCGCTGCCGGGGCGCAGTGCCAGCAGCGCGAGCTGCGGCCGCGCCAGCAGGTTGCCCAGGCTGTCGACGCGGCGATTGCCCGGCCGGTCGGCGAACCACCAGGCGTCGCGGTGGGCTTGCAGCAAGGCCCCGGCGCGATCCCCGCGCGGACTGACATCGACGCGGCCCTCGGCATCGGCGGTGGCCAGGATCAGCAGTCGGCAACTGGCGAGCAATCCTTCCGGCGTCTCCGGTGGCGTGGTGTCGGTCTGCGCCTCCGCGTGCCACCAGTCGGCACGCAGCAGGGCCTTGGCGCAGTGCAGATAGCATTCCTCGACGGCAACGAACACGCGCGTGCCGTCGTCGCCGGCGATGCGGCCATTGACCCGCAGGGTTTCGCCTAATCCGGGCACCAGGAACAGCGAACCGAAGCCGGCGCCGACGTGCGCGTGGGCGGTGTCCAGTGCCTGCAGCGGGATCGACAGCAAATGCGGCGTATCGCCGCGCGCGAAGCCGGGTGCACCGCTGCCCGCACTCAATGCCAGGCGCTGGCCGGCGACGCCGGCGAACAGCAAGGGGCTGGCGGCCAGCCAGCGCAGCGCATGCGCGTCCAGGTGGTCGATCACCTTCAGGTCGCGCGGACCGGGCAGGTGGCCCACGCAGTCCTGCAGCTGCGCCGCATCGGTGACGAAGTCGGTCATGGCGATGTCTCCCGGAAGCGGAAGACGCCGTGGTCGAGCGAAGCGGGAGAGATCATCGCAAAGCACTCCTGTGAACGAGCGGGAGGCTTGCGCGAAGGCTGGCGACGCCTGGAACCGTACCACAGCGCGGCGGACGCCGCGTCCGGCGGCTTACGGTCGTCCTTGGCCAGGCAACACCGTGACCGGGCACCTCTCATCTCCCCGGGGACGTGTCCCGCAGGAGCGGCTTCAGCCGCGACAGGGGCGTTCCCGGTGAAGCCCGTCGCGGCTGAAGCCGCTCCTGCGCGGCACGCTGTGGCGGATGCAGGTGATGCGAGGTGCCCTACAGCCGCAGTTCGAACCCGAGATAGGCCGAACGCCCGGGCGCTGGCGAGAACATCGCCTGATTGTTGCCACCCCAGAAGAAGCTGTCGTACCAGACGTAGGCGTAGCGAGCGTCGGTGAGGTTCTTGACCTGCAGGTCGAGGCTGGTGCGCGGACCGAGCTGATAGCGCACGCTGGCATCGACCACGCGGAAGCCGCCGTACTTGCCCTGCGCATTGCGCTCGTCGATGTAGTAGTCGCCTTGCGCGCGCGCCTGCACGCCCAAGGTCCAGCGCGCATCGGGCCGGTAGTCGACGCCGGCGTTGCTGATGTAGCGCGGCACCGAGAACACCTCGCGGCCGCGCAGCGATTCGCCCGAGGCGTTGTAGGCGCTGACCACCTTGGCCTCCTGCAGCGCCTGCGACAGCCACAGCGTCCAGTGCTCGCCCAGTTGCGTGCTCAGTTGCAGGTCCACGCCCTGGCGCCGGGTCTGGCCCAGGCCCACGGTGGTGCCGGAGCTGACGTTGTTGGCCACCTCGTCGGTGGCGTCCTGGCGCCAGACCGCCACCCGCGCCTCGGTACCGGCGGCCGGCTGCAGTTTCAGGCCCAGTTCCTTGCCGGTGTTGATCGACGGCCGCACGCCGGGCTGGCCCGGCGTCAGGTAGGCCGGCGCGGTGGAGCCGGTGAGGATCTGGAAGGTGCGGCCCCAGTTGGCGTACACGCTCAGCTGCGGCGTCAGCGCGTAGATCACGCTGAGCTTGGGCTGGTCGATCCAGCCGTAGCGCTGCAGCGGCGCGTGCACGCCGCCGGGCAGCGTGGTGTCGCCGGAAAAGCGGTCGACGCGGAACGCCGGCACGATCTTCAGCGCGGCGGTCGGCTGCAATACCGCCTGCAGGTACAGGCCGAAGTTGTCGAGCGTGTAGCGGTCGTCGTTCTGCACGCGCGCCGGCGCGCTCCAGAAATCGGTCGGCACCGCGTAGGCATAGCGGTAGCGGCGATAGCGGTTGTTCTGGTGCTCGGCGTTGAGGCCGCCTTCCACGCTCAGCAGGTCGCTGGCCTGCCAGGTGACGGTGCTGAGCAGGCCGGTCTGGGTTTCGTCCCATTGCCGGCGCTGCCGCGGTGCGTTGCCGATCGGGTAGGGGGTGAAGGTGACGCGGCGCTCCTCGTCGTAGCGGTTGACGTACAGCGTGTTGCGCAGCTGCACACCGTCGCCGAGCTTGAAGTCGGCATGCACGCTGGCCTGGCGCAGGGTGCGCTCGCCGCCGTCGTTGGCATTCTGTGGCGGCGACTGGTCGCGGTCGTCGTCCCATTGCGCGGCGGTGAGGAAGCCGGGCGCATCGGCCTTCAGATGGTAGGCGCGGGCGATCAGGCCGATGCGCGCGGTGTCGTCGTCGTCGCCGTAGAACCACTTGCCGCCGAGCGTGTACTTGCGCGCGCTGTCGTGCGCGCGCTCGCCCTGCGTGGCCTGGGCGCCGACGAAATAGTTCTGCGCCAGGCCACCGGCCTCATGGCCGACGGCGTACTGCAGTGCGCGCGTGGCGAAGCTGCCGTAACTCAGCCGCAGGTCCTGGTAGTCGCCGCCCTGGCGCGTGGCGATGTTGAGGTTGCCGCCGATGTTGTGCAGGCCGTAGCGCGGGTCGTTGGTGCCACGGACCACTTCGATGTAGGCGATCTCCAACGGGAAGATCATGTCGGTGAAGCGCTGGTTGCCGCTGTTGGCATCGCTGGGCACGCCATCGATCAGGATCTTGATGCCGTTGAGGTAGCCCTCGCCGTTGAAGGCGCGGAAGGTGGCCTTGCCGGATTCGGCGCCCTGGCGGATCTCGGTGAGCTGCACGCCGGGCATCATGCCCAGCAACTCCCAGCCGTTCATGACCTGCTTGTCGCCGATCTGCTCGCTGCCGAGCACGTCGACCGAACTGAGGATGTTGCGGGTGGACAGCGAGGCGGCGGTCTCGCGCCGCGCCTCCACGGTACCCAGGGTGGTGGTGGTCTCGGAGGTGAGGGTCTGCGCGGCGGCATGGCCGGCGGCAAGCCCGGCCAGCACGGCCAGGGCAAGGGAGTCGATCTTCATGGGGTCTGCAAGCAAGTGGGGACAGCGGAGGGCTGGCGGCAACGGCGAGGTTGCGGGGCTTGCTTGTTCGGTACGCTGGGCGTACCTCGCTCCGTGAAGGCGATGTTATGCGATTTCGCGGGGAAAATCGCGCGGTTGTCTGCGCCACGCAGGCAACCGCGCCATGGCACCTGCGTGCCCCGGACGGCACCGGGGAGGCAGAGGCGCGGCCGCAGCGGACCGCGCCGACGTCGGCAATGGCTACAGGCGCAGTTCGAAGCCGAGATAGGCCGCGCGTCCGGGCGCCGGCGAGAACATCGGCTGGTCGTTGCCGCCCCAGAAGAAGTTGTCGTACCAGACGTAGGCGTAGCGGGCGTCGGTGAGATTCTTGACCTGCAGGTCGAGGCTGGTGCGCGGGCTGAGCTGGTAGCGCACGCTGGCATCGACCACGCGGAAGCCGCCGTACTTGCCCTGGGTATTGCGTTCGTCGATGTAGTAGTCGCCTTGCGCGCGCGCCTGCAGCCCCAGCTTCCAGCGTGCATCTGGCCGGTAGTCGACGCCGGCGTTGCTGATGTAGCGCGGGGTGGAGAACACCTCGCGTCCGCGCAGCGACTCGCCGCTCGCGGTAAAGGCGCTGACCACCTTGGCTTCCTGGATCGCGTGCGACAGCCACAGCGTCCAGCGCTCGCCCAGTTGCGTGCTCAGTTGCAGGTCCACGCCCTGCCGGCGGGTCTGGCCGAGCCCGACCGTGGTGCCGGTGCTGGGCATGTTGGCCACTTCGTCGGTGGCATCCTGGCGCCAGACCGCCACGCGCGCCTCGGTGCCGGCGACCGGCTGCAGTTTCAGGCCCAGCTCCTTGCCGGTATTGATCGAGGGCCGGAACGTGCTCTGCCCGGGCGTCAGGTAGGCCGGGGCGGTCGAGCCGGTGAGGATCTGGAAGGTGCGGCCCCAGTTGGCGTACACGCTCAAGTGCGGGGTCAGCGCGTAGATCACGCTGAGCTTGGGCTGGTCGATCCAGCCGTAGCGCTGCAGCGGCGCATGCACGCCGCCGGGCAGGGCGGTCTCGCCGGAGAAGCGGTCCACGCGGAATGCCGGGACGATCTTCAGCGCATCGCTCGGTTGGATCACTGCCTGCAGGTACAGGCCGAGGTTATCCAGGCTGTAGCGGTCGTTGTTCTGCACGCGTGCCGGCGCACGGTCGAAATCGGTCGGCACGCTGTAGGTGTAGCGCGAGCGCCGGTAACGGTTGTCCTGGTGCTCGGCGTTGAAGCCGCCTTCCATGCTCAGCAGATCGCTGGCCTGCCAGGTGACGGTGCTGAGCAATCCGGTCTGGGTTTCGTCCCATTGCCGACGCTGCCGTGGCGCGTTGCCCAGCGGATAGCGGGTGAAGGTGATCCGGCGGTCGTCCTGGTAACGGTTGAGGTACAGGGTGTTGCGCAATTGCAAGCCGCCGCCGAGCTTGAAGTCGGCGTGCACGCTGGCCTGGCGCATGTCGCGGTCGTCGCCGTCGTTGGCGTTCTTCGGCGGCGACTGGTCGCGGTCCTCGGCCAACTCGGTGGCGGTGAGGAAGCCCGATTCGTCGGCCTCGTGGTGGTAGGCGCGTGCGATCAGACCGATGCGTGCGGCATCGTCGTCTTCGCCGTAGAACCATTTGCCGCCGAGCGTGTACTTGCGCGAACTGTCGTGCTGGCGATAGCCATGCGCGGCCTGCGCGCCGACGAAATAGTTCTGCGCCAGGCCATCGGCCTCATGGCCGACGGCGTACTGCAGTTCGCGGGTGGCGAAACTGCCGTAGCTCAGCCGCAGGTCCTGGTAGTCGCCGCCCTGGCGGGTGGCGATGTTGAAGTTGCCGCCGATGTTGTGCAGGCCGTAACGCGGATCGTTGGTGCCGCGCACCACCTCGATGTAGGCGATCTCCAGCGGGAAGATCATGTCGATGAAGCGTTGGTTGCCGCTGTTGACGTTGCTCGGCACGCCGTCGATCAGCACCTTGATGCCGTTGATGTAGCCCTCGCCGTTGAAAGCGCGGAAGGTGACCTTGCCGGACTCGGCACCCTGCCGGGTTTCGGTGAGCTGCATGCCGGGCATCTGCCCCAGCAACTCCCAGCTGTTCATGACCTGCTTGTCGGCGATCTGCTCGCTGCCGAGCACGTCGACCGAGCTGAGGATGTTGCGCGTGGACAGCGAGGCGGCGCTGTGGCGCCGCGCTTCCACGGTGCCGAGCGTGGTGGTGGTGTCGGGTGTCGTCTGCGCGGCGCCGTCGCCGGCCGCGAGCCCGGCCAGCACGGCGAGGGCATGGGTGTAGGTCTTCATGATGGCTGCGGACAAGGGGAGTGGAGACTGGCGGCAGCGGCTGGGCTGCGGTCGAGCGGGTGGTGCGCGGTCCGACGTACGAACGCGGCTCCGATTGAGTGATGTTATATCATTTCGTTAAAAAGTTGTCGGAATCGCCAGCAGGCCGGCGCGACAAGCGTCCGTCCCGACCGTGCGGCAGAGGGCCTTCGCCGCATGGGCGCGCGCGAGACGGGACGTGGCGGGGCGCGCGGAGCGGCCCCGCGGCCGTTCAGGCCGGTTGCCGCGCGACCTGGAAGCCGGCGAAGGACTGCGTCACCGGCATGATTTCCAATCGATTGATGTTCAGATGCGGCGGCAGCGTCGCCACCCAGAAGATCTGTTCGGCGATGTCCTCGGCGGTCATCGGCTGCGCACCCTGGTAGAGCGTGTCCGAGGCCTTCTGGTCGCCATGGGTGCGGACCAGGGTGAACTCGGTCTCGGCCATGCCGGGTTCGATCGCGGTGACGCGCACGCCGGTGCCATGCAGATCCGAGCGCAGGCCCAGCGAGAACTGGCTGACGAAGGCCTTGGTGCCACCGTAGGTGTTGCCGCCGGGGTAGGGATACAGCGCGGCGACCGAGCTGATGTTGATGATCGCGCCGCGGCGCTGGATCAGCGTCGGCAGCAGGCGATGGGTCAGCGTCACCAGCGCGGTGACGTTGGTGTCGATCATCGTGCGCCAGTCGTCCAGTTGCGCGGCCTGCGCCGGCGCGGTGCCCTGGGCCAGGCCGGCGTTGTTGACCAGCAGGTCGATGCCGCGGAACGCCTCGGGCAGCGCCGCCAGCATCGCGTCCAGCGCGTCGGTGTCGCGGATGTCGAAGGCGGCGATGTGCACGCGCTCGGCGCCGAAGGCGTCCAGCAGCGGCTGCAGGCGCTCGGCGCGGCGGCCGGTGGCGATCACGCGCCAGCCTGCATCGACGAAGCGGCGCACGGCGGCAGCGCCGAAACCGGAGGTGGCGCCGGTGATCAGGGCAGTCTGGGTCATTGGGGGAGCCGGGAATGGGGAGGGGGGAATCGGGAATGGTAAAAGCAAAACCCGGTCGCGCGCGTCGACAGCGCGTGTGCCCGTGGGGGAAGTCGGCTTCGATGATTGAGACGGGCCAGCGCGGCGCGACAGCGCGTGGATCCGAAGCGTCTTCAGGCCTCGTCGCGCGGAACGGGACGTGCTCGCCTCCCCATTCCAGATTCCCTGGCTGCTAATTCTTTTGCGTAGTCGCCGGCAGCACGCTGCCGTGGAACTGCAACGTCATATCAAGCCAACGCGGCCCAATGTCAGCAGCGACAACCCATGCGCGCACGTACAGGTGAAAACGGCAAGAAAGCCGCTTCACCCATTCCCCAATCCCGATTCCCCAATCCCAGCCTCACTGCGCCTTGATCGCGATCGCCGACAGCCCGCTGCCGTTCAACTTCTGCTTGGCCTCGGCCAGTTCGCTGGCGGTGCCGTACGGCCCCATGCGCACGCGATAGACGGTCTTGCCGCTGATCTGCGCCGATTCCACGCGCGCCGACAGGCCCAGCATCGCCAGCTTGGCCTTGGTCGACTCGGCATCGCCGGAGGCGCCGAACGAGCCGGCCTGCAGGATGTAGCGCGCGTTGTCGGGCGCGGCCGCCGCCGCGGCAGTCGCCGGTGCGGTGGTCGCGGCCGGCGTTGCCGTGGTGGCCGCCGGTTTGGCGGCGGCGGGGGCGCTGGCGGCCGCGCTCGGCGTCTCCGGCAGCGGGGTCGGGTTGGCCGCCGTCGCGGTCGGCGCGGTGGCGACCGCGGCCGGAGTGGTGCCGGTGGCGGCCGTGCCTGCAGCGGCCTGCGCCTTGGCCTGGCGAATGGCCTCGGCGCGCGCGCTGGCGGCCAGTTCGGCGTCGGACATCTGCACTTCCTTGCCGGGCAGCAGGGTGTAGAAGTCGTACTGGGTCTGCGCGTCCTTCTTCGCTTCCGGCTTGGTGCTGCCGGCCGCGTTGGCGGCGGGCTTGGGCAGGTCCGGGGCCGCATCGACGTCGGCATCGGCCACCGGCGCCGGTTGCGCATCCGGATTGGCGCGCGGGCCGCCCACGCGCAGGAAGTCGCCGTCCTTCTTGAACAGCCCTGGCGCGCCGAGGAACACCACCGCGGCGATCGCCGCGCCGGCGATCAGCCACACCCACCCGGGCGTGCCGTTGCCGCTGTTGCGCCGGGCCTGGGTCTTACCGCGTCGTGCTGCCATTTACCGCTTCTCCACTCACATTTTTTCCGGGGCCGAGACGCCCAGGAGATTCAGACCGTTCGCCAGCACCTGCTGCGCCGCCACCGCCAGGGTCAGCTTGGCGTTGCGTTCGCCGGCGTCGTCCACCAGCACCGGGGTGCCGTGGTACCAGGTGTGGAAGGCCGTCGCCAGTTCGCGCAGGTATTGCGCGATCAGGTGCGGCTCCAGCGCATGCCCCGCATTCTCCACCACTTCCGGGTAGCGCGAGAGTTCCTGCATCAGTTCCAGCGAGGTCGCGTCGCTGAGCCGGTTCAGTTGCGCCTGGCCATCGGCCTGGTCGTAGTCCAGCTTCTTCTCCTGCGCCTGGCGCAGCAGGCTGCACACCCGGGCATGCGCGTACTGCACGTAGAACACCGGGTTGTCGTTGCTCTGCTGGCGCGCCAGGTCGATGTCGAAGGTGAGCTGGGAATCGGGCTTGCGCGCGATCAGGAACCAGCGCGTGGCGTCGCGGCCGGCTTCCTCGATCAGGTCGCGCAGGGTCAGGTAGCTGCCGGCGCGCTTGGACAGCTTCACTTCCTCGCCGCCGCGCATCACCGTGACCATCTGGTGCAGCACGTACTCCGGCCAACCCTTGGGGATGCCCAGGTCCATCGCCTGCAGGCCGGCACGCACGCGCGCCAGCGAGCCGTGGTGGTCGGCGCCCAGTTCGGTGATGGCGCGCACGTAGCCGCGCTGCCACTTGCTCAGGTGGTAGGCCACGTCCGGCACGAAGTAGGTGTAGCTGCCGTCGGACTTGCGCATCACGCGGTCCTTGTCGTCGCCGAAATCGGTGGATTTCAGCCACAGCGCGCCGCCCTCTTCGTAGGTATGGCCGGAGGTGATCAGCTTCTGCACCGCCTCCTCGACCTTGCCGTCGCGGTACAGCGAGCTTTCCAGGAAGTAGATGTCGAAATCCACGCCGAACGCGGCCAGGTCGTGGTTCTGCTCGTTGCGCAGATAGGCCACGGCGAAGCGGCGGATCGCATCGAGGTCCTGCGGATCCTTGGCGCCGGTGACCACATGGCCTTCCAGGTCGACCGCAGCGCCGGCCATGTAGGCGTCGGCCACGTCCTGGATGTAGTCGCCGCGGTAGCCTTCTTCCGGCCAGTCGGGGCTGTCGGGCGTCTTGCCCAAAGCGCGCGCCTGCACCGAGCGCGCCAGGTTCTCGATCTGGTTGCCGCCGTCGTTGTAGTAGAACTCGCGCTTGGCATTCCAGCCGTTGGCCTCGAGCAGACGCGCCAGGCAGTCGCCGATGGCCGCCGCGCGGCCGTGGCCGACGTGCAGCGGCCCGGTCGGGTTGGCCGAGACGTACTCCACGCCCACGGTGCGGCCGTTGCCGACCAGGCTGCGGCCGTAGTCCTCGCCCTGCTTGAGCACCGCCAGCACCTCGCGCTGATAGGCGCCGGGACCGAGATGGAAATTGATGAAGCCGGGGCCGGCGATCTCGACCTTGCTGACGTCGTCGTTGGCCGGCAGCGCGTCCACCAGTTGCTGGGCGAGGGCGCGCGGATTGGTGCGCGCGGCCTTGGCCAGCAGCATCGCCGCGTTGGTGGCGAAGTCGCCGTGCTCGCGGGTCTTGGGCCGCTCGACCACGAAGTCCGGCGGCAGGGTGTCGGCCGGCAGGGTGCCATTGGCGCGCAAGGCTTCGATGCCTTGACCGATCAGGGCGCGGAGTTGGGATTTCACGAGATCTCTGCTTGAAGCGCGGAACCGGCGATTTTACCCGACCCGCCGCCTCCCGGCCCGTCCCGGGTTCAGCCCGACCTCAGCCGCGACGCCGCGACCAGCACGCGCCTGCGCCCCTGGGGCTGGGCCGGCTGACCGCCGGCGTGGCCCGGGGCCGGCCTCGCCGGGATCGGCGCCCCGCGGCATGGCACGCCCGGCCGCCGCCTCGGTTCAGGCCCAGCCGCGCGAGGCCATCGAGACAGGTACGCCGTCGCCGACGATGAAGTGGTCGAGCAGGCGCACGTCGATCAGGTCCAGCGCCTGTTTCAGCCGCTCTGTGACGGCGCGGTCGGCGGGCGAGGGTTCCGGGTTTCCGGACGGGTGGTTGTGGCCGATGATCACCGCGGCGGCGTTGAGCGTGAGCGCACGCCGCACCACCTCGCGCGGATGCACCTCGGCGCCGTCCAGCGTGCCCTGGAACAGCTCCTCGAACGCCAGCCAGCGGTGCCGGGTGTCCAGGAACAGCGCGGCGAACACCTCGTACGGCCGCGCCCGCAGGCGTTGCGCGAAGTAGCGGCCGGCGGTGATCGGATTGCTGAGGGTGTCGCCGCGCTGCAGTTCCGCGGCCAGGTGGCGCTGGCCCAGCTCCAGCGCCGCCGACAGCTGGCAGGCGCGCGCCGGGCCCAGCCCGGGCAGGCGTACCAGGTCGCCGGGCGACCGGTCCAGCAGCGTGCGCAACGGCCCGTGCCGCTGCAGCAGGTCGCGCGAGGTGCGCACCGCGTCGCTGCCGGGCAGGCCGGAGCCGAGAAAGATCGCCAGCAGTTCGGCGTCGGAAAGGGCCCGGGGACCGCGTGCCAGCAGCTTTTCCCGGGGACGTTCTTCGCAGGGCCAGTCGGAGATGTGCATATCGCCAGGGTGCCGGCCGACATGGCGCAACGGTATCAGGCCGCCAAAAACCATCGGGTAAGCTAATCGTCCTTGTATGGGTAGGACATTCCCGACGTGACCGCGATTTTCGAGAGGCCCCTGCCGGGGCGACGTGTGCTGTTGTGCGTCGGCGGGGGAATCGCCGCCTACAAGGCGCTGGAACTGGTGCGGCGCCTGCGCGACGCCGGCGCCGAGGTGCAGGTGGCGATGACCGCCGGCGCGCAGCAGTTCGTCACCCCGCTGAGCTTCCAGGCGCTGTCCGGCCATCTCACCCGCACCACGCTGTGGGACAGCGGCGCCGAGCAGGCGATGGGTCACCTGGAACTGGCCCGCTGGGCCGAACAGGTGGTGGTGGCCCCGGCCACTGCCGACCTGCTGGCGCGCCTGGCGCACGGGCTGGCCGACGATCTGGTGGGCACGCTGTGCCTGGCCAGCACCGCACCGCTCACCGTGTGCCCGGCGATGAACCACCGCATGTGGCTGCATCCGGCCACCCAGGCCAACATCGCCACCCTGCGCGCGCGCGGCGCACAGGTGGTCGGCCCGAACGATGGCCCGCTGGCCGAAGGCGAGTCCGGCCCCGGTCGCCTGGCCGAACCGGAGCAGATCGTCGCCGCGCTCGTTGGGCGCACCGACCAGAGCGCCGCGTCGGCCAAGCCGGCCGCGGCCGCCGTCCCGGCGCGTTCCGGCGCTGGCACCGGCACTGCCGCCCTGCGCGGCCTGCGCGTGGTGATCAGTGCCGGCCCCACCTACGAAGACCTGGATCCGGTGCGCTACCTGGGCAACCGCAGCAGCGGCAAGATGGGCTATGCGCTGGCCGCGGCCGCGGTCCGGCAAGGCGCCGAGGTGGTGCTGGTCAGCGGCCCGGTGCATTTGTCTACGCCCGACGGCGTGCAGCGCATCGATGTGCGCTCGGCCGCGCAGATGCGCGAGGCGGTGCTCGGCGCGTTGCCGGCGGACATCTATATCGGCACCGCCGCGGTCGCCGATTACACACCAAAACAGGTGGCGGCGCAGAAGATCAAGAAGAGCGGCGAGACGCTCACCCTCGAACTGACCCGCACTCCGGACATCCTGGCCGAGGTCGCCGCGCAGACCCAGGCGCTGAAGCTGGTGGTCGGCTTCGCCGCCGAGACCCACGACATCGAGCGCTATGCCCGTGGCAAACTCGCCGACAAGCACCTGGACCTGATCGTGGCCAACCGGGTGGGGGTGGCCGGCAACGGCTTCGAGAGCGACCAGAACGCGGCCACCGCCTATTGGCAGGATGGCGAACGCGACTTCCCGGCGGTCTCCAAGACGCAGCTGGCCGAACAACTGCTGGACCTGATCGCGCAGAGGCTGCACGCATGAGCACTCCCACGCCCCATCCGCTGCAGGTGAAGCTGCTGGATCCGCGCTTCGGCGACAGCTGGCCGCTGCCCGACTACGCCACCGAAGCCAGCGCCGGGCTCGACCTGCGCGCGGCCACCGAGGCGCCGCTGACCCTGGCGCCGGGCGACACCGCGCTGATCCCCAGCGGCCTGTCCATCTACATCGCCGATCCGCAGCTGTGCGCGGTGGTGCTGCCGCGCTCGGGCCTGGGCCACCGCCACGGCATCGTGCTCGGCAACGGCACCGGCCTGATCGACGCCGATTACCAGGGGCCGCTGCTGATCAGCGTCTGGAATCGCGGCCGCGAGGACTTCACCATTGCCCCCGGCGACCGCATCGCGCAGCTGGTGGTGATGCCGGTCGTGCGTGTCGCCCTGCAGGTGGTGGATACTTTCGCCGACAGCGCCAGGGGAACGGGTGGATTCGGCCATACCGGAGTGCGCTGACAGGGGATCGTCTGCATGAGCGAGGCAACACAAGCGCGGCCGGTGCCGCAGGGTTTGCGCAAGGTGGCGCCTCTGCTGACGGTGCTGCTGGTGCTGTTGGTGGTCTGGTTCGGCTGGAGCGGGGTCGAGCAATGGCGCGCCGAGCAGGCCGCCGCCGCCCTGGAGCAGGCGCGCGATGCCGCGGTGACGCAGACCCAGCAGGCGCTGGCGGGCGTGGGCAAGCGCCTGTCCGAACGCCTGCAGCAGCCGGCCGTGCAGGCGGCCCTGCGCCGCGGCGACGCCGCGGCCGCCGCCCAGGCGCTGCGTGCGGACTGGGCGCAGGCCGAGGACGCGCAGGTGCTGCCGGCCGACCTGGAGCCTGGCTACACCGATGCGGCGCACTTCGGCTACGGCCGCCTGGCGCTGCTGGAGAAGGCCCTGATGACCGGCAAGCTCGCCAGCGCGGTGATCCGCGACGGCGGCGGCCCGCGGCTGGGCCTGGCCGCGCCGGTCTCGCTGGGCGGCAACGCCGGAGTGGTGTATCTGCGCCTGCCACTGGCGCTGCTGACCGACCCGGTCGCGCAGGCATCGGTGCCGGGCACCGGCTATCTGGCCCTGCGCCAGGGCGGCTACGACGTGATCGCCGCCGGCGACAATGCGCTGCACGATCGCGCCGACGCGATGTCGCGCCCGGTCGGCGACAGCGGCCTGCGCATGGTCGCCTCGCTGCCGGATACCGAAGCCGGTCCGCTGGGGCTGGGCGCACTGCCCTGCCTGCTGGTCGCCGGCCTGTGCCTGGTGCTGGGCGCGCTGTTGTTGCTGGCCGCGCGCGGGCGCCTGCCGCAGCCGCGGGTGCGCCGCGCCGGCCCGGCGGTGGCCGAAGAACACACCCTGCAGCAGAGCCTGCAACGCCAGGAGCTGCCCCCGCCGCCGCCGTCTGCCACCGAGGATGCCGCGCCGGCCAAGCCGGTGCCGGCGTTCACGGTGGCGCCGGAGATCTTCCGCGCCTACGACATCCGCGGCGTGGTCGGCCGCGACCTCAGCCCGCAGGTCGCGGCGCTGATCGGCCAGGCGATCGGCGCGGTGATGCAGGAGCAGGGGCTCAACGAGGTGGTGGTCGGCCGCGATGGCCGCCTGTCCGGGCCGGAGCTGTCGGCCGCACTGATCGAAGGCCTGCGCCGCGCCGGCTGCCATGTCACCGACATCGGCCTGGCGCCGACCCCGGTGGTCTACTTCGCCGCCTACCACCTGCGCGCCGGCAGCTGCGTGGCGGTGACCGGTAGCCACAACCCCGCCGACTACAACGGCTTCAAGATCGTGGTCGGCGGCGAGACCCTGTCCGGCGCCGCCATCGCCGACCTGTACACGCGGATCAGCGCCGGCCGCCTGCCCACGGCCGAGGAGCCGGGCCGGCTGCAGCAGCGCGATGTCGGCGACGACTACATCCAGCGCATCGCCGACGACGTGCAACTGGACCGCCCGCTCAAGGTGGTGGCCGATGCCGGCAACGGCGTCGGTGGCGAACTGGCGCCGCGCCTGCTGGAAGCGATCGGTGCCGAGGTCGTGCCGCTGTACTGCGACGTCGACGGCACCTTCCCCAACCACCACCCCGACCCCAGCGAGCCGCACAACCTCGAGGATCTGGTGCAGACGGTGCGGCGCTTCGACGCCGACCTGGGCGTGGCCTTCGACGGCGACGCCGACCGCCTCGGCGTGGTCACCAAGGAAGGCACGGTGATCTACCCGGACCGCCTGCTGATGCTGTTCGCCGCCGACGTGCTGCAACGCAATCCCGGCGCGCTGGTGATCTACGACGTCAAGTGCACCGGCAAGCTGTCCGACTACGTGCTGCGCAACGGCGGCAGCCCGCTGGTGTGGAAGACCGGGCATTCGCTGATCAAGGCGAAGATGCGCGAGACCGATGCCGAACTGGCCGGCGAGATGAGCGGCCACTTCTTCTTCAAGGAGCGCTGGTACGGCTTCGACGACGGCCTGTACGCGGCGGCGCGGTTGCTGGAGATCCTGGCCCAGCGCGAGGAATCGCCGTCGGAGGTGCTGGCCGAACTGCCCGACAGCGTGGCCACGCCGGAGATCAAGCTGCCGGTGGACGGGCAGGACGCGCATGCGCTGGTCGCCGAGCTGGTCGCCCAGGCGCAGCAGGAGGGCTCGCCGTTCGCCGGCGCGCGGCTGCTGACCATCGACGGGCTGCGCGCCGACTTCCCGGATGGCTGGGGCCTGGTGCGCGCCTCCAACACCACGCCGGTGCTGGTGCTGCGCTTCGAAGCCGACAACGCGGCGGCGCTGGAGCGGATCAAGGCGCTGTTCCGCGCCCAGTTGCAGGCCGTGCTGCCGGGCCTGGCGCCGACCTTCTGAGGCGGCGTCGCGCGCCCGGCCTGGTCCGGGCGCCGGCGTGTGCGACGGCTCAGCCGCCGGCGGTGGTCGCGGACTGTGCCGGGCCGTTGCCCCGGGCCGCGCGATAGCGCTGCAGCACGTCCTCGATTTCCTGATCCAGGCCGAGCCGCTGCTGTTCGAAGTTCTTCTGCATGCGCAGTTGCCACAGCAGCGCGCGGTGCCGCTGCTGCACGTCGTCGGCGGTCTTGGCCGGCACGCTCTGCCCGGCCAGTTCGCGCGCGCCGGCGCCGGACAGCAGGCCGATCAGGCCCTGGCGCAGGCTGTCGACGTTGTAGCGGGCGGTGTTGATGTTGTTGTCGACGATGCCGATGCGCTCGGCGAACACCCGGCGCAGTTCGTCCTCGGTCTGGTACGACAGCAGCATCGCCTGGTCGGTGCGCTTGCGCGTCTCCAGCGCGGCCTGGTCGGCGCGCTGCTGCGCGGCGTCGGCGGCGGCAGCGGCGCGTTCCTCGGCGTTCAGCGCACGCCCGACCTCGGCGCTGCGCATGCCGCTGGTGGCGTTGAACTCGTCGCGCGCCTGGTTCACCGCTTCCGGCGGCAGCGCGTCGCTGCAGGTGCGTTGGCCGCCCTGGTTCCAGCAATACAGCTTCTTGGACGGCGCCGACGCCTGTTGCGCGGCGGCCGGCAAGGCGAGCAGCGCCAACAGCGCCGGCAGGACGCGAGTGCGTGGTCGGATCGGCATCGTGGCAGCCCCCTGCTGTCAGCCAGACGAAGCGCAGCCGTAGCGGGCCCGGTAGGCCAGCAGCGGTTCGCGGAAGCCGACAAGGTCTGCGTTTCCGTCGATGAATGCAAGCAGGTCGCCCAGATGCGCGACCGAGACCACAGGAACGCCGGCCTCGGCGGCCACCGCCTGCGCCGCCGAGCGGCGGTCGTCCTCGGCGGCGATCTCCTGGCGGTCCAGCGCGACCAGGATCGCGGCCGGTTCGCCGCCGGCGGCGCGGATGATGCCCAGCGCCTCGCGGATCGCGGTGCCGGCGGTGATCACGTCGTCCACGATCAGCACCCGGCGGCCGGCCAGCGGCGCGCCGATCAGGCTGCCGCCTTCGCCGTGCGCCTTGGCTTCCTTGCGGTTGAACGCCAGCGGCAAATCGCGCCCGCGCCGCGCGTACTCGCAGGCCACCGCCGTCGCCAGCGGAATGCCCTTGTAGGCAGGGCCGAACAGCAGGTCGAAGTCGAGCCCGGCGGCGTCGGCCGCATCGGCGTAGCACGCCGCCAGCCGCGCCATGCTGGCACCGGAGTCGAAGCGCCCGGCGTTGAAGAAATAGGGGCTGAGGCGCCCGGACTTCAGCGTGAACTCGCCGAAGCGCAGCGCCTCCACGTCCAGGGCCAGTTGCAGGAAACGGTGCCGGTAGTCGGTCATTGGGGGGCCGGGAATGGGGAAACGGGAATAGGGAATCGATAAAGCGTACCCCAGCAGGACCGCGAAGACGGAACAACCGCTATGCTTTTCACCATTCCCTCTTCCCCTTTCCCCATTCCCGGCTCTTCCATGCGCATCATCAGCTTCAACGCCAACGGCCTGCGGTCGGCCGCCACCAAGGGCTTTTTCGAGTGGTTCGCCACCCAGCAGGCGGATGTGCTGTGCGTGCAGGAGACCAAGGCGCAGGAGCATCAGCTGGCCGGGCCGGCGTTCCTGCCGGATGGCTACCGGGTCTGGTTCCGCGACGCCAGCACCAAGAAGGGCTACAGCGGCGTGGCCATCTACAGCAAGCGCGAGCCGGACGAGGTGCGGACCGCGCTGGGCTGGCCCGAGTTCGACGAGGAGGGCCGCTACATCGAGGCGCGCTTCGGCAACCTGAGCGTGGTGTCCTTCTACATTCCCTCCGGGTCCTCCGGCGAGCTGCGCCAGGGCTACAAGTTCCAGGTCATGGACTGGCTGCGGCCGATCCTGGTGGAGTGGCTGCACAGCGGCCGCGACTACGTGCTGTGCGGCGACTGGAACATCGTGCGCTCGGCGCTGGACATCAAGAACTGGAAGTCGAACCAGAAGAACTCCGGCTGCCTGCCGGCCGAGCGCGACTGGCTCAACGGCCTGTGCGCCGACCGCGCCGAGGAGGCCGATGCGGCCAGCGGCCGCGGCTGGGTCGACGCCTACCGCGCGCTGCATCCGGACGGCCAGGACTACACCTGGTGGAGCAACCGCGGCGCGGCGCGCGCCAACGACGTCGGTTGGCGCATCGACTACCAGTTCGTCACCCCGACCCTGCGCGAGCGCCTGCAGGGCTGTTCGATCTATACCGCGCAGCGCTTCTCCGACCACGCGCCGTTCACGGTGGACTACCGCACGTGATCGGAGCACTGGGCGCTTGGTGGCGGTCGCTGGACGTATACGCCAACCCGCGGGTGCGGGCGATGCTGTTTCTGGGATTTTCCTCGGGGCTGCCGTTCGCATTGGTGCTGACCACGCTGTCGGCGCGTCTGCGCCAGGCCGGCATCGACCGGACCACCATCGGCTACTTCAGTCTGGTCGGGCTGGCGTACTCGTTGAAGTACTTCTGGTCGCCGATCGTGGACCGTCTGCCGATCCCGGTTCTCTCGCGACTTGGTCGGCGGCGTAGCTGGATGCTGGTTGCACAGATCGGCGTCGTTGCCGGCCTGGTCGCACTCGCGCTGGCCAATCCCGCGCTGGACGCGCGCGCGGTGGCATTGCTTGCCGTCTGCACTGCTTTCGCCGCGGCAACCCAGGACATTGTCGTGGACGCCTATCGAATCGAGGCGGCTCAGGCCGATACGCAAGGCGCGATGGTCGCCGCCTATCAGGCTGGCTACCAGTTGGCGCTGATCTGTACCGGCGCCGGTGCCCTGACCTTGGCGGCAGAACTGGGCTGGAAGGCGTCCTACCTGATCATGGCGGTCTGCGGATTGGTCGGTCTTGTCACGACGCTCTGCATTGCCGAACCCATGACGGGCACCAGCGGTCCAATACGTCCGGTCGAACCCATGGTGGAGGCGTTCCGCACGCGCGCGCAGCGTTGGCCGGCGTGGATCAGAGCGACGGTTGCTTGGTGCATCGGTGCCGTGATCTGCCCGTTCGTCGATTTCTTTGCGCGGATGGGCTGGAAGGTGGGCATCTTGTCCCTTTCCCTGGTGATCACCTACCGACTCAACTACACCACGATGGGCGTTGCGGCCAATACGTTCTATCTGGACATGGGGTTTACGCTGGAACAGATCGCATTGGTCTCCAAAGTCTATGGGATCCTCATGACGATCGTCGGCGCTTTTCTGGCAGGCATCCTGGTCCGTCGTTACGGCATAGCGCGGACGTTGCTGATCGGATTGGTCCTGCTTAGTGGCGCCAACCTGATCTACGCGCATATCGCCAGCATCCACCCCGGGATCGCCTGGCTGGCGACTGCGATCAGCGCCGACAACGTGGCCAACGGTATCGCCGGGACGGCCTTCATCGCCTACATGTCATCGCTGACCAGTCCGAACTACACGGCGACGCAATACGCTCTGTTCGGAACCCTGTGGAGCCTTCCCGCCAAGTCGATCGCCAGTCAATGGGGCAAGATCGTGGACGCCTGGGGCTATCCTCCGTTCTTTGTCTATACCGCTGCGATTGGCATCCTTGCGTTACCGATGATCATCTGGCTCATCTGGCGTGAGCCACGAATGAGGGAAGAGGAGGGCGTGCAGAAAACACCCTGATCGCTGGGTTTCTCGGCCATAGCAGCCGCGTGTGTACGAGGCGCGCATCCGCAACTCCCTCACAGCCATTGCCGTCCAGCGATTGAAAGGCCGTCCCCGGACGGGGATGATGGGCAACGGCGCACGCGTGCGCCGCCGCCCGGGAGTCCGCATGAGCGACCTTGTGTTGCGCGATATCGACCCGTTCCTGCTCGAACGCATCCGCCGCATCGCCGTCGCGCGCGGCTGGACCCAGCGCCAGGCGGTGCTGGCGCTGATCGAGCAGGGCCTGTTCTCCAGCGAGCACGACGTGCGCAGCGGGTTCGAGCACCGCGAGGTGGATGCGCTGTCGGAGGCGATCGCGGCCTTGCGCGCGCTGCCGGCCGGCAGCGGCTTCTGAATCCCGACGCCTCGCTTACGCGGGGTGGATCGCGCCGAGGATGCGCGGCCCGCGCGCGCCGCTGACCGACGGCAGGTTGCCCGGCAGCCCGGCCAGGGTCTGCCGGGCCAGCCAGGCGAAGCCCATCGCTTCGATGTAGTCCGGGTCCAGGCCCTGCGCCTGGGTCGAGTGCACCTGCACCCCCGGCAAGCGCGCCTGCAGCCGCGCCAGCAACAGCGGGTTGTGCACGCCGCCGCCGCACACCAGCAACTGCCGGGTCGCCGGCTGCTGCGCCAGCAGCGCATCGGCGATGGTGGCCGCGGTCAGTTCCAGCAGCGTCGCCTGCACCGCGGCCGGCGCAGGCGACGGGGTGTCCAGGCAGGCCTCCAGCCAGCGCAGGTGGAACTGCTCGCGCCCGGTGCTCTTGGGCGGCTGCAGCACGAACCACGGATCGGCCAGCAGGCGCTGCAACAGGTCGGCGTCGACCGCGCCGCTGGCGGCGAACGCGCCGCCCGCATCGTAGGGCTGGCCGCGATGGCGCTGGCACCAGGCATCGAGCAGCGCGTTGGCCGGGCCGGTGTCGAAGCCGCGCACCGCGCCGTGCGCCGGCAGCAAGGTCAGGTTGCCGATGCCGCCGAGGTTGAGCACGGCCCGGTCCTCGTGCGCCGCCCCCAGCATCGCCGCATGGAAGGCCGGCATCAGCGGTGCGCCATGGCCGCCGGCGGCGACGTCGCGGCGGCGGAAGTCGCAGACCGTGGCGATGCCGGTCAGTTCGGCGATGCGGTTGCCGTCGCCGAGCTGCCAGGTGAAGGCGGGGTCGGCCAGAGGGCGATGGCGCACGGTCTGCCCGTGCGACCCGATCGCGCGCACCGCGGCCGGCGCCACCCCGGCGTCGTCGAGCAGGCGCAGCGCCGCCTCGGCGAAGGCGATCGCGACCTCTGCATCGAGCTGGCCCAGCGCGTCCAGCGAGGCGATGTCGCCGCCTTCGCCCAGCGCGATCAGCACCGCGCGCTGCTGCGGTGCCCACGCATAGGTGCGCCCCAGCTGCAGCTGCGGGTTGCCGTCGTGGTCGAAGCGCACCAGCGCGGCATCGATGCCGTCGGCGCTGGTGCCGGACATCAGGCCCAGGAACAGGGCGTCGTCGGGAACGGCGGAAGGCGAGGGCATGCAAGACACCAGGCGGCGGTCGGCGCCGCAGCGTGGGCCAGGCGCCGCCGCCCGTCAATGCGCGGCGCGGCGGAACCGGCTACCGGCGCTCAGCCGGCGTCGTGCGACGTGGCGGCCTTGGACGACGCGACGACCTTCTTCTTCTTCGCGTCCGGCTCGCCGGCATCGGCGTAGATCAGCTTCTCCACGCGCTGGATGCGCGCCAGCGCCGGCGAGGTCTGCGCACGGAACGCGGCCAGTTCGGCCCCGGCCAGCGGGGTCGGCGGCGGCATCGTCACCGAGGCCGGATTGCGCTGCACCCCGTCCACGCGGAATTCGTAGTGCAGGTGCGGACCGGTGGCCATGCCGGTCATGCCGACATAGCCGATCACCGTGCCCTGGTTGATGCGCTGGCCGGCCTTGATCCCGCCGAAGCGCGACATGTGCCCGTACAGCGTGCTGTAGCCCTTGCCGTGATCCAGGATCACCACGTTGCCGTAGCCGCGCTGGGTGCCGACGAACTGCACCCGTGCATCGCCGGCGGCCATGATCGGGGTGCCGGTCGGCGCCGCGTAGTCGATGCCCTTGTGCATGCGCATGGTGCCCAGCACCGGGTGCTTGCGCGCGCCGAAGGTGGAGCTGATGCGGCTGTAGGACACCGGCATGCGGATGAAGCTCTTCTTCAGCGGCCGCCCGGTCACGTCGAAGTACTCGGCCGGCTTGCCGCCGCGCTCGAAGCGGAAGCCGCTGTAGGTCTTGCCGCGGGTGGTGAAGGTCGCCGCCAGGATCTTGCTGGTGTCGATGCGTTCGCCTTCGCGCCAGGTCTCGTCCATGACCACGCTGAAGCGGTCGCCCGGCTGCAGGTCCTTGTCGAAGTCGATGTCGTACTTGAAGATCTCGTCGGTCATCGTCGCGATCGCCGACGGCGACAGCCCGGCCTTGCGCGCGGCCACGTACAGCGAGCTGGTGATCTCGCCGCTGGTGACCACGGTGCGCGTGCTGGTCTCGCGCTCGATCACCTTTTCCTTGATGTCGTCATCGAGCAGCGACAGTTCCACCCGATGGGTGGCATCGCGGTCGAAGCGCAGGGCGCGCAGGTCGCCGGTCGTCGCCAGGTCGAAGCCGATTTCCGCGCCCGGGCGCAGCTTGGTCAGTGCGTCATGGGTGCCCGGATGGTCCAGCACCCGCTGCATCACCGTGGCGGGGATGCCGAGCTTCTCGAACACCGAGCCCAGGGTCTGCCCGGACTCGATCCGCACCACCTGCCAGTTGTCGGTGATCGCAGCCTGCTGTTGCTGGGCAAGCGAGATCGGCGGCAACGGCAGCGCCAGCGTCGCCTGCGTGGTCTGCAGCGGCACGTCGATGGCGTTGGAAAAGCCCGGGACGATCGTGGCGACCATCGCGCCGATGGTGGCGAACAGGCTGGCGTGGATCCAGTGGCGGCGCGTCCAGCGGCCGGCGGGAAGATGTTCCTTCAACTTGCGATGCAGCGCAGTGTCGTGGAGAACGTGAAGGCGTTGCTGGAACCGCTGCCGGCGCGCGCGTTCCTGATCACTGTTGGGCATCAAGGCTTCCTCACGAGCCCGAAGCGCGAGCTCAAAACTCGGCTACCATAAACATCGTTCCACAGCGCGTCAAACCATTGAGCCGGCTCGAATTTTCACCTGGCTGCACGGTTAACTCGCTCTTAACGCCATTCACGTTTGTTGACGCCATTCGCCGGAGTTACTGTTTTGTCCACGATCGAAGAGTCCCTTGTCCTGATCGGCCGCGGTGCCGACGAAATCCTCAAGCGTGAAGAACTGGAGGCCCGCCTGCGCAGCGGCCGCCCGCTGCGGATCAAGGCCGGCTTCGATCCCACCGCGCCGGACCTGCACATCGGTCACACCGTGCTGTTGAACAAGATGCGCCAGTTCCAGGACCTGGGACACCAGGTGATCTTCCTGATCGGCGACTTCACCGGGATGATCGGCGACCCCACCGGCAAGAACGTCACCCGCAAGCCGCTGACCCGCGAGGACGTGCTGGCCAACGCCCGCACCTACGAGGAGCAGGTGTTCAAGGTGCTGGACCGGGAGCGCACCGAGGTCCGCTTCAACTCCGAATGGTTCGGGCAGATGAGCGCGGCCGACATGATCCGGCTGGCCGGCCAGCACACCGTGGCGCGCATGCTCGAGCGCGACGACTTCGCGAAGCGCTACGCGGCGCAGCAGTCCATTGCCATCCACGAGTTCCTGTACCCGCTGGTGCAGGGCTACGACTCGGTGGCGCTGAAGGCCGACGTCGAGCTGGGCGGCACCGACCAGAAGTTCAACCTGCTGATGGGCCGCGGCCTGCAGGAGCACTACGGGCAGCCGGCGCAGATCGTGCTGACCATGCCGCTGCTGGAGGGCCTGGACGGGGTCAACAAGATGTCCAAGTCGCTGGGCAACTACATCGGCATCAGCGAACCGGCGATCGACATCGTCACCAAGACCATGAAGATCGGCGACGAGCTGATGTGGCGCTGGATCGAACTGCTGTCCTTCGATATCGGCGTGAACGAAGCGCAGGCGCTGCGCCAGCAGGTGCAGGCCGGCAGTCTGCATCCGCGTGAAGTGAAGTTGCGCCTGGCGCGCGAATTGACCACCCGCTTCCACGATGCCGCCGCCGCCGAGCAGGCCATCGTCGGCTGGCACGCCGTGGTGACCGGGCAGGGCGACACCAGCGCCTTGCCGCTGCAGCAGGTCGCCGTGCCGGCGGAAGGCCTGCGGATCGCCGCATTGCTGACCGCCGCGGGCCTGACCGCCAGCAATTCCGAGGCCACCCGCAAGCTGAAGGAGCGGGCAGTGCGCGTGGCCGGCGAGGTGGTGGAGGATCCGCAACAGAGTTTCGCGCCTGGCTTCGAGGGCGTCCTGCAGGTCGGCAAGCGGACGTTCGCCCGGGTGCAGCTCATCGCGGCATGAGATCGTCCGCCCGGTTGCCGCGCAGGCAATCGGGCGACGGTGGTGCGGCGCTGCCTGCGCTCTATATATATAGGGAGTGGCCGCGCGCGCGAAGCAGCGCCCACCGAATAGCGTGTGCGGTAAGGCAGGTGGGGCTGACAGGGCCCCCGCGACGGGAGAGTGAAAAAAGTTTTCACACCCTCTTCCCAAGCGCCCGATTTGGGGCCATACTTTCCCTCCCCTGACGCAACGCCTTCACGGCAACGCGGCAAGGGCGTCAAAAACCTCTTCAAAAAGGTGTTGACGAAGTGAAAAAGTCGGCTAATATGGCCGGCTCGCTTCGAGGAAAAGCCTGCGGGTTTGGACGAAGAGGCGGCGTCAACCACCTGATCAAAAAGGTGTTGACGGCAAGAAAAAAGCCGCTATGATGGGCGGCTCGGTTCGACGAAAAGCCCTCGGGTTTGAAGACGGACCAGCGTCAACCGCCTCGAAATGAGGTGTTGACGGAAACAAAAAGCCCGCTATAATGGGCGGCTCACTCGGACGGAAACGTCGGGGCGAAAAAGGGAAAGGCGCTGAGGCCGGCCCCGAAGTTCTTTGACAGTGTGCGCAGGTAACTTGTGAGGG
>NZ_JAXGGH010000006.1:0-362408 GCF_034105425.1 Xanthomonas sp. LF06-19 | reverse complement strand
TATCGCCTTCCAGACCAATATCCTGGCCTTGAATGCGGCGGTGGAAGCGGCGCGTGCCGGCGAGCAGGGCCGCGGCTTCGCCGTGGTCGCCAGCGAAGTGCGCACCCTCGCCCAGCGCTCGTCGAATGCGGCCAAGGAGATCAAGGACCTGATCGACGACTCGGTCGGCCGCGTCGCCCAGGGCTCGGCGCTGGTCGACCAGGCCGGCAAGACCATGCAGGAGATCGTGGCCTCGGTGCAGCGCGTCACCGACATCATGGGCGAGATCTCCGCCGCCTCGCAGGAACAGTCGGCCGGCATCGAGCAGGTCAACCAGACCGTGATGCAGATGGACGAGGCCACCCAGCAGAACGCTGCCCTGGTGGAAGAAGCTACCGCCGCCGCGCGTTCGATGGAGGATCAGGCCGGCCAGCTGAGCCAGGCCGTGGCCCTGTTCAAGATCGACCAGCAGGCGCCGACGGCACCGCGCCGCGCCGCGCCGCCGGCCGCGCTCGCCAGCGTCGGCGCCAAGCGACCGGCCAAGATGCCTGCACCGCCAGCGGCCGCACGCCGGCCGGTGGCCGTTGCTGCAGCCAAGACCACAGACGTGGTTGCGGGCGGTGGCGACTGGCAGGAGTTCTGATCGCGCTTCACCGCGCATCCCACTGACACGGGTAACGAAGCCCGGGAGCGCCAGCTCCCGGGCTCTTTTTTTGAGTCATTCCACACGGCCGGAGGCGAATCGACGGGCGTGGCGCCCGGAAAAGCGCGACGCCTATCCCTGTCGGAGTGAAGCCAACGTGAAGCGCATCTAAATCCGCACCATCCCGCCTTAAAGAACAGAGCGCACACGCCGATACGGCGGGAGCACACACAAATTGTCTACGAATTTGAACAAGAGTTGCCACAGGGCGACTGAAGCAAAGAAACGCCAAATCGCCGAATAAGTTTCAATCGCGAACATCTATTAAATTTACAAAAACTATCAATTTCATTCTTTCGATGTGCAGACGAAATAGATAGGCACCGCCCAGCGCCTCCGCGGACATCGACTCAGGCAAGGGGTACGCCATCCCCAACGCTTCACTTTTCCTCCAGGACCACGACGATGACGCTCAAGAATCTCAGTCTTTCCGCCAGGCTCGCGCTCAGTTTCGCGATCATCGTGCTCATCACGGTGATCATCGGCTCGATCAGCCTGAGCAGCCTCTCTTCGCTCAACAACGCCGCCGACATGAACGACCATACCTACAAGGTGATGGCCACCGGCGACATGATGGAAATCGATGCCCTCAACGTCGAGACCGGCTCGCGTGGCTATCTGCTGGCGGGCGAGCAGCAGCATCTGCAACCGTTCACCACGGGCGTCGCCGAATTCGAAAAGAACTTCGCCGAGGCCAAGCGCCTGACCGCGGACAATCCACGCCAGCAGGCGCGGCTGGAGAAGGTGCACGCGGCGTTCGATGACCTGGTCGGCATCGAGAAGCAGATCATCGCGCTGCGCGCCCAATCCGACGACCCGGCAAAGATCACCGCGGCGTTCGGCCAGGCCCGCGACCGCAAGGCGATGCAGGAGATCCGCGGCCTGCTCCGCGACTTCACCAACGAAGAGCGCGGCCTGCTGGCCAAGCGCACCGACACCCTGATCGCCGTGCGCGCGCAGAACAAGTGGGCGGTGCTGCTGGGCAACCTGCTGGTGATCGTGGCCGCGATCGGCATGGCGATCGTGATCCGCCGCCAGTTGCTCAAGCGCCTGGGCACCGCGATCGGCGTGGCCGATGCCATCGCCCGCGGCAAGCTCGACAATGCCATCGACCTGCGCAGCAAGGACGAGGCCGGCGTGCTGTTGCTGAGCATGGACAAGATGCAGAGCCAGTTGCAGGCGGTGCTCGCCGCGCAGGCGGAGATGGCCCAGCGCCATGACGCCGGCCAGATCAGCTTCCGCATGGACGAAACCGTGTTCCCCGGCGACTACGGCCGCATGGTCCACGACAGCAATACGCTGGTCGCCGCGCACATCGCGGTCAAACTGCGCCTGGCACAGATCATGGGCCGCTACGCCATCGGCGACCTGTCCGAGGACATGGACCGCCTGCCCGGCGAAAAGGCGGTGCTGACCGAAACGATGGACACGGTCAAGCACAACCTGACCGCGATGAATACCGAGATCAAGCACCTGGCCGGTGCGGCGGCCGCCGGCGACTTCAGCGTGCGTGGCGATACCGAGCGCTTCCAGTACGACTTCCGCCTGATGGTCGAGAGCCTCAACCAGTTGATGGCCACCGCCGACGGCAACCTGCAGGCGTTGTCGGCACTGCTGCAGTCCATCGCCGCCGGCGACCTGACCGCGCGCATGCACGGCCAGTTCCAGGGCGTGTTCGCCACCATGCGCGACGATGCCAACGCCACCGCCGAACAGCTCGCGGCGATCGTCGCGCGGATCCAGACCGCGGCGGTCAGCATCAACGGCGCCGCCAGCGAGATCGCCGCCGGCAACGACGATCTGTCGCGCCGGACCGAACAACAGGCCGCCAGCCTCGAAGAAACCGCCGCGTCGATGGAGGAACTGACCTCCACCGTCAAGCAGAACGCCGAGCACGCCCGCCAGGCCAACCAGCTCGCCACCGGTGCAGCCACGGTTGCCTCGCAGGGCGGCGCGGTGGTCGGCCAGGTGGTCGAGACCATGAGCGGGATCGAGGCGTCCTCGAAGAAGATCGCCGACATCATCAGCGTCATCGACGGCATCGCCTTCCAGACCAACATTCTTGCCTTGAATGCGGCGGTGGAAGCGGCGCGTGCCGGCGAACAGGGCCGTGGCTTCGCCGTGGTCGCCAGCGAAGTGCGCACCCTCGCCCAGCGCTCGGCCAACGCCGCCAAGGAGATCAAGGGTCTGATCGACGACTCCGTCGGCCGTGTCGCCCAGGGCTCGGCGCTGGTCGACCAGGCGGGCAAGACCATGCAGGAGATCGTGACCTCGGTGCAGCGCGTCACCGACATCATGGGCGAGATCGCCGCCGCCTCGCAGGAGCAGTCCGCCGGCATCGAGCAGGTCAACCAGACCGTCACCCAGATGGACGAAACCACCCAGCAGAACGCCGCGCTGGTCGAAGAAGCCACCGCCGCCGCGCGTTCGATGGAAGAACAGGCCGGCCAGCTGAGCCAGGCCGTGGCGGTGTTCAAGATCGAGGCGAGCAGCGCCCCGCTCGGCCATCCGGCTGTCCCCAGCGCACCGAGCCGCCCGGCCGCCCGGTCGGCGGCCAAGCCGGTGGCCAAGCCCGCCGCCCGTCCGGTCCGGCAATCGGCCCGGCCGGTCGCGGTCGCGGCGGGCGACGACAGCTGGCAGGAGTTCTGAGCACGCGCCGTCGCCGCCGGTCCGCGTCGACGGCCCCGGGAGCGATCGCTCCCGGGGCTTTTTCGTTGTCATCGTCCTGTCGGCCGCCGAGCCGCCTTGGTCGTGCGGCTCGGCGCCGCGCCCGACGCTCGACCTGCCGTGATCGGGGAACGATCGCGATGCGGTGCCGTCCAACGCGACCGACAGAGCATCCGGTTCCGGCCCCATGGCCGGTGCCGGGGCGCGTGTGGCGTTGCACCACAAACACGCCCTACATTTCTGGGACGCCGTGCCGATAACCGGAAGGTCGCGCACGTCTCCGCTCCGGTCTGCTGTGCCCGCAGGCAACAGGCTCCGGTCCACGACAGCGCGATCTTTCCCTCCTCTCCATCGAGACGACCGCGATGTCCACGACGTCCTCCACTCGCCCGAGCAGTGTCGCCACCCGCCTGATGCTCGGCGTGGCCGCGATCGCCCTGCTGTGCTTCGGCATTACCGCCGCCATCATCTACGCCCGCAGCAGTTCCGCCCTGCTCGCCTCCGCCAAGGTCGGCATGACCGACACCGCGCGCCTGGAATCGGAGCGCATCGGCAACACCATCGGCGCCTCCGCGGTCTCCAACCAGGCGCTGGCCAATGCCCTGCTCGCCCAGCGCGGCCACGACAAGGCCCGCGAGTTGTTCAGCGACAGCCTGCGCCGCGAACTGCAGCAGCATCCGGACTGGACCGGCATGGGCACGCTATGGGAACCGCAGGCGCTGGACGGCAAGGACGCGGACTACGTCAACAGCGCAGGCCATGACGCCAGCGGCCGCTACATGGTGTACTGGTCCTGGCAGAACGGGAAACTGGTGCGCGATCCGCTGCGCGACTACGACGTGGCCGGCGCCGGCGACTGGTATCTGAATCCGCGCAAGCTGCTGCGGCCGACCGTCGCCGAACCCTACGATTACGAGATCGCCGGCAAGAAGGTGCTGATGACCACGGTCAGCACGCCGATCCTGGAAGACGGCAAGTTCCTGGGCGTGGTCACCACCGATTTCGGCCTGGCCACGCTGCAGCAGCGCGTCGCCAAGCTGCGCCCGCTCGGTGCCGGCCGCGTGCGCCTGCTCTCGCCGGGCGGCGCCATCGTCGCCGACCGCGATCCGGCACTGGTCGGCAAGAAGCTGCAGGATCCGGCCACCCGCGCCTTGCTGGCCGAGATCGCCCAGGGCAAGACCGTCGGCCGCAACACCGTCGATCCGCAGACCGGCGCCACCGACGTGGAAGTGTATGTGCCGCTGCAGATCGGCCAGGCCCAGGAGCGCTTCGCGCTGGGCGTGGCGGTGCCGAAGGCGGTGCTGATGGCGCAGGCGCGCAGCCTGCTGTGGACCATCGTGGCGGTCGGCCTGTGCGCCGCGCTGCTGCTCAGCGGCGGACTCTACCTGCTGCTGCGGCGGCTGGTGGTCAAGCCGCTGGCCAGTGCGGTGGAAGTCTCCAGCGCGGTCGCCGCCGGCCGCCTGGACAGCCGCATCCAGTATCCGCGCAACGACGAATTGGGGCAGCTGCTGGGATCGCTGCAACGCATGCAGCAGCAGCTGCGCGCGGTACTCGACGCGCAGAAGGAGATGGCCCAGCGCCACGACGCCGGCGAGATCAGCTACCGCATGGACGAAGCGGCCTTCCCCGGCGACTACGGGCGCATGGTCCACGACAGCAACGCCCTGGCCGCCTCGCATATCGCGGTCAAGATGCGCCTGGCGCAGATCATGGGCCGCTACGCCATCGGCGACCTGTCCGAGGACATGGATCGGCTGCCCGGCGAAAAGGCGGTGCTGACCGAAACCATGGACACGGTCAAGCGCAACCTCACCGCGATGAACACCGAGATCAAGCACCTGGCCGGCGCCGCCGCCGCCGGCGACTTCAGCGTGCGTGGCGACGCCGAGCGCTTCCAGTACGACTTCCGCCTGATGGTCGAGAGCCTCAATCAGTTGATGGCCACCGCCGATGGCAACCTGCAGGCGCTGTCCACGCTGTTGAAAGCGATCGCCGCCGGCGATCTGACCGCGCGCATGCACGGCCAGTTCCAGGGCGTGTTCGCCACCATGCGCGACGACGCCAATGCCACCACCGAACAGCTGGCCGCCATCGTCGCGCGCATCCAGACCGCCGCGGTCAGCATCAACGGCGCCGCGGCCGAGATCGCCGCCGGCAACGACGATCTGTCGCGCCGCACCGAACAGCAGGCGGCCAGCCTGGAAGAGACCGCTGCGTCGATGGAAGAGCTGACCTCCACGGTCAAGCAGAACGCCGAGCACGCCCGCCAGGCCAACCAGCTCGCCACCGGTGCAGCCACGGTCGCCTCGCAGGGCGGCGCGGTGGTCGGCCAGGTGGTCGAGACCATGAGTGGGATCGAGGCCTCGTCGAAGAAGATCGCCGACATCATCAGCGTGATCGACGGCATCGCCTTCCAGACCAACATCCTCGCCTTGAACGCGGCCGTGGAAGCGGCGCGTGCCGGCGAACAGGGCCGCGGCTTCGCCGTGGTCGCCAGCGAAGTGCGAACCCTCGCCCAGCGCTCTGCCAATGCCGCCAAGGAGATCAAGGGCCTGATCGACGACTCGGTCGGCCGTGTCGCACAAGGTTCCGCCCTGGTCGAACAGGCCGGCACCACCATGCAGGAGATCGTCGCCTCGGTGCAGCGCGTCACCGACATCATGGGCGAGATCTCGGCCGCCTCGCAGGAGCAGTCCGCCGGCATCGAGCAGGTCAACCAGACCATCACCCAGATGGACGAGGCCACCCAGCAGAACGCCGCGCTGGTCGAGGAAGCCACCGCCGCGGCGCGTTCGATGGAAGACCAGGCCGGCCAGCTCAACCAGGCCGTGGCCCTGTTCAAGCTGGACACCAGCGCCGCGGTGGCGAGCGCCGCGCCGGCGCCTGTGCGCCGCCCTGCTCCGCCTGCTCCGGCCGCCCCGGCAGCAACGCCGCGGCGACCGGCAGCGGCCCCGCTGCGGGCGGTCCCGCGCGCGACCGCGTCGACCGACGACGGGCAGTGGCAGGAGTTCTGAGCCGCTGCAGCGCCCCGCTGCCACCGCGAGGCGCGCTGTGCGTCTCGCGGTGCGGCTGCGGGGCAGCGGGTGACGACGTCCCACAGAGCGCTTAGCGCGTCACGCTCGTAAAGAAAGTGTATTCAGGGTCGATATAGAAAGCGGAACTGCCATGCCATGGGCGCCGCGACGCGCGCCCCGGCGCCGGCCGCACTGCGCCCGGATCCACGGTTCCGACCGAACCGCCACGGGAGCCGCCATGAAGCGACGCGTTATCGCCACCTGTCTGACCTTGTGCGGCCTCGCCAGCCTCGCAGGCCATGTCCATGCCGAGGCCGAGCCGATCGCCACCGATCGCCCGGACTTCGTCGAATCCAGCCTCACCGTCGGCGACCGCCGCCTGCAGGTGGAAACCAGCGTGGCCTGGGAACGCGACGGCGATGTCGACGGCTATGCCACGCCCACCCTGTTCCGCTACGGCATCGGCCCGACCTGGGAACTGCGCCTGGAGACCGACGGCTGGCAGACCATCGACGTCCCCGTCGGCGGCGACGTCTCCGGCTTCTCCGACATCTCGCTGGGCCTCAAGCACCACCTGGCCAGCGAGATCGGCGGCGCCTCGCTGGCCTGGCTGCTGCACGTGGACCTGCCCAGCGGCGCGCGCAACGTACGCGGCAGCGGCGCACGCCCCTCGTTCCGCCTGGTGGCCGAATGGGAACTCAGCGACAGCGTGTCCCTGGGCATGATGCCGGGCGTGATCCGCGACGAAGGCGACGGCGGGCATCGCTACACCGCCGGCATCTTCGGCGTGGTGCTGGGCAAGGCCTGGAACGACCGCACCCGCTCGTTCGTGGAGCTGGCCCTGCCGCAGATCGCGCATGCCGACGACGGCGGCACCATCGCCCTGCTCGACATCGGCTCGGCCTGGCTGCTCACCCAGGACGTGCAGCTGGACGTGGTGTACAGCCGCGGCCTCAACGACCGTTCGCCGGACCACGCGCTCGGCGCGGGCCTGTCCTTCCGTTTCTGATCGGGCCACACCGATGAAAATCATGCATATGCTCGGGATCCTGGTGCTGGTGGCGGTGCTCGCCCTGCTCGCGCTGGGCGGGGTCGGCTACGGCGCGCAGCAGGGGCTGCTGCGCTCGGTCGCCGCGCAGGTCGTATCCTCGGACGCGCTGCGCAACCACATGCAGGCCGACATGATGCATGACGCACTGCGTGGCGACGTCACCGCTGCGCTGCTGGCGGCGGCGCACCAGGATGCGGACGGGGTCAAGGCGGCGCGCGCGGCGCTGGGCGAACACGCCGGCGAGTTCCGCAAGGCGCTGGACGACAACCAGAAGCTGCCGCTGGACGGCACCCTGCGCGCGCAACTGGATGCGGCGGGACCGGCGTTGCAGCGCTACATCGCCGCCGCCGACAAGGTGGTGACGCTGGCCGAGTCGCAGGGCGACAGCAGTGCCGCCTATGCCGACTTCACCGCGCAGTTCACGCGGCTGGAAGCCGAGATGGACACGATCAGCGACAGCATCCTGGCGCTGAACGAGCAGAGCCGCAAAGCCGCCGAACAGCAGAGCCAGCGCGCCACCTGGCAGCAGGCAGGCGCGGTGCTGGTGGCCGTGCTGTGCCTGGCCGCCGCCGCAGCCTGGATCCTGCGCTCGGTCGCGCAATTGCTCGGCGGCGAGCCGCGGGTGGCGATGGACGCGGCCCAGCGCATCGCCGAGGGCCGCCTGGACCAGCCGATCCCGGTCGCGGCCAGGCACGGGCGCAGCCTGATGGCGGCGCTGGCGCGGATGCAGCGCGAACTGCGCGAGCGCATCGAACGCGAGCGCAGCGTCGCCGCGGAGAACCTGCGCATCCGCACCGCCCTGGACAACGCGTCCACCGGCATGTACATCGCCGATCCCGACCTGACCATCATCTACGCCAACACCGCGCTGCAGACCCTGCTGCAGACCCACGCCGAGGACATCCGCGCCTGCGCGCCGGCGTTCGATCGCTCTGCGCCGCTGCTGGGCCAATCGGTGGCGCTGCTGGAAGTCGGCAATTCGCAGGACGCGGAGATCTACCAGCGGCTGGATCGGCAAGGCGCGGCGCAGCGCGAGGTGCGCTACCGCGAGGTCTGCATCGCCCAGGAGATTTCCGCCATCCGCAATGCCGAGGGCGCGCACCTGGGCTTCGTCTGCGAATGGCGCGACCGCACCGCCGAGACCCGTGTCGAAGCGGAAGTGGCCGCGGTGGTGCGCAGCGCCGCCGCCGGCGACCTGTCGCAGCGCATCGACCGCACCGGCAAGCAAGGCTTCTTCCTGATGCTGGCGCAGCAACTCAACGGCCTGCTCGACGCCAACGCGATCAGCATCGCCGAGGTCTCGCGGCTGCTCAGCGCGCTGGCCGACGGCGATCTCGGCGCGCGCATGCACGGCGACTTCCACGGCATCTTCGCCACCATGCGCGACGACGCCAACGGCACCGCCGAGCGCCTGGCCGACATCGTCGGCCGCATCCAGCGCGCCGCCGGCGACATCCACAGCGCCGCCACCGAAATCGCCCAGGGCAACAGCGACCTGTCGCAGCGCACCGAACAGCAGGCCGCCAGCCTGGAGGAAACCGCCGCCTCGATGGAAGAGCTGACCGCCACGGTGAAGCAGAACGCCGAGCACGCGCGCCAGGCCAACCAGCTCGCCGCCGGCGCCGCCGCGGTCGCCTCGCAAGGCGGCGCGGTGGTCGGCCAGGTGGTGGACACCATGAGCGGCATCGAGACCGCATCGAAGAAGATCGCCGACATCATTTCGGTGATCGACGGCATCGCCTTCCAGACCAACATCCTGGCGCTCAACGCCGCGGTGGAAGCCGCACGCGCCGGCGAACAGGGCCGCGGTTTCGCGGTCGTCGCCAGCGAGGTGCGGGTGCTGGCGCAACGCTCGGCCAACGCCGCCAAGGAGATCAAGGGTCTGATCGACGACTCGGTCGGCCGCGTCGCCACCGGCGCGGAACTGGTACAGCGCGCCGGCCAGACCATGCAGGAGATCGTGGCCTCGGTGGGCCGCGTCACCGACATCATGGGCGAGATTTCCGCCGCCTCGCAGGAGCAGTCCGCCGGCATCGAGCAGGTCAACCGCACCGTCACGCAGATGGACGAGAGCACCCAGCAGAACGCTGCCCTGGTCGAAGAAGCCACGGCGGCGGCGCGGTCGATGGAGGACCAGGCGGCGCAGCTGAGCGACGCGGTGGCCGTGTTCCGATTGGAACAGCATGCCACGCGTGCCGCCCCTTCCCCAGCCTTCGTCGCCGCGGTGGTGGCCGGCCATTCGGCCACTGCTGCAACGTCGCATGCCACGCAGGCGCCTCAACCGAACGCGCAGGCCATCGCCGACGCGATCGGCACCCAGTGGCAGCCGCTCACCGCTTGAGGAGGCGTGTAGGGAAATGAATCAGACAGCGTCGGGAATCGCCTTACGACCAACGACGCATCCAGAACTACGCCGTTACGCCGATATCACCTTCGAGCGACGGCAAAACATGGTGTACAGCAAGATATTGGGTTTCTTTCTTCACTTTTCTGACCGCCACGCTCGCCACTCCGGCCACGCACATGCCGCCGGAGCCTGTAGGGACAAGGACCTGGACGTGCCAGGGACACCGTCAACGAAGAGGTCGACATGAATTCCTTTCTGCAACGCTACAACGTGGGACGCCGCCTCGGCGCTGCCTTCGGCCTGCTGATCCTGCTGTCCTGCCTGCTGGTCGCGGCCGGCCTTTTATCCATGGCAGGCGCGCGCCATGAACTGGACAACATCGTCAAGGTCAGTGTCGAGAAGATGCGGATCAGCAACGGCATGCTCGATGCCAACTCAAGCATCCTGGTCGCACTCGGCACGCTGTCCATGGTGACCAGCGAGGATCTCAACAAAGAGGCGCTCGCCGAGATCAAGGATAAGCGTCAACGCTATAGCGACCTGCGCAACGAACTGGAAAAGTTTCCCGCAACCAGTGCAAGCGTGGTCAAATTGCGCGCCGACATCGATGCGGCGCGCGATATCGCGCGTACCCTCAACAATCAGGTGATCGACCTGGCGAACGCCGGGCGCAACGCCGAGGCGCAGACACTGCTGAGCGAGCGTTCGCGCCCGGCCACGCTGGCGTGGCAAGCGAAAATCCGCCAGAACGTCGCCTTGCAGGAACAGCAGACGCACGACGCCTACGCCACGGCAACGCGCGCCATGGCGCGCGGCCGCAACATGCTCATCGCAGGTGGAGTGGCCGTCCTGGTCGTCAGCGTCTTCCTGGCCTGGGCGATCACCCGCAGCCTGACCATGCCGCTGAACCGCGCCACGCGTGCCGCCGAGGCCATCGCCAGCGGCCGCCTGGACAACGACGTCACGACCAACGCCCGCGACGAGCCGGGACGCCTGCTGCTGGCGATGGACGCGATGCAGCGGCAGTTGCAGCGCTTCTCCGGCGAAACGGCGTTGATGATCGAACTGCATGCCGACAAGGACATCAGCCACCGCATGCCGCTGGATTTCCCGGGCGTGTACGGCGAGTTGAGCAAGGGCATCAACACCATGATGTTCGAGCATCTGGACGCCATCGTCGATGCCATCGGCGTGCTCAACGAATACGCCAACGGCGACCTGCGCCGCGACGCCCGGCGCCTGCCTGGCAGCCGCGCGGTGCTGCACGAATCGATGGACGCGGCCAAGGCCAGCCTGCTGGCGATCAATACCGAGATCAAGCGCCTGGCCGCGGCCGCCGCCGCCGGCGACTTCAGCGCCCGCGGCGATGCCGCGCACTTCCAGCACGATTTCCGGCTGATGGTGCAGGACCTCAACGCGATGATGGAGGTCAGCGACCACAACCTGGGCAAGCTGTCGGCCCTGCTGCAATCCATCGCCGCCGGGGATCTCACCGCGCGCATGGATGGCGAGTTCCGCGGCGTGTTCGCGCGGATGCGCGACGACGCCAACGCCACCGTCGAACAGCTGACCGGCATCGTCGGTCGCATCCAGACCGCGGCGGTCAGCATCAACGCGGCCTCGACCGAAATCGCCGCCGGCAACGACGACCTGTCGCGCCGCACCGAGCAGCAGGCGGCAAGCCTGGAAGAAACCGCCGCGTCGATGGAGGAACTGACCTCCACGGTCAAGCAGAACGCCGAGCACGCGCGTCAGGCCAACCAGTTGGCGGTGGGCGCGGCTTCTGTGGCCTCACAGGGCGGCAACGTGGTCGGCCAGGTTGTTCAGACCATGAGCGGGATCGAGGCCTCGTCGAAGAAGATTGCCGACATCATCAGCGTCATCGACGGCATCGCCTTCCAGACCAATATCCTGGCCTTGAATGCGGCGGTGGAAGCGGCGCGCGCTGGCGACCAGGGCCGCGGCTTCGCCGTGGTCGCCAGCGAAGTGCGCACCCTGGCACAACGCTCGGCCGGCGCGGCCAAGGAGATCAAGACGCTGATCGACGACTCGGTCGCGCGCGTGGCCGAGGGCTCGGCGCTGGTCGATCAGGCCGGTCGCACGATGAGCGAGATCGTGGCCTCGGTGCAACGCGTCACCGACATCATGGGCGAGATCTCGGCGGCCTCGCAGGAGCAGGCATCGGGGATCGAGCAGGTCAACCAGACCGTCACCCAGATGGACGAGGCCACTCAGCAGAACGCCGCATTGGTGGAAGAAGCCACCGCCGCCGCACGCTCGATGGAGGAACAAGCCGGCCAGCTCAGCGACACCGTGGCGTTGTTCAAGATCGACAACGCCGGCGTGCGTGCGGCAACGGCGCCGCCTGCCACGGTCAACGCGCCGCGGGCGGCCAAGGCGACGGCGCGTCCGCAGCGGCAGCCCGCCAAGCGCACCGCGGTCGCGGCCGGCGGCGACTGGCAGGAGTTCTGAGTCGTACGGTCGCCATGCCGCCGGCATGGCGACCGGTCCCGGCGGTAACGCCCGGCGTTCGCAGCGCAGCCCTTACGCAGCTGCGCATTCCTGCAATACGCGAACCATAGCTCGGTGCATTACACGCCGGCGCATGTCGGAACCACGTCGGATTTTGCCTTCGCCGACCAACACGCGTCGGAAGGCAGACAGCTTCCTAACTGCCTGCCAACAAGGATCCGCACACCACTCAATTCCTGGCCGCCATGTCGATATCCATGGGGTGGCAGCGCATCGCCACGAGGCGCCGCAACGCTGGCCTGCCAGCGCGTGCGACCCGACTCCTTCTGTCCCCCAAAGGTCGGCTATGAACGCACTTCTGCAACGCTACAACGTCGGTCGGCGCCTGGGCATGGCGTTCGGCATCCTCATCCTGTTGTCCGGTGTACTGGTCGCCATGGGGCTGCTGACCATGGCCAGGGCGCATCGCGAACTGGACAGCATCGTCAACGGCAACATGGAAAAGGTCCGCCTCTCCAACGAGATGCTGGACGCCAACACCAATGTGCAGATCGGGCTGCTGTCCATCACCATCGTCGATGGCGATGCGGCCAACCAGAAGATGATCGACATCGTGCAGCGCAACCGGGCGCGCTACAAGGCCGCGCACGATGCATTGTCGGCGATGCCGGCGACCCCGGCCGAACGCCAGGCCATGGCCACGATCGAGCGCACGCGGGCGCAGTCGGTGCAACTCAACAACCAGGTGCTGGCGCTCGGCGAGAAGGACCAGAACGCCCAGGCGCAGGCATTGCTGCTGGGCGATGCCGCGGTGGCGATGGAGAAGCAGCAGGCGGCGATCCGCGCCAATGCCGATCTGCAGCGGCGCTTGAGCCGGGAGGCCTATGCGATCTCCTCGGCAGCGATGGCGCGGGGCCGCGTCATCCTCATCTCCGGCGGCCTTGCGGTCCTGCTGGTCAGCGGCCTGCTGGGCTGGACGATCACCCGTAGCCTGACCGGGCCGCTCGGCCGCGCCACCCGCGCCGCCGAAGCCATCGCCGATGGCCGCCTGGACAACGACGTGAGCACTGACGCGCGCGACGAACCCGGCCGCCTGCTGGTCGCGATGGGCCGGATGCAGACCCAATTGCAGCGCTTCTCCAGCGAAACCGCGTTGATGATCGAGCTGCATGCCGACAAGGACATGTCCCACCGCATGCCGCAGGACTTCCCGGGCGTGTACGGCGAGCTGAGCAAGGGCATCAACACCATGATGTTCGAGCACCTGGACGCCATCGTCGACGCCATCGGCGTGCTCAACGAATACGCCAATGGCGACCTGCGCCGCGACGCCCGGCGCCTGCCCGGCAGCCGCGCGGTCCTGCACGAGTCTATGGATGCGGCCAAGGCCAGCCTGCTGGCGATCAATACCGAGATCAAGCGCCTGGCGGCGGCCGCCGCCGCCGGCGACTTCAGCGCCCGCGGCGATGCCGCGCACTTCCAACACGACTTCCGGCTGATGGTGCAGGACCTCAACGCGATGATGGAGGTCAGCGACAACAACCTGGGCAAGCTGTCGGCGTTGCTGCAGTCCATCGCCGCCGGCGACCTCACCGCGCGCATGGAAGGCGAGTTCCACGGCGTGTTCGCCACCATGCGCGACGACGCCAACGCCACCGCCGACCAGTTGACCGGCATCGTCGGCCGCATCCAGACCGCGGCGGTCAGCATCAATGCCGCTGCCACCGAAATCGCCGCCGGCAACGACGACCTGTCGCGCCGCACCGAGCAGCAGGCGGCGAGCCTGGAAGAAACCGCCGCGTCGATGGAGGAGCTGACCTCCACCGTGAAGCAGAATGCCGAGCACGCGCGCCAGGCCAACCAGTTGGCAGTGGGTGCGGCGGCGGTCGCCTCGCAAGGCGGCAGCGTTGTCGGCCAGGTGGTCGAGACCATGAGCGGCATCGAGGCCTCGTCGAAGAGGATCGCCGACATCATCTCGGTCATCGACGGCATCGCCTTCCAGACCAACATCCTGGCGCTCAACGCCGCCGTGGAAGCCGCCCGTGCCGGCGAACAGGGCCGCGGCTTCGCGGTGGTCGCCAGCGAAGTGCGCACCCTCGCCCAGCGTTCGGCCAATGCCGCCAAGGAGATCAAGACGCTGATCGACGACTCGGTCGGCCGCGTCGCCACCGGCTCGGCGCTGGTCGACCAGGCGGGCCGCACCATGAACGAGATCGTCGCCTCGGTGCAGCGTGTCACCGACATCATGGGCGAGATCTCGGCGGCCTCGCAGGAGCAGTCCGCCGGCATCGAGCAGGTCAACCAGACCGTCACCCAGATGGACGAGACCACCCAGCAGAACGCCGCGCTGGTCGAAGAAGCCACCGCCGCCGCGCGCTCGATGGAAGAACAGGCGGTGCAGCTCAGCGATGCAGTCGCGCTGTTCAAGATCGACCGTGTCGCCACGATCGCGCCGCCGGCCGCGGTCCGCGCGGTACCGGCCAAGCCGGCGGCGCGGGTTGCGAGCAAGGCCGGCGCGGCGCCGCAACCGGCGGCACGCCGTCCGGTCGTGGCCGCCGGCAGCAACGGCGACGCCTGGCGGGAGTTCTGAGGCCACGGCGGTGGCCAGGCGCACACGGCCTGGCCACCTCGCCTGCACCAGCGGCACATTCCGCCATCCCCTGCCTGATCGAACGCCGGCTGCCCCGACGCGCGCTCGACACGCGCCACCATCGCCCCGCGCCTCCTCGCCACCATCGCGTGCCTGCCACGGCGCGCCAGCGCCCCACTGCCCCTGCCTCGCCCGACCTCGATGCCAGCCCGGCACGGCCGGATCACGCCCACTGCAGGCGACACCAGCGACAGCGGCGCGGCACGTCCATCGGCGAATGGACCGAGCGAGGACATGCCAACACGCGCCGGTCACCGCGGTTCCCGCAGCCTTCTCGACAGGCCTGCACATCCCGGAATCGTGCGGCCGTTTGCAGATCGCGCAGCTCCTGCATCGGCGCTGCATCCGCAGCGCGCCGCAGCGCGTATGTCCTGCCCACTCCTTTCCTCACATGGGCGCCACAACCCTGATGGCCGCGTAACTCCGCCGAGATCACAGATTCAATCTTTGTCTCAAGCCGCCGCTAAAGATCTGCCCGATTCGGCCGAGCGCTGGCGATCCCCTCGCATGCGCGCGTCTTCGCCCGGCGAAGTTCGATCGCTGTCCGCCCCCCCTTGCATTCCCATCGTATGCGCTTGCTCGCGAGCGCATGCCTTCTTTCGCTTTCCCCCAGAGACCCGCGCAATGACGTCGCACTCCGCGAACCACGCCGCTCCGCCCGCCTCCGACCGCCGCTCGCGTTTGCGGGTCTGGCACGATCTCCCCATTGCGCGCAAGCTCAGCCTGATCGGCGTGCTGGCCTTGATCGGGCTGGCCATTCCCCTGCTGCTGTACACCCGCACCCTCAGCGACGGCGTGGAGGTCAGCCGCGCCGAGCTGCGCAGCTACGCGCCATTGCGCGAGATGCTGCGGCTGCTGGCGGCCCTGCAGGAAGAACAGGTCGGCGCCGTCGCCGACACGGCGCAGGCGCGCGACACCGCGGACCGGGCGCTGCGCGAACTGCAGCGGACCGTGCCGGCCCTGCCCGGCTTCGAGCGCAGCACGGCGGCGCTGGCGCAATTGCAGCAGACCCTGCAGACCAGGCGCAGCGACTTCGCGGCGGTCGCCGACCAGGCCGACGACGCGCTGGACGCCCTGCGCGACGACAGCCAGCTGGTCTATACGCCTTACGTGGAAAGCTACCACCTGGTGGTCAGCAGCCTGATCTACGCCCCGGTGACCAGCCAGACCCTGACCCGGCTGGACGCGATGCGCGACCCCTCGCAGGCCGGCGCCGACACCCCGGTCCTGCGCGCGCAGATCGCCGAACTGGCCCGCGATCAGGGCCGCCTGCGGCATGAGCTGAAGAAGGCGTTGGGCCTGCTCGAACAGCCGGATCCGGCCCTGTCGCAGTCGGTCGCCGCCGAAGCCGCCGTCGCCGATCGCGCCCTGCCGCAACTGGCGCAGGCCCTGGACGGCGGCAGCGCCGATGCCGATCAGCGCTGGAACGCGGCCCTGCACGGCTGGGACGCGGCCCTGCACGGCCTGAGCGCCACCGCCTTGCAGGCCCTGCAGCGCCAGTCGCAGCGTCATCTGGACGCCTCGCTGCAGGCGATGTGGACCGCGGTGGCCGGGCTCGGCGTGCTGACGCTGCTGATCGCGGCGATCTGCGCGCATACCCTGATCACCCTGACCCGCAACGTGCGTCGCGCTGCCGGCGTCGCCGCCGACATCGCCGAAGGCCGCCTCGACGCCCGCATCGTGGTGCCCAGCCGCGACGAAAGCGGGCGGCTGCTGGCCGACATGCAGCGCATGCAGCAACAGTTGCGCGAGGTGCTGGCCGCCCAGACCGAGATGGCGCGGCGCCACGACGTGGGCCAGACCAGCTATCGCATGGACGAGAGCAGCTTCCCCGGCGACTACGGGCGCATGGTCCGCGACAGCAACGCCCTGGCCGCCGCGCACATCGCCGTGACCGAGCGCCTGGCGCAGATCATGGGCCGCTATGCCATCGGCGACCTGTCCGAGGACATGGACCGCCTGCCCGGCGAGAAAGCCCGCCTCAGCGAGACGATGGACACGGTCAAGCACAACCTGACCGCGATGAACACCGAGATCAAGCATCTGGCCGGTGCGGCGGCCGCAGGCGACTTCAGCGTGCGTGGCGACACCGCGCGCTTCCAGTACGACTTCCGCCTGATGGTCGACAGCCTCAACCAGCTGATGGCCACCGCCGACGGCAACCTGCAGGCGCTGTCCGCCTTGCTGCAGTCCATTGCCGCCGGCGACCTGACCGCGCGCATGCACGGCCAGTTCCAGGGCGTGTTCGCCACCATGCGCGACGACGCCAATGCCACCACCGAGCAACTGGCCGCGATCGTCGCGCGCATCCAGACCGCGGCGGTCAGCATCAATGCCGCGGCCAGCGAGATCGCCACCGGCAACGACGACCTGTCGCGCCGCACCGAGCAGCAGGCGGCCAGCCTCGAGGAAACCGCTGCGTCGATGGAAGAGCTGACCTCCACCGTCAAGCAGAACGCCGAACGTGCGCGCCAGGCCAACCAGCTGGCCGCCGGCGCGGCCTCGGTCGCCTCGCAGGGCGGCGACGTGGTCGGCCAGGTCGTGCAGACCATGAGCGGCATCGAAGCCTCGTCGAAGAAGATCGGCGACATCATTTCGGTGATCGACGGCATCGCCTTCCAGACCAACATCCTGGCGCTCAACGCCGCGGTGGAAGCCGCCCGGGCCGGCGAGCAGGGCCGCGGTTTCGCCGTGGTGGCCACCGAAGTGCGCACCCTCGCCCAGCGATCTGCCAACGCCGCCAAGGAGATCAAGACGCTGATCGACGAGTCGGTCGGCCGCGTCGCCGAAGGCTCGGCCCTGGTCGAGCGTGCCGGCACCACCATGCAGGAAATCGTGACCTCGGTGCAGCACGTCACCGACATCATGGGCGAGATCGCGGTCGCCTCGCAGGAGCAGTCGTCCGGCATCGAGCAGGTCAACCGCACCGTCACCCAGATGGACGAGAGCACCCAGCAGAACGCCGCGCTGGTGGAAGAAGCCACCGCCGCCGCGCGTTCGATGGAGGAGCAGGCCGGCCACATGCGCCAGGCCGTAGCGGTGTTCAAGGTGCAGGCGGCGGCATCCTCGGCGCGTGCGCCGGCGGTACCGGCCGCGCGCAGGCCGGCACACGTGGCCGCCTGAGTCCAGGCGCGCGGGTCGCGCCCCCCAGGCTCGGCCTGTCACGCCGCGCCGCCGGAACAACAACCCGATATGCCGATCGGCCGCGGAACGCCCCCGCGGCCGATTGCGTTTCCAGGCCTGCAAGGCAGCCCTTTTTTTCGAAAACCCCCCACCAGCGGCGTTACCACTGTGTGAAATGTGATGAATACCACCTTAAGGATCGATAGGCGCTGTCGATAACGTGAACAGCCGGTGAGTGCCGGCGTCGCGCTGGCCGGTTTCCAATGCAGGCACTATCCACCACGACGCCCCGTTGGGGAGGTTTCACCCGCCTGCCATGGGGGCTGTTGCTGCTGGTGCTCTGGAGCATCTGGGCGGCAAGCCAACTGGTGGCGCTCGCCAGGCCGCCGCCGGCCGACAGCGCCGCGGCCATTCGCGCGCGCCTGCTGGCCTTTGCGCCCGCCATCGACGCTGCCGACGGGCAGCCCGTGGCGTTCCGCCTGCGCGTGGCCGGCTGCGAGTGCGCTGCACCTGCGGCGCTCGCACTGCCAGGGATGCGCAGCGTGGACCTGCGCGAGCGGCTGGCGCCGCCGTCCCTGCCCTATGCACTGATCGTCTTCGATGCGCAGTCCCGCCTGATCTATGCCGGCCCGGCACAGCTGGCCGGATGCGGCACGTCCATCGCCGCCGCGTCGCTGCTGCCGCGGCTGCTCGCCACCGGCGGCGCTTCGCCGCTGATCTCTCCCGCCCAGTGCGGATGTCCCACCGACTCCAAGGAATCCCTCTCATGAGCGCCTCGCCTACCCAAGGCAGCTTTCTCGTCGGCAACGAGCGCTACGTCTACCTGCAGAAACTGGCGGCGCAGGCCGACCGGCTGTTCGTGGTCGTCGCGGTCCTGGCCACCCTCGCCAGCCTGGCCGCCGCCTGGCATCAGGGCGCGTGGACGCCGTGGCTGGCGGTCAGCCTGCCGACCCTGGCCGTCATTGCCCTGCAGGTGAAGCTGCATCCGGGCAGCCTGCTGAGCCGCTGCACCGTGGCCTTGGGCCTGATGGTGCTGGCCGCGGCGCTGATCCAGCAGGCCGGCGGCATGATCGAAGTGCACTTCGGCGTCATCCTGCTGATCGCGCTGCTGCTGTACTACCGCGACTGGCGGCCGATCATGGTCGCGGCCGCCGCGATCGCCGTGCATCACGTGCTGTTCTTCTGGCTGCAGCACCGCGGCCTGCCGGTGCGGGTGTTCACCGCCGAGGCCGGGATCGGCATCCTGGCGATCCATGCGCTGTACGTGGCGGTGGAAGCGGCGATCCTGGTGCCGATGGCGGTGCAGATGCGCCGGCAACTGCTGGACGTGGGCCACGACCCGCACGCCCTGGCCCAGGCCGCGCGCGCCATCGCCCAGCAACAGCCGCTGTCGGCCGCGATCCGCGAGCTGGACCTGCCGGAAGGCTCCATCGCCCACACCCTGGTGGCCGCCAACGCGCAGCTGCTGCGCAGCCGCGAGCAGGACAGCGAGGCCCAGCGCGAGACCCAGCGCATCCGCAGCGCGCTGGACGATGTCACCACCAACGTCATGATCGCCGATGCCGACCGCCGCATCGTCTACGTCAACCGCCCGCTGCTGCAGATGCTCAGCGAGGTGCAGGAAGACCTGCGCCGCGACCTGCCGCAGTTCAATGCCAGCGCATTGCTGGGCAAGACCATCGACGTGTTCCACCGCCATCCCGAACACCAGGCGCGCATGCTCGCCGAGCTGACCGGCACGCACCGCGCGCAGATCCGCGTCGGCGGCCACACCATGCGCCTGATCGTCAATCCGGTCACCGACGCGACCGGCAACCGCCTCGGCTTCGTCGTGGAATGGGCCGACCGCACCGACGAAGTGGCGGTGGAAGAGGAGATCGCCGGCATCGTGCGTGGCGCGGTCGCCGGCGACCTCGGCGGACGCATCCGCCTGGACGACAAGCACGGCTTCCTGCTGCAGTTGGGCGAGCAGATCAACGCCATGCTCGCCGCCAGCGCCTCCGGCCTGGGCCACATCCAGCAGATGCTGCGCGCGCTGGCCGAGGGCGACCTGTCGCGGCGCATCGACGCCGACCTGCAGGGCGTGTACGCAAACATGAAGGACGATGCCAACGCCACCGCCGAGCAGCTGTCGGCGATCGTGCGGCAGATCCAGGGCGCCTCGGACGCGATCAACACCGCCGCCGGCGAGATCGCCGCAGGCAACGACGACCTGTCGCGCCGCACCGAACAGCAGGCCGCCAGCCTGGAGGAAACCGCCGCCTCGATGGAGGAGCTGACCTCCACCGTCAAGCAGAACGCCGAGCATGCGCACCAGGCCAACCAGTTGGCGGTCGGCGCCGCGGCGGTCGCCTCGCAAGGCGGCAGCGTGGTCGGCAAGGTGGTCACCACGATGAGCGGCATCGAAGCCTCGTCGAAGAAGATCGCCGACATCATCAGCGTGATCGACGGCATCGCCTTCCAGACCAACATCCTGGCGCTCAACGCCGCGGTCGAGGCCGCGCGTGCCGGCGAGCAAGGCCGTGGCTTCGCCGTGGTCGCCAGCGAGGTGCGCGTGCTGGCGCAGCGTTCGTCCAACGCTGCCAAGGAGATCAAGGACCTGATCGACGATTCGGTGACCCGTGTGGCCGAAGGCTCGGCCCTGGTCGACCAGGCCGGCCGCACCATGCAGGACATCGTGACCTCGGTCCAGCGCGTCACCGACATCATGCGCGACATCGCCTCGGCCTCGCAGGAACAGTCGGCCGGCATCGAGCAGGTCAACCAGACCGTCGTGCAGATGGACGAGGCGACCCAGCAGAATGCCGCCCTGGTCGAGGAAGCCAGCGCCAGCGCCCGGTCGATGGAACACGAGGCGGGCGAACTGGCACGGGCCGTGGCATCCTTCACCCTGGAGCAGCGCCCGCCGTCGAACGCGGTCGCCACTGGCGGCAACGTGCAGCCGGTCTACAAAAAAGTCCAGCTCAGCCGATAGCATGCGTGGGGCGGCCCGACGCGGTGCCGCCCCACCCACCTCCAGTACCCACTCTCCACCATGGCCGAAGGCACTCCCAGCGACTCCCCTGTCCCGACTTCGCCGGAAGAAGAAGTGGAGGACGACCGTTTCCTGCTGACCAAGCCGCGACAGATCCGCCAGTTGCTGCAGTCGCTGATCCAGCAGCGTTCGCAGGTCAGCGCGCACGTGGGCGGTCGCGACCAGGCCTTCTCGACCGCGTTGCTGGACCTGGACGAGGACAGCGTGCTGCTGGACCTGAGCGTCAACGAGGCCTCCAACCGCGCCGCCGAGCAGGCCGAGTACCTGCTGTGCTTCGCCCAACTGGACAAGGTGCGGGTGCGTTTCCGCATCGAAAGCCCGCAGCGCACCGACGACAACGGCCAGCCGGGCCTGCGCGCGCCGCTGCCGGAATCGCTCTACTACCTGCAGCGGCGCGAGCATTTCCGCCTGGAGACCCCGATCACCGATTCGCCGTTGTGCGTGCTGCGCATCGACGACGATGCCGGCCAGGTCGAACTGAAACTGCGCGTGGTGGACATCAGCGGCGGCGGCCTGGCGGTGGCGCTGGTACAGGGCCAGCCGATGCCGCAGCTGCAGCAGAGCTATCCGAACTGCGTGCTGCAGCTGCCCGATGCCGACGCCATCCGGCTGACCCTGCAGGTCTGCAACATGTATGTCTCCAAGCTCGCCAACGGCCAGGACACCCTGCGCGTGGGCATGCGCTTCCAGGACCTGCCGCGCGGTGCCGACGCGGCGATCCAGCGCTACGTGTTCCGCATCGAGCGCCAGCGCAGCGCCCGCAAGAGCGGCGTGCTTTCCTGAACGCCGCAAGCGGCCGGCCGATCCAGGTCTAAAGTTCGCCGTGGCCGCGCCGATCTAGCATCAGAGTCGCGCTTTCCCACCCACGCCACCACCCGCAATCCCGTGCGCACCAGGAGCACACGATGAACGACAAGACCACCTCCAATTCCGACGCCACCGGCGGCGAATTCCTCAGCTTCACCCTCGGCGAAGAACACTACGGCGTGGATATCCTCAAGGTGCAGGAAATCCGCGGCTACGACTCGGTCACCCGGGTCCCGGACGCCCCCGAGTACATCAAGGGCGTGATCAACCTGCGCGGCACCATCGTCCCGGTGATCGACCTGCGCCTGAAGCTGCGCCTGAAGGAAGCGCGCTACGACGCCTTCACCGTGATGATCGTGCTCAACGTCGAGAACCGCGTGGTCGGCATCGTGGTGGACAGCGTCTCCGACGTGATCCCGCTGAACGAAGAGCAGATCCGCCCGACCCCCGAGTTCGGCGCCGCGGTCGACACCCGCTTCATCTCGGGCATCGGCACCCAGGACGACAAGATGTTGATCCTGCTGGATATCGAGACCCTGCTCGACAGCGCCGAGTTCGGCCAACAGCACGCCCACGTCGACGAAGCCGCCTGACCCCCGGCCGCTGCGGCGGCCGCCCGGCTGTAGACGAAACCCGCCGCAAGGCGGGTTTTTATTTGAAATGCGAACTGTTTATCACTTGGGCGAATCAAGTTAACCGGTTTCACGCCGATAGCTGAAGAGTGGCCGGCATCACACGGCCCTCACTTCAGCCCCCGTCCCCAAGGAGTCGTTCCATGAAACCGAGCTTTCCCATGCTGCTGGTCCTGCTGCTCGCCGCCAGCCCCAGCACCTTCGCCCAGTCCCAGCAGATGATCCCGCCGGAGATGGCCACCCGTTTCGTCGGCAAGGACGGCATGGTCTGCGGCAAGGTCGAGAAAGCCAAGTACGCCCAGAATTCCGAAGGCGAGCCGACCTTCCTGTACATGGGCGGCATGTTCCCGCGCCACACCTTCTCCGCCCGCATCGCCGGCGCCGACCGCAGCAAGTTCGGCTTCGCCCCGGAAACCCTGGAAGGCAAGGACGTGTGCGTGATCGGCAAGATCGAGCGGGACAGCTCGCGTGCCGAAATCCAGGTCAGCGCGCCGTCCAGCCTGAAGCTGGCCACCATCAAGTAAGCCATTGCGCCGCCGTGCTGGACCCGTGCACACGGTCCGGCGCGGCGGCGTTTGCTTTTTTGCCCCTTGTCGTCCCCCTCCGAATTATGGGAAACGCGCTCATGCAGTGGATTAAAGATCTGAAGGTGATGCCCAAACTGATGCTGGCGTTCGGCGTCGTGCTGGCGTTGATGCTGATCCAGGGCGTGGCCGCCTACCGCGGTCTTAACTCGCTCGATGGCGTGACCACGAATGTGTCGTCGCAGGTGGTGCCGAGCGTGCGCACCGGCGGCGAAATGCGCGGCATCCTCGGCGAGTACCGCAACGCGGCCTACCAGAGCCTGATCCGCAGCAGCGATGCGCTGAAGAAGGAATCGGCCGCGCGCAAGGTTGCGCTGAAGAAGCAGATGGACCAGATCCTGGCCCAATATCCGCCCAAGATCGGCAGCCCGCAGGAAAAGACCATCTACGACCGTCTGGTCGCCGACTGGAAGAAGGCCAGCGCCTCCTACCAGTCCGTCGACGAAATGCTGCAGCTCGACCTGCACGACGACGCCATCGATACCTTCACCGGCGAGACCCGCACCCTGCACAACAAGGTGGTGGACGACGTCGTCGCCCTGATCGCCGAGAACGATCGCCAGGCCAAGGCCGCGGCCGACGCCGCCAGCGGCACCTACCGCAATGCCTCGGCAACCCTGCTGATCTGCCTGCTGATCGGCCTTGGCGCAGCGGTCGGTCTGGCCTTCCTGTTCGGGCGGATGCTCGCCAACAGCGTGCGCGATGCGGTCAAGGTGGCCAGCGACGTCGCCGCCGGCAAGCTCGACGGACATATCGACGCCAACAGCAAGGACGAGATCGGCGAGCTGATGCAGGCGCTCAAGCGCATGCAGCAGGACCTGCGCGGGCGCATCGAGCGCGACGCCGCGGTCGCCGCCGAGAACCTGCGCATCCGCACCGCGCTGGACAACTCCTCGACCGGCATGTTCATCGTCGATCTGGACTACAACATCGTCTACGCCAACCCGTCGATGCAGGGCCTCACCGACAAGTACGCCGAGCAGATCCACTCGGTGGCGCCGGCTTTCGATTCGAGCCTGCCGCTGGTCGGCTCGCCGGTGACGGTGCTGGAGTACGGCAACCAGCACGATCCCAAGACCCTGGCGGAGCTGGAAAAGAAGGGGGTGATGGAACGCGAGATGGCCTACGTCGACGCGCGCGTCGCCCAGACCATCACCGCCATCCGCGACCAGCACGGCACGCACATCGGCTTTGTCTGCGAATCGCGCGACCGCACCCTGGAAGCGCAGGTCGAGCAGGAAGTGGCCAAGATCGTGCGCGAGGCCGCCGCGGGCGACCTCAGCGGGCGCGTCGGCATCGAAGGCAAGCACGGCTTCTTCCTGCAGCTGGCGCAGCAGCTCAATGGCCTGCTGCAGGCCAACGGCGACAGCATCGGCCAAGTGTCCAGGCTGCTGACCGCGCTGTCGCAGGGCGACCTCACCGCGCGCATGCATGGCGATTTCCAGGGCGTGTTCGCGACCATGCGCGACGACGCCAACGCCACCGCCGAGCAGCTGGCGGCCATCGTCGGCCGCATCCAGCAGGCGGCGAACGCGATCAATGCCGCCGCCGGCGAGATCGCCGCCGGCAACGACGACCTGTCGCGCCGCACCGAGCAGCAGGCGGCGAATCTGGAAGAGACCGCCGCCTCGATGGAGGAACTGACCTCCACCGTGCGCCAGAACGCCGAGCACGCGCGCCAGGCCAATCAGTTGGCCGGCGGCGCCGCCACGGTCGCCTCGCAGGGCGGCAGTGTGGTCGGCCAGGTGGTGCAGACCATGAGCGGGATCGAGGCGTCCTCGAAGAAGATCGCCGACATCATCAGCGTCATCGACGGCATCGCCTTCCAGACCAACATCCTGGCGCTCAACGCCGCGGTGGAAGCCGCGCGTGCCGGCGAACAGGGCCGCGGCTTCGCGGTGGTCGCCAGCGAAGTGCGCACCCTCGCCCAGCGCTCGGCCAACGCCGCCAAGGAGATCAAGGGCCTGATCGACGCGTCGGTGAGCCAGGTGGCCAACGGCTCGACCCTGGTGCGCCAGGCCGGCCAGACCATGACCGAAATCGTCGCCTCGGTGCAGCGCGTCACCGACATCATGGGCGAGATCGCCGCCGCCTCGCAGGAGCAGTCGGCCGGCATCGAGCAGGTCAACCAGACCGTCACCCAGATGGACGAGACCACCCAGCAGAACGCCGCGCTGGTCGAAGAAGCCACCGCCGCCGCGCGTTCGATGGAAGAACAGGCCGGCCAGCTGATCGAGGCCGTGTCGATCTTCCGCGTCGAGCAGTCGGCGCAGGCCAGCGCGGTCCACGCGCCGCAGGCCGTGTCCGCGCCGCGGCCGGCAGCGCCGGCGAAGAAGCCTGCGGCCGTCGCCGCCGCCAAGCCGGCGGCGGTGCGTGCCCGCAAGGTCGAGCCGGCCCTGGCCGATTCGGACTGGCAGGAGTTCTGAGACAGGCCCGGCCTGTCGCTGCATCCCCCCATCCCCGGCCTGCGCGCCGGGGATTTTTTTGACCGCCGCGCCAGCGCGAGGATTGTCTACGGATCGGTCGCGCCGCGCGCTCAACTTCCCCGTTCCCGGAGCCGTTAAACCTTTGGGAACCTTTCCAAGGATCAGGTCGATGTCGTCTCGCTCGTTGCTCACCCGCCTCTCGGATCTGCCGCTGCGCCGCAAGTTCCTCTGGCAGACCTTGTTGCTGGGTGCCGGCATCGTCCTGCTGGCGGTGATTGCCGCGCGCATGCAGTACCTGGACATCCGCAACACGCGCGAGCAGGCACTGAAGAGCCAGATCGAGCTGGCGCTGGGCGTGGTGCGCGCCTATGCGGCCGAGGTGGACAAGGGCAGCATGCCGCTGGCCGAGGCGCAGCGCACCGCCCTGCGCACCCTGGAATCGATGCGCGCCCGCGACGGCGTGGACTACTTCTACGTGCACGACCTGCACCCGACCATGCTGATGGACCCCACCCGCCACGACCTGGTCGGCAAGGATATCGGCCAGGTGCTCAGCGCCGACGGCAAGCCGATCTTCCGCGAGTTCGTGAAGGTGGCCGAGGCCGGCGGCGGCTATGTCGACTACCTGTGGCCCAAGCCCGGCAGCGACAAGCCGGTCGAAAAAATCTCCTACAACGCCGCGTTCGCGCCCTGGCACTGGGTGATCGGCACCGGCGTGTACATGGACGACGTGCAGGCGCAGGCGCTGGTCTTCACCGGGGTGATGACCCTGGCCGGCGGCATCCTGGTGCTGCTCACCTTCGGCATCAACTGGTTGATCGGCAGTTCGGTGCTGCGACCGGTATCGCGCAGCCTGGAGGCGATCCGCGCGGTGTCGCGCGGCGACCTCAGCGTGCGCATCGACAATCCCGGCCGCGACGAGACCGGCGAGATGCTGCGCGCCACCGGCGAAATGATCCGGATGCTGGAGCGCTTTTCCAGCGAGACCGCGCAGATGGCCGTACTGCACGCCGACAAGGACATGTCCCACCGCATGCCGGAGGACTTCCCCGGCGTGTACGGCGACCTGGCTGCCAGCATCAACCGCATGATGTTCGAGCACCTGGACGCGATCGTCGACGCCATCGCGGTGCTCAACGAGTACGCCAATGGCGACCTGCGCCGCGACGCACGCCGCCTGCCCGGCAGCCGCGCGGTGCTGCACGAATCGATGGACGCGGCCAAGGCCAGCCTGCTGGCGATCAACACCGAGATCAAGCGCCTGGCCGCGGCCGCCGCCGCCGGCGACTTCAGCGTGCGCGGCGACGCCGGGCGGTTCCAGCACGACTTCCGACTGATGGTGCAGGACCTCAACGCGATGATGGAGGTCAGCGACCGCAACCTGGGCAAGCTGTCGACCCTGCTGCAGGCCATCGCCGCCGGCGACCTGAGCGCGCGCATGCACGGCGACTTCCACGGCGTGTTCGCGCGGATGCGCGAGGATGCCAATACCACCGCCGACCAGCTTGCCGACATCGTCGGCCGCATCCAGACCGCGGCCCGCAGCATCCACGGCGCCACCACCGAACTGGCCGCCGGCAACGACGACCTGTCGCGCCGCACCGAACAACAGGCGGCCAACCTGGAAGAGACCGCGGCCTCGATGGAGGAGCTGACCTCCACGGTCAAGCAGAACGCCGAGCACGCCCGCCAGGCCAACCAGCTCGCCACCGGCGCGGCCGCGGTGGCCTCGCAGGGCGGCCAGGTGGTCGGCCAGGTGGTCACCACCATGAACGGCATCGAGGCCTCGTCGAAGAAGATCGCCGACATCATCGGCGTGATCGACGGCATCGCCTTCCAGACCAACATCCTGGCGCTCAACGCCGCGGTGGAAGCCGCCCGCGCCGGCGAACAGGGCCGCGGCTTCGCGGTGGTCGCCACCGAGGTGCGCACCCTCGCCCAGCGTTCGGCCAATGCCGCCAAGGAGATCAAGACGCTGATCGACGACTCGGTCGGTCGCGTGAACGAAGGTTCTGCCCTGGTCGACCAGGCCGGTCGCACCATGCAGGAGATCGTCGCCTCGGTGCAGCGGGTGACCGACATCATCGGCGAGATCGCCGCGGCCTCGCAGGAACAGTCGATGGGCATCGAGCAGGTCAGCCGCACCGTGGCGCAGATGGACCAGGCGATCCAGCAGAACGTCGCCGTGGTCGAGGAAGCCAGCGCCTCGGCGCGGGCGCTGGAAGACCAGGGCCGCCGGCTCGGCGAGGCGGCGGCGGTGTTCCGGCTGGACCCGGCGCAGGCCGGCGCGAACGGCGGCGCAGGCCCCACGCCCGCGGCCCCCGCACGCGGCGCGGCGCGGCAGGCGCCGCTGCGGCTGGTGCGCAAGGCAGTCCCGGCCATCAAGGCCGATTGAGCGGCCATACCGTTGCGATAGAAACAATCACGCACGACACGCCGATTCGCACCACGGCGCGGTTCAAGCTATCGCCGCGCTAGTCGATATCAGGATCACGCTTCGTGGTCCGCGCCCGTCACCGCCGGATCACCAACGCGACCGTTCAGGGAGCACGTGATGCCCAGCCGCCGACATCCGCCATCGTCCACCCTCCCGTCGCGGCGCCGCGGCGCCGCACGCGCGCCCCTGTTCGGCATGGGTTCCCGCCCGCCTGCGCGCGCCGCCACTGGCGCGGCGCTGCCCTCGCCCCGCTTCGTCTTCGCCGGCTGACCGCCGGCCGCCCTGCTTTTTTCAACCGCTGCTGCACATGGAATGCCCATGAACGTACTTGCGCACCTGAAAATCCGCGACAAGCTGATCTTCGCCTTCGCCGTGACCACGCTGCTGACGGTCGTGCTGGGAGGCTTTACCTACTCCCGGACCAACCTGTCCATCGCCGAGCTCAAGCACATCCAGCACGATTGGGTGCCGGCGACCCAGGCACTGGCCGAGGTGCGCGCGCAACTGGGCGAATTCCGTACCTACGAACTGGCGCAACTGTCGCGCGCCGGCGATCCCCAGGCCCAGGCCGACTACTTCAAGCGCATGCAGAAGGTGCGCACGGAGGTGGCGAAGAACCAGCAGGTCATCGCCGCGATGATGCGCGACCAGAAGCAGGTGCAGATGTACGCCGGCGTGCAGGAGACGCTGAAGGCCTACCTGCAGGCCAACACCGAGATGGGTGCGGCGCTGCGCGCCGGCGACGTGGCGGGCGCACAGAAGATCTCCGACACCCAGTCGCGGACGCTGCGCCGGACCCTGTTCGAGCGCATCGTGGCGCTGACCCAGTACAACGTCGCCGAACTGAACCGGGAGATGGATCTCGCCGACAGCCAGCTGTCCAACACCAAGACCCTGATCGTGACGCTGCTCGGGCTGGCCGTGCTGTTCGCCAGCGTCACCGCCTGGCTGATCGCGCGCGGGATGGCGCGCCAACTGCACGCGGCCAAGCGCCTGTCGCAGGCGGTGGCGCGCGGCGAACTGGAGGGCGCCACCTATCCGCACGGCAAGGACGAGATCGGCGAGCTGATGGACGACATGCTGATCATGCGCTCGCGCATCCACAGCGTGATCCGCGCCCAGGAGGAGATGGCCCGGCAGCACGCGTGCGGCACCATCAGCTACCGCATGGACGAGAACGCCTTCCCCGGCGAGTACGGGCAGATGGTCAAGGGCACCAACGAACTGGTGGCCTCGCACATCGCAGTGAAGATGCGACTGCTACAGATCATCCAGCGCTATGCGATCGGCGACCTGTCCGAAGACATGGACCGCCTGCCCGGCGAGAAGGCCGTGCTCACCGAAACCATGGACATGGCCAAGCAGAACCTGACCGCGATGAGCGAGCAGATCAAGCAACTGGCGGAGGCGGCCGCGGCCGGCGCCTTCGGCACGCGCGGCGACCCGGAACGCTTCCAGTACGGGTTCCGGGTGATGGTGCAGGACCTCAATGCGATGATGGAGGTCAGCGACCGCAACCTGGGCGAGCTATCCACGCTGCTGCGGGCCATCGCCGCCGGCGACCTGACCGCGCGCATGCACGGCGAGTTCCATGGCGTGTTCGGTCGCATGCGCGACGACGCCAACGCCACCGCCGCACAGCTGGCGGCGATCGTCGGCCGCATCCATGCCGCGGCCGCCAACATCAATGTCGCCTCCACCGAGATCGCCAGCGGCAACGGCGACCTGTCGCGCCGCACCGAACAGCAGGCGGCCAGCCTGGAGCGCACCGCCGCCTCGATGGAAGAGCTGACCTCCACGGTCAAGCAGAACGCCGAGTACGCACGCCAGGCCAACCAGCTTGCGGCCGGCGCCGCCGCGGTAGCCTCGCAGGGCGGCGACGTGGTCGGCCACGTGGTCACCACCATGAACGGGATCGAGGCCTCGTCGAAGAAGATCGCCGACATCATCGGCGTGATCGACGGCATCGCCTTCCAGACCAACATCCTGGCACTCAACGCAGCCGTCGAGGCCGCGCGCGCCGGTGATCAGGGCCGCGGCTTCGCCGTGGTCGCCACCGAGGTGCGCACCCTCGCCCAGCGTTCGGCCAATGCCGCCAAGGAGATCAAGACGCTGATCGACGAGTCGGTCGGCCGCGTCGCCGAAGGCTCGGCCCTGGTCGACCAGGCGGGCCGCACCATGAGCGAGATCGTGACCTCGGTGCGCCGCGTCACCGACATCATGGGCGAGATCGCCGCCGCCTCGCAGGAGCAGTCCGCCGGCATCGAGCAGGTCAACCAGACCGTGGTGCAGATGGACGAGAGCACCCAGCAGAACGCCGCGCTGGTGGAAGAAGCCACCGCCGCGGCGCGCTCGATGGAGGAACAGGCCGGCCAGTTGGGCGCGGCCATCGCCGCCTTCAAGCTGGACACCTACCACGGCGTGGCCGCCAACGCGCCGACTGCGCAAGCCGCGCCGGCCCCGGCCCGCGCCAGGCCCCGTGCGGCGGCGCGCCCGCGCCCCGCCAGCACCGCCGCCAGCGAGGCCCAGTGGCAGGAGTTCTGAGCCCGCACGCCACCGCCGGCGCTCTTTCCTGACTGCCGGCTGTCAATTTCGTCCGTTCCCGGCCGATAACCCGATTGACCGACCATCGCTGCGCACCATGGCCATCCAGACTCCCGCTTCGCCCTCCTCCGGTTCCGACAATCGCGACTTCGACTTCAGCGACCGCGATTTCAAGCGGGTCTGCGACCTGATCTACCAGAAGGCCGGCATCGCCCTGGCCCCGGCCAAGCGCGACATGGTCTACGGCCGGCTGTCGCGGCGCCTGCGCGTGCTGGGCCTGCGCTCGTTCCGCGACTACCTGGACTGGCTGGAGCGCGAAGGCGGCGACGAATGGGAGGCGTTCACCAATGCGCTGACCACCAACCTGACCTCGTTCTTCCGCGAGCCGCACCATTTCGAGCGGCTGCGCGAAGAGTTGCAGAAGCACTCCGGCGCGGCGCCGCTGAAGATCTGGTCCTGCGCCTCGTCCACCGGCGAGGAGCCCTACTCGCTGGCGATCACCGCCTGCGAGGCGTTCGGCACGCTGACCCCGCCGGTGCGGATCCTGGCCACCGACGTCGACACCCAGGTGCTGGCCACCGCCTCGCGCGGCGTCTACGCGCTGGAACGCGTCGCCAGCCTCGATCCCGCCCTCAAGCGCAAGTATTTCCAGCGCGGCAGCGGCGCCAACGAAGGCCACTGCCGGGTGCTGCCGGCGCTGCGCGACCTGCTCGAGTTCCGCCAGCTCAACCTGCTGGAACCGCGCTACGACGTCGCCGGCCCGTACCTGGCGCTGTTCTGCCGCAACGTGATGATCTATTTCGACAAGCCCACCCAGCGCGGCATCCTGTCGCGGCTGATTCCGCACCTGGACGACGACGGCATGCTCTACACCGGCCATTCGGAGAACTATCTGCATGCGGCCGACCTGATCCAGCCCTGCGGCCGCACGCTGTATCGCCGGGCGCAGAAGGATCGCGCATGAGCGCCGCGGCCATGGCCCTGGACCAGGTGATGCGCTATCACGACACGCGCTTCCAGACGATGGCGGCCAAGCTGTTGCCGACCCAGTACCTGGTGGTGGACGACGACACCGCGCTGACCACCATCCTGGGTTCGTGCGTGGCCGCCTGCATCCGCGACCCGCTGCTGAAGATCGGCGGCATGAACCACTTCATGCTGCCCGACGGCCAGAGCGGCGACGGCGCGCCGGCCCGCTACGGCAGCTATGCGATGGAAGTGCTGATCAACGACCTGCTCAAGCGCGGCGCCGCACGCAACCGCCTGGAAGCCAAGGTGTTCGGCGGCGGCAACGTGCTCAAGGGCTTCACCAACAATCCGGTCGGCACGCGCAACGCCGACTTCGTGCTGAACTACCTCAAGGCCGAACATATCCCGGTGGTGGCCGAGGATCTGCGCGGCATCCATCCGCGCAAGATCTGGTTCTTCCCCGCTACCGGCCGCGTGGTCGTGCAGCGCCTGCCGCACGCGCACGAGGAAGCCGAAATCGCCGCGGCCGAGTCGGCGGTGCGCGCCCGTCTCGCCAAAGCCCCCGTCACCGGTGCCGTGGAGTTGTTCGAATGAGCCTGGAAGCCCCTTGCCGCGTGCTGATCGTCGACGACTCGGCGGTCGTGCGACAGATCCTTACCGAAATCCTGTCGGGCGCGCCCGGCGTGGAAGTGGTCGGCTCGGCCGCCGACCCGCTGCTGGCGCGCGAGAAGATCAAGCGTCTGAATCCGGACGTGATCACCCTGGACGTGGAAATGCCGCGCATGGACGGGCTGGCGTTCCTGGAAAACCTGATGCGGCTGCGGCCCACGCCGGTGGTGATGATTTCCTCGCTGACCGAGCGCGGCGCCGACACCACCTTGCAGGCGTTGTCGCTGGGCGCGGTCGACTTCGTCTCCAAGCCCAAGCTCGACGTGGCCCGCGGGCTGGAGGAGTACGCCGAAGAGATCATCGCCAAGGTCAAGAACGCGTCCAAGGCCAAGGTCCGCGCCCTGGACCGGCCGGCCGCGCCGAAACCGGCCGGCGCCACCGCCACGCCCGCCGCGGTGTCCTCGCTGAAGTTCCGCACCACCGACCGGCTGATCGCCATCGGCGCCTCCGCCGGCGGCACCGAAGCGCTGCGCGTGGTGCTGGAAGGCATGCCGGCCGACGCGCCTGCGGTGGTCATGACCCAGCACCTGCCGGCCGGCTTCAGCACCGCGTTCGCCGACCGCCTCAACCGGCACTCGGCCATGGCCGTGCGCGAAGCGACCGAAGGCGAAGCGATCCTGCCCGGCCACGCCTACCTGCCGCCCGGCGGCAAGCACCTGCAGGTGATCCGCGACGGTGCGCGCTGGCGCTGCAAGATCGACGACGGCCCGCCGGTCAACCGGCACAAGCCGGCGGTGGACGTGCTGTTCCAGTCGGTGGCACGCAACGCCGGCGCCAACGCCATCGGCGCGATCCTCACCGGCATGGGCGACGACGGCGCGCGCGGCCTGCTGGAAATGCTGCAGGCCGGGGCCAGCACCCTGGTCCAGGACGAGGCCACCAGCGTGGTCTGGGGCATGCCCGGCACCGCCTTCCGCCTGGGCGCGGCGCAGGAGGTCTTGCCGCTGGACAAGATCGCCGAGCGGCTGATCGCCTTGTCCGTGCAGGCGCGCTGACACCATGCCGGGCCGCCGCGTCACAACGTCGAGCGTGCCCAGCGACGTCAGCGTGGAGGCGGCGCGGGTGGCATCGGCCCGTTCCGAACTGGACCTGCTGCTCTGCCTGCAGTACGCGCCGGAAGGCGTGCTGATCGTCGATCCGCAGGCGCGTGTGGTTGCCTTCAACCACACCGCCGAGGCGCTGTGGAACCGTCCCCGCGCGCAGGTGCTGGGGCGGCCGCTCGGCGAGTTGGCCGATGCCGACGTGCGCGACGACTTCCTCGCGCATTGCCTGCACGACGGCGGCAGCGGCAGCTACGAGCTGCTGTTGCGCGACTACGATGGCGCAGCGCGCTGGCTGGCGGTGAGCGCAGCGCGGGCACCGCAGCACTACAGCCAATTGCAGGTGCTGTTCGTGCGCGACATCAGCGCCGAGCGCGCTCGCGACGCCAGGATGCGGCTGCTGTCGCTGGCGCTGGACTCCAGCGACAACGCCATCGTCGTCTGCGATCCGGAATTGAACACCCTCTATGTCAACGCCGGCTTCAGCCAGGTGTTCGGCTACGCCGAGAGCGAAGTGCTGGGACGCCTGCCCAGCAGCGTGCTGAGCGGCCCCGGCACCGACCTGCAGACCGTGCAGCACACCCGCGAACGCGTGCGCGCCGGTTTCGGCCACCAGGCCGACATCCTGGCCTATCGCAAGGATGGCACGCCGCTGTGGGCCACCCTGGTGGCCACCCCCATCGCCAGCGAGGACGGCAGCCAACAGCACTACATCCTCTCGTTCACCGACATCACCCAGAGCAAGATGCACGAGGTGCTGCACAAGAACGTGCTGGATGCGCTGGTCCGCGAACAGCCGCTGATCGAGGTCGCCACGCTGATCTGCAAGGAGGTCGAGCGCATCGCGCCGGAACTGATGGCCGCGATCGTGAGTGTCGACGGCAACGGCTGCCTGCAGCCGCTGGCGGCGCCGAGCATGCCGGCGCGGTTCGGCGAGACCATGAACAACATGCGCGCCGGACCGCGGGCCGGCGCCCTCGCCACCTCGATCTGGCGCGGCAAGCAGGTACTGGTCCTCGACCCGCACACCGACCCGCTGTTCGCCGACTACATGGGGCTGGTGCAGCATGTGCAGTTGGGCACCTGCGTGGCCACCCCGATCAAGTCCAGCAGCGGTCGCGTCCTCGGCAGCTTCGCGCTGTGCTATCGGCAGGTGCGCGAGCCATTGGCCTGGCACCTGCGCCTGATCGAGCTCTGCGTGCATCTGTGCGCCCTGGCGCTGGAACGCGAGCAGACCAGGGCACGCGTGCACCAGCTCGCCTTCTACGACTCGCTCACCGGCCTGCCCAACCGGGTGATGTTCAGCGCCCGCGCCGAGCAGGCGCTGGCCGCCGCAGAGCATCAGGGCGCACCGGTGGCGATCCTGTTCGTGGACCTCGACCGCTTCAAGCGCATCAACGAGACCCAGGGCCATGCCGCCGGCGACGGCCTGCTGCGCGACATCGCCCAGCGCATCGGCGACACCCTGGGCCTGACCGATCTGGTCGGCCGCCAGGCCGGCGACGAGTTCGTGCTGATGCTGCCGAACTGCAGCGTCGAACAGGCCGCCGGCGTCGCCGAGCGCCTGCTGCTGGTTCTGGCCGAGCCGCTGGTGGTGGGCCAGGTGACCCTGCACCCCAGCGCCAGCATCGGCGTGGCCATGTTCCCCGACGACGGCCGCGACATCGAGACCTTGCTGCGCCATGCCGACCTGGCCATGTTCCGGGCCAAGCACGAAGGCGGCGACAGCGTGCGTTACTTCAGTTCCGACATGAACCGCATGGCGCAGGAACGCGTGGCAATGGAGACCGCGCTGCGCGACGCCCTGCATCGCAACAAACTGCAGCTGCACTACCAGCCGCAACTGGACAGCCAGGCGCCGCACGCGCTTTACGGCGTGGAGGCGCTGCTGCGCTGGGAACATCCCAATCTCGGCGCGATCTCGCCGGCGCGGTTCGTGCCGATGGCCGAAGAATGCGGGTTGATCGACGAACTCGGGCAGTGGGTCTTGCGCGAAGCCTGCCGGCAGATGGCCGACTGGCGTCTGCGCGGCATCGCGGTGCCGCGCGTGGCGGTGAACCTGTCGGCGAACAACTTCGCCGACCCCGAATTGCCCACGCGGGTGGAAGGCCTGCTCACCGCGTCCGGCCTGCAACCGTCCGACCTGGCACTGGAAATGACCGAGAGCGTCATGCTCTCCAACACCAACGCGGTGCTGGCCAACCTGCGCCAGTTGCAGGCCAGCGGCGTGCTGCTGTCGCTGGACGACTTCGGCACCGGCTATTCCAGCCTCAGCCATCTGCACCAGTTGCCGGTCAACGAGCTCAAGCTGGACATGAGCTTCGTCAGCGACCTGGAGCACTGCCAGACTTCGCGGGCGCTGACCACCTCGGTGCTGCGGATCGGCGAGACCCTGGGCATGCACACGGTCGCCGAGGGCGTGGAAACCGAAGCGCAACGCGCGTTCCTGGCGCGGCTGGGCTGCCGCGTACTGCAGGGCTTCCTGTTCGCGCCGGCGCTGCCGGCGGCGGCGCTGGAACACTGGCTGCAAGGGCGAGCGTCCGCACCACAGGCCTAGCGCAGGCAAGCGGCGAACCCACCGTCGTACCCACCACAGGCACCACCAACGAAAAAGCCCGGCAGTGCCGGGCCTCTTCGTTGCGACCGTGCCGCATGGGCGGCACGTCGCATCAGCGCATCGCCGGGGCGATCAGGCCGCGACCGTCGCGGCCACGTCCTGGTAGTCCTGGATCTGATCGAAGTTCATGTAGCGATAGATCTGTTCGCCACTTGTCTTGATCACGCCCACGTCGGCCATGTACTCGTCCTTGGTCGGGATCCGGCCCAGGCGCGAGCAGATCGCCGCCAGTTCCGCCGAACCCAGGTACACGTTGGTGTTGCGGCCCAGGCGGTTGGGGAAGTTGCGGGTGGAGGTCGAGAACACCGTGGCGCCCTCGCGCGCCTGCGCCTGGTTGCCCATGCACAGCGAGCAGCCCGGCATTTCCATGCGCGCGCCGGCGGCGCCGAAGGTGCCGTAGTGGCCTTCCTTGGTCAGCTCCGAGGCGTCCATCTTGGTCGGCGGCGCGACCCACAGGCGGGTCGGGATGTCGCGCTTGCCTTCCAGCAGCTTGGCCGCGGCACGGAAGTGGCCGATGTTGGTCATGCACGAGCCGATGAACACTTCGTCGATCGCCGCACCGGCGACGTCGGACAGGGTCTTCACGTCGTCCGGGTCGTTCGGGCAGGCCACGATTGGCTCGTGGATGTCGGCCAGATCGATCTCGATCACCGCCGCGTACTCGGCGTCGGCATCGGGCTCGAGCAGCTGCGGGTCGGCCAGCCACTCCTCCATCTTCTTGATCCGCCGCGCCAGCGAACGCGCGTCGGCATAGCCTTCGGCGATCATCCACTTCAGCAGGGTGATGTTGCTGGTCAGGTACTCGACGATCGGTTCCTTGTTCAGGCGCACCGTGCAGCCGGCGGCCGACCGCTCGGCGGAGGCATCGGACAGTTCGAACGCCTGCTCCACCTTCAGCTCCGGCAGGCCTTCGATCTCCAGGATGCGGCCGGAGAAGATGTTCTTCTTGCCCTGCTTGGCCACGGTCAGCAGGCCCTGCTTGATCGCGTACAGCGGAATCGCGTTGACCAGATCGCGCAGGGTCACGCCCGGCTGCATCTGCCCCTTGAAGCGCACCAGCACGCTCTCGGGCATGTCCAGCGGCATGACGCCGGTGGCGGCGGCGAAGGCCACCAGGCCGGAACCGGCCGGGAACGAAATGCCGATCGGGAAGCGGGTGTGCGAGTCGCCGCCGGTGCCGACGGTGTCGGGCAGCAGCATGCGGTTGAGCCAGCTGTGGATCACGCCGTCGCCCGGACGCAGCGACACGCCGCCGCGGGTGGAGATGAACTCCGGCAGGGTGTGGTGGGTCTTGACGTCCACCGGCTTCGGATACGCCGCGGTGTGGCAGAACGACTGCATCACCAGGTCGGCGGAGAAGCCCAGGCAGGCCAGGTCCTTCAGCTCGTCGCGGGTCATCGGGCCGGTGGTGTCCTGCGAACCCACCGAGGTCATCTTCGGTTCGCAGTAGGTGCCCGGGCGCATGCCCTGGCCTTCCGGCAGGCCGCAGGCGCGGCCGACCATCTTCTGCGCCAGCGAGAAGCCCTTGCCGGTGTCCGGCGGGTCCATCGGCAGGCGGAACAGGGTGGAGGCCGGCAGGCCCAGGAACTCGCGCGCCTTGGCGGTGAGGCCGCGACCGACGATCAGCGGGATGCGGCCGCCGGCGCGCACTTCGTCGAACAGCACGTCCGACTTCATCGCGAACTCGGCGATCACCTGCCCGTTCTTCAGCGCCTTGCCCTCGTACGGACGCAGTTCGACCACGTCGCCGTGCTCCATCTGCGACACGTCCAGCTCGATCGGCAGCGCGCCGGCGTCTTCCATGGTGTTGTAGAAGATCGGCGCGATCTTCGACCCCAGGCACACGCCGCCGAAGCGCTTGTTGGGGATGTACGGGATGTCCTCGCCGGTCCACCACAGCACCGAGTTGGTCGCCGACTTGCGCGAGGAACCGGTGCCGACCACGTCGCCGACGTAGGCGACCAGGTGGCCCTTGGCCTTGAGGTCGGCGATGGCCTGGATCGGGCCGCGCTTGCCGTCTTCTTCCGGCTCGAACGGCGCGCCGTCGCGCTTGTTCTTCAGCATCGCCAGCGCGTGCAGCGGGATGTCCGGGCGGGTGGTGGCGTCCGGCGCCGGCGACAGGTCGTCGGTGTTGGTCTCGCCCGGCACCTTGAACACGGTGATGGTCAGGCTCTGCGGCACTTCCGGCTTGCTGGTGAACCACTCGGCCTCGGCCCAGCTCTGCAGCACGGCCTTGGCGTGCGCATTGCCGGCCTCGGCCTTTTCCTGCACGTCGTGGAAGGCGTCGAAGATCAGCAGCGTGTGCTTGAGGCCCTCGGCGGCGACGGCGCCCAGCTCGGCGTTGTCCAGCAGCTCGACCAGCGGATGGATGTTGTAGCCGCCGAGCATGGTGCCCAGCAGCTCGGTGGCGCGGGTGGGCGAGATCAGCGGGGTCTTCTCGCTGCCGAAGGCGACCGCGGCCAGGTACGAGGCCTTGACCTTGGCGGCGTCGTCGACGCCGGCCGGCACGCGCTGGCTCAGCAGCTCGACCAGGAACTGCTCCTCGCCGGCCGGCGGGTTCTTCAGCAGTTCGATGACCTGCGCGGTCTGCTGCGCGCTCAGCGGCAGCGGCGGGATTCCGAGCGCGGCGCGCTCTGCAACGTGGTGGCGATAGGCTTCCAACATGCGGGTTCTCCGGAAAAATACGGTGGGGATGTGCGGCAGCGGCGGCGCGGCGTCAGCCGGCAGGCTTGGGGACGATGATCTTCAGGCCTTTGAAGTAATCGCGGAAAAAACGGTCGTCGTGGGTGATCAGGCCATCGCATTGCAGCAGCGCATGCGCACCGATCAGGAAATCGGCCACCACCCGCTCGCGCTTGCCGCCACGGGCGCGGAAGCGGCGCTGCATCTCGCCGGCGCGCAAGGCCGACTTGGCCTCCAGCGCGCTGAAGCGGATGCTCATGTCCTCCAGCACCGACAAGGCCTCGGCGCCGTCGCGCAGCGCGCTGCAGACCTCGGCCAGGACGATGTCGCAGACCACCACCGGGCCGGTGCTCAGGCACTGGCGCAGGCAGGCTTCGGTGGCGTCGGCCTGCGGGCCGTCGGCCAGCAGGTCCACCAGCACGGACGAGTCGATGGCGATCATGCGCCTGCGTCGGGCTCGGGTTCGAACGGATCGCCCGGGGCACGGCCGCGGATGGCGCGCATCGCCTCGTCGGTGCTGGCGAAGCCGTCGAGCTTGAAGCGGCCGCGGGCGCGCGAGATGGCATCGTCCACGCTCTTGCGCAGGATGATCCGGCCGCCATCCAGTTCCACCTTCAGGATGGTGCCCTTGCTCAGGCCCAGCGCATCGCGCACGGCCTTCGGCAGGGTGATCTGACCGCGTTCGGCGACAGTGGCTTCCATCGGGCGGGCTCCACAAGGTATGTACGAATTTTACATACTTGAAGCGTCATACTCAAGCCCGCATACAGCGGCGGTCACACCTGCCATACACACTGAATCGGTCAGAATGACCGCAGTCCCTACAGCCGCGACGCCATAGGAGTTCCGTGATGAGCGATTCCTTTTCCACCCGCGCCTCGCTCGAGGTCAACGGCCAACGCTACGCCTACTACAGCCTGCCCAAGCTCGCCGAGCGCTTCGATATCGCCCGCCTGCCCTACTCGCTGAAGATCCTGCTGGAAAACCTGTTGCGCCACGAAGACGGCGGCGTGACCGTGGGCAAGGACCACATCGAGGCAGTGGCCAAGTGGGATCCCAAGGCCGAACCCGACACCGAGATCGCCTTCATGCCGGCGCGCGTGGTGCTGCAGGACTTCACCGGCGTGCCCTGCGTGGTCGACCTGGCGGCGATGCGCGATGCGGTGGTCAAGCTCGGCGGACGCCCGGAGCAGATCAACCCGCTGATCCCCTCGGAACTGGTGATCGACCACTCGGTGCAGGTGGACGTGTTCGGCAAGCCCGACGCGCTGGATCTCAACGGCAAGATCGAATTCCAGCGCAACAAGGAACGCTACGGCTTCCTGCGCTGGGGCCAGAAGGCCTTCGACAACTTCAAGGTGGTGCCGCCGAACACCGGCATCGTGCACCAGGTCAACCTGGAGCACCTGGCGCGGGTGGTGATGACCGGCGAGCGCGACGGCGAGGCGATCGCCTACCCGGACACCGTGTTCGGCACCGACAGCCACACCACCATGATCAACGGCATCGGCGTGCTCGGCTGGGGCGTGGGCGGCATCGAGGCGGAAGCGGCGATGCTCGGCCAGCCTTCGTCGATGCTGATCCCGCAGGTGGTGGGCTTCAAGCTCACCGGCAAGCTGCCCGAAGGCGCCACCGCCACCGACCTGGTGCTGACGGTGACGCAGATGCTGCGCAAGCACGGCGTGGTCGGCAAGTTCGTCGAGTTCTTCGGCGACGGCCTGCAGCACCTGCCGCTGGCCGACCGCGCCACCATCGGCAACATGGCGCCCGAGTACGGCGCCACCTGCGGCATCTTCCCGATCGACGCCGAATCGCTGACCTATCTGCGCCTGTCCGGGCGCAGCGAGGAGCAGATCGCGCTGGTCGAGGCCTACGCCAAGGCGCAGGGCCTGTGGCACGACGCCGACAGCGCGCATGCCGAGTACAGCGCGGTCCTGGAACTGGACATGGGCGACGTCAAGCCGTCGCTGGCCGGTCCCAAGCGCCCGCAGGACCGCGTGCTGCTGGAAGACATGCAGCTCAACTACCGCGACAGCCTGGTGCCGTTCGCCGACGCGCGCGCCAAGCGCCGCAGCGATGCCGTGCAGGAAGACCGGCTCAAGAACGAAGGCGGCGGCGGCACTGCGGTCGGCGCCCAGGCGGCGCATGCGCAGGACGCCGAGGCCAGCGGCGCCGGCTGGCAGCTGCGCGACGGCGCGGTGGTGATCGCGGCGATCACCTCCTGCACCAACACCTCCAACCCGGCGGTGATGCTCGGCGCCGGCCTGCTCGCGCGCAATGCCGTGGCCAAGGGCCTGAAGGCGCAGCCGTGGGTCAAGACCTCGCTCGGGCCGGGTTCGCTGGTGGTCACCGACTACCTGAAGAAGGCCGGGGTCATGCGCGACCTGGAACAGCTCGGCTTCTACGTGGTCGGCTATGGCTGCACCACCTGCATCGGCAACTCCGGCCCGCTGCCCGAGGACGTGTCCGCGGCGATCGCCCAGGACGACCTGGTGGTGGCCTCGGTGCTGTCGGGCAACCGCAACTTCGAAGGCCGCGTGCATCCGGAAGTGAAGATGAACTACCTGGCCTCGCCGCCGCTGGTGGTCGCCTACGCCATCGCCGGCACCACCGACATCGACCTGACGCGCGACCCGCTGGGCACCGGCAGCGACGGCCAGCCGGTGTACCTGCGCGACATCTGGCCGAGCAACAAGGAGATCGGCGACACCATCGCCGCCACGGTCGGCCCGGAGATGTTCAAGCAGAACTACGCCGACGTGTTCAAGGGCGACAGCCGCTGGAACACCATCGCCTCGCCCGACGGCGAGCTGTACGCCTGGGACGGCGCCTCCACCTACATCAAGAACCCGCCCTACTTCGACGGCATGACCATGCAGGTCGGCCGCATCGAGGACGTGCATGGCGCGCGCGTGCTGGGCCTGTTCGGCGATTCGATCACCACCGACCACATCTCCCCGGCCGGCAACATCAAGAAGGACTCGCCGGCGGGCCGCTTCCTGCAGGAGCGCGGCGTGCAGCCGGCCGACTTCAACAGCTACGGCAGCCGCCGCGGCAACGACGACGTCATGGTCCGCGGCACCTTCGCCAACATCCGCATCAAGAACCTGATGTTCGGCGGCGAGGAAGGCGGCAACACCCTGTACCACCCGCCCGGTGGCGGCCAGCCGGAAAAGCTGGCGATCTACGACGCGGCGATGAAGTACAAGGCCGACGGCGTGCCGCTGGTGGTGATCGGCGGCAAGGAGTACGGCACCGGCTCCTCGCGCGACTGGGCAGCCAAGGGCACCAACCTGCTTGGGGTCAAGGCCGTGATCGCCGAGAGCTTCGAACGCATCCACCGCTCCAACCTGGTCGGCATGGGCGTGCTGCCGCTGCAGTTCCTCGACGGCCAGAACGCGCAGAGCCTGGGCCTGGACGGCTCGGAAGTCTTCGAGATCACCGGCCTGCAGGACGGCGCCAGCAAGCGCGCCAAGGTCGTCGCGACCAAGGCCGACGGCAGTGCGCAGTCCTTCGAGGTGGCAGTCATGCTGCTGACCCCGAAGGAAGTGGAGTACTTCCGCCACGGCGGCCTGCTGCAGTACGTGCTGCGGCAGTTGGCTGCGCGCTGACCGGCCCTGCGCTTTCCGGCAGCGGAAACCCGGCCCCCGCGCCTGCGCGGGGGCTCTGTCGGGACGCTTGAACCTGCGATTCGCTTGTTCGCGCGCCCGCGTCGTGGCCACAGTGAATTGCTGCAGTACCTGCGTCCCCAGTGGCTGCGCACTGATGCACCTTGCAGTCTGTGCGAACCACTGGCGGCATGCGCTCTAAAAGCAAAGGCTTTCGCCTTGCGGCGAGTTACTTTTCTTTGCTTGTGCAAAGAAAAGTAACCAAAAGAAAGCACACCCTGCCTCGCGCCCTCCGCGCTGCGCGCTCCGGGTCCGCGTCCATCACGGGGATCCGCGGAAGGGGCATCCTGCCCCTGCCGCGGACGGCGCACATCCCTGTGCGCCGCCCTTCGGGTGTTTCCCCGCGATGGCCGCCGCTTCGGAAGGGAACCCGGTACGGCAACAGCAACGGCAACAGCAACGGCAACGGCAAAAGCAGCGTTGCTGGCGTCCAGGCGGTCATCGCTCTTCGGCATTCCTCACAGAACCGTCACCCAAAGGCACCAGTCCACCGGCATTCGGTGCTCTCCCCTGTTCGCCTTTTCCCTACGGAACGGTATGCTGCCGTTGCCGGTTCTAGCGGATACTGTCCGTACAGAGCCCAACAATACGTTTCCTGGAGGGGGAATATGAGTCTGGATCGTCCGTGGTTGCAGAGTTATCCGGCCGGCGTTGGCGCCGACATCGATGTCGAGGAATACCGCTCCGTCGCCGCCGTCTTCGAAAGCTCCGTGGCCAAGTTCGGCGACCGCCCCGCCTACAGCAACTTCGGCAAGACCCTGACCTACCGCGAGGCCGGCGAACTGGCCCGGCAATTCGCCGGCTACCTGCTGGGCGAACTGCAGCTCAAGAAAGGCGACCGCGTCGCCCTGATGATGCCCAACTGCCTGCAGTACCCCATCGCCACCTTCGGCGTGCTGCTGGCCGGCATGACCGTGGTCAACGTCAATCCCCTGTACACCCCGCGCGAACTGCGCCACCAGCTGATCGACTCCGGCGCCAGCGCCCTGGTGGTGATCGACAACTTCGGTACCACCGTGCAGGAAGTGCTCGCCGATACCCCCGTCAAACAGGTCATCACCACCGGCCTGGGCGACATGCTGGGCTTCCCCAAGGGCCCGCTGGTCAACTTCGTGCTGAAGTACGTCAAGAAGCTGGTGCCGGACTACGACATCCCCAACGCGATCCGCTTCCGCGACGCGCTGACCCTGGGCCGCCTGCACACGCTGCCTCAGATCGACATCGAACCGGACGACATCGCCTTCCTGCAGTACACCGGCGGCACCACCGGCGTGGCCAAGGGCGCGATGCTGACCCACCGCAATCTGGTCGCCAACATGCTGCAGGCCGGCGCCTGGATCTCGGCGACCGGCAAGCTGGAGGAAGGCAAGGAAGTCATCATCACCGCGCTGCCGCTGTACCACATCTTCGCGCTGACCGCGAACGGGCTGGTCTTCATGAAGCTCGGCGGGCTCAACCACCTGATCAGCAATCCGCGCGACATGCCGGGCTTCGTCAAGGAGCTGCAGAAGACCCGCTTCACCGCCTTCACCGGCGTCAACACCCTGTTCAACGGCCTGCTCAACACCCCCGGCTTCGACAAGGTGGATTTCTCCTCGCTGAAGTTCACCCTCGGCGGCGGCATGGCGGTGCAACGCGCGGTGGCCGAGCGCTGGAAGCAGGTCACCGGGGTCACCCTGGTCGAAGCCTACGGCCTCACCGAGACCTCGCCGGCGGCCTGCATCAACCCGCTGACCCTGACCGAATACAACGGCGCGATCGGCCTGCCGATCCCGTCCACCGACGCCTGCGTCAAGGACGACCAGGGCCAGGTCCTCGCCCATGGCGAGGTCGGCGAGCTGTGCATCCGCGGGCCGCAGGTGATGAAGGGCTATTGGCGCCGTCCGGAGGAAACCGCCAGCGCCATCGACGCCGACGGCTGGCTGCACACCGGCGACATGGCGCGGATGGATCCGCAGGGCTTCTTCTACATCGTGGACCGCAAGAAGGACATGATCCTGGTGTCCGGCTTCAACGTGTATCCGAACGAGGTCGAGGACGTCATCGCGATGATGCCCGGCGTGCTGGAAGTGGCCGCGGTCGGCGTGCCGGACGAAAAATCCGGCGAGGCGGTCAAGGTGGTGATCGTGAAGAAGGACCCCAACCTGACCGCCGAGGAGGTGAAGGCGCACGCCCGCGCCAACCTCACCGGCTACAAGCATCCGCGCATCGTCGAGTTCCGCAAGGAGTTGCCCAAGACCAACGTGGGCAAGATCCTGCGGCGCGAACTGCGCGACGCGCCGCCGCCGCAATAAGCAGGTCCGACGGGCGCCCACGCGGCGCCCGTGCAGGCGCTGGCGGGGCGAGTTCCGGCCGCGGCACCCGGGTGTAGCATCCGCCGGGTGGAAACGCACTCGCCCGCTGCGCCACGCCATCTCCGCGGGCGTCTTTCCGAGAGCCCGCCATGAGCACGATCGACACGCTGCCCCGTACCCGCGCCTACTCCAGCATCCGCATCGATGCGGACGGCGACGACGATAGCCATTGGCTGTACATGCATGCAGGCAGCGCCGCGAAGCAGCGGCCCTGCTTCCATCCCACCTTGATGCGCGAGATGCACAGCTACCTCGCCTCGATCAGCCAGCCTGGCAGCCTGGCGTCGGCGAGATTGGGCAGTCTGGTGCTGGCGTCCGATGGCAGCGCGTTCAACCTTGGCGGGGATCTGGAACTGTTCGGCCATTACATCCGCCGCCGCGATCGCGCCGGCCTGATGGCCTACGCGACAAGCTGCATCGATGGCGTACATCGTTTTCACGAAGGGCTCGGCGGCAATTTCCGCACCATCGCCCTGTTGCAGGGTGATGCCCTCGGCGGTGGACTGGAAATGGCGTTGTCGTGCCATGTGATCGTGGCCGAAGAGGATGTCGGCATGGGTCTGCCGGAAATCATGTTCGGCCTGTTTCCGGGTATGGGTGCGTATTCGTTTCTCAGTCGCCGCATCGCGCCGCATGCCGCGGAGAAGCTCATCCTGGGAGGCCATGTCTTCAGCAGCCAGGAGATGCATGCCATGGGCATCGTCGACGTGCTTGTCCCCAAGGGCCAGGGCAAGGACGCGGTGCACGATCTGATCCAGCAACAGCGGCGCGCGCCCCTGGCGCATCTGGCAATGAATGCAATGCGCAACGTGGTGCAGCCGGTGCGCCGCGAAGAACTGCTGGCGGTGACGGAGATCTGGGTGGATGCGGCGCTGGCCCTTGGCGAAAAGTCGCTACGGATCATGGATCGGCTGGTACGCGCCCAGGTCCGGCGCGCCCAAGCCGGCGTGGTCGCCGCCTGAGCACGGCATGCTGCCGGCAATGAGGGATGACCCGGCTCAGCGCCGGGCCTTCCTCAGCGCAGTTCGCCGTCCTGTACGGCGCTCTGCCGGGCGCGCAGTTCCAGGGCTTCGCGGCCTTCGGTCAGGCTGGCGTTGAGCGCCATCAAGCGCGGGCGCCACTCGCTGCGCACCTGCCATTCCGGCATCTGCATCAGTTCCCCACCGAGACTGGCGAGCCGGATCAGTCCGAGATTGCTGGCAACACCCTTGATCGCATGCGCATGTTCGCGCAGGCGATCCCAATGCTCGGCCTCACCGGCGATCTGCATGCCGCCAAGGCAGCCCTCGGCATCGTTGAGGCATTGCGAGATGAATTCGCGCTCGAAGCCGTCGCCCATGCCAAGCCCGGCGAGTTCGTCCAGGACCGACGAATCCAGAACGCCCTCGCTCGACACCGCGCTCTGCCGCACCGTGCTCGTCTCGCTGCCGACGCGCAAGCGCCCCTCCATCGCGATGTCGGAGAGCGTGTCCAGCAGGCGATTGGCCACCACCGGCTTGGCCAGAAACGTCCGGGCACCGGCTTGCTCGCAGCGCTGGATCGACTCGGGAGTGACGTCGGCGCTGAGCACTACGACGGGGGTGCGCGGCCCGCCGGCCTGCATCACCCGCAATTGCCGCAACATGTCCAGCCCGCTCATGCCGGGCATGTGCAGGTCGACGATCACCGCATCGAATTCGCTTTCGGCCAATGCATCCAGCACCGCCTCGGCGCCGTCCACGCAAATGGCACGATGGCCGGCCTTCTGCAGCATGCGCTGCAGCACCATGCGATTGGCGGCGTGGTCGTCGGCGACCAGGATACGCATGCCGCGCACCCGCGCGCGGTGGCGCAGGAACGGATCGGAGAACGCGATGACGTTGCCGCTGGTATCGATCTCCTCGGCGACCGCCGACACGCTGGCCGCCGGCGCCCCGAGGTCCGTCGACGCCGGTACCGCCGCGGCCACGAACGGCAGTTCGAACCAAAAATGGCTGCCGTGCGGTGCGTTCTCCTGATAGCCGATACTGCCCCCCATCGCTTCGACCAGGCCCTTGGCGATCGTGGTGCCCAGGCCGCTGCCTTCGTAGCGGCGCGCGAGGCCGACGTCGGCCTGTTCGAATGCCTCGAACAGGCGCGGCCGCATCTCCGGCGTCACCCCGATCCCGGTATCGACGATGTCGAAACTCAGGCGTTTCGGCTGTCCCTGCTCGTTCTTGTGCAGGCGAACCCGGATATCGACCCGGCCGGTCTCGGTGAACTTGATCGCGTTGCCGGCCAGGTTCAGCAGCACCTGGCGCAGATGGCCCGGATCGCCGGAAAGATAGTCCGGCACGTCCGGCGCGACATCCACCTGGTAGGCCAGGCGCTTGGCCCGTGCCTGCGGCTGCAGGATCAGGCTGATCCCTTCCAGGGTTTCGCGCAGCGAGAAATCGCGCTTGTCGAGCCGGAGCTTGCCGGCCTCAATCGCGGAGATATCCAGCACTTCCTCGACCAGCGACAGCAGGCTACGCGCGGAAGCCTGGATGGTATTGACGCACTCGCGCTGCTCGGCGTCCAGTCGCGTGGTCGCCAGCACCTCGGTCATGCCCGACAGACCATTCAACGGAGTGCGGAACTCATGGCTCATGTTGGCCAGGAAGCGACTCTTGGCCTCGCTGGCGCGGCGCGCCTCGGCGGTGGTGCTGGTCAATTGTCGCAACAGCCCGGACAGGTATAGCGGAATGGCGGCGAGACCGACCAGCAAGCCGATACCCAGGCCGCGATTGGCGATCCAGTAGTCACTGGTCATCAGCGTGATGCTGAAACTGGCCACTGCCATGGCCACGGCCAGGTACAGATAACGGTTCCCGTAGCGCAGCCCGTTGCCGATGGTGACCCACATGATGACCACGTAGATGCAGGCCATCGGTTCGCCGATCGCACTCATCGCCATCGACATGAGTCCGTAGTCGGCGACCATGCCGATGATCCGGCGCACGTCAGAGCGCTGCGGCCGGGCCAGGATCCAGCTCATCAAGGCCAGAGCCACGGCCTGCGAGATCAGGGTCAGGCCGATGACATAGGCGCGCTGCCGCGGGGCGATGTCCCAACCGTGCGAGAACGACAGTTCGTACGCCAGGATCAGCGCGACCATGCAGATACGGACGAACGCCTGGCCGTGCTCGGTATCCTTGCGCTCCGCGAACCGTTGCCGCACCCACGTGATCGCCGAGGTCATGTCAGACTCCTGGTCGCGCCGAGGCGGTGGAGAATTTCTCGCAGATCACCTGCAACTGCTCGCGGCCGCGGAACAGCGCGTCCACGCAGCGCGGGTCGAACAGGCGGCCGCGCTGGGCGTAGAGATAGGCCAGCGTCGCATCCATGGTCCAGGCTTCCTTGTAGGGGCGCGGCGAGATCAGCGCGTCGAACACGTCGGCGACCGCCACGATCCGCGCTTCCAGCGGAATCGCCTCGCCGACCAGGCCGTCCGGGTAGCCGCTGCCGTCGTAGCGCTCATGGTGGCGCAGGGCGATCAGCGCGCCGACCTGGATGAAACGGTTCTGGCTGCCGCTGAGCAGTTCGTAGCCGATGCGCGGGTGCATGCGCATCACCGCCATCTCGTCCTCGTTGAGCTTGCCCGGCTTGAGCAGCACCGCGTCGGGAATGGCGATCTTGCCCATGTCGTGCAGGCTCGCGGCCATCTCGATGACCCGCACCTCGTCCTCGGACAGGCCCAGTTGCTCGGCGATCAGCCCGGCCACGTGCGCCATGCGTTCCAGGTAGGCGCTGGTACCGACGTCGCGGTACTCGATGGCCCGCGCCAGCCGCGACAGGGTCTCGCGCTCGCGTTCCTCGACCTCGCGCATGCTGGCCAGCAGGCGCTGCTCCAGCGACATCGCGCGCTGCTTGATGTTCTCGCTCTGCAGCCGCAGCTGCAGCAGGTTGTGGCAACGCGCGCGCAGCTCGCGCGGGCGGATCGGCTTGACCAGGAAGTCGATCACCCCCGCTTCCAGCGCCGCCTGGCGGATCGGCTCGTCGCCGACCACGGTGATCAGGATGATCGGGATGTCGCGGTGCTTGGGCAGCCGGCGCAGGCGCCGCGCGAACTCCAGCCCGTCCATGCCCGGCATGCGGTAGTCGAGCAGCAACAGGTCGACCTTGCCGGCCTCGCACCAGGCCAGCGCGGCCTGCGAGTCGCCGAAGTCGCGCACGGTCAGTTCCGGGGCGATGTCCTCGATGACATGCCTCAGCATCGTCCGCGCGGAGGTCTGATCGTCGACGATGACGATGTTCAAACGATTGTCGCTTCCGTCCGCCCAGTGGAGACGGTCCCCGTTCGAGGACGCGCCGGAGAGGCTCATGCTGGCATCATGCATCTGCAATCCTCCGCCCGTCGCATCTGCGCGGGCTGCTGAGACGACAACGGGAACGCGCCGACGCTGACTCACCCCGGCCCGTCCACCTCACTTCCTTTTGCGTGCAACGCCTGGTGCAAGAACCGCGCCACCTCGTCCGCGGCTAGGTTAAGCCTCCGGACGCATGTACGGAAACAGCAGCACGTCACGAATCGAGCTGCTGCCGGTGAGCAACATTACCAGTCGGTCGATGCCGATGCCCAGGCCGCCGGTCGGCGGCAGCCCGACTTCCAGCGCCCGGATGTAGTCGGCGTCGAAGTGCATGGCCTCGTCGTCCCCCCCGTCCTTCGCCGCGACCTGAGCCTGGAACCGCGCCGCCTGGTCTTCCGGGTCGTTGAGCTCGGAGAAGCCGTTGGCGATTTCCTTGCCGTTGATGAACAGCTCGAAGCGGTCGGTGTAGCCCGGCTCGGTGTCGCTGGAGCGGGCCAGCGGCGACACCTCGACCGGGTGGTCGGTGATGAAGGTCGGCTGGATCAGGGTGTGCTCGACGGTGGCCTCGAAGATCTCCAGCAGCAGCTTGCCCCAGCCGTAGGACGGCTTGGTGCGGATCTTCAGCCGCTCGCAGTGGCGCAGCAGGGCCTCGCGGTCGGTGCAGTCGGCGGCGCTGATCTCCGGGTTGTGGTGGCGCACCGCCTCGTCCATGCGCCAGCGGCGGAACGCCGGCGCCAGGTCGATGTCGGCGCCGTCCCAGTGCACCTGGGTGGTGCCCAGCACCTCGCGGGCGACGTCGCGGATGACGTTCTCGGTCAGGTCCATCACCTCGTGGTACGTGGCGTAGGCCTCGTACAGCTCCATCATGGTGAATTCCGGATTGTGCCGGGTGCTGACGCCTTCGTTGCGGAAATTGCGGTTGATTTCGTAGACCCGTTCCAGGCCGCCGACCACCAGGCGCTTCAGGTACAGCTCCGGGGCCACCCGCAGGTACAGGTCCAGGTCCAGGGCGTTGTGGTGGGTGGTGAACGGCTTGGCCGTGGCGCCGCCGGGGATGTAGTGCATCATCGGCGTCTCCACTTCCAGGAAGCGGCGCGCGTCCAGCCAGGCGCGCATGGCGCGGATGATCTTGGAGCGCTTGACGAACACCTCGCGCGCCTCCGGCGACACGATCAGGTCAACGTAGCGCTGGCGGTAGCGCTGCTCCACGTCCGACAGACCGTGCCACTTGTCCGGCAGCGGCCGCAGCGCCTTGGTCAGCAGCCGCAGGCCAGTGGCCTTGACCGACAGCTCGCCGGTCTTGGTGCGGGTCAGCCCGCCTTCCACGCCGATGATGTCGCCGATGTCCCAGCCCTTGAAGGCGTCGTAGGCCTCGCCCAGGGCGTTGGCCTGCAGGAACAGCTGGATGCGCCCGGACTCGTCCTGCAGTTGCACGAAGCTGGCCTTGCCCATCACCCGCTTGGCCAGAAGGCGCCCGGCCAGGCGCAGGCTGCGGCCCTGGGCCTCCAGCACCTCGGCGGTCCAGCGCTCGGTGTCGGCGAACTCGGCCTGCAGATCGCCGGCGAAGTCGCTGCGGCGGAAATCGTTCGGATAGGCCACGCCCTGCGCGCGCAGCGCGGCGAGTTTGGCGCGCCGTTCGGCGATGAGGCTGTTCTCGTCGACGGGAAGGGACGGCGCGGGGGTCTGCTCGGTCATGGGATGGGGGATGCGTGAGGAAGGGAAAGAATGCACCAGCCGGCGGGCCGTGTGCCGCCGCACGGCCTCCGTCGCCAGGACGGAGGCCGCCGGTTCAGGCGTCGCTGCGTTTCGCGCCGGCTTCCAGGCCGGACTTGAGGCTGGCCTCGACGAACTCGTCCAGGTCGCCGTCGAGCACCTTCTGGGTGTCCGAGCGCTCCACGCCGGTGCGCAGATCCTTGATCCGGCTCTGGTCGAGCACGTAGTTGCGGATCTGGCTGCCCCAGCCGATGTCGGACTTGGTCGCCTCCACCGCATCGCGCTCGGCATTGCGCTTCTGGATCTCCAGCTCGTACAGCTTGGCGGCCAGCATCTTCATCGCGTTGTCGCGGTTCTGGTGCTGGCTGCGCCCGGTCTGGCAGGCCACCACGATGCCGGTGGGCACGTGGGTGATGCGCACCGCCGACTCGGTCTTGTTGACGTGCTGGCCACCCGCGCCGGAGGACCGGTACACGTCGGTCTTCAGATCGGCCGGATTGATGTCGATGTCGATGTTGTCGTCCACTTCCGGCGACACGAACACCGAGGTGAAGCTGGTGTGGCGGCGGTTGTCCGAGTCGAACGGCGACTTGCGCACCAGCCGGTGCACGCCGGTCTCGGTCTTCAGCCAGCCGTAGGCGAAGTCGCCCTCCACGCGCAGCGTGGCGGACTTGATCCCGGCCACTTCGCCGCCGGAGACTTCCATCAGCTCGGTCTTCCAGCCGCGCGACTCGCACCAGCGCAGGTACATGCGCAGCAGGATCTCGGCCCAGTCCTGGGCCTCGGTGCCGCCGGCGCCGGCCTGGATGTCGACGAAGGCGTTGCTGGCGTCCATCTGCCCGGAGAACATGCGCTGGAACTCCAGCTTCTCCACCTGCGCCTGGAAGCGGTCGACGTCGGCCAGCACCGCCTGCGCGGTGGCCTCGTCGTTCTCGCTCTCGGCCAGTTCCAGGAATTCCAGCGATTCGTTCAGGCCATCGAGCACGCTGGCGATGCCGCCGACGGTCTTCTCCAGGCTGGCGCGTTCACGGCCCAGGCCCTGGGCGCGCTCGGGGTCGTTCCAGACGTCGGGGCTTTCCAGCTCCCGGGTGACTTCCTCTAGACGCTCCTTCTTGGCGTCGTAGTCAAAGAAACCCCCGTAGCGACAGCACCCGATCGGACAGATCGGCGATGCGGTGGCGAATCGGATTGAGTTCGATCATTGCGGCGTTTCCGGCAGACAAGAGCGCGATTCTAGCAATTCCGGCCGCCGCGCCACAGCGCCGCCGGACTACTCGACGGTCGCCGCCTCGCCCTCCCCAGCCGCCACGCGCAGCGCGGCGCGGTAGCGGCGGCTGCACGGCACCTGGCTGCCGTCGCGCAAGTGCACCCGCGCCTCGCCCGCCTCCAGCGGCTCGATCGAGACCACGCTGGCCAGGTTGACGATGTAGCTGCGGTGGATGCGCACGAACCGCGCCGGGTCCAGCCGCGCCTCGATCGCGGCCATGGTGCTGCGCAGCGGGTAGTCGTGGCCGCGCACGCGCAGGTTGACGTAGTTGCCGGCGGCCTGCAGCCACTCGATGTCGGCCGCGGCGACCAGGAAATCGCGGCCCAGCTTGCGCACCAGGAAGCGCTCCGGCCGTTCCAGCGAGCCCACCGGCGGGCCGGCGTCGGGCGCGCCGAGCAGCGCCGCCTCGCCCTGCCAGCGCCGCAACAGGAACCGGTACATCTCCACGCACAGCGCGATCGAGGCCAGGCTGCGCACGTCCTTGAGGTATTCGTAGGCCAGCCCCTGCGGCCACGGCCCGAAGTCGTACTGCTGGCCCTGCAGGCGGTAGACCAGGCTGCGCAGGGCGACCATTCCCACCACGTGCAGCACCGACAATGCCACGCTGCCCAGCAGGTAGCCCGGCAGCCGGCGCCGCCAGGTGTCCCAGTGCAGCGGGTAGCGCCGGGTCAGCAGCACCACCAGCGGCACGATCAGCAGGAACATCAGTTGGCTGGACCACTCCCAGACCACCGGCTCCCAGGCGGCGAAGTGCAACCCGGTGGTGCGGATGTCGATCAGCACCGTGATGCTGTTGGCGGTGGCGTTGATCAGGGTCAGCGCGACCCAGAAGCCGATCTCGAAACTGCGGCGCCAGGGCTGGAAACGGGAATAGGCGCTGGCGCCGGAGGGGTCTGACATCGGCAAAGTGTAGCGCGCCGGCATGACCGCACCGGCGCGCCATGGGCGGATCAGCGCACGTCGAACTCGCCGACCAGCACCGTCTCCTTGCGCTCGGTCAGGCGCAGCGTCACCTGCTGGTCGCGCTGCGCGGCCGTGCCCCAGCCCGTGCTCAGTTGCAGATGCAAGGTGGTGGCACCGGTGACCAGCGGCTGGCGCTCGCCGAAGAAGTTCGCTTCCACCTTGTACTTGCCGGGCTTGGCGGTGCGCAGCGAGAACTCCTCCGGCCCGTAGCCGCCGGTGAAGTCCGGCGACAGCTGGCCGCCCTGGTAGGTCGCGCGGTTTCCGTAAAAGCAGCGCTCGCCATTGGGGTCGGTCACCCACAGGTCCATGTCGCTGTTGTCGCTGTCCCAGTTCAGCACCACGCGCAGGTCCAGCGGCAGGTTGCGCAGCAGCCGTGGGTCGACGAAGCCGGTGTCCAGCGGCCGCGGCGCCCGCGCCACGATCGCGTTCAGTTCGTTGAGCGCGATCATGCTCACCCCGTCGAAGCGCGTGTCCCAGTCGCGCACCACCACCTGGTACAGCTGCGCGATCGCCGCCTGCGCGTCGCCGCGCGCGGCATAGGCCAGGCCCAGGTCGCGGAAACTCTGCGGCTCCTCTTCGCCCAGCCGCAGCACCTGCTCGAACACCGGCACCGCCAGGTCGGCGCGACCGGCCTGCAGCAGCCGATAGCCGAGCACGCGCAGCACGTGGCGATTTTCCAGTTGCAGCTCTGCCAGGTTGGAGAGCACCCGCAGGGCCAGGTCGCGCTGGCCGCGCTCGAACAGCACATCGGCCACATCCAGGTAGAACGCCACGCTGTCGGCGTGCGCCGCGCGTTCGCTCAGGTACAGCGGATACACCGCGTCCGCTGCGGCCGCACGCAGGCGCCGCGCATACGGCGAATCCGGCTGCCAGGGCTGCACGGCCAGGGAGATCGTGGCCGGAGCCGCCACACGCTCGCGCGCAGTCGCCGACGCGGCCGCGTCGCTGGGCGCGCCGGACGAACCGCCGACGATGTCCAGTTCCAGCGGCGCGAGTGCAGGCGCGGCAGCGGGCATCGGCGCAGGCGCTGCGAGGGCCATGGACCGTTGCGGGCCCGACGGGGTCTGCATGCGCTGGTCGGCAGTGTCAGCGGCGGCGATCGCCACTGGCGGCGCGTCCTTGGGAAAGCGCCGCTGCCACCAGGCGACACGCTGCGCGAACGCTTCGGCGATCGCGTCGATGCGTCGCTTGCGCGTGTCGTCCTGCAGCTTCTGCTGCCGCACCTGCGCACCCGCCACCGCCGCACGCAGCGCCGTGGGCGCCGGGATGCCATAGCGGGCGTAGTCGTCGGCATTCTCCAGCACCAGCAACGAAGTGTCGGCGCTGACCAGCCCGAAGCGCGTCGCCAGCGCCTGGCGGCGCGCGGCCGATCCCTGCGGATCGGCGGACAGGTTGCGCAGCATGGCCCGTGCCCAGGCGCCCGGCACCAGGTCGCCTGGAACTTCCTCCGCCTCGCGCAACGGCAAACTCAGGCGTCGGGTGCTGGCGGCGGTGGCGATCTCCAGGTGCAGCGTCGCATCGGCGCCGAGCAGGCGCCCGGCGATGCGCAGGTAGCCATCGTCGGCGTCGCGCGAATCGGCGACCAGATCGGCGACCAGATCGGCGACCTGGCTACCGTCCAGCGCGACCAGTTCGCCGCCACGCCGCAACAGCCGCTCGCTGGCCAGTTGCACGCCCGGCAGGCCCTGCAATGCGATCGCGCGTCCGCCGCGCGCTTCCGCGATCGCCGCCAGGCGCGCGGCATCGGCGTGCACGCCGGCCGAGTCGATCGCATACAGGCGCTGCCCCGGCGCCAGCGTCGGCATGGTCTGCGCGCCGTAGTTGCCCAGGCCATCGCTGAACAACAGATACTCCTGCACCTGCGCCGCCGGTTGCCAGGCGCCCAGCGCACTGGCGCCGTCGGGCTGCTCGGCCTGCAACGCCACCTTCAGGGCGCTCCAGTCGCCGTTGCGCACCTGGAACCTGCGCGGCGCCGCGGCACGGTCGCGCAGCACGATCAGATCGACCTGGGCAGTGCCGACAGCGGCGAAATAGCGCTGCAGCAAGGCCAGTTCGGCCGGAATGTCGCGCTGCCGTGCCGAACCGGACGCATCCCAGAGCAGGCCGATGCGTTGCGGCAGCGGGCGCGGGCCATGCAGGTCGGCGATCGGCACCAGCGCCTGGAAGTAGCGCTGGCCATCGTGGAGACCGGTCGCCACGCGCGGCGTGGCGCTTGCGCGCAGCGACAGCACGAGCTCCGACGGCAACTGCGCCGGGCTGCCGGACCAGGACGCGGCGTAGCCACCGTCCGCCGTCGGCAGCAGCCGCATGCCGGGCGTCGCCGCGCGTTCATCAGGCGCGGCCTGGGTACTCAGCGCGACCTGCAGCGACCGCGCGCCGACCGCATACGCCAGCGGCAAGCGCCATTGCCAGCCGGCGGCGGTACGCTGTAGCGATTCGCGATAGACCAGGCGCACATGGCGGCTGCCATGCGCCGGCAGCGGGTAGACGCGCAGCCGGAACTGGTTGCCGGCGGTCTGCTCCAGCAGGCCCGGATCCACGCCGCGCCGCTCGACCGCTTCGAACACCTGGCGCCCGCGCGCCTTGGGCACCGGCACCGCGTCGCGCATCTGCCCGTCGACATCCAGGGCGAAACCGCTGAGTTGCTGCCCCTCGCGCAGCGGAAACGTCAGCTGCCCTTCCAGCACGCGCGCGTTGGGATTGAAGAACTCCAGCTCCACCGTGGTTTCGGCCAGGCCAGCGGCGGCATACGCACGCACGGTCGCCGAGCGCAGCTCGACCGGACGTTCGCCGGCGTCGGTGTGCAGCAACGGCGCGACCAATTGCCGCTGCGGCGCGGACTGCGCCCCGACCGGGACCGCGGCGAGTAACGACAACGAAAGCAACAACACGTACACGCTTCTGCGCATGGTGGACGGCATGGATCGCTCCTTGCTGGGACGGTATGGCTTGAACGTCCGCCGTGACGCGATGGGGTTGCTTGTGTGCGTCCAGACTCAGGCGACGCGCAAGCCCTTCTCCCATCGGGAGAGGGGTTGGGGTGAGGGTGCGGCGCAAGGCGCGGCGCTTTGGCGATGCGAGGCTGCGCCCGTACCCTCATCCGCCCCTGCGGAGCACCTTCCCCCAAGAAGGGGGCCATGGTCCCGGCGGGAGAAGGGACCATGGCCCCTCTCCCTCCGGGAGAGGGGTTGGGGTGAGGGTCCGGCACCACGCGCAGCGTCAGACCGCCAACTGCTCAGCCATCCAATGGCAGACAGTGCTCCACCACCAGTTGCACCGCATCGCCGCCGCGGTAGTCGTCGGCGACCAGCCGATAGGCGATGTGCACGCGGCGGCCCGGTTCGCGACCGTGCCAGCCGTTGAAATGGATCGCGTTCAAGGGTTCGGCACGGCCGGGGCAACGCAGGCTCAGCTTGACGTGGCGCTCCTTCAGCAAGCGCCACTGCAGCACCTCGAATTCGCCATCGAACAGCGGCTCGGGGAAGCCCTGCCCCCATGGCCCACCCTGGCGCAGCGCCTCGGCATGGCGGTGGTCGAGTTCGTGCGGCTCCAGCGCGCCGTCGCTGAGCAATTCGGCCTGCAGCAGTTCCGCGTCCAGGCTGGCCAGCGCATGCGCGCGGAACACCTCTTCGAACTCGGCCAGCGCGTCCTGCGGCAGGCTCAGGCCCGCGGCCATGGCATGGCCGCCGAACTTCTCCATCAGGCCCGGCCGCTGCGCCTCCACCGCCGCCATCGCGTCGCGGATGTGGAAGCCGGGGATCGAACGCGCCGAGCCGCGCAACTGGGTGCTGCCCGGCTCGGCCGGGGCGAAGGCGATCACCGGCCGATGCAGGCGGTCCTTCATCTTCGAGGCGACCAGACCGATCACACCGGGATGCCACTGCGCATCGAACAGGCATACCGCCACCGGCGGCTGCTCGGGCGCGGCCAGCAGCGCCTGCGCCACCACCGCTTCGGCCTCGTCGGTCATCTGCTGCTGCACGGCGCGGCGCTCGGCGTTGATCTCTTCCAGCGTCGCGGCGATCGTGCGCGCCTGTTGCGGGTCCTCGCACAGCAACAACTCGATGCCCAGGGCCATATCCTCGAGGCGGCCGGCGGCGTTGAGCCGCGGCGCAAGGGCGAAGCCGATGTCGCTGGCGCTGAGCCGTGCCGGGTCGCGGCCGCTGGCCTCGATCAAGGCGCGCAGGCCGATGCAGCCCTCGCCGCGCTGCAGGCGGCGCAGGCCGGCCGAGACCAGCGCGCGGTTGTTGGGATCCAGCGGCACCAGGTCGGCGACGGTGCCGACCGCGACCAGGTCCAGCAGCACACTCAGGTCCGGCGGTGCCGCCGCGAACGCGCCGCGCACGCGCAGGTGCCGGCGCAAGGCCAGCAGCACGTAAAAGATCACCCCGACGCCGGCCAGCATCTTGCTCGGGAACGCGTCGCCGGCCAGGTTCGGGTCGACGATGGCGTCGGCCGGCGGCAAGGCCGGACCCGGCAGGTGGTGGTCGGTGACCAGCACCTGCCAGCCCAGCGCCTTGGCCGCGGCGACGCCGGCATGGCAGGCGATACCGTGGTCCACCGTCACCAGCAGGTCCGGCTGCAACGGCGCCAGTTCCGCGACCAGCGCCGGCGACAGCCCGTAGCCATGGACCATGCGGTTGGGCACCGCATGCAGCACCTGCGCGGCGCCGAGCAGGCGCAGCCCGCGCACCGCCACTGCGCAGGCGGTGGCGCCGTCGCAATCGAAATCGCCGACCACCAGGATGCGCTTGCCCGCCGCGATGGCTTCGGCCAGCAAGGCCACCGCGGCGTCGATGCCGCTCAGTGCATCCGGCGGCAGCAACTGCGCCAGCTTGGGCTGCGCCAGGCCACTGTCGTGCGCGCCGCGCGCGGCATAGATGCGCCGCAGCAGCGGCAAGGTGGCCTCATGCCACGGGCCGGCCGCGGCCGCCGCGGGCCGCCGCACGATGCGCGCGCTGGAACTCATGCGTCCAGGCGCGACAGCGGTCGCCGCCACAGGCGCCAGCGTTGCGCGGGAGCGATGCGAAAACAGGTGCCGTCCTCGAAATCCAGCTGCAGCTGCTGCAACTCGCCATCGCGCAACGCCTGCAGCAGCGGCTGCACCACCTCGCCGACGAACTGCTCGGGCGCGCGCAACTGGCGCAGGTCGACCAGCGCATCGACCCGCGGCGCCTGCGCATCGGCGACGCCGGCGGCCTGGGCCAGTGCGCGCAACAGCGGATCGCGGCTGCGCACCTGCGCATGCGCAGTGCCGACGGTGGCCGGCAGGCGGCCGCCGCCCCAGAACCACAGCGAATTGATGGCCGGCTGGCCGCGGGCGACGCGTTCGCGGTTCCAGGGATGCTGGTGCAGCACGATCTGCACTTCGGTCAGCAGGGCACGCCAGCGGCGCGCGTCCTCGCCCTGCGGCAGATGATCGAACAGGTCCGCCCCGAGTACCTGCGCCGGTGCCGCGAACACGGGCAGCACGCTGTCGGCCGGCAGGCGCAGGTACCAGCGGGTCGGATCGGGCGCATCCAGGGTCAGCCCGCTCTCGGCGAACACGCCCTGCACCGCCGGCAACAGCGCGTCCAGGTCCACCGCGTCGAGCGGCAGCATGTCGCCATGCGCCATTAGCCGCGCGCCCTGCATGTCCGGCACCACATAGGCGGGATCGGCGCGCAGCCACAGGCCGTCGCCGGCATCGCCGGCGTCCAGTTGGCGGGTCAGCGCCGCGGCCGGCAGCGATGCTTCCGCCAGCACGAAATGGCGGCGCAACTGCGCCTCGCCGCCGGGCGCGGCCTGCGTGCGGTCGGCGCGGCCGAACGCGCGCGCCACCTCGCCGGCCAGCACGGCGCCGGCCAGGCGGACCCGCTCCGGCAACAGCAAGGTGGCGACCGCCATCGGATCAGCCGACGTAGGCGACGCTGACGATCTCGTACTCGCGGCGTCCGGCCGGGGCATCGATGCTGACGCTGTCGCCTTCCATCTTGCCGATCAGCGCACGCGCCAGCGGCGAGGAAATCGCGATCAGGCCGAGCTTGATGTCCGCTTCGAGATCGCCGACCAGCTGGTAGCGCTTCTCTTCGTCGGTCTCCACATCGGCCAGGGTCACGGTGGCGCCGAACACCACCTTGCTGCCGACCGCCAGCTTGCTGACGTCGATGACCTCGGCGTGCGACAGCTCGCTCTCCAGCTGCTTGATGCGGCCTTCGATGAAGCCCTGCTGCTCGCGCGCGGCGTGGTACTCGGCGTTCTCCTTGAGGTCGCCGTGCGCGCGCGCCTCGGCGATCGCGGTGATGACCTCGGGACGCTTGACCGACTTCAGGTGATCCAGTTCCTCGCGCAACCGCTGCGCGCCTTGCATGGTGATCGGGGCTCTCACGCTTCCAGCTCCTTGTGCAGTTCCTGCAGCGCCCAGACCGGACCGGTGCCGCGGAATTCCAGTGAATGCACCAGCGCACGCGCGCCGGCGACCGTGGTCGAATAGGTGACGCGATGCTGCAGGGCTTCGCGGCGGATCGAGAACGAGTCGGAGATCGCCGCCCGGCCCTCGGTGGTGTTGACGATATACACGATTTCGCCGTTCTTGATCAGATCGACGATGTGCGGGCGGCCCTCGGCGACCTTGTTCACCTGCTCGCACTGCAGGCCGTGCTGCTGCAGCCAGGCGCAGGTGCCGCGGGTGGCGACCAGGGTGTAGCCGCGCTCGACCAGCGCCTGCGCCACCGGCAGCACGCGCTGCTTGTCCGGATCGCGCACCGACACGAAGGCCTTGCCCAGCGGCGGCGCCTTGATGCCGCCGGCTTCCTGCGCACGCGCGAACGCCGCGCCGAAGCTGCGGCCCACGCCCATCACCTCACCGGTGGAACGCATCTCCGGGCCGAGGATCGGATCGACGCCCTGGAACTTGGCGAACGGGAAGATCGCCTCCTTCACCGAGTAGTAGTCGGGCACGATTTCCTTCAGCGCGCCCTGCTCGGCCAGGGTCTTGCCGGCCATGCAGCGCGCGGCGATCTTGGCCAGCGGCACGCCGATCGCCTTGGACACGAACGGCACGGTACGCGAGGCGCGCGGATTCACTTCCAGCAGGTAGACGATGTCGTCGCCGGCATCGTTGACCTGCACCGCGAACTGGGTGTTCATCAGCCCGACCACGTTCAGCGCCTTGGCCAGTTCGACCACCTGGCGGCGCAGCTCGGTCTGGGTGGCCGGCGACAGCGAGTACGGCGGCAGCGAGCAGGACGAATCGCCCGAATGCACGCCGGCCTCCTCGATGTGCTCCATCACGCCGCCGATCAGCACCTGGCCGCTATGGTCGGCGATGATGTCCACGTCCACTTCCACCGCGTTGTCGAGGAAGCGATCCAGCAGCACCGGCGAATCGTTGGAGACCTTGACCGCATCGCGCACGTAGCGGGCCAGGTCGGATTCGCCATAGACGATTTCCATCGCGCGGCCGCCGAGCACGTAGCTCGGGCGCACCACCAGCGGATAGCCGATCTCGCGCGCCAGCACCAGCGCCTCGTCGGCGTTGCGGGCGATACGGTTCGGCGGCTGCTTCAGGCCCAGCTTGTCGACCAGCTGCTGGAAGCGCTCGCGGTCCTCGGCCAGGTCGATCGAGTCCGGCGAGGTGCCGATCACCGGCACGCCGTTGGCTTCCAGCGCGCGCGCCAGCTTCAGCGGGGTCTGCCCGCCGTACTGCACGATCACGCCCTTGGGCTGCTCCAGCTCGACGATCTCCAGCACGTCTTCCAGGGTCAGCGGCTCGAAGTACAGGCGATCGGAGGTGTCGTAGTCGGTGGACACGGTCTCCGGATTGCAGTTGACCATGATGGTCTCGTAGCCGTCCTCGCGCAGCGCCAGCGCCGCGTGGACGCAGCAGTAGTCGAACTCGATGCCCTGGCCGATGCGGTTGGGGCCGCCGCCGAGGATCATGATCTTGTCGCGATTGCTGGGCGCGGCCTCGCACTCGTCCTCGTAGGTCGAGTACAGGTAGGCGGTGCTGGTGGCGAATTCCGCCGCGCACGAGTCCACCCGCTTGTATACCGGGCGCACCTTGTGCGCGCGGCGCAGCGCGCGCACCGCGGCCTCGTTGGTGCCGCACAGCTCGGCCAGACGCGCATCGGAGAAGCCGGCGCGCTTGAGCGTGCGCAGGCGCTTGGCGTCCAGCGCGCCGAGGCCGTCGGCGGCCAGTTGCGCTTCCTGCGCGATCAGGTCTTCCATCTGGTCCAGGAACCAGGGATCGATGAAGGACAGCGCGTGCACCTGCTCCACGCTCATGCCGGCGCGGAAGGCGTCGGCGACGTAGAACAAGCGCTCCGGACCGGGCGCCTTCAGCTCGCGCTTGAGCGTGGCCAGGTCGTCCTCGCTGCTCAGGTCCAGCCCGGTCGGGTCCAGCCCGATCTTGCCGGTCTCCAGGCCGCGCAGCGCCTTCTGCAGCGACTCGGAGAAGGTACGGCCCATCGCCATCACCTCGCCCACCGACTTCATCTGCGTGGTCAGGCGCGCGTCGGCCTGCGGGAACTTCTCGAAGGCGAAGCGCGGAATCTTGGTGACCACGTAGTCGATCGACGGCTCGAACGAGGCCGGGGTCAGCCCGCCGGTGATCTCGTTCTTCAGTTCGTCCAGGGTGTAGCCCACCGCCAGCTTGGCCGCGACCTTGGCGATCGGGAAGCCGGTGGCCTTGGAGGCCAGCGCCGAGGAGCGCGACACGCGCGGGTTCATCTCGATCACCACCACGCGGCCGGTCTGCGCGTTGATGCCGAACTGCACGTTGGAACCGCCGGTGTCCACGCCGATCTTGCGCAGCACCGCGATCGAGGCGTCGCGCAGGCGCTGGTATTCCTTGTCGGTCAGGGTCTGCGCCGGGGCCACGGTGATCGAGTCGCCGGTGTGCACGCCCATCGGATCCAGGTTCTCGATCGAGCAGACGATGATGCAGTTGTCCGCGGTGTCGCGGACCACTTCCATCTCGAACTCCTTCCAGCCCAGCACCGACTCCTCGACCAGCACTTCGCTGGTCGGCGACAGTTCCAGGCCGCGGCCGACGATCTCGATCAGTTCCTCGCGGTTGTAGGCGATGCCGCCGCCGCTGCCGCCGAGGGTGAAGCTGGGGCGGATGATGGTCGGGTAGCCGACCGTGGCCTGGATCTCCAGCGCCTCTTCCAGGGTGTGCGCCACTGCCGCCTTCGGGCATTCCAGGCCGATCTCGCCCATCGCCACGCGGAACAGCTCGCGGTCCTCGGCCATGCGGATGGCCTCGCGCTTGGCGCCGATCAGCTCGACGCCGTACTTCTCGAGCACGCCGTGGTCGGCCAGGTCCAGCGCGCAGTTCAGCGCGGTCTGTCCACCCATCGTCGGCAGCAGCGCGTCGGGCTTTTCCTTGGCGATGATCTTCTCGACCGTCTGCCAGTTGATCGGCTCGATGTACACGGCGTCGGCCATGTTCGGGTCGGTCATGATCGTGGCCGGGTTGCTGTTGACCAGCACCACGCGGTAGCCCTCGTCGCGCAGCGCCTTGCACGCCTGCGCGCCGGAGTAGTCGAACTCGCAGGCCTGGCCGATGACGATCGGGCCGGCGCCGATGATGAGGATGGTTTGGAGGTCGGTGCGCTTGGGCATTTCTTTCTCGAAGTCTGGACTGGCGGCGTTTGGATCGGCGCGTCTAAAGTCGTTCAGGAAAAATCTTTGTCGGACAATGCGCATCGCTGGAAGAGTTCGTCTCCGAGCGAGGCCTGCTGTGCTTGCGTCATCTCAGGCGGTGAAAGCGGCGGCGCTGCGCTAAACACCATACCGGCCGGCGACGCCATGAACTCAAGCGTCTGCGCGGCTTGATCAGGCGTCATCCCAAGCAGCAACCCGGATCGATCCGGCCGTGGCCGCCCGAGGAACGTCGCCGAGGCATTAGCGGCCACGTACTGAATGTAGCGCTGCCCCGCCGCCGTCTTCGAGAAGGCGATCCAGCTCTCGGCTTGGGCGCTATTGCCAAAGATGGTCTTCAGCCGTGCCTGGGTATTCGTGTTCAGTATTTCTTCCAACAGCCCTGCAACGCAGGCTCGCTTCTCAGATGCGAGCTTCTGGAACATCGGCTGCGCTCCGACCGAATCCACGGCATAGGTGGCAATTGCTTGCCGTAGTCCGAGCAGATCAATGAGTTGCGCGGCCTGTTGCTCCGACACTTCGGAAGCACCCGCGCCGCCACTGAATGCGAGAGCGCCTAACAACGCCAGTTTGCGCAAGCTCATGCGCCTGCGGCCGCCATCAGCGCGGTGAAACGATCGAACAGCGGCGCCACGTCGCGCGGGCCCGGCGAGGCTTCCGGATGCCCCTGGAAGCTGAAGGCCGGCGCGTCGGTGAGCGCAATGCCCTGGTTGCTGCCATCGAACAGCGAGCGATGGGTGACGCGCACGTTGGCCGGCAAGGTCGCCTCGTCCACCGCGAAACCATGGTTCTGCGAGGTGATCATCACCCGGCCGCTGTCCAGATCCTGCACCGGATGGTTGGCGCCGTGGTGGCCGTGGCCCATCTTCAGGGTCTGCGCGCCGGCGGCCAGCGCCAGCAGCTGGTGGCCCAGGCAGATGCCGAAGGTCGGGATCTTGCGCGCCAGCAGTTCCTTGATCGCGGCGATCGCGTAGTCGCACGGCGCCGGGTCGCCGGGGCCGTTGGACAGGAACACGCCGTGCGGGTTCATCGCCAGCACCTCGGCGACCGGCGTCTGCGCCGGCACCACGGTCACCTCGCAGCCGCGCTCGGCGAGCATGCGCAGGATGTTGTGCTTGACCCCGTAGTCGTAGGCGACGACCTTGAACTTGGGCTCGGCCGTGACGAAGGCGTTGCTGTCCAGGTCGAGCTGGCCGTCGCGCCAGGGATAGGACTTGTCGGTGGAGACCACCTTGGCCAGATCCATGCCCTTCAACCCCGGGAACTTGCGCGCCGCGTCCAGCGCGGTGTCCACGTTCACCTCGCCGGCCATCAGCGCGCCGTTCTGCGAGCCCTTCTCGCGCAGGATGCGGGTCAGCTTGCGGGTGTCGATGCCGGCGATGGCGACCACGCCGCGCTGGATCAGCCAGTCCGGCAGCGCCACCTGGTTGCGCCAGTTGCTGGGGCGGCGCGGCACGTCGCGCACGATCAGGCCGGCCGACCAGACCTGGGCGGCCTCGTCGTCCTGGTCGGTGCAGCCGGTGTTGCCGATATGCGGATACGTCAGCGTGACCAGTTGGCGGGCGTAGGAGGGATCGGTGAGGATCTCCTGGTAGCCGGTCATGGCGGTGTTGAACACCACTTCGCCGACGGACAGGCCGGCAGCGCCTACGGATTCGCCCTCGAACACGGTGCCGTCTTCAAGGACAAGGATTGCGGGTTGAGTCACGGGGTTCGCCTTGGGGAGAGAGGAACCCTGCCCCACCAACTTGCAGGCTGCAAGAAACCGCGAACTCGGCGCTTCTCCGGGTCCGTGGCGATGGGTAACAGGCGAGCGAGAATTGTACCGGCGCGGGGCGGTCCGCGCCAGCCGTTTATGTGAAAACCGCGTTCAGCCGAGCAGGTCGCGCAGCCGATAGGCCCCGGGCGCACGCCCCGGCAGGCGCGCGGCGGCATGCAACGCGCCGCGAGCGAAGATGTCGCGGTTGCTGGCGCGGTGCACCAGTTCGACCCGCTCGCCGAGTCCGGCGAACTGAACCAGATGTTCGCCGACGATGTCGCCGGCACGCAGGCTGGCGTAGCGCGGGGTCGCGCCGCCGTGCGCGGCCGCGTCGCCGAGGGTGAGCGCGGTGCCGGAGGGCGCGTCCTGCTTGTGCACGTGGTGGGATTCGACGATGTCGCAGTCCCAGCCCGGCAGCGCCGCGGCGGCGCGCTCGACCAGATCGTGCAGCACCGCCACGCCCAGGCTGAAGTTCGAGGCCCAGATCAGCGGAATGCGTTCGGCCGCAGCGGCCAGCGCCTGCCGCTGCGCGTCCTCCAGCCCGGTGGTACCGGACGCCAGCGCCGCACCGCGTGCGGTGCACAGGGCCAGCACCGGGTCGAAGCCCTGCGGCAGGCTGAAATCGATCGCCACGTCGAAGGCCGGCACGCCGCCCAGTTCGGCTGCGGCGAAGTACGGCACGCCGTCGATCACCCGCTGCGCCGGCGCGCGCCGCACCACCGCGGCCACCACTTGCAGCGCCGGGTCCTGCGCGGCCAGCCGCAACAACGCCTGGCCCATCCGGCCCGACGCACCATGGATCAACACACGCAGCGGAGAAGTCGTCATCGGCACAAGGCTAGCGGTTTGCGCGCGGGTGCGACAGAGGGCGCGCGCGCCCGAGACGCAAGCGTCCCACGCGCCACCTCGGACGTGGCGATGCTTCCCTCGTCGGGGCTGCCGCCCCTCCCACAGGGGCGTGGCGGCACTGGAAGCGACAAAAAAGCCGCCGGGCGAGGCACCCGGCACCTGCCAAGAGACATCGCAGCCGATCGGACACCCCCTGTGGGAGGGACTTCAGCCCCGACGCGTTGCACCCACCCAATCGGGCATGCACCTGTCGACGCCACCACTCCCGCCAAGAGGGGAGCACGCTCGCCGGATCGATCAACCGCCCTACTCGGCCGCCGCCTGCCCCAACAAGCGCTTGTCCCAGTCCTCCACCGCACGCTGCGCCAGGCGCCGCTCGAACAGGGTGCGCCAGTTCGGCACCAGCGGCAGCGCCAGCACCTCCTGCAGTTGCGCCGGGTCGATCTCGCGGCGGTACAGCAGGCCGACCAGCCGCGCCAGCGGCCACTGCGGATACGGACGCTCCAGCAGCACCAGACTGTCACCGGCGGCGACCTCGCCGGGCTGCAGCACACGGTAGTACCAGCCGGTGCGGCCGCTGTCCTGCACGCGCCGCGCCAGCGCGGCCACGCCGAAGCGGTCGGACAGCTTCCAGCACGGCTGCCGCGACTGCGACACCTCGACCAGGGACGTGCCCAGGCGCAGGCGATCGCCCAGGCACAGGTCGGCTTCGGTCACCCCGCTACTGCTGAGGTTTTCGCCGAACGCACCGGGCGCGTCCAGCAAGGCATGTGCGCCGAGTTCCTCGCGCCAGGCCGGGTAATGGTCGCGGGGGTAATGGTGCAAGGCCTTGTCGGGGCCGCCATGCACGCGGCGGTCGCCCTGCTCGTCCAACTCCAGCCCCTCCGGGCCGATGCGCAGGCGTCCGTCCTGGGGCCGCTTGTCGATCGCGCTGCGGCTGCCCGGGCGGGTGAACGCCTGCGCGCGGCCGACCAGGACCGCGTCGATGGTCCAGGACGCGACGGCGGCATCGGACGACGTCATCGACGGAGGCGACGCCGGACTCAGGCCGTCGCCCGCCGGTGCGCAGCGACCTCGTCCTGCAGCAGCGCACCGAGGATGCGCACGCCGGTCTCGATGCGTTCGGCCGGCACGGTCACGAACGACAGCCGCAAGGTATTGCGCTGCGGCGCGACCGCGAAGAACGGCGCGCCCGGCACGAAGGCCACGTTGCGCTCGATCGCCTTGCTCAGCAGCGCGCCGCCGTCCATGCCCTCCGGCAGTTCGACCCAGATGAACATGCCGCCGGCCGGGCGGTTCCAGCGCACCTGCGCCGGGAAGTACTTGGCCAGGGCCGCCAGCATCTGCTCGCAACGGCTGGCGTACAGCGCACGGATGCCGGGAATATGCGCATCCAGGAACCCGTCCTGCACCGCCTCGTAGACGATGCGCTGGCTGAACGAGGGCGTGTGCAGATCCGCCGCCTGCTTGGCCTGCACCAGCTTGGCGTGCACGGCCTCCGGCGCGACCACATAGCCCAGGCGCAGGCCCGGCGCGAACACCTTGGAGAACGAGCCCATGTAGATGGCGCCGTCCGGGTTCATCGACAGCAGGCTCGGCAGCGTATCGCCGCTGTAGCACAGCTCGCCATAGGGATCGTCCTCGACGATGGGCACGCCGGCTGCGGCCGCACGCGCGACCAATGCCTGGCGGCGGTGCAGCGGCAGGCGCCGCCCGGTCGGATTCTGGAAGTTCGGCAGCACGTACATGAAGCGCGCGCCGGCCAACTGCGCATCGTCCAGCGCGTCCACCACCACGCCGTCGTCGTCCGACTGCATCGCCGCGAACGCCGGCTGGAACAGCGAGAACGCCTGCAGCGCGCCAAGATAGCTGGGCGTTTCCACCAGCACCTTGCTGCCTTCGTCGATGAACACCTTGCCGAGCAGGTCCAGGCCCTGCTGCGAACCGGTGGTGATCAGCACCTGGCTGGGACGGATGTGGGCGCCGTCGCGGCTCAGCCGCGCCGCCACCCATTCGCGTAGCAACAGATAGCCTTCGGTCGGGCCGTACTGCAGCGCCGCCTGTGGCGCGTCGCGCAGCACCTTGTCGCAGGCCTCGCGCATGCGCTCGACCGGGAACGTGTCCGGCGACGGCAGGCCGCCGGCGAAGGAGATCACTTCAGGCCGTTCGGTGACCTTGAGGATTTCGCGGATCGCCGAACTGGTCAGCGCCTGCGCACGGCGGGAGAACTGGAATGGGCTGGTCATCGGCATAGGATAGTCGCCGCCATCGCGACGCGCATGTGCGGCGCACAAGCGATGCGCCGGCCAGCAACGGGCGACGCGACTCAGTGCCGCCGCGGCGGCGTCGGCCCGCAGCTGTCGCAGCCGCCACAGGCGCCCGCACCGGCGCTGGCCGGCGGTGCGATGCGCCGCCCCAGCGCCTGCAGCCAGGCCGCCCGGCCGGGCTTGAGCAGGCGTAGTGCGAGCGCGCCGCGCAGCTTGCGCGCGGTGCCCGGGAACTGCTTCTTCAACACCACCCAGGCGCTGACCAGTACCGCCAGCGCGATCACCAGGTACTGCAGCAGCAGCGAGGCGCTCATCTCAGCCGGCTCCCAGCGCCACCGCAACCTGGTAGGTGACCAGCGAGGCCAGATACGCCAGCGCGAACAGGTAGAACGCGGCGAAGCTCATCTGCTTCCACGAATTGGTCTCGCGCTTGATCGTGGCCAGGGTGGAAATGCACATCGGCGCGTAGATGTACCAGACCAGCAGCGACAGCGCGGTGGCCAGCGACCAGCCGTCGTGGATCAGCGGCGACAGCGCCTGCGCGGCGGCATCGTCGTCGGCCGCCGACAGCGCGTAGACCGTCGCCAGCGAGGACACCGCCACCTCGCGCGCGGCCAGCCCGGGGATCAGCGCGATGCATATCTGCCAGTTGAAGCCCAGCGGCGAGAACACGGTGGTCATGGCGTGGCCGATGCGGCCGGCGAAGCTGTAGTCGATCGCCGGCAGGGTGGCGTCGGCCGGCGGCGCCGGGAACGACAGCAGGAACCACAGCAGGATGGTCAGCGCCAGGATGATGCCGCCGACGCGCTTGAGGAAGATCGCCGCGCGCTCCCACAGGCCCAGCGCCAGGTCGCGCAGGTGCGGCACGCGATAGGACGGCAACTCCAGCAGCAGCGGATGCTCGCCCTTGTCGCGGCGCCACTTCTTCATCGTCCACGACACCACCAGCGCACTGGCGATGGCGGCGAAGTACAGGCCGAACAGCACCAGCCCCTGCTGGTTGAACACGCCCCACACCTGCCGCTGCGGGATGAACGCGCCGATCAGCAGCGCGTACACCGGCAGGCGCGCCGAACAGGTCATCAGCGGCGCCACCAGGATGGTCGCCAGGCGATCGCGCGGATCCTGGATGCTGCGGGTGGACATGATCCCGGGCACGGCGCAAGCGAAACTGGACAGCAGCGGGATGAACGAGCGCCCGGACAGGCCGGCGGCGGCCATCATGCGGTCGAGCAGGAAGGCCGCACGCGGCAGGTAGCCGGATTCCTCCAGCGCCAGGATGAAGGCGAACAGGATCAGGATCTGCGGCAGGAACACCACCACCCCGCCGAGGCCGGCGATGATGCCGTCCACCAGCAGGCTGTTCAGCGGCCCCTCCGGCAGGGTTCCGCCGATCCAGGCGCCCAACGCCTTGGTGCCGCCATCGATCAGGTCCATCAGCGGCGCCGCCCAGGCGTACACCGCCTGGAAGATCAGGAACATCACCACCGCCAGGGTCAGCAGGCCGGCCACCGGATGCAGCAGCCAACGGTCCAGCGCATCGTCCACCCGCGAGGTGCGGGTCGGCATCGACACCGCCGCCGCCAGGATCGCGCGCACCTGCTGGTGGTAGTCGCCCTGCCCTTCGCTCGGCGCCACCGCGGGCGGCAGTGCCGGCGCCAGCGCGTCCAGCCGCTCGACCAGGGCGCGGGCGCCGTTGCGGCGCACCGCCACGGTCTCGATCACCGGCACGCCCAGCGCCTGTTCCAGCGCCTGGCTGTCGATCTGGATACCGCGGCGCTGCGCCGCGTCGACCATGTTCAAGGCCACCAGCATCGGCTTGCCCAGCTCGCGCAGTTCCAGCGCGAAGCGCAGGTGCAGGCGCAGGTTGGTGGCGTCGACCACGCAGACCAGCACGTCCGGCGCCGGTTCGCCCGGGTAGAAGCCGCGGCACAGGTCGCGGGTGATCGCCTCGTCCAGGCTGGCCGGCTGCAGGCTGTAGGCGCCGGGCAGATCCAGCACCGCGAACTCGCGCCCAGACGGCGCGCGGAAGCGGCCCTCCTTGCGCTCGACGGTGACGCCGGCGTAGTTGGCGACCTTCTGCTTGCTGCCGGTCAACTGGTTGAACAGCGCGGTCTTGCCGCAGTTCGGGTTGCCGACCAGGGCCAGGCGCAGCGGCGCGGCCACCGCGCTCACGAGCGCACCTCGTCCAGCGCGCTGACCTGCACCCGTGCCGCCTCGCTGCGCCGCAGCGCGAAGCGCGTATACCCCACCTGCACCAGCAGCGGTTCGCCACCGATCGGCCCGCTGGCCAGCACCTGCACCTGTTCGCCGGCGACGAAGCCCAGCTCGCGCAGACGCCGGGCGATGGCGTCGTTGGCCTGGCGGTCGTGCACGGATTCCACGAGGGCGCTGCTGCGCAACGGCATGTCGGACAACGTCACAGCACGTTCCGTCGATAAGAATGGTTATCAATTGTAGCATCGCCGCGGCGCGTCATGGCGGGACCGGCACGGCCGGCTATGATCGCCGTATGGCTGCCGTTTTCCCTTTGTACGAGCGTGTTCGATGAGCGATGCCCTGTTGTTGCAACGATCCGGCAAGGTCCTGACCCTGCAGTTGAACCGACCCGAGGTCCGCAACGCCTTCGACGCCGCGCTGATCGTCCAGCTCAGCGACGCCCTGCTGCAGATCGGCGCCGATCCGCAGGTGCAGGTACTGGTGCTGGCCGGTGCCGGCGCGGCGTTCTCGGCCGGTGCCGACCTGCAGTGGATGCGCTCGATGGCCGGCGCCGGCGAACAGGAGAACCTGGACGATGCGCTGGCCCTGGCGCGGCTGATGCGTCTGCTGGACGAACTGCCCAAGCCCACGGTGGCGCGGGTGCAAGGCGCGGCGTTCGGTGGCGCGGTGGGCCTGGTCGCCTGTTGCGACATCGCCGTGGCCGCCACCGATGCGCGCTTCGCGCTCAGCGAAAGCCGGCTGGGCCTGCTGCCGGCGGTGATCTCGCCGTACGTGATCGCGGCGATCGGCGCGCGCCAGGCGCGGCGTTGGTTCGCCAGCGCGGAAACCTTCGACGCCGCCACCGCGGCGCAGATCGGCCTGGTCCACCAGGCGGTGGCGCCGGAGGCGCTGGACGCGGCGGTGCAACGCCAGGTCGCCCTGCTCGGCCAGGCCGGGCCGCTGGCCGCCGCCGGCGCCAAGGCCCTGGTGCGGCGGGTCGCCGCCGGCGGCGAGCGCGATGCGCTGGACCAGGCCAACGCCGCCCTGATCGCGCAATTGCGGGTCTCGGCCGAAGGCCAGGAAGGACTGAATGCGTTCCTGGAGAAACGCGAACCGGCCTGGAGGGCTAGTCCATGAACCCGATCGACCATCTCGGCCTGCGCTGCAGCGACCTCGACCGCAGCCTGACCTTCTACCGCGCCGCCCTGGCCGCGCTGGAGCTGGACGTGGTGATGCAGGTGAGCGCCGAGGAAAGCGGCGGCCAGCGCCACGTCGGTTTCGGGCGCGACGGCAAGCCCAGCTTCTGGATCGCCGACGGCGGCCGCGACGCCGGCGACAATGGCGTGCACGTGGCCTTCGTCGCCGCCAGCCGCGCGCAGGTGGACGCGTTCCATCGCGCCGGCCTGGCCGCCGGCGGCCGCGACCACGGCGCACCGGGCCTGCGCCCGCACTACCACCCCGACTACTACGGCGCGTTCCTGCTAGATCCGGACGGCCACAACATCGAAGCGGTCTGCCACCGTCCGGCGTCGGCCTGATCCGCGCCGCCGCGTCGTTCCCGCGGACGGCGCTGGACGTGCCGCCGGTGTTTCACCGCCTCCCTCTCTCAGGAATTCCGATGATCCTCGTTGCTTCCCGTCTCATGCGCAGTACCCGGCCAACGGCGCAGGAGTCTCGCCGATGAGAGACAGCGTCCGCATCGTCGAAGTCGGCCCGCGCGACGGCCTGCAGAACGAGAAGGCCTGGGTCGCCACGGAAGACAAGATCGAGCTGATCGCGCGACTGGGGCGCACCGGCCTGCGCAGCATCGAGGCGACCAGCTTCGTCAGCCCGAAATGGGTCCCGCAGCTGGCCGACGCGGCCGAGGTCTACGCCGGCATCGCGCAGGTGCCGGGCGTGGACTATCCGGTGCTGGTGCCGAACCTGCAGGGCTACGAACGCGCGGCCGCGGTCGGCGTGCGCGAGGTGGCCGTGTTCACCGCCGCCTCGGAGACCTTCAACCGCACCAATACCAATGCCGGCATCGACGAATCGCTGGCGCGCTTCGCGCCGGTGCTGGAGCGCGCGGCCGCGGACGGAGTCAAGGTCCGCGGCTACGTGTCCACGGTGCTCGGCTGTCCCTATCAGGGCGACGTCCCCCTGGCCGACGTGGTGCGGGTGGCGCAGCGGCTGCATGCGATGGGCTGCTACGAAATCTCGCTGGGCGACACCATCGGCGTGGGCACGCCGGGCAAGGCGCGGGCGATGCTGCGCGCGGTCGCCGCCGTGGTGCCGATGGACGCATTGGCGGTGCACTTCCACGACACCTACGGCCAGGCCCTGGCCAACATCGCCGCCTGCCTGGAAGAAGGCGTGCGCGTGGTCGATGCCGCCGTGTCCGGCGCGGGCGGCTGCCCCTACGCCAAGGGCGCCAGCGGCAACGTGGCCAGCGAGGACGTGGTCTACCTGCTGCACGGCAATGGCGTGGAGACCGGCATCGACCTGCCCGCGCTGGCCGCGACCGGCCGCTGGCTGGCGCAGAAACTGGGCCGTCCTACCGGCAGCAAGGTCGGCCAGGCGCTGGCCGCCGAGGGCTGAGCCGCGGTAGTTCCTTACCCGGCGACGGACCTGCGCGCCGCGGCCCATCGCCGATCTCGCCGCGATGGGGCGGCAGCCTCTAAACTGGGCGTTTTCCTGGGAGGGAACATCCATGCAGCTTGCCGATCTCAAAGCGGTGGTCACCGGCGGCGTGTCCGGCCTCGGCCTGGCGGTGGCGCAACGCATCGTCGCCGAAGGCGGCAAGGTCGCGCTGTTCGATCTGAACGACGACAAGGGCGCGGCCGCCATCGCCACCCTGGGCGCGGACCGTGCCTGCTACCTGCGCACCGACGTCAGCGACGAAGCCCAGGTGGCCGCGCAGCTCGGCGCAGCGCAAGGCTTCCTCGGCGGCCTCAATGCCGCGATCAACTGCGCCGGCATCCTCGGCGCCGGCCGCGTACTGGGCAAGGAGGCGCCGATGCCGCTGGCCACCTTCCAGGGTACGGTGATGGTCAACCTGGTCGGCAGCTTCAACGTCGCCAAGGCCGCCGCCGACCTGATGCAGCACAACGCCCCGGGCGAGGACGGCGAGCGCGGCGTCATCGTCAACACCGCCAGCGTCGCCGCCTACGAGGGCCAGATCGGCCAGGCCGCCTACGCCGCGTCCAAGGGCGGCGTGGTGGCGATGACCCTGCCGATGGCGCGCGAACTGGCGCGCTTCGGCATCCGCGTCAACACCATCGCGCCGGGCATCTTCTGGACCCCGATGGTCGACGGCATGCCCGAGGCCGTGCAGCAGTCGCTCGCCGCGGCGATCCCGTATCCTTCGCGTCTCGGCCGCCCGGACGAATTCGCCGACACGGTGATGTTCCTGCTGCGCAACCGCTACCTCAATGGCGAAACCATCCGCCTCGACGGCGCGGTGCGGTTGGCGCCTAAGTAGCCGGGAATGGAGAATGGGGAATGGGGAATCGCAACGGCGTTTCCCTTCCGCTGATCCTCTCCGCCTGCTTGACCCTGTTTCGATTCCCTATTCCCCATTCCCGATTCCCAGCCCTCATGAAAGCCAACGAAATCAAGAAAGGCAACGTCGTCGAGTACAACAACGGCGTGTACCAGATCCGCGACATCGAGCGCAGCTCGCCGCAGGGCCGCGGCGGCAACGTGCGCTTCCGCTTCGTGATGTACAGCGTGCCGGGCGGCAACAAGCTCGATGCCAGCTTCGACGGCGACGACGACCTGCGCGAAGTCGAGCTGATGCGCCGCCAGTCCACTTTCTCGTACAAGGACGGCGAGGCCTTCGTGTTCCTCGACGACGAGGACTACACCCCCTACACCCTGGACGCCGATGCGATCGGCACCGACGCCGGCTACATCACCGACGGGCTCAGCGGCATCTACGTGCAGGTCATCGACGACCAGCCGGTGGCGATCCAGTTGCCGCAGAGCGTGACCCTGGAAGTGATCGAGACCCCGCCTGAGCTCAAGGGCGGCACCGCCACCAAGCGCCCGAAGCCGGCCAAGCTCAACACCGGGATCGAGATCATGGTGCCGGAGTACATCGGCAACGGCGAGCGCGTGCTGGTCAACACCACCACCGGCGAGTTCGCCGGTCGCGCCGACTGAGCCCATGCGCGGGCGCCGTGTCACCCACGTCTCCCGCACAGGCAGCGCCGCGCATGCGCCGCGGCCCGCCTGCCTCGGCCTGCTGCTGGCCGTGCCGGTGCTGGCGCTCGCCGCGCCGGCGACGCCGGCCACGGCGGCCGCCCCCAAGCCCGCGTGCACGATTCCCGACGCGGTCGATCCCGAGCACCACGACGGTTTCTGCACGCTGCCCGAGCCGATCCGCGCCTTCGTCGCGCGCCAGGACACCTGCACCCATTTCGCCGGCGAAGAGTCCTACGACGCGGCGCGGCGGCGCGAACTGGAGCAGGCGATGGCCAAGTACTGCGACGGCAATGAACAGACCTGGGCGACGCTGCGCGCGCAGTACCGCCAGGATCCGCCGCGCGACGCCTGGCTGCGCCGCTACGGCGAGGATGCCGGTCTCGAGCTGCCGTGATGGCGGCTTGCGTGCGGGCAAGGTGGCGCCCTTGCGGACATGGACGTCAGCCCTGACGGCCGTCGACATCGGCCTGCTTCGCGTCTTCGCTCGTCGCGGCTGAAGCCGCCCCTACATAAATGGGTTGGAAGCTGCGCCGCGTTTCTGTGGGAGGGACTCCAGTCCCGACCCATGGAGCGATCAGCCTTCCTTCATGCGAACACGGCTGCGCCTGCGACGCACAGGTGCTGCGGACTCACGCCGCCACCGCGCCGCCGTCAACCGCACGCACGATCCAGTTCCCTTCGATCGCCTCGCATCGCAAGCCCGCACGCTGCGCTACGGCTGCCCACCACGCTGCCGCAACAGCGACGGCGAATCCAACTGCAGTCCACCGCCTTCGCGATTGAGCGTGCGCAGGCGTGCGCCCAGCGTCGCCAGGTTGGCATCGATCTGCGCCAGGTCCGCCTGCAGCGGCGCCGGCAGCAATCCGCGCAGGCGCGTCTGCAGCGCGGCGCCGTCCTCGTGCAGCGCCGCGATCCGTGCCTGTCCCTGCACCTGCAGCCAGGCACGTTCCTGCGCCTGCGGCAGGCCATAGCCCGGCTGCCCCTGCAGCAGGCTCGCCGGTTGGCTCAGTAGCCCCTGCTCGGCCAGCACAGCACGCACCGCGCTGGCGGCGTCACGGGTGTCGGCACCCGCATCGCCCCCGCCCGCACCGGCCACCGCGGTCGGCAGCGGCTTGCCCAGATAGCGCCGTTTCAATGCATCGCGCCCACGCTGTTCGGCGCGGCGGCGGGCGGCGTTCTCCAGCAGCAACAAGGCGGCACTGGCACGCAGGTCGCCACGCTCAAGCCACGGCGCGCGCTGCGCGGCCGGCAGATCCAGCCACGCGTCGGCATTGCGGGCCGGCAGTGCCAGGGAGCCGCGCGCCACCGCGAACATCTGCGCAAAATGCGCGCTCGCCGCCGGGAAGAAGTAGCCATCGCGCACCGCCGCGTCGGCGTCGTCGAACACCGACGCATCGGCGATGCCGGCGCGTACCAGGCGCCGGCGCAGGCCGGTCGGGCTGATCCCGGACAGGTGCGCGGCCGCCAACCGCGGCACGCCGTCGTGCAACAAGGCGTAGGTCTCCACCGCGCAGTTGTTGCTCAGGAAGTAATAGCGGCCGTCGTAGCTCCAGTGCAGTTGCGCGGCACGCTCCAGCAGCGCGGCGATCTCTTCGCGCGACAGCCGCAGCGGCAGCGACTGCAGGCCGCGCAACTGCACCTGGGTGTAGTCGTCCACCACCTGGCGCAGCGGCAGCACGAACAGCCGCGACGGGTAGGAGCCGGTGAGCCCGCGCAGGTTGGAAATCTGCACGTCGTCGACGAAGGCGCGGAACGACAGCACCCGGTGCTCGGCCAGGTCCAGCCGGCATGCCGGGCCCAGCGGCCGCCCCGGCGCGCAGATCACCAGGCGCAACATGCTGTGGCCCCAGTGGCTCATCGGCTGCGCGTTGCCTTCGGCCAGCAGGTAGTCCACCGCGTAGATCCGCGCCGGGTCCACCTGCAGCAAGGCGGCCGCGTCGGCCAGCGGGTCCTGCACGAACACCTGGCCGGGCGCGCATGCGCTCGCCGGCGGCGTCCATGCCAGGCGCGCGGCGAAGTAGCGGGCCAGCGCCGGCCGCCGGCAGGCGTAGTCCGGATCGAGCAGGAAGTGCTCGAGATTCACCGCCACGAACTCGGCCGGCGACTGCAATTCGTAGCGATCCGGGCTGCGCTCGGTGAACCGGTTCTGGCCGCGACGCAGGCCCAGGCGCATCGGGCTCACCTGCCAGCCGGCCAGATCCAGCAGTCGCGGATCGGACGAGAGATGCCCGGCCGTGGAGCGGTCGTAGAAATGCGCCAGCTCGTGCAGCAAGGCGGCCAGCGCCGGGCGCCGTGCCGGGTCGGCGACCGGATCGGTGTCGCGCCCTGGCGCCGCGATCCAGTCGCGTAGCAAGCGCTTGTTCAACAGCAGGCGCCTGGCCTGCGCGCGCCCGTGCACCTGCGTGGGGAGATCGTCGCGCCACTGCAGCGGCAGTCCTGCGGGTAGCGCCGCGGTCCAGGCCGGCGGCAGTCGCGCCTGCGCCGCGGCCAGCACGGCCTCGCTGGCCATGCGTTCGGCGGGGCTCAGGCCGGTGGCGTCGACAGCGAGCGGCGCGGCCGCTGCGTGCACCGCAGCGGCCAGCGCCAGCAACGCCAGCCACCGCGCGCGCAGGCGCCGTGGCCGGCGCGGGATCACAGCGCCAGGATCGCCTGCGCCAGTTCCAGGTCGCTGGCCTGTTGCGCCTGCGGGTTGCGCTCGCGCAACACGCGCAGCGCCGCTTCCAGTTGCACGCCGCGGATGCGCCCGGCGCTGGCGACGAAGCCGGCCGCGTCGTCGCGCGCCTGCAGCACCACCTTATCGTTGTTGGAACTGCTGTCCGAGGACGCCGAGCTGCCGGCCGAGCCGGCCGAGGCCGAACCGGCGGAGCTGCCGGCGAAGCTGGAGGCCTGCGCGAACGCGGGCAGGATCAGGGCGAACAGCAGGGCGCAGCGCGCGGTCACTCGGGTCATTGCAATCGTTCCAAACGGGATCGTGAAAAAGGGGACGGCCAGCGCCGCGCCGCATAGCCTAGCGGTCCGCCCCGCGCAGCGCCTGAACGGGCCGCGCGGCAGCGGTGCACGGCTGCGCTCAGGGATCGAACAGCTTGCCCGGATTGAGCAACCCGGACGGATCGAACACGCGCTTGACCGCGCGCATCAGCGCGATCTCCTCGGCGCTGCGCGTGCTGTCCAGGTAGGGTTTCTTGACCAGGCCGATACCGTGCTCGGCGGAGATGCTGCCGCCGTGCTCGGCCAGCACCTGCGCCAGCAGCTTGGTGACCTGCTCGCAGGCCGCGATGAAATCCGCCGGCGCAGTGGCCTCGGGCTTGAGCACGTTGATATGCAGGTTGCCGTCGCCGATGTGGCCGAACCACACCACCTCGAACTGCGGGTAGGCCTCGCCGAGCAGCGCCTGGGTCCGCGCCAGGAACGCCGGCATCGCCGAGATCCGCACCGACACGTCGTTCTTGTAGGGGGTGTAGCGCGCCACCGCCTCGGTGATGCCTTCGCGCAGGCGCCACAGCTGCGCGGCCTGCGCCTCGCTCTGGCTGATCACCCCGTCCAGTACCCAGCCCTGCTCCATGCAGGCCTCGAACGCGGCCAACGCCGCGGCCTCCTGCGCCTCGTTGCCGCTGGCGTACTCGGTGACCACGTAGTACGGATACACCGTGTCGAACGGCGCCTGCGCGCCATGCGCGAGCACGTGCTGCAACGCGCGGTCGGTGAAGAACTCGAACGCCTCCAACTGCAGCCGGCTGCGGAACGCGGCGAACACCTGCATCAGCACCTCGAACGAGGGCAGCGCCAGCAGCATCACGTTGCTCGGCGGCGGCGGATCGGTGAGCCGCAGGGTGGCCTCGACGACGATGCCCAGGGTGCCTTCGGAGCCGATCAGCAACTGGCGGAAATCGTAGCCGCTGGAATTCTTGATCAAGCCGCGGTTGAGTTCGAGCAGTTCGCCGCTGCCGGTGACCACCTTCAGCCCGGCGATCCACTCGCGGGTGTTGCCATAGCGGATCACGCGGATGCCGCCGGCGTTGGTGGCGATGTTGCCGCCGATCGAGCACGAGCCGCGCGCGGCGAAGTCCACCGGGTACAGCAGACCGTGCTCGCGCGCAGCGTTGTGCACCGCTTCCAGCGGCATGCCGGCCTGCACGGTGAGAGTGCGGTCGACCGGATCGAAGGCCAGCGCCTTGTTCATCCGCTCCAGGCTCAGCACCAGCTCGCCGTGCGCCGCCACCGCGCCGCCGGACAGGCCGGTGCGGCCACCGGAGGGCACCACCGCCACCGCGTGCTCGTTGGCCCAGCGCAGCACTGCCTGCACCTCCTCCACCGTCGCCGGCAGCGCGATCGCCAGCGGCGCCGGGGTCCAGCGCCGGGTCCAATCGCGACCGTAGTGTTCCAGGTCGGCGGGATCGGTCTTCAGGCGCAGGCCGGGAACGGCAAGGGCCAGGGCATCCAGGCGCGGGTCGGTCATGGGCGGAGAGGCATCGGCGGAGGCAAGCATTCAAGCGTGCCAGCGTTGCGTAACCGCGTCCAGTTGGGGAGGAGCCGGGGCTCGGGAATCTAGAGCCGGGACCCGGGACCCGGGACCCGGAAAAGCAAAAGCAACCGACGTGGGACGTCAAGCAACACCGTCAGGCGCAAGAGGTGCACGCTTCTCCGGGTCCCGGGTCCCGGGTCCCGACTCCTCCCAACAAACATCGATGCACCTGAAACCTTTCCAGCGTTGCATCGCTATCCTCCCGGCATCCTATTGCGGCGCACCAAAGCGCGGAGCCATCTGGCATAGTGACCGGCCCGTTGGCCATCGCTCCCTCGCCGCAATGTCGCCCAAGAAGACCTCGTTTCCGAAGCAGGATATCCGCGTGCTGCTGCTCGAAGGCATCAGCCAGACCGCCGTCGACGTGTTCCGCGCGGCCGGCTACTCGCAGATCGAACTGCACGCCAAGTCGCTGCCGGAAGACGAGCTCAAGCAGCGCATCGCCGAGGCGCACATCGTCGGCATCCGCTCGCGTACCCAGCTCAGCGCCGAGGTGCTGGCCCACGCCAAGCGCCTGATCGCGGTCGGCTGCTTCTGCATCGGCACCAACCAGGTCGACCTGGACGCCGCGGAACTGGCCGGCATCCCGGTGTTCAATGCGCCCTACTCCAACACCCGCAGCGTCGCCGAGCTGGTGATCGCCGAGGCCATCTTGCTGTTGCGCGGCATTCCGCAGAAGAACGCCGAATGCCACCGCGGCGGCTGGTCGAAGTCGGCCGCCGGCAGCCACGAGACCCGCGGCAAGGTGCTGGGCATCGTCGGCTACGGGCATATCGGCACCCAGGTCGGCGTGCTGGCTGAGGCGCTGGGCATGCAGGTGATCTTCCACGACATCGAGACCAAGCTGTCGCTGGGCAACGCCCGCACCGCCACCGACCTGGACGACCTGCTGGCGCGCTCGGATGTGGTCACCCTGCACGTGCCGGAAACCGCGGCCACCCGCGACATGATCGGCGCCACGCAGCTGGCGCAGATGAAGCCGGGCGCGCACCTGATCAACGCCTCGCGCGGCACGGTGATCGACATCGACGCCCTGGACGCGGCGCTGCGCAGCGGCCACATCGGCGGCGCCGCGGTGGACGTGTTCCCGATCGAACCCAAGGGCAACGGCGACCTGTTCGAATCGCCGCTGGCCGCGCACGACAACGTGATCCTGACCCCGCACGTCGGCGGCAGCACGCTGGAAGCGCAGGACAACATCGGCGTGGAAGTGGCGGCCAAGCTGGTGCGCTACAGCGACAACGGCAGCACCCTGTCGGCGGTGAACTTCCCCGAGGTGACCCTGCCCGAGCACGCCGAGAGCCTGCGCCTGCTGCACATCCACCGCAACGTGCCGGGCGTGCTGTCGCAGATCAACGAACTGTTCTCGCGCCACAACGTCAACATCGACGGCCAGTTCCTGCGCACCGACCCCAAGGTCGGCTACGTGGTGATCGACGTCGGCGCCAGCGAGGAACAGGCGGCGGTACTGAAGGAGGAACTGGCGCAGGTGGCGGGGACGTTGCGGACGCGCATTCTTTACTAGCGGGGATTGGGGATTCGGGATTGGGGATTCGTGGGGGCGCTGCGCACCCGTACCCTCACCCCAACCCCTCTCCCGGAGGGAGAGGGGCTATGCATTTCCCTTCTCCCGCCGGGACCATGGCCCCCTTTTTGGGGGAAGGTGCCCCGAAGGGGCGGATGAGGGTACGGGCGCAGCCTCGTGCAGCTGAAACACCGCATGCGCTTCGCGCCCAACCCTCACCGCAACCCCTCTCCCGGGGGGAGAGGGGCTGATGCGCTGCGCTTCAACCACTTCTGCGCCATGCGCCGCAGCGACGGATCCAGGTCCGCTTCATCCAGCAATTCGGCAATCAGGCGCCAGGCCAGGGCCAGCGACTCGGCGCTGACCGCGAAGGCTTCGTCCGCACCGGCGCGGACCACGTAGCGTGCGTCGTAATGCCAGTGCCCCGGCACCTCGCCGCGGGCGGGAATCCAGTGCCGGTCCAGGTCGAAGATCGCGCCATCCTCCAGTGCCAGGCCGGGCAGCCCCGATTCTTCCTCGGCCTCCCTCAAGGCCACCCGCGCCAGATCGCGGTCGCCGTCGGCGTGGCCGCCCAGTTGCAGCCAGCGCTGCAGCTTGCGGTGATGGGTCAGCAAGGTGCGCGTGCCGTCGGCGCTGACCAGCCAGGCCGAGCCGGTGAAATGGCCGTCCAGGCGGGCGCGCACGAACGGATCGGCGGCATCGTCGAGCAAGGCCAGGAACTGCGCGGCGACCTCGGCCTGATCCGGACACTGCCGGGCATGGGCCTGCAACTGCTGGCGTAGGGACGACTCCGGCATCGGCGTTCTCGCGTTCGGGGGCGGCCATTATCGCCGTCCACGGTGCAGCGCGGCTTGTGGCGGCCGGCCGGCTTTGGCATGGTACGACGCTTGCGTCGCCCGCTGCGGGCCCGGCGCTTCGCCATTGCCGGGGCCGCTTGCCCCGTACCGCCACCTGGGGATGCACCGAATGCTCAAGTCTTTGCTGAGGGTCAAGCCGATCGAACCGGCCGGTCACGTCGATGCCGGCGAACCGTTCGAAGGCAGCCTGGAGGGCGAAGCCACCCTCAAACGCACCCTCACCGCCAGACACCTGATCCTGCTCGGCATCGGCGCGGTGATCGGCGCCGGCATCTTCGTGCTCACCGGCCAGGCCGCGGCCAATCATGCCGGCCCGGCGGTGATGCTGTCGTTCGTGTTCGCCGGCCTGGCCTGCGCCTTCGCCGGCCTGTGCTATGCCGAATTCGCGGCGATGCTGCCGGTCTCGGGCAGCGCCTACTCGTACTCCTACGCCACGCTCGGCGAAGGCGTGGCCTGGTTCATCGGCTGGTGCCTGGTGCTGGAATACCTGTTCGCCGGCTCCAGCGTCGCGGTGGGCTGGTCGGCCTATCTGATCAGCTTCGTCACCGGCACCCTCGGCCTGCCCTTCCCCGCGGAACTGGCCAGCGCGCCGCTGACCTGGACCGGCCACGCCTTCGTCGCCTCGGGCAACCTCGTCAACCTGCCGGCGGTGCTGATCGTGGCCGCCGTCAGCACGCTGTGCTACGTCGGCGTCACTCAATCGGCCTTCGTCAACGCCATCGTGGTGGCGATCAAGGTGCTGGTGATCTGCCTGTTCGTCGGCGTCGGCATCTTCTACATCAACCCGGACAACTGGCATCCGTTCATCCCGGAAAACACCGGCCCGGGCGAGTTCGGCTGGAGCGGCATCTTCCGCGCCGCCTCCATCGTGTTCTTCTCCTACATCGGCTTCGATGCGGTCTCCACCTCCGCCGGCGAGACCAAGGACCCGCAGAAGAACATGCCGATCGGCATCCTGGTGTCGCTGGCCATCTGCACCGTCATCTACATCATCGTCTGCGCAGTGCTGACCGGCCTGCTGCCCTACACCCAGCTCGGCACCGCCAAGCCGGTGGCCACTGCGCTGGAGCACTATCCGCAGCTGGCCTGGCTGAAGACCTTCGTCGAGATCGGTGCCATCGCCGGCCTGTCCTCGGTGGTGCTGGTGATGCTGATGGCGCAGCCGCGCATCTTCTACACCATGGCGCGCGACGGCCTGCTGCCGAAGCTGTTCGGCAAGGTCCATCGCCGTTTCCACACCCCCTACGTCGGCACCGTGGTGGTCGGCGTGCTCGCTGCGCTGCTGGCCGGACTGATTCCGCTGGACGTGCTGGGCGAACTGGTGTCGATGGGCACCCTGCTGGCCTTCGCCACGGTGTGCGTCGGGGTGATGGTGCTGCGCTTCACCCGTCCGGATCTGCCGCGTCCGTTCCGGGTGCCGCTGTTCTGGGCGGTGTGCCCGCTGGGCGCGCTGTTCTGCGTGGGCCTGTTCTTCCAGGCATTCCAGGAACACTGGAAGGTGTTCGTCGGCTGGACCCTGATCGGCCTGTGCATCTACTTCTTCTACGGCATCCGCAACAGCCGCCTGGCCACCAAGGCCTGATCCGCTCCTCCGAAGACCGGCGTCCGCGCCGGTCTTCGCGTTCGCCCCCTCTTCCTCGCACGCCGCGCCCGGCTGGAACCGCTCGATGCTCAAACAACTCTTGGCCACCAAACACCCCCATGCCAGCCACGAGGACGCCGGCGGGCTAGGCCTGCAACGCGCGCTGGGCCCCTGGGGCCTGACCGCGCTGGGCATCGGCGCGGTGATCGGCGGCGGCATCTTCGTCATCACCGGGCAGGCCGCGGCCAACCACGCCGGGCCTGCGATCATGCTCTCGTTCGTGCTGGCCGCGGTGTGCTGCGCGTTCTGCGCGCTGGCCTACGCCGAGTTCGCGGCGATGGTGCCGGTCTCCGGCAGCGCCTACACCTACACCTACGCCACCTTCGGCGAATTGGCGGCCTGGTTCATCGGCTGGATGCTGGTGCTGGAGTACGGCGTGTCGGCCTCGGCGGTGGCGGTCAGCTGGACCGGCTATTTCCTGAGCCTGCTCGACCACTTCAACATCCATCTGCCCGCGGCACTGGTCAACGCGCCGCTGGACGGCAAGCTGCAGCCCACCGGCGCGATCGCCAACCTGCCTGCCGCCGGCATCGTGCTGCTGCTGACCTGGCTGTGCTACGTCGGCATCCGCAAGTCCTCGGCGATGAACATGGCGATGGTGGTGCTGAAGAGCGGCCTGATCGTGCTGGTCATCGCCGCCGGCTGGAAGTACGTGGACCCGGCCAACTGGCACCCGTTCATCCCCGCCAACGAAGGCCCGGGCAAGTACGGCCTGGACGGCGTGCTGCGCGGCGCGGCGATGGTGTTCTTCGCCTACATCGGCTTCGAGGCGGTGTCGGTGGCGGCGCAGGAATCGCACCGGCCGCAGCGCGACCTGCCGATCGGCATGATCCTGTCGCTGGTGATCTGCACCGTGCTGTACATCGCCATGGCCGCGGTGATGACCGGGCTGCTGCCGTACGCGCAACTGGGCACCGACGAGCCGGTGGTGACCGCGGTGGCGGCGCATCCGCAGTTGGGCTGGCTGCGCGTGGTGGTGGAGGTCGGCGCGCTGATCGGCCTGTCCTCGGTGGTGCTGGTGATGATCATCGGCCAACCGCGCATCTTCATGATCATCGCCCGCGACGGCCTGCTGCCGCCGGTGTTCACCAAGATCCACCCGACCTACCGCACCCCGCACGTCAACACGGTGATCACCGGCATCGGCATCGCCCTGCTGGCGTCGCTGTTCCCGCTGGACGTGCTGGGCGAACTGACCTCGATGGGCACCCTGATCGCCTTTGCCGCGGTCTGCGCCGGCGTGCTGATCCTGCGCCGCACCCAGCCGGACCTGCCGCGGCCGTTTCGCATTCCGTTCGCCTGGCCGATCTGCATCGCCGGTGTGCTCAGCTGCCTGGCGCTGCTGTCGGCGATGACCGCGCACAACTGGATGCTGATGGCCGGCTGGACGGTGATCGGCCTGGCGATCTACTTCGGCTACGGCTACCGCCACAGCCGCCTGCGCGGCAGCCAAGGCTGAGCGCAGAGCCCCTTTCCCATCGGGAGAGGGGTTGGGGTGAAGGTACGGACGCGAAGCGCTGCACCCATCTGGCAACACGAGGCTTCGCCCGTACCCTCATCCGCCCCTGCGGGGCACCTTCTCCCGACGGGAGAAGGGAGAAGCCAAAGCCCCTCTCCCCCCGGGAGAGGGGTTGGGGTGAGGGTACGGCGTGAGGAGGTGCTACTGGGTGCACCACCACCTGTCATCCCAATCCAGCGATCAAGCCCTACACTACGCGCATGAACGCACTGCCCTACGATTCCGAGCGCCTGCGCACGCTGGCGCACCTGCTGATCGACAACATCCGCGAGCTCTCGCAGGCCGGCTGGACGCCCGCCACCAGCAGCAACTTCTCGCACCGCCTGGACGATCGCCATGCCGCGATCACCGTCTCCGGTCGCGACAAGGGCCGGCTGGTCGAGGACGACATCATGGTGGTGGACTTCGACGGCCAGGCCGTCGGCCGGCCGCTGCGTCCGTCCGCCGAGACCCTGCTGCACACCCAGCTGTACCGGCGCTTCCCCGAGGTCGGCTGCATTCTGCACACGCACTCGCCGGTGCAGACCATCGCCTCGCGCCTGTATGCCCCGCAGGGCCATATCCGCCTGGAAGGCTACGAGCTGCTGAAGGCGCTGCACGGCAACCAGACCCACGAGACCGCGGTGGACCTGCCGGTGTTCGCCAACACCCAGGACATGACCGTGCTGGCCGCGCAGGTCGACGCCCTGCTCGATCGCACGCCGCTGTGGGGCTACCTGATCGACGGCCACGGCCTGTACGCCTGGGGCCGCGACATGGCCGAGGCGCGCCGCCACCTCGAAGCGTTCGAGTTCCTGCTGCACTGCGAGCTGGAGCTGCGCAAGCTGCGCGCCGCCGGCTGATCCGCCGCGGCGCGACAGCGTTCCAGCGCCGCAACAGCCGCCGGCCGCGCACCTGCTACCCTTTTCGTCCCCACTGACGCTTTCGCCCGCCGCCATGAGCCGACTCCGCATCTTCGCCGACACCACTCCCGACGCGCCGCTGTTCGACAGCCGCGATGGCGACGCGATCGCCGCTGAACTGCGCAAGATCGGCGTCACCTTCGAGCGCTGGCAGGCCAACCAGCCGATCGAGCCCGGCGCCTCGCCGGAAGCGGTCATGGCCGCCTACAAGGCCGACATCGACCGCCTGGTCGCCGCCAACGGCTTCAAAACCGTGGACGTGGTCAGCATCGCCCCGGACAACCCGCAGCGCGAGGAGATGCGCAAGAAGTTCCTCGACGAGCACTTCCACAAGGAAGACGAGGTGCGCTTCTTCGTCGCCGGCTCCGGCCTGTTCACCCTGCACGTGGACGGCAAGGTCTACGAGATCGAATGCGTGCAGGACGACCTGATCGCCGTGCCCGACGGCACCCACCACTGGTTCGACATGGGCCCGGAGCCGCGCTTCATCGCGATCCGCTTCTTCACCGAGCCGGACGGCTGGGTCGGCCACTTCACCGGCACCGACATCGCTCAGCGCTTCCCGCGCTACGAGGCGAAGCTGCGCGGCGAGGCGCACTGAGCGATGACCGATCCGCGCGTCGTACTCACCGACATCGAAGGCACCACCAGCAGCATCTCCTTCGTCAAGGACGTGCTGTTCCCCTATGCGCGCCGCGCCCTGCCCGGCTTCGTGCGCGAGAACGGCCAGCAGCCGCAGGTGCGGCAATGGCTGGATGCCGTCGCCAGCGAATGCGGCGGCATCTGCACCGATGCGGTGATCGTGGAGACCCTGCAGGGCTGGATCGACGAGGACCGCAAGCACACCGCGCTGAAGGCGCTGCAGGGCATGATCTGGGAAGCTGGCTACCGCGATGCCGACTTCACCGCGCACATCTATCCCGATGCCGCGCCGGCACTGCGCCGCTGGCATGCCGACGGCCGCGCGCTGTACGTATATTCGTCCGGCTCGGTACCGGCGCAGAAGCTGTTCTTCGGCCATAGCGACGCCGGCGACCTTCGCGCGCTGTTCTCCGGCTGGTTCGATACCGAGATCGGCGGCAAGCGCGAGCAGCCCAGCTACGCGCGCATCGCCGAGGCGATCGGCGTGGCGCCGGCGCAGATCGTGTTCCTGTCCGACGTGGTCGCCGAACTGGATGCGGCCCGCGCCGCCGGCCTGGACACGGTGCTGATCGACCGCCGCGACGATTACCCGCAACCGCGCCAGGGCGAAGCCTGCAACGGCCACCGCCGCGCGGAGAGCTTCGCCGACCTGGGCTTCTGAGTCCCCGCGCATGCGCAGGCCTGTCGCTGCCTTGATGGCCGCCCTGGCGGCGTTGCGGCGCCCGTTGGCCGTGCTGCGGCGCCGGCTGCTGCCGGCCGCGCTGCTGGCGCTGGCGCTGCCCGCCTGCCATTCCGATGCCGGCGCCATGCCGGCCGGCGCGGCCGACACCGCGCAGGACGAGGCGGTGCAGGATCCGGTCGACCAGGCGCAGCTGCGCCAGGCGCTGGGATCGCTGCAGCCTCAGCGCCCGGGCGTCCCCGACCTGTACGTGGTCGGCTTCGCCGGCGACGCCAGCGAGGACGTGTTCCGCAACGAAGTGCTGTACCTGCGGCAGATGTTCACGCAGCGCTTTGGCGCCGCTGGCCGTATCGCCACCCTGATCAACCACGGCGACAATCTCGGCGCGCACGCCTACGCGCCACAGGCCTCGTACGACAACCTGGCCGATACGCTGGACCGCATCGGCAAGCTGATGGACAAGCGCGAGGACGCGCTGCTGCTGTTCCTGACCAGCCACGGCACCGAGCAGCACGAGCTGTATCTGCAGTTCGGCCCCGGCGAGGATGCCGAGTACGACACCATCACCCCGCAGGAACTGCGCCGCCTGCTCGACGACGCCGGCATCCGCAACCGCATCATCGTGATTTCGGCCTGCTACTCCGGCGGCTTCGTGCCGGCGCTGAAGACCGCCGACACCCTGGTCATCACCGCCGCCCGTCGCGACCGGCCCTCGTTCGGCTGCGGCAACACCGCCAGCGCCACCTATTTCGGCCGCGCCTGGCTGATCGACGCGCTGGCGCGTACCACCGATCTGGTCGACAGCTATCGCCTGGCCAGTGCCGAGATCAGCGCACGCGAGCAGGCCGAAGGCGAGGCGCCGTCGTATCCGCAGCTGTACGTGGGCGCGCGCATCGGCGCGTGGCTGCAGCACTGGCGCGCGCAGTTGCCGAACGCCGCCGCACCGGTCTATCCGTATCCGGAACCCGATGCGGACGACGCAATGACTGCGACCGATGGCGAACCGGACCACGCGCCCGGGACCACGCAAACCACTGCTCCCCCGACGCCCGCAAAACCGGCGCTACCGCCATCGACTGCCACTCCCACGCAGTGAGCGGCCCTGCTCCGTCGAGCAGCGCACGCAAGACTCCAACGCTCGGTGCGCCCTGGGCCTGGAGCAGGAGTCCGCAGGAACCCCATAGATGAGAGTAATTCGCATTCGATCGCCGATCGCGTGCAGCCGTTACACTGCGCCCCGCAGCAAGCCCGCCAGCCTTTCGCCAGCCAGCTGCGCACCGATCCGCCCGCCAGCCTTCGCTCGCCAGCCAGGATCCTCTCGTTTTATAGGCCTCCTTCATGGAGGTTTTTTTGTTTCATGCCGACTCCAGACCGGTAGTAAGCCGGACCGCGCCGCAGCGATGGTCCACAACCGTCTCAGCAGGTCGAGGGTGTAGTTGTTCTCAGCAGTGGCCAAGCCTAGAGCGTGTTATGAACTTGGAGTTCACGCGGCTATCGTAGGCGATGAAGCCACCACGCCAACCGACGTATCCGATGAAGAATGGGTCTTCGCCGCGCCCGACTTGATACTGACGGATCCGCAGGCACGGCAGCGCAGATATGAGCTACAAACAATGGAAACAACGTCTATTCCATTGAGCAAGCGAGTTGCCGCTCTTCTACTCTGCCTTTTTGCCTGGAGTACCGTGCTCGCCGCGCCTTCGGTCTGCCCCATTCGACAGGATCAGCCACTTCGCTCCATCGATGCATTCGATGGAGAACCACAGGATCTCGCAACGCTTGAGCCCGACGTGGCAAAGGAGCGATACGGCCATTGGGTTCTGGGCTACATCTACGATGAGGGCCGATTCGTCACCGTACGCTGCAGGTACGCGGACAAGCAAACGCATGACGTAAAACTGGCGAACCGTGTGGAACAGTGCAGTTATTCAATCAATGCAAAGCATGTCCTTCGAATAACTTGCAGATGAAAGCTGGCACGGCTCCTGGGACGGCGCGCCGAACTGGACAAACGGCGGCACATTCGCCAATGCTGGCGCCGATCGGCTCCTCGGCGTCATCGCCAACGACAACGACAACAGCCGGTTCTACTTCGCCCAGCGCCCGCGTGTGCCGGGTACCGCCCAGGACGGCGGTCAAAAGAACCTAGGTCGCGACTGAACTGGCGTCGCCAGGACGCGACGCCAGCGTCGCAACCGCGGCGCGATCAGGGAGAGGCGTCCTGCAATCGATAGCTGCCGCTGGCGTGCTGCTCGCCGCGCCAGCGGTCGAACGCGCGGACCTCGATGCGGTGCGCACCCACACTCAGGTCGGTCGGCAAGGCGCCGCGCCACAGGTGTTGCGACGGAATCGCTTCCGGCGACCGATCGTAGCCGCGCAGCGCATCGGCGGCATCGTCGCGCGCGTTCTCGGCGAGCAGCGTCGGGTCCGGCTGTTCGACCCGCTGCATCGGCTTCCAGGCGCCGTCGTCCACGCGGTACTCGACGCGCGTGTCGTCCTCGCCCATGTACACGTTCGCGTACACGCCCCAGGCCGGATAGGCACCGCGGCGCAATACCTTCGGCGCATGCAGGCCGATCTGGGTGTCGTCGGCGGCACGCGCGGCGTGGTAGGCCAGCGCATAGCCGCCGTCGCGGCGCACGGTCAGCAGCGCATAGCCGTTCGGGGTGCCGTCGGCCATGGTCGCGGCGGGAATGCCCTCGGCATCCTTGACCCCGGACCAGAACGCGCCGCAGGCCGCGCCGACGTTGTATTCGTGCAGCGGCTGCGCACCGTGCCAGCCCTCTTCGGCACCGTGGTAATAGTGGCGTTGGGTGTGGCTGTGGCCGCTGAGCACCAGCACGTGCGGGAACGCCTGCAGCAGCGCGAACAGCCGCGCGCGGTCGGCATGCCGGAACGTCTCCTTGCCGGGCGCCGCATCGAACAGCGGGATGTGCAGGCCCAGCACCACCAGTCGATCCTTGGGCACGCTGGCCAGGTAGGCCTGCAGGAACGCGAACTGGTCCGCGCGCAGGCCGCCGATGTACTTGGGCTGCTGCGTCGGCTGGTAGACCACGTCGTCCAGGAACACGAAGCTGGCGCCACCCTCTTCCACCGCGTAGGTGTCGGGACCGTAGACCGCACGCCAGCTCGACAGCGAATCGACGTCGTCGGTCGCATCGAAGTTGAGGTCGTGGTTGCCGGGCACATGGAACCACGGCACGCCGAGCTTGGCGGTTTCCGCATTCAGCGCCGGATACAGCGACAGGTCGTCGCTGACCACGTCGCCCAGGGTGGTGCCGATGCGCGCGTGGGTCTTGCCGCGCAAGGGCGCGACGATGTCGCGGGCGTAGTAGCCGACATCGGTCATCGATGCGGTCTGGGTATCGGCGAACACCAGCACCTCGGTGCTGTCGGCCTTGGGCTGCGCGCGCAACGCGAAGTCCCAGTGGTCGGTGGCGCCGCGGGTGGGCGCGATGCCCGGATACTTGAGCGTGGGCGAGCCGGCGGGCGCGTAGTGCCGCCAGTAGTCCGGCAGGCCGTTGCCGGCGCTGGCGAAGCTGTAGCCATCGGGCTTGATCACGAACACCGTGCGGCCGGGCTCCACTTCCAAGCGGTAGCGGCCCTGCGCGTCGGTGCGGACGATGTGCACGCCGTCGGACACCTGCACGCCGGCGATGCCGGCATCGCCCGGGCCGCGGCCCGGGGCGTTATCGCGTTCCTGGTAGACGCTGCCGCTGACCGTCGCGGTCTGCGCCACGGCGGGAGCGGCGGCGGCCAACAGGCAGGCAAGGACGACGGTGCGCAGCATGCGGAACATCCGGAGAAGCCGAGGGCCCCCGATTGTAGCCAACGACATCGACACGGCGATGACCGCGCCGGACAGACTCAGCGGTGCCGCGCTTCCAGTACCGCCACCGCGTCGGCCAGGCCCAGGCCGCGTGCGCGCAGCAGCACGGTCAGGTGATAGAGCAGATCGGCGGACTCGCCGAGCAGGTCCTCGTCGCCCTGGGCGACGCCGGCCAGCGCGGTTTCCACGCCCTCCTCGCCCACCTTCTGCGCGATGCGCCGCGTGCCCTTCTCGAACAGCTGCGTGGTGTAGCTGCCCGCAGGCCGGTCGCGCTCGCGTTGCGCGACCAGCCGGTCGAGCGCGCCCAGGAACTGGCCCGGCGCCTGCGGGAAGCAGCTGTCTCGGCCGAGGTGGCAGGTCGGCCCGCGCGGATGCGCCAGCACCAGCAGGGTGTCGCGGTCGCAATCGGTGTCGATCGCCACCACGTCCAGCACATTGCCGGAGCTTTCGCCCTTGGTCCACAGGCGCTGCTTGCTGCGGCTGTAGAAGGTGACCTGGCCGCTGCGGCGCGTCTGCGCCAGTGCCTCCTGGTTCATGTAGCCCAGCATCAGCACGCGCAGGGTCGCGGCGTCCTGCACCACCACCGGCAGCAGGCCATCGCCCTTGCCCCAGTCCAGCGCCGCATCGGCGGCGTCCGCGTCGTGGGAGTGTTCATGCGCCATCGCGCACCTCGATCTGTCGTTGGCGCAGGAAGCGCTTGAGTTCGGGAATGGCGATCGCGCCGCTGTGGAAGACGCTGGCGGCCAGCGCGCCGTCGACGTCGGCACGCTCGAACACGTCGGCGAAGTGCTGCATCTCGCCGGCGCCGCCGGACGCCACCAGCGGCACCTTGCACAGGGCGCGCACCTCGTGCAGTTGGGCGATGTCGTAGCCGCGGCGCACGCCGTCGCTGTCCATGCAGTTGAGCACGATCTCGCCGGCACCCAGGCGCTGCGCCTCCACCACCCAGTCCAGGGTGCGCATGCGCAGCGCCTGGGTCTTGCTGGGATCGCCGGTGAAGCGGCGCACGCGCCATTGGCCGTCGTCCTCGCGGATCGAATCGATGCCGACCACCACGCACTGCACGCCAAAGGCCTCGGCCAACTCGGCGATCAGCGCCGGCCGCTCCAGTGCCGGCGAATTGATCGAGATCTTGTCGGCGCCGGCGTGCAGCACCGCGCGCGCGGTGGCGACGTCGCGGATGCCGCCGGCCACGCAGAACGGGATGTCCAGCAACCGCGCCACCTTCTCGACCCAGGCGTAGTCCACCGAGCGCCCTTCCGGACTGGCGCCGATGTCGTAGAACACCAGTTCGTCGGCGCCCTGGTCGCGGTAGCGCAGCGCCAGCTCGGCGATATCGCCCATGTCCACGTGGTCGCGGAACTTGACGCCCTTGACCACGCGCCCTTCGCGCACGTCCAGGCACGGGATGATGCGCCGACTCAGCATGCCAGCGCCTCGTCCAGGCGCAGCCGCCCTTCCAGCAAGGCCTTGCCGAGCACGGCACCGGCGCAGCCGGCCTCGCACGCGCCACGCACATCGGCAGCGTTGCGGATGCCGCCGGAGGCCTGCACCGCCAACGCCGGCGCGAGCTGCCGCAGGTGCGCGTACAGCGCCAGGTTCGGCCCGGACAGCATGCCGTCGCGGGCGATGTCGGTGCACAGCAGGTGGATCAGGCCGGCCGCGGCGTACTCGCCGGCCAGCGCGTCCAGGCTCAGCGACGAGGTCTCGGTCCAGCCGTGCACCGGCAGGCGCCAGAAGCCGTGCGCGTCCTGGCGGCTGTCCAGCGCCACGGTGATGCGCTCGGGACCGAATTCGGCCAGCCACTCCAGTACCGACTCGCGGTCGCGTACCGCCAGCGAGCCGATCACCACGCGGCTGGCGCCGGCATCGAGCAGGCGCTGCACGTCGGCGCGCGAGCGCACGCCGCCGCCGGTCTGCACCTGCAGCCCGGTCTCGTTGCGGATCCGCTGCAGCAGCGGTGCCAGGGTATAGCCGCCGGCGCGGGCCGCATCCAGATCGACCAGGTGCATCCACTGCGCACCGGCTTCGGCGAAGGCCTGCGCGCGGCGCAGCGGATCGTCGCCGTAGTGGGTCTCGCGGGCGTAGTCGCCCTGCGCCAACCGCACCACGCGGCCGTCGCGGATGTCCAGGGCGGGATAGACGACGAAGCTCATGGGAAATCGGTCTCGAGGAAGTTGCGCAGGATGCGCGCGCCGGTGTCGGCGGAGCGCTCGGGATGGAATTGCGCGCCGCAGCGGCGACCATGCTGCACCACCGCGGTGAACAGGCCGCCATGATCGCAGGCGGCGACCGTGTCGCCTGTGACCGGTGCGGCATAGCCGTGCACGAAGTAGGCGCTGGCACCGTCCGGCACGCCCGCCAGCAACGACGACGGGCGCAGCGGCAACAGCCGGTTCCAGCCCATGTGCGGCACGCGGATGCCCAGCGCCGGCGGCATGCGCCGGACCACGCCGGTCAGCAGGCCCAGGCAATCGACATCGCCCTCCTCGGAATGCTCGAACAGCAACTGCATGCCCAGGCAGATGCCGATCAGCGGCACCTGCAGCGCGCGCAGTGGCTCGAGCAGGCCCTGCTCGCGCAGCCGCGCCATCGCATGCGGCGCCGCCCCCACGCCCGGCAGGATCACCCGCTCCGCGCCCTGCAGACCTGCCGCGTCGCGCACCAGCCGCGGCTCCACGCCGAGCCGCTGCAGCGCATAGCGCACCGAACCGAGGTTGGCGCCGCCGGCGTCGATCAAGGCCACCGTGCTCATCGCACCCTCCGCGTGTCCACGACGCGCCGATTCACAGCACGCCCTTGGTCGAGGGCAGCGCCGCACCCTCGCGCTTCAGCGCCTGGCGCAAGGCGCGGGCCAGCGCCTTGAAGCAGGCCTCGACCTTGTGGTGGTCGTTGTCGCCACGCACGCTCAGGTGCAGGTTAAGCCCGGCCGCATCGCACAGCGAGCGGAAGAAGTGCGGTACCAGTTCGGTGGGCATGTCGCCGACCCGCTCGCGCTTGAACTCGCCTTCGAACACGAAGTACGGGCGCCCGCTGAAATCCAGCGCGGCGCTGGCCAGGGTCTCGTCCATCGGCAGGGTGAAGCCGTAGCGGCCGATGCCGCGCTTGTCGCCCAGCGCCTGACGCAACGCCTGGCCCAAGGCCAGACCGGTGTCCTCGATGGTGTGGTGTTCGTCGATGTGCAGGTCGCCGTCGGCACGCACGTCCAGGGCGAAACCGCCATGCTTGCCGATCTGCTCGAGCATGTGATCGAAGAACGGCAGGCCGGTGGCGCAGTGCGGGTCGCGCGCCAGGTCCAGGTCCAGCTCCACCGCGATGCGGGTTTCCTTGGTGTCGCGCTGCACCCGCGCACGCCGCGGCGCATCGGCCAGCTCGTGGGCGATGCCGGCCCAGTCCCACTCGCCGCCGAACTGGGCGGTACGCAACTGGAAGCCGCGGATGCGCAGGTTCTCGGCGAACTGGATGTCGGTGACGCGGTCGCCGACCATCGCCGAGCGCGCCCAGTCGATGCTGCGGTCCTGCAGGTACGGCAGCATCAGGCCGATGCCGGGCTTGCGCGTGGGCGCATTGTCGGCCGGCCAGCTGCGGTCGACCAGCACCTCGCGGAACACGATGCCCTGGCTGGCGAAGATCTGCAGCATCAGGTCGTTGGGACCGTCGAAGGCGGCCTGCGGGTAGGCCTCGCTGCCCAGGCCGTCCTGGTTGGTGACGATGACGAACTGGTAGCCGGCGTCGCGCAGTTTGAGCATCGCCGGGATCACGCCCTGCACGAAGCGCAGCTTCTCGTAGGCGTCGATCTGGAAATCGGCCGGCTCCTCGATCAGGGTGCCGTCGCGGTCCACGAACAGGATCGGGGTCATGCCGCGGCCCTCCATGCCTGCAAGGCGCCGAGCACGCGCTGGTTCTGCGCCGGCGTGCCCAGGGTGATGCGCAGCGCATCGCCCAGGCCCGGCGCGGCGCGCTGGTCGCGCACCACCACCCCGGCCGCCAGCAGCGCCTGGAACGCGCCCTCGGCGTCGTCGAAGCGCAGCAGCAGGAAATTGCCCTGCGACGGATACACCTGGCGCACGCCGGGCAGTGCCGCCAGCGCCGCCTGCATGCGCGTGCGCTCGGTCCGCACCTCCTGCACCCGCGCCGCGGTCTGCCGCAGCGGTTCGGGCTGCAGCGCGGCCAGCGCCAGTTGCGTGCATGGCGCCGGAATCGGATACGGCGCCTGGCAGCGGCGCAGCACCGCGATCAGGGCCGGATCGGCGATCACGCAGCCGATCCGCGCCGCCGCCAGCGCGTGCGCCTTGGACAGCGTGCGCAGCACCGCCAGGTTGGCATGGCGCGCAAGCAAGCTGGTGGCCGAGGCTTCGTCGGAAAACTCGCCATAGGCTTCGTCCACCACCAGCACCGCACGTCCCTGCAGGCGCTCGGCGGCGCGATCGATGTCGGCCAGGGCGATCGCCGCACCGCCGGGGTTGCCCGGCGAACACAGGAATACCAGTTTGGCCATCTGACTCAATGCGGCGTCCACCACCGCATCCACGTCGGTCAGCAGGCCCTCGGCGGTATCGCGCAGCGGCACCTCGACCAGGCGCGCGTTCTGCAGCCGCGCGCACACCGCGTACATGCCGAACACCGGCGGGGTGATGACGATGGCGTCGCGGCCCGGCTCGCACAGGGCGCGCAGCAGCAGGTCGATGGCCTCGTCGCTGCCACGGCCGAGCAGCAGTTGTTCCGGGGCGCAGGCGTACAACTGCGCCAATGCGGCGCGCAGCGCCGGCGGCTGCGGGTCGGGATAGCGGCGATTGCCGGCGTCACCGTCGGCGGCGTTGGCCCAGGCCGACTCGTTGGCATTGAGCCAGATCTCGCCCTGCAGCGCACTGCTGCGCGCGGACGAATAGCCGGCGAACTCGCGCAGGTCCGGGCGGACCAACGCCAGCACGGCGCGTGCGTCTGGAGTCTGGCTCATGCCGCCTTCTCCATGCGCAGCGCCACCGCGTTGGCGTGCGCGTCCAGACCCTCGGCGCGCGCCATCAGCACCGCGCAACCGCCGATCGCGGCGATGCCGGCGGCGCTGGCGCTCTGCACGCTGACGAAGTTCTGGAAGCTGGCCACGCTCACGCCGCTGTAGGCACGCGCCGCGCCGCTGGTGGGCAGCACGTGGTTGGTGCCGCTGCAGTAATCGCCCAGCGCCTCTGGAGTGTAGTCGCCCAGGAACACCGAGCCGGCGGCCTCGACCCGGTCCAGCCAGTCGCGCGGCGCGCGCAGCGCCAGGATCAGGTGTTCCGGGGCGTAGCGGTTGCTGATGGCGAACGCATCCTCCAGCGTGTCGACGCGGATCAGCCGCGACGCGGCCAGCGCCTGCCGGGCGATCGCCGCGCGCGGCAGCGTCGCCAGCTGCCGCTCCAGTTCGTTCTCGACCGCCTCGATCAGCACGGCGCTGTCGGACAGCAGCAATACCTGCGAGTCGGGGCCGTGCTCGGCCTGCGACAACAGGTCGGCGGCGACGAAGGCCGCATCGGCGCCGGCGTCGGCGATCACCAGCACCTCGGACGGCCCGGCCGGCATGTCGATCGCCGCCGCGCCGGCCTGCGCGATTTGCTGCTTGGCCTCGGTGACGTAGCTGTTGCCCGGGCCGAACAGCTTGTCGCAGGACGGCACGCTTTCGGTGCCGAAGCCCATCGCCGCGATCGCCTGGGCACCGCCGAGCTTGAACACCCGGTCCACGCCGCACAGCGTCGCCGCGACCAGCACCGCCGGATCGGCCGAGCCGTCGGCGCGCGGTGGCGTGCACAGCACCACCTCGCGGCAGCCGGCCAGCGCCGCCGGCACGCACAGCATCAGCGCCGTCGACGGCAGCGGCGCGCTGCCGGCCGGCACGTACAGGCCGACCCGGCCGATTGGCCGCACCACGCGCTCGCAGACCACGCCCGGTGCGGTCTCGACCGCGTACGGCTGCGCCATGCCGGCGCGGTGGAAGGTATCGATCCGCGCCGCCGCCTCGGCCATCGCCGCGCGCAGCGGCGCCGGCACCGCCGCCTCGGCGGCGGCGAACTCGGCGGCGCTCACTTCGAAGGTCTCCAGCACCACGCCGTCGAAACGCGCGGTGAGCTCGCGCAGCGCGTCGTCGCCGCGGCTGCGCACGTCATTGAGCACCTGCGCCACCGCGTTGCGGGTCTGCTCGGCCACGCGCTGCACCGGCCGGGTCAGCGCCTGGGTGCGTTCCTGCGCGTCGAGCGCGCTCCATTCCAAACGATTCATGCCAGCGACCGCTCCACTGTCAACACCATCAAGCCCTGCGCGCCCGCGCGCTCCAGTTCCTCCATGCGCTGCCAGGTGATCGCACCGTGGCACATGGTCTGCAGCTGCAGCGGGCCGTCTGCGTCGCCGGGCAGTTGCACCAGCGGTTCGGCGTCGGGCAGCAACCGCGCCAGGTCGGCCACGCGCTCGCGCGCGGCGCGGAACATCAGCAGCTTGCTGTCGCGCAGCTTGAGCACGCCGTCGAGCCGGCGCAGCAGCATCGCCGCCAGGCCGGCGCGGGCATCGGCGGGTTCGCGCACCGGACCGGCCAGCACCGCCTCGCTCTCCAGCAATGTCTCCACCGGCTTGAGCTGGTTGGCGGCCAGGGTGGCGCCACTGGAGACCAGATCGCAGATCAGGTCGGCGGTGCCCAGGCGCGGCGCGATCTCCACCGAGCCGGACAGCTCCACCACCTGCGCGGCGATGCCACGCGCGTCCAGCCAGTCGGCCAGCACCGCCGGATAGCTGGTGGCGATGCGCAGCCCCTGCACCTGCTGCGGGCCGCTCCACTCCCAACTCTCCGGAACCGCCAGCATCAGCCGGCACTGCCCGAAGTTCAGCCCGCGCAGGGCGCGATAGGCCTCCGGCAAGCCGTTGCGGCGGCGCTCGCCGGCCTGCTCTTCGAGTTCGTTGCGGCCGACGATGCCGAAGTCGCACACGCCGTCGGCGATCAGCCCGGGAATATCGTCGTCGCGCACCAGCAGCAGGTCGACCGGCAACGATTCGCCGTAGCAGAACAGCTTGTCGCGGCTCTCGCGCCAGCTCAGCCCGCAGGCGGCCAGCACCGCACGGGCCGGCTCGGCCAGGCGGCCGCTTTTCTGGATCGCGATACGCAGCCGGTCGCGGGCCGGTGCTGCCAGGGAAGCACTCATCAGGACATCTCAGTGGGAATCGGAGGGGCGCGCCGTCTGCCGGCGCAGCGCCGCGGCATAGCCGCCGGCGCCGTATTCCAGGGTCCGTGCGACACGGCCGATGGTGGTGACGCTGACCTGGGTCAGGTCGTGGATCTCGCGGTACGGCACGCCCTTGAGCAGCAGCGGCACCACCCGCCAGCGGTCCGCCATCGCCTCCAGCTCGGCCGGCGTGCACAGGTCCTGCAGGAACGCCGCCACTTCCTGCGGCTTGCCGAGCTGGGCCAGGGTGCGCGCCAACGCCTTGAACGAGGCGTCGCTGTCGCGGTCTGCTGCAGGGACGGGACGTTGTTTCATTGCGCTAATGTAATAGCACGCTATTACAAGGTCAAGTTTGCGCGGGCCGCGGCGACCTGGCGTTCAGCCTCCGGGCCATCCTGTTGCGCGCTCTGGCGCCCTGTGCGTTGCCGCGATCCGGCCTCACGCTGCGCGCAGACACCTCCCGCGGCGGATGGAAGGATCGCCCGGCGGCCGCTAGGATCGGCGATGACCGCCGCCGCTCTGGAGTACCGCATGCGCAATGCGTGTTTTGCCGCCCTTGTCCTGTGCATGGCGATGTCGGCAGCGGCGCAGCCGCCGCCGGCGCCTCCCGCCCAGGGGGCCGCAAACGCCGACACCGCGGCCACTGTGGAGCAACTGCCGATCCGCTCCAGCGCGCAGCTCGCCGCCTACCTGCGCGCCCATGCAGGCCAGCGCACGCCGCTGGACGCGCTCACGCCCGGCGCCCGCGAACGCTTCCTCGACGGTCTCGTGTTCGGCCGCAATGGCCTGGGTGGATTCGATACGCAGGACCTGCCGCAGCTGACCCGCACGCAGGGCCGGGCGCTGCTGGCGCTGTTCGGGGTCGAGCGCTACGCGGAAAGCTTGCCGCACTGGGCGACGCAACCGCGCGTCCACGAGCCCACCGCCGCGATCGGCGACCTGGAGCGTCGCTACAACGGCTACCACCGGAATCTGGACGGCCTCGGTCGCACTGGACGCGATCCCTGGCCCGCAGTGCGCAGCGCCCTGCCCGAAGCATTCGACCCCGCCGCCATCGCGCAATCGGACGCGACCACGCTGGATCTTCTGTATCGGGCCGTCGTCGCGACCTACGCGCTGCGCCCCACCCCGGCGGGGCTGGACACGCAACTGCAGGTGTTGGCGCAGTTGCGGCGCCGCGGCCAGGCCAGCGCGGCGCAGGTGGACGACGCCGGCAACGCGCTGCTGCTCGCGCATCGCGTGGAAGACGCACGGCGCCTGCTGGCCGATGGCGGCAGCGCCGACTGGCCGCATTGGCTGCGCTTCGAGGACCGCCTGGGCGCGGCGGCGCAGGGGCCGACGCTGTGGTCGCTGGAACCCGATGGGCGCACGCTGCACCGGCAGCGGATCGATCTGGGGCCACCTCAGATCCTGGTCACCGCCGGCTGCCATTTCGCCGCCGACGCAGCACGCGCCATCGCCGCCGATCCCGAACTGGGCCCGGCGTTCCGCCGCCATGCGCTGTGGCTGACCCTGCCGCCCGGCAACGAGGACATGGAGGCGCTGCGCGCCTGGAACCAGGCGCAGCCGCAGACGCCGCTGCATCCGCTCTACGACGTGGAGGAATGGCCCCTGTTGCCGCGCGAATGGCGCATGCCGACGTTCTTCCTGGTGCGCGACGGCAAGGTCGTCGCGCAAGTGCAGGGCTGGCCGGCGGACGATGGCGCGCAACGGCGTGCGCTCAAGGCGATGCTGCAGGGTGCGGGCCTGCTGTAGTTAGCGTTTTTGGGATCGGCCGTGGCCGGGGTTACCGGCCGTGCCGGTCGCGGCTGAAGCCGCTCCCACGAAGATCTCGCACAGCGCGGCGGCCGTTGCCGGCCGCCGCCGCCAGACTCAGGCCATCACCTTGGCCTGCTCCAGCTCCACCTGCAGCGTGCTGGCCAGTTCGTCGCGGGCGATCTCGAACTGCTGCTCGCGCAGCAGGTCCTTGACCGCGACCACCCCGCGCGCCAGCTCGTCGTCGCCGGCCAGCACCACAAAGCGGATGCCGGCACGGGCCGCGTACTGGAACTGCTTGCCGATCTTCTTCGGCTCCATCTGCACTTCGGTGTTGATGCCGCCGGCGCGCAGGCGCCGCGCGATGTCCAGCGCGTCGTCCAGCTTGGCTTCGTCCATCAGCGCCACCATGGCCTGCACGCTGCTGGAGGCGATGCCGTCGATCAGGCCGGCCTCGCGCAACTGCCAGAACAGCCGGGTCAGGCCGATGGAGATGCCCACGCCGGGCAGCTTGGATTTGCTGTAGTGGCTGGCCAGATCCTCGTAGCGGCCGCCCGAGCAGATCGAGCCGATCTGCGGGTAGTCGGTCAGCAAGGTCTCGTAGACGGTGCCGGTGTAATAGTCCAGGCCGCGGGCGATGGAGAAATTGAGGCAGTACGCGGTCTCAGGCACGCCCAGCGCCTTGACCAGGGCCAGCACCTCGCGCAGTTCGACCACGCCCTCGCGCAGGGTCGCACTGGACGCCGCATCGGCCTCAAGCGCCTGCAGCCGCGCCAACGCGTCGTCGTGGCCGCTGGAGCGGACCGCGACGAAGTCGAGGATGCGCTGCACCTGCTCGGCAGGAATGCCGAAGCCTTCGCCGGTGAGCGTCTCGCGCACGTAGTCGGCGCCGCGCTTGTCCAGCTTGTCAACCTCGCGCAGCACCGCGAGCTGGCGCTCGCCCTCGGCCACGCCCAGGCTCTCGAAGAAACCGCGCATCAGCTTGCGGTTGTTCAACTGCACCGCGAAATCGCCGATGCCCAGCTCGGCGAACACCGCGTGGATCACCGCCAGCACCTCGGCGTCGTAACGGATGCTCAGCGCGTCCTTGCCGATCACGTCGATGTCGCACTGGTAGAACTCGCGGAAGCGGCCACGCTGGGCGCGTTCGCCGCGGTACACGCGCTGCATCTGGTAGCGCCGGAACGGGAAGCTCAGCTCGTGTTCGTGCTCGGCCACGTAGCGGGCCAGCGGCACGGTCAGGTCGAAGCGCAGCGCCAGTTCCGGCAGCCCGCCCTCGCCGCCCTCGGCCGCGGCATTGGCCAGCGCACCGGTGGACTGCACGAAGTACACTTGGCGCTCGGTCTCGCCGCCGGACTTGGTCAGCAGCACGTCGGACAGCTCGAACACCGGCGTCTCCACCGGCAGGAACCCGAACCGCTCGTAATTGCGGCGGATGACGTCCAGCATGCGCTGGAACGCGATCTGCTCGCGTGGCAGCAATTCCATGATGCCGGGCGGCGTACGGGGCTTGATCACGTGCGGAACTCCTGCGATTCGGGGGCGAGCGGGACGCCAATTCTAGCCGCACCGGCCACGCGCGGCCGCATCGGCGTATCATTCGCCTGTGCCGAAGCCGCTGCCCCGCCCATGAACAGGCCTCCTTCCGGATTCGCCCTGCCCTACGCCGACGCGTCCGCCCCGCGCGAACCGCGCGGCAACGAGTGCCTGCATTGCGCGGTCCGCCACCTGGCGATCTGCTCGGCGCTGGCCTGCGACGAGGTGCAGGCGCTGGAACGGGCCACGACCTCGCTGCACTACGCCGCCGGCGCCACTCTGGCGCGCACCGGCGAGGCACGACAGGCGGTCTACACCGTCACCGCCGGCGCGCTGCGCCTGGTCCGCACCCTTGCCGACGGACGCCGCCAGGTGGCCGGTTTCGTCCTGCCCGGCGACTACGTCGGCCTGAGCGAATCGGCCAGGCACCGCCACGATATCGAAGCCATCGCCGACAGCCGGGTGTGCCGGGTGCCGGTGGCGCAGATGCAGCAGTTGCGCACGCAGTTCCCGCACCTGGAGCGCAAGCTGCTGCAACGCGCCTGCCTGGAGCTGGATGCGGCGCAGGACGCGGCGCTGTCGTTGGCGCGGCTGCAGCCGGCCGAGAAACTGGCCGACTTCCTGCTCAAGCTGGCGGCCCGCGCGGCGCGCCAGGGCGATGCTGGCAACAAGGTGGTGCTGCCGATGGGCCGCGGCGACATCGCCGACCATCTCGGCCTGACCATGGAGACGGTCAGCCGTACCTTCACCAAGCTGCGCCAGCAGGGCCTGATCGCGCTGCCGCAACTGCACGTGGTGGAGATTCGCGACTTCGCCGCACTGCACCGGCTGGCGTCGGACGAAGACTGAGCGGACCGGCGTGGCGATTTTTTCGCCACGCCGATCCAGGCACCGACGCCATGCGGTGCCTGGCCACTTATCCACAGGATTCCAGAGCAACGCTCCACATCGCGTGTGGACAACCGTGCAGCGCCCGCCCGCCGGCGGCCAACCGATCACCGGTTTGCTGCCGCGTGCAGCACTGCCGCACCGCCAGCTCTGAACGCTTCAGCCGGCCATCGCGGCGGCGACGCCCGACCGGCATACACTGCGTGCGCAACACACCTGCGGCGCCGCCGCGGTGCCGGTGGGGGGACCACTCGGAGGGCCAACACGGCCGTCGCCATCGAGATGCAACACGCCTCGCGCGCCTGCGTGATGCTGGACCGCGAGCGCGAACTGGAGTTCTGGAAGGCGCATTACGCACACAGCCCCTTCCATCAGCCCGGTTACACGTTCCACGACTACGAGCCGGCGCTGAAGCTGGCCTACGATGCCTACCTCAAGTACCACGGCCAGCGCGTGGAAGAGGTGGTCGCGCAACTGCGCGACGTGTTCCTGCGCGACCACCCGCGCTCGCGCCTGGACTGGCTGCAGGTCCGCGGCATCGTCCTGGCCGCCTGGCAGCGGTTGCAGCCGTCCGACTGAGCCGTCGGGCGCGCTCGCGCGCCCCGGCCTGCGCTGCTCAGCCGGCCAGCAGCCGCGCGCGCAGCGCCGCGTAGTCCGGCGCGATCGGCTCGGCCTGCGCGGGCCGCTGCAGCAGCGCCGCCAAGGCCGGCGGCACCGCCACCGGCTGGCCGATCAGCGGCTCCACCACCCCTTCGAACTTGGCCGGATGCGCGGTGGCCGCCACCGCCCAATCGCCGGCGTCGGCCTCCGCGCCTTCGGCGCGCAGTTGCTGCAGCACGTGCAGCGCGGTGGCGGTGTGCGGGCAATGCACCTCGCCGTAGCGGCGGAAGCGCTCGCCGATGGTCTGGCGGATCTGCGCATCGTCCACCGAGTACGCCTGGAACTGGGTGCGCAGCGTGGCGTCGTCGCCCTGGTAGAGCCAGCGCAGGCGCTCGACATTGCTCGGCGCGCCGACGTCCATCGCATTGGCCAGGGTCGCCACGCTGGGCTGCGGCGCGTAGTCGGCGCCGGCGAAGAAGTCCGGCAGCACGCGGTTGGCATTGGTCGCCAGCACGATCCGGCCCAGCGGCACGCCCAGCGCCCGCGCCAGGATCGCGGCCAGCGCATTGCCCAGGTTGCCGGTGGGCACCACCAAATTCAGCGGCTGCGCATGCGCGGCATGGTGCTGCAGGGCTGCATGCGCGTAGTAGCTCATCTGCGGCAGCAAGCGCCCCAGGCTGATGCTGTTGGCCGAACTCAACGGCGCCTGCGCTTGCAGGTCGGCGTCGTTCAGGGCCTGCTTGACCAGCGCCTGGCAATCGTCGAACGAGCCGGCCACGCGCAGCGCCTGGATGTTGTCGCCAAAGCACCCGAGTTGATGCGCCTGCCGTGGCGACACGCGCCCGTCCGGATACAGCACCACCACGCGCAGCCCGGGCTGGCGATGGAACGCGGCCGCGACCGCGGCACCGGTATCGCCGGAGGTGGCGACGAGGATGGTCAACGGCGTTTCCGCACCCCGCCGCAGCCGGGTCAGACAGGCGGCCAGGAAGCGCGCGCCGAAGTCCTTGAACGCGGCGGTCGGCCCATGGAACAACTCCAGCGCGTGGTCGCCGGGCGTTGCCAGCGGCTGCAGCGGCGCGGCGAAGTCGAAGGCCTCCGCGCAGATGGCCGGCAGGTCCGCAGCCAGAGCGTCGCCATCGAAGAACGGCGCCAGCAGGTCCGCGGCGGTCTCGGCGAGGCTGGCACCGGCGCGCAGGTCGCGGGCGGCGGGCAGGCGCTCGGGGACGTACAGGCCGCCATCGGGGGCGAGCCCGGCGGCGATGGCCTGGCTGAGCGAAACGGCGGGAGCGGCGTTACGGGTGGAGATGAAGTTCATGGTGGTTCCGTTAACGGGGGGAATTCGATCGCACTGTCTTTCTTAGCTATTGCTGTTGCTGTTGCTGTTGCTTCGGACGTTGCTTTGGCTTCGGACGTTGCTTTGGCTTTGGCTCTGGCTGTTGCTCTGGCTTTGGCTGTTGCTGTTTTGCTTCACCCGGGGTCCCCTCGGCGCGGCAGCCACGGCGGGCGAATACCCGAAGGGCGACGCGCAGGATGCGCGTCGTTTTTCGCCGGCACATGGGTGAGCCGGACAAAGGCGAAGCACTGCTTCGCCCCGGCGAACGGGCTGGCGCCGTGAGGCGCCTGCCCCGGGCTTGGCCGCGTAGCGGACAAGTGCCGTCGAAAAATGCCCGTCGTGGCTGCGGACCCGGAGCGCGTTAGCGCGGAGGGCGCGCTGCGGGGTGTGCTTTCTTTTGGTTACTTTTCTTTGCACAAGCAAAGAAAAGTGACTCGCCGCTAGGCGAAGGCCTTTGCTGTTGCTTTCAAGCTTCCAACCGCAGCAACGACAACAGCAGAAGCAAAGGCTTTCGCCCTTGCGGGCGAGTTACTTTTCTTTGCTCGCGCAAAGAAAAGGTAACCAAAAGAAAGCGCGCCCTGCCTCGCGCCCTCCGCGCTGCGCGCTCCGGGTCCGCGTCCATCCCGGGGATCCGCGGAAGGGGCATCCTGCCCCTGCCGCGGACGGCGTACATCCATGTACGCCGCCCTTCGGGTTTTTCCCCGCGATGGCCGCCGCTTCGGAAGGGAACCCGGTACGGCAACAGCAACAGCAAAGCAAAAGCAAAAGCAACGATTAGAGCGACAGCGACAGCGACAACAAAAGCAAATTCGAAATCGGCAACAGCAACGACATTAGCAACAGCAACAGCGGCGCGGACAACGCACCGCTCCAATAAGTGGCTACAGCAACGCCGCGCCCGGACACTGCAACGGCGACACCCAGTGCTGGCTATCGAAACCAGCGTCCGCGAAGGCCGCCTGAACCGCCGGCGCCGCGGCCTCCGCCTCGACGCGGCTGGCGAACCAGGCGAACACACTCGGACCAGCGCCGGAAATGCCCGCACCCATCGCCCCCGCCGCCAGCGCCGCCGCCTTGGCCGCGTCGAAGCCGACGATCAGCGGCGCGCGCCGCGGCTCGATCAGCACGTCGCGGAGGCCGGCGCGCACCAGCGCCTCGTCGCCGGCATGGCAACCCGCCAGCACCAACGCCAGGTTCGCGCTCTGCGCGACGAACTCGCCGAGCCGGTACTCGCCGGCGAGCGCTGCGCGCGCGTGGCGCGTCTCCAGCGTCGCGTCTGGGTGCACCAGCAGGCTGTGCCAGCCGCTCGGCACCGGGACCGGCAGCAGCCGCTCCAGGGTCGACAACACCAGCCCGCCCAGCAGCATCGGGCCGAGGTTGTCGCCGTGGCGGCTGCCGCTGGCCACCGCCTCGCCGTCCAGCGCGTAGCGATACAGTGCATCGCGCGACAGCGGCGCGGCAAGCAAGGCATTGGCCGCCACCAGCGCGGCCACGCACGACGCGGCCGAGCCGCCCATGCCGGAGCTGAGCGGGATGCCCTTGTCGATCTCCAGTTCGAAGCCGAACGGCAGCGCCAGCGCCTCGCGCAGCGACATCAACGCGGCACCGGCGGTGTTGCGTGCGGCCTCCAAGGGCAAGGCCACGGTGGTGCCACGGATCGCGGCGATACGCACCTCCGGCGCGTCGATACGGCGCACCGTCACCGTGTCACCGACACCTTCCACCGCATAGCCCAGCAGGTCGAATCCCACCGCCACGTTGGCCACCGAGGCCGGCGCGAACGCGCTTGCCTGCGTCGGCAGCGCGGCCGGGCCTGCGGCGCTCTCTGCCAGCATCTGCATCCGGCTCACAGGCGCGCGCCCTCGCCCGCCGCGACCCGCAGCAGGTCGGCGAACACGCCGGCGGCGGTCACTTCCGGGCCGGCGCCCGGCCCCTGCACCACCAGCGGATTGTTGCAGTAGCGGCGGGTGGTGAACTGCACCACGTTGTCGGTCAGACGCAGATTGGCGAAGGCATGGTCGGCCGGCAGTTCCACCAGGCCCACGCTGGGTGCATGGCCCGGCGCCAGCCGCGCCACGTAGCGCAGCACGCAGCCGCGCGCCCTGGCCGCCTGCAGGCGCTGCGCGAACACCGCATCGACCTCGTGCAGGCGCGCCATGAAATCGTCCACGCTGGCCTGGCGCAACGCTTCCGGCACCAGGCTTTCCACCGCCACGTCCTCCAGGCTCAGCTCGTGCCCGGCCTCGCGCGCCAGGATCACCAGCTTGCGCGCCACGTCGGTGCCGGACAGGTCGTCGCGCGGGTCCGGCTCGGTGTAGCCCATGCCGCGCGCCTCGGCCACCAGTTGCGCGAACGGCAAGCTGCCGTCGTACTTGTTGAACAGCCAAGCCAGAGTGCCGGAGAAGATGCCTTCGATCGCGGTAACGGCGTCGCCGGTATCGACCAGGTCGCGCAAGGTAGTGATCACCGGCAGGCCGGCACCGACCGTGGCTTCGTAGCGGAAGCGCGCGCCGCTGGCGGCGGCCGCGGCGCGGATGGCGTGGAAGCGCGGCAGTGGCCCGGCGCCGGCCTGTTTGTTCGGCGTGACCACGTGAATGCCGGCGGCCAGCCAGCCGGCGTAGCGGTCGGCGACGTCGGCGCTGCCGCTGCAGTCGATGATCACCGCATGCGGCAGATGCGCCGACAGCAGGTGCGCGGTGAACGCGTCCAGGTCGGTCGGCTGCTGGCCGGCGGCCAGCGCCTGCCGCCAGTCGCCGGCGAAGGCGCGCGGCTCCAGGCACATCGTGCTGCGCGAGGCCACCGCGCGCAGGCGCAGGTCGAGGTTGGCCTTGGCCAGCAGTTGCGGCTGCGCGGCGCGCAACTGGTCCAGCAGCGCCGCACCGACGTTGCCCGGCCCGATCACGCCGACCGAGAAGGTCTGCGGCGACAGCCAGAAGCCGGCATGCGCGGCGCGCAGCGCCTTGGTCGCGTGCGCGCTGTCGATGGCCACCGAGATGTTGCGCTCGGACGAACCCTGCGCGATCGCCAGGATGTTGACCTGCGCGCGGCCCAGCGATTCGAACAGGCGCGCGGCCACGCCGGGCTGCCCGGTCATGCCGTCGCCGACCGCGGCCAGCACGCTGATGCCGGTGGTCAGCTGCACGCGCTGCACCTGGCCCACCACCAGTTCGTGGGCGAACGCGGAGAGCACCGCGTCGCGCGCGCGTTCGGCCTCGTTCTGCCGCACCACGCAGCAGATGGAATGTTCGGACGACCCCTGCGAGATCATCACCACCGACACCCGCGCGTTGCGCAGTGCGGCGAACACGCGCTCGGCGGTGCCGGGCACGCCGATCAGGCCGGTGCCTTCCAGGTTGAGCACGGCCAGGTCCGGGCTCAGCGTCAGCCCCTTGATCGGGCCGCTGGTGGCGCTGCTGGCGGTGATGCGGGTGCCCGGGTGCTCGGGCTGGAAGGTGTTGCGGATGATGATCGGCAGGCCGCGCTCGATCGCCGGCGACATGGTTTGCGGGTGCACCACCTTGGCGCCGAAATAGGCCAGTTCGCAGGCTTCGTCGTAGCTGAGCGTTTCCAGTTGCACCGCTTCGGGCACGACCCGCGGGTCCGCCGAAAGCACGCCGTCGACGTCGGTCCAGATGTGCAGCTCGGCGGCGTCGAACAGCGCGGCGAAGATCGCGCCGGAGTAGTCGCTGCCGTTGCGGCCGAGGGTGGTGATGCGGCCGGCGCGGTCGCGGGCGACGAAGCCGGTGACCACGATGCGCGGCTGCGGGTGCTCCGCGCGCCATTGCGCCAGGCGCTGCGCGCTGGCGGACCAGTCCACGTCCACGCCCAGTTCGCCGCGGTCGACCACCAAGACCTCGCGCGCATCCAGCACCGCGCACTCCTCGCCCAGCGCACGCAGGTGGTCGCCCAGCAACTGCGCCGAGTACACCTCGCCCAACCCCTGCACGCGGTCCAGCACTTCCCGCGGTAGTTCGCCGATCACCGCCAGCGCGGCGAGGATCTCGGCCAGGTGCTCGAAGCGCGCGTCCAGCCATTCGACCGTGGCACCGGCATGTTCGCCGAGCAAGGCCACTGCGGCGGCGCGATGGCGGGCACGGGTCTCGTGCCAGCGCTCGCGCCAGTCGCCGTGGCCGCGCGCGGCCAGTTCGGCCAGGCCGATCAACGCATCGGTGACGCCCTTCATCGCCGAGACGACGGTGACCTGGAGACGTTCCGGGCGCGCCAACAGCAGTTGCGCGACATGACGGTAGCGTTCGGCATCGGCCACCGAGGTGCCGCCGAACTTGTGCACGACAGTGGCGGCGGCGAGCGCGGGATCGACGGCGGAATCAGGCGAAGCGGCGACAGCAGGAGCGACGGCGGGGGGCGACATGGAAGACCTCGGAGTGGAGGCCCCGCTCGCATCAGGCTGAGGGATTCCCCCGCATCCTGATCCGGGTGCGGGGCCGTGGTGTTCGACGATCAGACGAAGACGACGGGCCGCACCGGGCGAATGGTGAGGGTGGTAATACCGGTGGTAATGCCCGCAGCAGCGCCCGCCGCGTGCCGAAGCGAGCGCGGAAGCGAGATGGCGATAGGGGCGAAGACCAGAGGCATGGACGCAAGAGGACATCATGCGCCGGGGCGCTGTCAAGCGCCGCGTGTGCGACCGCAGCATCGGCGCTGCGGCCCTGGCAAACGGTTGCAAAAGTGACTATCGCGCCAAGCCAGGAAACACCACGTTAAGGCCACCAAGCAGGGTGCGCCGGGCGACACGCAACGCCGTCCAAGCAGGCCTGCGCGATCGGCGCGCAGGGAACGCGCGACGCCGCCGGCGCCGCGCGTTTTGCGCAACCCTTACTGCTGCTTCTGATCGGTCGGCGGCGGCTGCTGCGGATCCGGGTTGGCAGGATCCTGGGGGGTAGTCGGGCTGGTCGGAGACGTCGTGGTCGGCGGTACGCCCTGCGACGCGTCCTGGCCCTGCATCGTGCCCTGCCCGGTCGCGGTGCCGCTGGCATCGCCGCTGGTGGTGCCAGCCGGGGCGGTGCTGCCGCCTGCCGGGCTGCCGTCGGCCGCTGCGGGCGGGTTGGCCGCATTCGGATCGGTGGCCGGTTGGTCGCCGTCGCGCTTGCAAGCCGCAAGCGCAGCCAGCATCGAACCGACCAGGACCATCTTCATTGCTGTTTTCATCTGTGACTCCTGCTTCGCATAGGGGTGGGAATCGCTGCGGGCGTGCCGGCAAGCCGGCGATCACGCCAGGCCCGAGGCGATCAGGACCGCCGATGCGCGGCGGCGATCGTCCCGCCGCACGGAGTTGCGGTCGGGACGCTTGTGGCGGACGTGGCGGAGGCGACTCCGTCCTCGTCGTCCATCGGCACTGCAATAAGTAGAGTTCGCGGCGCGAATCGCCGCCAAGCGCAGTGGCCGACGGACGCAGCCTACGCAGGACGATGCTCAGGCCGCGTCGGTACAAGGTGTAGAGGACGTTATTGCAGACAGATCGGACACCGCGCGACTCACCATCGCGGCCGCTGCTCAGGATGCATGGGCAGGCAACGCGATGGCCGCTGGCGGCGCCGCGGCCGCGGCGGACGGCATGCACGAAATGGTGACCCCGGCGCGATTCGAACGCACGACCTGTCCCTTAGGAGGGGACCGCTCTATCCAGCTGAGCTACGGGGCCATTGGCCTGGCGGGGATTCTACGGCATTGCCCACGCGTTTTTTGCGCTCGCCAGCCGCCCCCGCCAGCGGCGGCGGCCGGATGCGTCCGGTCTGCTAAAATTGCCGGCTGCGCGTCCCGCGTCCCCCGCCTGCGGTCGCCTTCCCTGTCGCAACGAACCCAGGAGATTCCATGTCCGCTGACCTGCTCAAGGCGCTCGGCCTCGCCGCCACCAACTCCGGCACCTATCTCGGCAATGGCGAGTGGTCCAGCGCCACCGGCGCCGGCGTGCTGCAGCCGCTCAACCCGTCGAGCAACGACATCATCGCCGACGTCCAGGCCACCACCGAGCAGGACTACGAAACGGTGATCGCCCGCGCCCAGGCCGCGTTCAAGGTCTGGCGCACCACCCCGGCGCCGCGCCGCGGCGAAGCGGTGCGGCTGTGCGGCGAAGCGCTGCGCAAGCACAAGGACGCACTGGGCTCGCTGGTCGCGCTGGAAATGGGCAAGAGCAAGCCGGAAGGCGACGGCGAAGTGCAGGAGATGATCGACATCGCCGACTTCGCGGTCGGCCAGAGCCGCATGCTATACGGCTACACCCTGCATTCGGAGCGCCCCGGCCACCGCATGTACGAGCAGTACCAGCCGCTGGGCCTGGTCGGCATCATCAGCGCGTTCAACTTCCCGGTCGCGGTGTGGAGCTGGAACGCGTTCCTGGCGGCGATCTGCGGCGACATCTGCATCTGGAAGCCGTCCAACAAGACCCCGCTGACCGCGATCGCGTCGATGAAGATCTGCAACGAGGCGCTGCGCGACGCCGGTTTCCCGGACATCTTCTTCCTGATCAACGACGCCGGCGTGGCCCTGTCCGAGCGCCTGGTCGAAGACACCCGCATCCCGCTGATCAGCTTCACCGGCTCCACCCAGGTCGGCCGCGTCGTCGCCGAGAAGTGCGCGCGCCGGCTGGGCCGCTGCCTGCTGGAGCTGGGCGGCAACAACGCGATCATCCTCGACGAGAGCGCCGACCTGAAGCTGGCGGTGCCCGGCATCGTGTTCGGCGCCGTCGGCACCGCCGGCCAGCGCTGCACCACCACGCGCCGGCTGATCGTGCACGAATCGATCTACGACACCGTGCTGGCCACCCTGGTCAAGGCCTACAAGCAGGTCGAAGGCAAGATCGGCAATCCCACCGACCCGGCCAACCTGATGGGCCCGCTGAACAGCCGCGGCGCGGTCGAGCAGTTCCTGGACTCGATCGCCAAGGCCAAGGCCGCCGGCGGCACCATCGAGACCGGCGGCACCGCGCTGGACCGCCCGGGCAACTTCGTGCTGCCGGCCATCGTCACCGGCCTGAAGAACAGCGATGAAGTGGTCCAGCACGAAACCTTCGCGCCGATCCTGTACGTGATGAAGTACAGCACCCTGGACGAGGCCATCGACATGCAGAACGGCGTGCCGCAGGGCCTCTCCTCGTCGATCTTCACCCAGAACCTGAAGGCGGCGGAGAAGTTCCTGTCCGCGGCCGGCAGCGACTGCGGCATCGCCAACGTCAACATCGGCACCTCCGGCGCCGAGATCGGCGGCGCCTTCGGCGGCGAGAAGGACACCGGCGGCGGCCGCGAATCCGGTTCGGACGCGTGGAAGGTGTACATGCGCCGGCAGACCAACACGATCAACTACTCCGATTCGCTGCCGCTGGCGCAGGGCATCAAGTTCGATCTGTAACGCGGCGAACGCGGCGGCCCGCACCCTGCGGCCGCCGCCCCTTTCCTTCTGCAAGGAGCGACAGCGATGAGTCAGGTGCGCGAGACCAATTCCCTGGCGGTGGTCAGCCTGGTCGCCGGGATCCTCGGCTGGACCCTGATGCCGGTACTGGGCAGCCTCGGCGCGATCATCACCGGGCATCTGGCCCGGGCGGAGATCCGCCGCCAGCCGCAGCGCTTCCAGGGCGATGGCCTGGCGGTGGGCGGGCTGATCCTGGGCTGGGCAGCGGTGGTGCTGGCCGTGCTGGCGGTACTGGCCTTCGTGCTGTTCTTCGGCGGGCTGGCCTGGTTCGCCAGCACCCAGTCGTGAGCCGGGACGCCGCCGCGCCGCGGGAACGCTTCAGCGACCGCGTCGCCGATTACGTGCGCTACCGCCCCAGCTATCCGGCGGCGCTGCTGGACTGGGTGCACGGCGAGCTGGGCGTGGCGCACGATGCGCTGGTCGCCGACATCGGCGCCGGCACCGGCATTTCCACGCGCCTGTTCCTGCAGGCCGGGCATCCGACCCTGGCCGTGGAGCCGAACGCGGCGATGCGCGAGGCCGCAGTGGCGCTGCTGCGGGACTTGCCGGGCTTCCGCGCCATCGACGGCAGCGCCGAGGCCACCACCCTGGCCGATGCCAGCGTCGACCTGGTCAGCGCCGCGCAGGCCTTCCACTGGTTCGACCTGGAGGCGGTGCGTCGCGAATGGGCACGCGTGCTGCGTCCGGGCGGGTTGGCGCTGGTGTACTGGAACTCGCGCCTGCTCGACGCCACGCCGTTCCTGGAAGACTACGAGCAGTTGCTGCTGGAGTACGGCACCGACTACAGCGCGGTGGCCGAGCGCTACCACGACGATGCCACCATGCAGCGCTGGTTCGGCGCCGGCCTGCGCGGCACCGCGCAGTTCCCCAACGCGCAGCGCATGGATTTCGAGGCGCTGCGCGGACGCCTGCTGTCCTCCTCCTACGCGCCGCTGCCCGGCCACCCGCAGCATGCGCCGATGCTGGACGCGTTGCGCGCGCTGTTCGACCGGCACCAGCGCGACGGCGTCGTCGCGTTCCACTACCGCACCCGCGCCTTCGCCGGGACGCTGAACTGAGCCACGCCATGTACTCCCTCGCCCGACCGTTCCTGTTCGCCTTCGACGCCGAGCGCGCGCATGCCCTGGGCCTGCGCGCGATCGAGCTGGCCTACCGCACCGGCACCAATCCGCTGCTGGCGCGCACGATCGCGCCGATGCCCACGCGCGCCTTCGGTCTGGACTTCCCCAACCCGGTCGGGCTGGCTGCGGGCCTGGACAAGAACGGCGAGCACATCGACGCGTTGCTGGCGCTGGGCTTCGGCTTCGTCGAGATCGGCACGGTCACCCCGCGCGCGCAGGCCGGCAATCCGCAGCCGCGCATGTTCCGGCTGCCGCGGCAGCAGGCGGTGATCAATCGCATGGGCTTCAACAACCTGGGCGTGGACGCGCTGGTGCGCAACGTCGAGCGCGCGCGGCGCCGGCGCGGCCTGCTCGGCATCAACATCGGCAAGAACAAGGACACCCCGAACGAGGACGCCGCGTCCGACTACCTGCATTGCCTGGAAAAGGTCTATGCGCTGTCCGACTACGTCACCGTCAACATCTCCTCGCCCAACACCGCCGGCCTGCGCGAGCTGCAGGAGGAACAGGCGCTGCGGCAGCTGATCGCGCGCCTGCGCGAGGCGCAGGAAGCGCTGGCGGCGCGCCACGGCAAGCGCGTGCCGATGCTGGTCAAGGTGGCGCCGGACCTGAGCGACAGCGACATCGACGCGGCGGCGCGGGTGCTGTCGGACCTGCAGGTGGACGGGGTGATCGCCACCAATACCACCGTCGCCCGCCCCGGCCTGGAACACGAACCGCTGGGTGGCGAAAGCGGCGGCCTGTCCGGCGCGCCGCTGCTGGGCCAGTCCACCCTGGTGCTGCGCCGGCTGCGCGCGCGCCTGCCCGAGAGCATCCCGCTGATCGGCGTCGGCGGCATCCTCTCCGGTGCCGACGCGGTGGCGAAGATGGCCGCCGGCGCGGCCCTGGTGCAGTGCTACAGCGGGCTGGTGTTCCGCGGGCCGGAACTGATCGGCGAGTGCGTGGAGGCGATGCGCCGGCGCCGCGAAGCGCCCAGCCGCGGGGACGTGGTCGTCCCATGAGCACGACGGCCTGGTCGCTCACCGCGCAGGCGCCGCTGCAGGCGCTCAACACCTTCCACGTCGCCGCGCAGGCGCCGTGGCTGCTGCAGATCTTCGCGCCCGAGGCGCTGCCCGAGGCGCTGCTGGCGCCGGAGCTGGCCGGCGCCGCGCTGCTGCCGCTGGGCAGCGGCAGCAACATGCTGTTCGCCGGCGATGCGCCGGGCGTGGTGCTGTGCTTCGCCAACCGCAGCATCGACACCCTGGAGCACCGCGCCGACTACGCCATCGTCCGCGCCGGCGCCGGCGTGGGCTGGCACGAGCTGGTGATGTGGTCGCTGGCGCAAGGCCTGTCCGGCCTGGAGAACCTGGCGCTGATCCCCGGCACGGTCGGCGCCGCGCCGATCCAGAACATCGGCGCCTACGGCGCGCAGATGGGCGAGTTCGTGCACGTGGTCGAGGCCTACGACCGCGCCGACGCGCGCTTCGTGCGGCTGGACGCGGCCGCCTGCGAGTTCGGCTACCGCGACAGCCTGTTCAAGCGCCAGCCCGACCGCTACCTGATCGCCGCGGTGGAGTTCAACCTGCCGCGGCTGCACGCGCTGCGCCTGGACTACGCCGGCATCGGCGAGGAACTGCAGGCGATGGGCATCGCCACGCCCAGTGCGCCGGACGTGGCCCAGGCGGTGATCAACATCCGCCGGCGCAAGCTGCCCGACCCGGACGTGCTCGGCAACGCCGGCAGCTTCTTCAAGAACCCGCTGCTGCCGCTGGAACAGGCGCTGGCGCTGCAACACGAACACCCGGCGTTGCCGGTGTTTCCTGGCGACGACGACAGCCAGCGCAAGCTGTCGGCGGCGTGGCTGATCGAGGCCTGCGGCTGGAAAGGCTACCGCGACGGCGATGCCGGCGTGTCCGCCGCGCACGCGCTGGTGCTGGTCAACCACGGCCAGGCCAGCGGTGCCGAGCTGCTGGGACTGGCGCGGCGCATCACCGCTTCGGTGAGCGAGCGCTTCGGCGTCATCCTGGAGCCGGAGCCGCGCATCGTCGGCGCACAGTGGTAGCCGCGCCCACGCCGCTGCGCGCGGCGCTGCTGATGCTGGCCAGTACGATGGCCTTCGGGCTGATGGTCGTCGCGATCCGGTTGGCCTCGGCGCAGCTGTCCACGTTGCAGATCGCGCTCTTCCGCAACCTGTTCGGCCTGCTGTTCCTGTTGCCGATGCTGCTGCGCCCGGGCCGGCCATGGCCGCGCACCGCGCAACTGCCGCGTTACCTGCTGCGCACCGCGATCGGCCTGGTGTCGATGCTGGCCGGGTTCTGGGCGATCGGACATCTGCCGCTGTCGCAGGCGATCGCGCTGTCCTACTCCACCCCGCTGTTCGCGACCCTGGCCGCCGCCCTGTGGCTGGGCGAGACGGTGCGCCTGCGGCGCTGGCTGGCGGTACTGTGCGGCTTCGTCGGGGTGCTGCTGATCGTGCGCCCCGGCGCCGCCGCGTTAAGCCCCGGCACCCTGGTGGCGGTACTGGCCGCGGTGATGAGCGCCCTGGTCGCGATCCAGATCAAGCAACTGGCGCGGGTCGACGCCGCCAACACGGTGGTGTTCTACACCTATGCGTTCTGGGTGCCGATGTCGCTGCTGCCGGCGCTGTTCGTGTGGCGCTGGCCGCACGGCATCGACTGGCTGTGGCTGCTGGCCACCGGCCTGTTCGGCACCCTCGGCCAGTTGCTGTGGACGCATGCGCTGCGCCTCGGCGAGGTCTCCGCACTGACCCCGATCAGCTTCACCCAGCTGCCGCTGGTGGCGCTGTTCGGCTGGTGGCTGTTCGACGAGACGCCGGACGGCGGCACCGTGCTGGGCGCGCTGGTGATCCTCGGCGCCAACGCCTACATCGCCCACCGCGAGGCGGTGCTGGCACGGCGTGCGGCGCGCGCCGGTGCCGGCACGCCGCCGCCCCTGGACGCCTAGCGGTGCGCGTGACGCCGCGTCGCGCCGCGGCGTCCCGACGATCGCCGACACAGGCACAGCGCGCGGTCGCCGCACGCGGCCGATGCCGCTACCATCCTCGCGCACTCGACACGGCGGCAAGCGACGCACGATGAAGACGATCGGCATGATCGGCGGCATGAGCTGGGAATCCACCCTGCCCTACTACCGGCACATCAACGAGACGGTGCGCGCACAGTTGGGCGGACTGCACTCGGCCAAGCTGCTGCTGCACAGCGTGGACTTCCACGAGATCGCGCAGTACCAGCGCGACGGCGACTGGAATGCGGCCGGGGCCGCACTGGCGGCCTCGGCGCGCGCGCTGCAGGCCGGCGGCGCCGATTTCCTGGTGCTGTGCACCAACACCATGCACTGCGTCGCCGACGCGATCGCCGCCGCGGTCCCGTTGCCGCTGCTGCACATCGCCGATGCCACCGCCGATGCGTTGCAGGCCGCCGGCATCGTCCGCGTCGGCCTGCTCGGCACGCGCTTCACCATGGAGCAGGCGTTCTACCGCGAACGGCTGCAACGGCGCGGCTTCGACGTGCTGATCCCGGATGCGCCGGCGCGCGAGGCCGTGCACCGCATCATCTACGAGGAACTGTGCCAGGGCGTGGTGCAGGCGCCGTCGCGGCTGCGCTACCGCGAGGTGATCGCAGGGCTGCAGGCGCAAGGCGCGGAGGCGGTGATCCTGGGCTGCACCGAGATCGGATTGCTGGTCGGCCCTGCCGACGCGGCGGTGCCGCTGTTCGATACGACCGCGCTGCACGCGCGTGCCGCCGCCCTGTACAGCCTGGCCTAGCGATGCGCAGCCAGGCCGCACATGCCGCCGCCAGCGTTCCGCGCGGCTGGACGCCGTTCCGACTGAGCGCCCTGCTGGTGCTGGCGTTGCTGCTGTGGCCGGTACTCGGCCGCTGCGCCGTCGCCATTCCGCCCTACACGCCGAACGTGGTCGACCCCGCCGGCACCCTCAGTGCGGACGACACCCAGCGGATCAACGCGGCACTGCAGCGCCTGCGCGAGCGCCAGCACATCTGGGGCGCGGTCTACATCGTGCCGTCGCTGCAGGACGAACCGATCGAGCGCCTGGCCGAGCGCGCCTTCCGCAGCTGGAGGCTCGGCCGGCAAGGCAGCGACAACGGCCTGCTGCTGGTGCTGGCGATGCAGGACCGGCGTTCGCGCTTCGAAGTCGGCTACGGCCTGGAGGGTGCGCTGCCCGACGTGGTCGCCCGGCACGCGCTGGACGATTACCTGGCGCCGCGCCTGCGCCAGGGCGACACCGCCGACGCGATCGTCGCCGCGTTCGACTTCATGGGCCGCGCCGCCGCGCAGGATCCCGCCGCCGTCGCCGAACTGGCGCAAGCGGCCGACGACGGCATGCACTGGCAGCGCGGCGCCATCGCCTGGGCGGGCCTGCTGGTGCTGGTGTGGCTGCTGCTGCCGCTGCGCCAGGCCTGGACCGGCTATCTGCGCAGGCGTCTGCTGCGGCGGCATCCGCGCCTGTCGGACAAGCCCGAGGAACTGGTCCAGGACACCGCGCGCGGCGGTTTCTGGGCATGGTTCATCCGCCTGTTCCTGAGCGCCAACCCCGGCATCTTCGTGGTGCTGCTGTCGGCCAGGTCGATGACGATGACGGTGATCTTCCTGGCGCTGGAACTGCTGATCCTGGTGTTGACCCTGGCCATCGCCGCGCAGCGCTACCGCTCGCCGCAGCGCTACAGCCGCTTCCTGCAGGCGCTCACACGGCGGCGCAATGCGCTGATCCGCAAGGGCCATATCGCCGAGACCGCGCCCGGCGTGTTCGCATACACCGCCAGCTACCATGCCGCTCAAGCCGCCAGGGAACGCGCCGCGGCCGAGTCCGCGGCATCGTCCTCATCCTCGTCGTCCTCCAGTTCCAGCAGCGACTCCTCCTCCGGCGGCGGCAGCTCCGGCGGCGGCGGCGCCAGTTCGAGCTGGTAGCGGGAGACTGCAGCGAACGCTCGAACAACATCAGCAGAGGAAATACTTTTCCCGTTTTACAAATATGTAGTGGGCCGCTTTGCACTTACATAAAGCGCTGCCCGCACCATCAGGCGGAAGAAATCAATTCTCTCCATTGGACGGACGTTCGCGAACAGCAGCTTCGAACCTTTCAGGCTGAGGATTGCCATGCGCGAGCCAGTCACATCCGAAAACCGCCATTTGCGCCCTACCCAACTCTTCTGCAGTGGCCCCAATAAAGCCGCTACCCGGCAAACCCGACTCCTGCTGTACGACTATCGCTGTGAGCGGGGGCAGCTGATTTAGCAAGCAATACGACTGAATAGGCTCAAGTAGCTGACCAAGACCCGCGGGATGTGCGCCCGTGAGCGCGGCCAACTGAAAGTAGGTTAAAGACTGGCGATGGCGTGCCGCCCACGCCAGCACTGCCCAAATCTGACACGCTCGCTCGGATCTGGTCATGTGTTCATCCTTCGCAGGTTTTGGAAGCGACGGCACAGCGAGCGCCAGCAGTGTGGATTGGCGCGTACTGGAGATCATGCCAATGCGCGCCGCGCACGCCAGCGCGGCCGGCGCTCGCCGCGGAACAGCAGCAGGTACAGCCCCACCACCCACACCAGCGCCGCGCTCCAGCCGCCGAGGATGTCCGAGGGGTAATGCACGCCCAAGTACACCCGCGACACGCCGACCAACAGAGTGAAGCTGCCGGCCAGCCACAGCACCGACCAGCGCCAGCGGGTACGCCAGCTCAGCGCGATCAGCACCGCGGCCAGGGTCATCGAGCCCATCGCGTGGCCGCTGGGAAAACTGAAGGTGTGGTGTTCCGGCGCGATCGACTCCCACAGGCTGGGCCGGTCGCGCTGGAAGAACTGCTTGGCGCCCATGTTCAACAGCGCCGAGCCAATGAAGGACAACGCGGCGAACAGCGCCTCGCGCCAGCGGCGCATGCCCAGCAGCACCAGCACGATCAGCGTGTCCAGCGGGATCACGCCGTACTGGTAGCCGGCTTCGGTGACCACGGTGAAGAAGCGGTCCCAACCCGGGCTGGTCAGGCCGCGCATGCTCCACAGCAGCGGCTCGTCGAAATACAGGTCTTCCAGCGCATGCACTTCGTCGGCCAGGGCCACGAACACGCCCAATGGCAGCAGGACTCCGGCGAACAGCAGCACCACGCGCCAGGCATTGAGCCGCAGCCAGCGGCGCAGGCCGGCCGCCTCGGCGGCGGATTCACCCGGTGCGGCGGACATAGGTGCGTTCGACGTACTCGTCGATCAACGCCACGAACTCATGGGCGATGTTCTCGCCACGCAGGGTCACCTTCTTCTCGCCGTCGATGAACACCGGCGCGGCCGGCGCTTCGCCGGTGCCCGGCAGCGAGATGCCGATGTTGGCGTGGCGCGACTCGCCCGGCCCGTTGACCACGCAGCCCATCACCGCCAGGGTCATGCTCTCGGCGCCGGGATGGGTCACCTTCCACTCCGGCATCTTCGCGCGGACGTGGTTCTGCACCACCTTGGCCAGCTCCTGGAAGAACTCGGAGGTGGTGCGGCCACAACCCGGGCAGGCGGTGACCAGCGGAGTGAAGGCGCGCTGGCCGGTGGTCTGCAGCAATTCCTGGGCGACGATCACTTCCTGCGTGCGCGACTGCCCCGGCTCCGGGGTCAGCGAGATGCGGATGGTGTCGCCGATGCCTTCCTGCAGCAGCACCGCCAGCGCCGCGCTGGAGGCGACGATGCCCTTGCTGCCGATGCCGGCCTCGGTCAGGCCCAGGTGCAGGGCGAAGTCCGAGCGCTGCGCCAGGTCGCGGTACACCGCGATCAGTTCCTGCACGCCGCTGACCTTGCAGCTGAGCACGATACGGTCGCGGCCCAGGCCCAGCTCCACCGCGCGCTCGGCCGAGTCCAGCGCCGAGCGGATCAACGCCTCGCGCAGCACCCGGCCGGCATCCCACGGCACTTCGCGCCGCGAGTTCTCGTCCATCAGCTGCGCCGCCAGCGCCTGGTCCAGCGAACCCCAGTTGGCGCCGATGCGCACCGGCTTGTCGTATTTCAGCGCGAACTCGATCAGCTGCGCGAACTGGGTGTCCTTCTTCTTGCCGAAGCCGACGTTGCCGGGATTGATCCGGTACTTGGCCAGCGCCTCGGCACAGGCCGGCTCCGCCGCCAGCAGTTGGTGGCCGTTGTAGTGGAAGTCGCCGATCAGCGGCACCTCGATGCCCATCATCCGCAGCTTGTCGACGATGCGCGGGATCGCCGCGGCCGACTCGGGATTGTTGACGGTCAGGCGCACCAGTTCCGAGCCGGCGCGCCACAGTTCGGCCACCTGCTTGACCGAGGAGGCGACGTCGGCAGTGTCGGTATTGGTCATCGACTGCACCACCACCGGCTTGCCGCCGCCCATGGTGACGCCGCCGATGCGGACCGGCTGGGTGAGACGGCGCGCCCAGGGCGCGGCATCGGCGGGAGGCGTGGGGCGGCTGACGGCATCGTACATGCGCCCATTTTAGCCTGCGCGGCCGCTCCTGCCGCACGCGCCGGCACCGCCGATTCAGCCAGGCGGCACCGCTGCGACGGTTTGTCGCAGGCAGCCCCTGGGTCCAGCGCATACGATGCGCAGCATGGATTCGACCGATGCCTCCTTCCTGCGCACCCTGTGCAGCCTGCGCTGGCTGGCCACCGCCGGCCAGGCCGCGACGATCCTGGTGGCGACCTGGCCGCTGCAGTTGCCACTGCCGCAGGCGCCGTTGTGGGCCGGCGTGGCGGTGCTGGCGCTGTTCAACCTGTACGCGCAGCTGCGCCTGCGCCATGCCGACTCGGCCGCGCCGGCCACCGCCTTCGGCCACATCCTGGTCGACGTGACCGTGCTGACCTGGATGGTCGGCTGGAGCGGCGGCATCGGCAACGCCTTCGGCTCGCTGTTCCTGGTGCTGATCGCGCTGGCGGTGCTGGCCCTGCCGCTGCGCTGGGCGCTGGCGGTGGCGCTGGCCTGCGTGGCCGGCTATGCGGTCAGCGCGCTGTTCGGCCTGCCGCTGCCGCACGGCCCCTACCAGGCGCTGGACCTGCAGCGTTGGGGCATGGCCGCCAACTTCCTGCTGTCCACGGTGGTGGTGCTGGTGTTCTCCACCCGCCTGGCGATGGCCATGCGCGAGCGCGAGCGCGAGCTGGCGCTGCTGCGCGAGCGCTTCACCCGCAACGAGGGCATCGTCGCCCTGGCCACCCATGCCGCGTCGGTGGCGCACGAGCTGAACACGCCGCTGGCGACGATGACCCTGCTCACCGACGACATCGCCGAACAGAGTACCCAGCCGGAGCTGCGCGAGGACCTGGACACCCTGCGCGAACTGCTGGTGCAGTGCCGCGAACGGGTGCTGGCGCTGGCCGCACCGGCGCAGCGCGCCGGCGGGCAGACGGTGTCGCTGGCGCAGGTACTGCACCAGTGGCAACTGGTGCGGCCGACCGTGCGGCTGCGCCGCAACGACGACGCGCCGCTGCAGCTGCGGATGGAAAGCGCCATCGGCCATCTGCTGCAGGTGTTGCTGAACAACGCCGCCGACGCCGGCGAACGCGCCGGCCACCCCCAGGTGGACCTGAACGTGCGGGTCACCGGCAGCGAACTGGTCGGCGAGGTGCGCGACTACGGCGGCGGCTTCGACGCCAACCAGGTCGGCCTGCCGGCCACTCTGTTCCGCAGCGGCAAGCCCGAGAGCATGGGCGTGGGCCTGGCGCTGTCGCATGCGACCATCGAACGCCTGGGCGGTGAGTTGTGGACCGAGCCGGCGCCGGACCACGGCGCCCGGGTCGGCTTCCGCCTGCCGCTGCTCGCCCTGGAGACCTCCGCATGAACACCGACACCCCGCTGGGCCTGCTGGTCGACGACGATCCGCTGTACCTGCGCACCCTGCAGCGCACCCTCGCCCGCCGCGGCCTGGAGACGCGCACCGCCGACAGCGCCGCCGCCGCACTGGCGCTGGCCGCCGAGGCGCCGCCGGACTACGCGCTGATCGACCTCAAGCTCGGCGACGAATCCGGCCTGGCGCTGATCCAGCCGCTGCGCGCGATCCGCGCCGACATGCGCATCCTGCTGGTCACCGGCTACGCCAGCATCGCCACCGCGGTGGAGGCGATCAAGCTCGGCGCCGACGACTACCTGCCCAAGCCGGCCACGGTGCCGATGATCCTGCGCGCGATCGGCCTGGAGGCCGAGGAGGAGGACGACGAGGACGGCAGCGACGTGCCGGACGCGATGACCCCGCTCAGCCGCCTGCAGTGGGAGCACATCCAGCAGGCCATGCACGAGACCGGCGGCAACGTCTCCGCCGCCGCGCGCCTGCTCGGCATGCACCGCCGCTCGCTGCAGCGCAAGCTGGCCAAGCGGCCCAGCCCGCAGCGCGATCCGCCACGCTGAGGCAGGCGGCGCGGCGGTGGCCTGAACCGCTCTTCCGGCCGGCGCTCAAGTCCCCTGGTACCGGGCCGATAACCCGGCATGCTGAAGTCTCCCCCACCCGCCTTGCTGGACGAGCCGCAACGGCTCAGCGCCCTGCGCCAGCTGTGTCTGCTGGACACGCCGGCCGACCAGGTCTTCGATCTGGTCACGCAGTTGGCGTCCCGCTACCTGCGGGTGCCGATCGCGCTGGTCTCGCTGATCGACGAACAGCGCCAGTGGTTCAAGTCCCGGGTCGGCCTGGAGGTTCCGCAGACGCCGCGCAGCCAGGCGTTCTGCGCCTATGCGATCCACAGCCCGGAACTGATGGTGGTGCCCGATGCCCGCCAGGATCCGCGTTTCCGCGACAACCCGCTGGTCACCGGCCCGCCGTTCATCCGCTTCTACGCCGGCGCGCCGCTGCTGATGGCCGATGGCGCCAGCCTGGGTACGCTGTGCGTGATCGACAGCGAGCCGCGCCACGAGTTCGACGAGGTGGCGCGCCGCACCCTGCAGGACCTGCGCGACCTGCTGATGGTGCGCATCGACACCCTGCGCAACAGCGGCTTCGTCGATGCGCTGACCGGCCTGCCCAACCGCAGCCGCTTCAACGACGACCTGACCATGTGGCTGTCGCTGCAGACCGCCGACCACCACGACACCGCGGTGGCGATCGACGTGTGCGGCATCGACTATTTCCGCGACATGGTCAAGGCGCTGGGCTGGGAGTACGCCGAGGGCTACCTGCTGGCCACCCGCGACCGCCTGCGCAAGGCGCTGGGCAACCTGCCGCTGTACCGCATCGACACCACCACCTTCGTGTTCATCATGGAAGGCAGCGACACGGCGCATCTGGAGTACTGGTGCGAGCACCTCTGCGACGCCTTCGCCGCGGCGATCGACCACCAGGGCATTCCGCATGCGGCCAGCCCCTCGCTGGGCGCGGTGCGTCTGGACGGGGCGCTGAGCGCCAATCACACGGTGCGCTCGCTGACCACTGCGGTGGACATGGCGCGCCAGCGTGGGCAGCGCTGGAGCCTGTACGAGCGCAACCACGACGCCAACCAGCGCAATGCCTTCCGGATCCTGGCCGCCTTGCCCGAAGCGCTGGAGGCGCGCGGCCAGCTGAGCCTGCACTACCAGCCACGGGTGAGCCTGCGCAGCGGCGAATGCGTGGGCGTGGAAGCGCTGCTGCGCTGGCAGCATCCCTTGCTCGGGACGGTGGCGCCGAACGACTTCATCCCGCTGGCGGAAAAGACCGCACTGATGAGCCGCATCACCGCCTGGGTGCTGCGCGCCGGCATCGCCCAGGCGGCGCTGTGGCAGCAGCGCGGCTATCGCTTCAGCGTCTCACTGAACGTGTCGGCGGTGGACCTGGAACAGGCCGACTTCATCGCCCGGCTGCAGGCGCTGCTGCAGCAGCATGCGCTGGCGCCCGGCGCACTGGAGATCGAATTCACCGAGAGCGCGATGATCCGCGATCCGCAGCGGGTGGCCGAACAACTGCAGCAGATCAGCGCGCTCGGGGTGAAGATCGCCATCGACGACTTCGGCACCGGCTACAGCAACCTCGGCTATCTCAAGAACATTCCGGCCAGCGCACTGAAGATCGACCAGTCGTTCATCCGCGCCCTGCCCGGCAGCCGCAGCGACGGCATGCTGGTGCCGTCGATGATCCATCTCGGCCACGACTTCGGCCAGCAGGTGGTGGCCGAGGGCATCGAGAGCGCAACCGTGTACCGGATGCTGCGCGACTGGGGCTGCGACGAAGGCCAGGGCTACTGGATCGCGCGGCCGATGCCGGCCGAGGCGCTCGACGCCTGGCTGGCCGAGCCGTGGCAGGGCGGCGACGTCTGAGCGCACCACGCCACGGCCGGCCCGTGGCTCACCAGAACACGGCGTACAGCGCCACCAGGATCGCGATTACCACGGCGGCGCCGAGCTTGAAGCCCAGCGTGGTGCCGTAGCGCACATCGTCGGTGCGGATCAGGTCGCGCGCAGGCGCCAGCGGGGTGAGCAGCGACACCACCACCGCCGCCACCAGCGACAGCACGAACACCAGGCCGATGCGGTCCATGAACGGCAGTTCCGGCCACAGTTTCTTGAGCGCGAACGACAGCAGCACCGAGCCGATCGCCGCGGTCAGTGCGCCGGCCTCGTTGGCGCGCTTCCAGAACAGGCCGAGCATGAAGATCACCACCACGCCCGGGGTGAAAAAGCCGGTGAATTCCTGGATGAACTGGAAGCCCTGGTCGAAATTGCCCAGCAGCGGCCGCGCGGTGAGGATGCCGATCAGCACCGAGGTCACCGCGGCCACGCGGCCGACCCGCACCAGCTGCGGCTGGTCGGCCTGCGGGCGGAACTTGGCGTAGAAGTCCAGGGTGAAGATGGTCGCCACCGAATTGATCTTGGAGGCCAGCGAGGCCACGATCGCCGCCACCAGCGCGGCGAACACCAGGCCGAGGATGCCGCTGGGCAGCAACTGCATCATGGTCGGATAGGCCTGGTCGGGCTTGGCCAGGTCCGGCGCCAGCACCACCGCGGCGATGCCCGGCACCACCACCACCACCGGCATCAGCAACTTCAGGAACGCGGCGAACACCATGCCCTTCTGCGCCTCGCCGATGTTCTTGGCCGCCAGCGCACGCTGGATGATGTACTGGTTGAAGCCCCAGTAGCTGATGTTCATCACCCACAGGCCGCCGAGCAGCACGCTCAGGCCCGGCAGATCCTTGTAGAACGGGTTGTCCTTGGACAGGATCATGTGGAAGTGCTCGGGGTGCGCGTTCCACAGGTGGCGGAAGCCGGCGAGCACGCCGGCGCCGTCGCCGATCCGCGAGAGGGTCAGTCCGGCGACCAGCAGACCGCCCAGCACCAGCAGGGTGACCTGGACGATGTCGGTCAGCGCCACCGCCTTCAGCCCGCCGTACAGCTGGTACACCAGCGCGAACACGCCGATCAGCGCCAGCGCCAGGGTCTGATCCATGCCGGTGACCTGGCTCACCGCGATCGAGCCCAGCCACAGGATCGAGGTCAGGTTGACGAACACGTACAGCAGCAGCCAGAACACCGCCATCAGCGTGCGGATCCACTTGCCGTAGCGCTGCTCCAGGAACTGCGGCATGGTGTAGATGCCGTTGCGCAGGAAGATCGGCAGGAAGAACTTGCCGACGATCAGCAGGGTCAGCGCCGCCATCCACTCATAGGAGGCGATCGCCAAGCCGATCGCGTAACCGGAACCGGCCATGCCGATGATCTGCTCGGCGGAGATGTTCGCCGCGATCAGCGAGGCGCCGATCGCCCACCACGGCAGAGTCTTGCTGGCCAGGAAGTAATCTTCCGCGCTCTTGCGGTGTCCGGCTTTCTCCCGCGAGACCCATTGCGCGAGCAGGAAGATGCCCGCCAGGTAGACCACCACGATCGCCACATCCAACGTCGCCAACCCCACTGCCTTCTCCTACGGGCCGCAGCCCTGTCGCACCGTTGTCCATGACGCCGCCCGCGTGGGCGGCGCCGCTCGTTCAAGAAAACCGTTCGCCGCCGCTCAATGCAGCGGGCAGTCGACCACGCTCTGCGCGTCGTTGCTGCTGCCCAGCGCGATCCGCGACAGCGACAGATCCAGCGCGCCGTCGCTCTCGATCAAGGGCAGGCGCTCAAGCCGGGTCAGGTCGGCGCCGGCCACCGCGAAGCACTTCAGCGGCACGCCGAGGGTGCGCCACTCGCCCTTGGGCAGCGCGGCCAAGGCCTTGCCGAGGTCCAGCCGCGCGCCGCAGTCGTGGCCGCAGGCCACGCCGATGCGGGCGGCGGCGCCGGGCGCCGCATCCACCTTGACGGTCAGGATCAATTGCACGTCGCCATTGCTCTCGCGCGACACGTCTAGCGGCTTGGGCAACACCAGCGCCAACCCGGACTTGCCGCTGCCGGACCAGACGAAGCGTCGCGCATCCTCCTGCGCCTTGTGGTCGATCGCGGTGACCTTCAGCGAGCCGTCGGCCAGTGCCGCCGGGAAGGTCGCCGCCGGCAGATTGGCCTGCGTGCCGCCGAACAGGATCAGATTGATGCCCGCCGCCGGCTTGCCGCGGTCCAGGTACACCCCACCCACCGCCTGCGCGCCGGACACGCCCGACACCTCGGACAAGCGGCTCAGATCGCCCTTGTCCTCGTAGGTGAGGCCGTAGCCGAAAGCGAACTGCGGGCTGTAGTTCTTCTGCCCGACGTTGTTGGCGAACTGCACCGCGGTGCGCGGCCAGGAGAAGCTCAGCTTGCCGTGGAAGTCGTACTGCACGCTGCCGTCCGCCTTGCGCAGCAGCACGTCGGCGATGCCGGCGCCTTCCGAACCCGGCAACCAGGCCGCGACGAAGGCGTCGGCGGCGTTGATCTCGCGGTTCACCCACAGCGGCCGCCCGCTCAGGAACACCGCCACCACCGGGATGCCCTGGGCCTTGAGCGACTTGATCAGGTCCAGGTCGCTGTCGTCGCCGGGCTTGTACAGCAGCGTGGCGATGTCGCCCTGGAATTCGGCGTAGGGATGCTCGCCGAACACCACCACCGCCACGTCCGGCTTGGTGGTGAACTTGCCGTCCACCGCCAGTTCGGCATTGCCGCCGGCGGCGCCGACCTGCTGCTGCAGGCCCTCCCAGATGGTGGTGCCGTTGGGGTAGTCGGCGCGCTTGGTGCCGGTGCCCTGCCAGTTAAGGGTCCAGCCGCCGGCCTGCTTGCCCATGTCGTTGGCGCCGTCGCCGGCCACCAGCAGCTTGAGCTGCGGCTTCAGCGGCAACAGCTGCCCCTGGTTCTTCAGCAGCACCAGCGATTCGCGCACCGCCTGCCGCGCCACCGCGCGGTGTTCGGGCGCGCCGAGCAGCTCGAACTTGCCGCCGAGCGGACGCTGCGACGGCTTGCCGGCCTCGAACAGGCCCAGGCGCAGCTTGACTCGCAGGATGCGCCGCACCGCATCGTCCAGCCGCGCCATCGGGATCTGCCCCGACTTCACCGCCTTCAGCGCGTTCTCGTAGACGCCCTTCCAGCTGTCCGGGGCCATCAGCATGTCCACGCCGGCGTTGAACGCGGCCGGGCAATCGTCGTTGCGGCAGCCGGGCACCTGGCCGTGGCCGTTCCAGTCGCCGACCACGAAGCCGCCGAAATGCATCTGCCCCTTCAGCACGTCGGTCAGCATGACCGTGTTGCCGTGCATCTTGACCCCGTTGACGCTGTTGAACGAGGCCATCACCGTCTGCGCCCCCGCGGCGATCGCCGGCGGATAGCCGGCGCCGTGGATGTCGCGCAGCTGCTGCTCGCTGATCCGGGTATCGCCCTGGTCCTTGCCGTCGGTGGTGCCGCCATCGCCGAGGAAGTGCTTGACCGAGGAGATCACGTGCGACCCGTCCAGGAAACCCGACGTGCCGGGCACGCCCTGCAGCCCCTCGACCACCTTGCCGGCGTAGCTGGCCACCACCTCGGGCGACTCGGAATAGCCTTCGTAGGTGCGGCCCCAGCGGTCGTCCTGCGGCACCGCCACGGTCGGGGCGAAGGTCCATTCCATGCCGGTGGTGCGCGTCTCGGCGGCGGTGATCTCGCCGATCTTGCGCATCAGTTCCGGGTCGCGGGTCGCGCCCAGGCCGATGTTGTGCGGGAACAGCGTGGCGCCGACGATGTTGCTCTGCCCGTGCACCGCGTCGATGCCGAAGATGATCGGAATCGCAGGTCCGGCACCGTCGGTCTGCATCGACGCCGTGTAATAGGCATCGGCCAGCGCCAGCCACTGCGCCGGGCTGGCGTCGTACTTGCCGCCGGGATCGGAATTGCCGCCAGCTAGCACCGAACCGATGTGGTACTTGCGCGCGTCCTCCGGGGTCATGCTGCCGATGTCGCCCTGTACGGTCTGCCCGACCTTCTGCTCCACCGACATCTGCGCCATCAGCTTGGTGATGCGCGCCTCCAGCGCCGGATCCTCCTTCAACGGCCAGGCCGGCGACGGCCACCGGTCCGGATGGATCGGCGGCGGCGGCGCGGCCGCCGGTGCGACCGGCACGGAGCGACCGGGAACGGCGGCGGCCAACGCCAGCAGGCCAAGCGCAGCGGCCGCGGCCAGCGCCGTGCGAAACGGCGCGCGCGCGCCAGCGGTCTGTGTGTGCAAGAGACTCCCTCCCAGGAACGGCGAACGCATGCCATGTCGCGGCCGGACCGCACACGCCGAGGTGCGGCCGGCGCCTACGCTTCCCGAATCGCCCCAAGCCTGTCAACCGCGACGCGAGGTATGCCTCGACGCCGCACGGATATCGACTGACGCTATAGCGATGGAATACCGGGTTTGCTTGGGGTGACTGGCATGGACTTGTTTTGCTTCACCAGCATACGCAGCGTCGCTGCGGAGATTTTGCTGCATCGCAGTAGAACCGACATTGCACACTGCGCAGATCTGGGACCGCATACGGGCAGATGACGCACCTGATCGCTTGCCAGTTCGATGGCCTTCTTACCCCGTCATGGAGCATGGCCGAATCCGTGACGGTGACGTCTGGTAGGCAATCAATGTCGAACCGAGACGGAGTCGTTCGCCACAGGCCCGCCGGCACAAGGACCATTCCTCCTAGATCGAGGCTCTCAGTCGACAGGCAGCGATAATGTCCTTCCATTGCCCGGAGGCAAGCAATGACGCATCGAGATTGACGACATGGTCGTTCCTGCGGAACGCGAACGCATACACCTGATCGAAAAAATCTGGAGAAAACAAACTTTCATAGCGATTAAAAGCCCCGCCATACATGCACAGGGAGAACCTGCAGCCCTCCGCATCGAACATGCTTGCCAAGGCCCGATGAATTTCTGCAGAGATCGCATCCGGAGCAGCCACGACCGTCTCGAGGAGCAATACGCCGTTCGGCCAATCGTCGCCAAGCATCCTGTAAACGGACGCTTCGCTCCGCGAACTGATATCCCGCTTCAGCGTTGCATATGCTCCCTGCAAGGAAGCTGCATCAAAAACACCGTAGCACAGAACGGAGAATGTGCTTGCGCCATAAACCGAGAGGAAATCAACGGCGCGCATAAATGTAAAAATCGAATTTATTCATGACCTATACACCTTCAATCCCAGAAAGGACGATACTGACCGCCTCATTCCCTAGGCCGCCTCAGCAAAGCCAAAATCAATCTCGCCGGACACATACCCACTAGATTTATTGCACGTACAGAGCTCATGCATGCCGAGCTCGATATACACGAGCAGCCAATAATCATTGCAGCCTTTTCCTAAGCCGCCAAGCATTAAAAAATTCAAATACTGTAACGGCAGAAAAAAACAAAGCAAAAAAAAGAAGAAGCTTCGCCAGCCACAATACATTTATAATCCATGCGATAGATGCCGCAACAGCAACAAACAAAATAAGCTTAATTCCACTACGAAAGCGAATCTCTGATTGCCTTATGCGAACCTCAATTCTCATCCCCTATCCTCCACAGCGGCACTACCACCAATAGCCATGGCGGCTACCAGTGTCAGCCGCCTTGCTCCGCATACTGCCCAGATGATCTGCCAGGAAATGCGCTCGGCCATTGACGTCATTCCGCGCATAGCGCTCATCCATACCAAGCCCTGTCAGGATCAGGTTGACGGTGCCGCCCTACGTCTCTTGCACCGCATCCAGTCCATCATACAAATAGCTGATCGTCTGTCCGCCTTCGGCCTTGCTCATTCTTCGGCCCAGCGGGTCGTAACCGAAGTTGGAAATGCTTGCTGCCCCCTATTTCCTTTCGACTAACTGGTCGCGCGCGTTCCAGACATAGGTGCGTACGCCGTCGGAAAGCAAGTTGCCGTTGGCGTCGTAGCTGAGCGCCTGGCCATCGGCCTGGGCTTGACGGTTGTTACTGCCGATCTGCGCCACCAAGCGGCCGACCTAGTCGTAGCCCTAGCCATAGCCGATCTCGCCCAGGGCCCTGCCGTCCGAATTCATCATCTGCATCAAAATCACCCAACCTTCCAAAGTTATTGACCTCAGATGATTGGAAACCATTATCCCGGGAGAGTTACTAGACAAAAATCAAAAAACCCAATGCAGAAAATAACCAAATTCTATTCATCAAAAAATAAACTCACCAAAAACAGGAAGAGCAACAGCCATAGAAGAAGCCCCGCCTCCCACCACAATCTTTATCCACACTCACATCCGCTTATCACCCAGAACTAACCAGCCTTGTTAAATATGAAAATATTATCATTCCACAATTTAGAGAAATACTCTAAAGGAAATTGCAAATCTGGGTGACTACCATCGTCAAAAATTAGTCGCCACCAAGGAGTTAGGTATGTAACAGACGCAGCCGGCACGCCGTTATTAAGAACACTCAATTTTGAAATAAATATATTTCGAACGCAATGCACCTCAACTCCATGCCCAATTTTAAAAACTAACCCACCAACATCGATAAATTTAAATCCATCGTCTTCAAAGAATATTATGCGCCTTGGGCCACGCAATATTTTCTCCCAATCAACAAGCCAACCCGCCACATTCAAACTCTTATTACCAGACGAAAAAAAATTTAACTCCCCAGCGCCATAGACAAAGACATCCTGCTCTAGCGGATCGTAGACCCTATAGCGACGAACCAGTATTTTATTGACCACAACCACAATTACCTCCAATTCTTCCTGCGCGCGTTGCCGAACCTACTAAGCCGCCTCCTACTAAAACGGATGTCCACCCAATGCTCGTTCTTCCTGCGCCAGCAATTATGTCGGCACTACTCTTTCCTTGCGCCACCAGGCCTTCATATGTGACGGCATGCCAATTTCTCAATGAGTAAGCGAAAGGTCCTCTGAAATAATTCTTCAGAGCGTTTCTTGCGATTACGCTTTCCTCTGCAGACAATCCCAATCTTGGAATCTGACGGGCTTTTGCCACGTAACCCAATCGACTCAGAGGCATAGCTAAACTATAAACAGTTCCGGCGACTTGCCCACCGGAATAATAACCTGAACATTTTTCAACTGCGCCATTAATATCCCATTGATCCCGTATGTAGTTCGTCAACCCAAATGACAACGAATCGCCAAAACCTGCTACCGCATCTACTACCGGCTGGGGAATTGATGGCAAATCAAAAAGACCTAAAGGATCTCCATACATCAGTGGGGAACCATGGACATAGGCATAAGGGTTTGCTCCACCGACCAACCCAATGGGGTCCTCACTAACAAAGCGCCCCAAGTCTGGCCGATAGTACCGCGCCCGGTAGTAATAAAGCCCACTCGTATCCCGCTCCCGCCCCGTGTACTGGTAGGGATTGCTGGTCCCTGTATTGGCCTGACTGGTCTGGCCGTAGGGGCTATAGTCATAACGCTGGATCAAGGCACCGCTGGCATTGGTAAGTGCACGCGTGCTGCCAAGCGCATCGCTCAGGAAATACGCACGTCCGCTGGCTTCGTTCCGCGCATAGCGCTCATCGATGCCCAGCCCGGTCAGGATCGGGTTGACGGTGCCACCCTGGGTTTCCTGCACCGCGTCCAGCCCATCGTACAGATAGCTGATCGTCTGCCCGCCTTCGGTCTTGCTCACTCTTCGACCCAGCGGGTCGTAGCCGAAACTGGCGATGCTCGCCGTTCCCTGTTTGATCTCCACCAACTGGTCGCGCGCGTTCCAGACGTAGGTCCTTACGCCATCGGAGAGCAGGTTGCCGTTGGCGTCGTAGCTGAGCGTCTGGCCATCGGCCTGGGTTTGCCGGTTGTTGTCGTCGAAGCTGCCGCTGCGGGCCGCCGGCAGCGCCTGCGGGGCGAAGCTGCCGGTCTGCGCCACCAGCCGGCCCAGTTGGTCGTAGCCATAGCCGATCTCGCCAAGGGCCGTGCCGTCCGGTTTGAGCCAGGCGATGCCGGTGGTCTGGTTGGCGGTGTTGTAGGCATACCCGGTCTTGACGCCGTTGGGCAGCGTGGTCTCGGTGAGGCGATCGGCGGCGTCGTAATCGAACGCCACGGTCTCGCTCCCCTGCAGCAGGGTGCGCAAGCGGTCGACGTCGTCGTAGCGGTATTCCAGTGCCGCCTGGTTGGCCGCGATCATCTTGGTACGGCGGCCCGCGGCGTCGTATTCGTAGACGATGTTGCCTTGCGGGGTGATGGCCTTGATGACCTGGTCGAACAGGTCGTAGTCCCAGCTCAGGGTGCCCGCTGCCGAATCGACCAGCGCGACACGGCGGTTGCCGGCGTCGTAGGTGAAGGTCTGGGTGCGCCCGTCGGCCTCGGTGACCACCGACAGGCGCCCAAGCACGTCGTAGGCGAACGTCTTTTTCTGGCTCTTGCGATCGGTGTAGCTGGCGACCCGGTCCATGGTGTCGTAGGTCCATGTCTCGGACTGGCCCAGCGCGTCGGTCCGGGTCAGCGGACGATTGCGCTCGTCGTAGGTATAGGTGATGCCGTTGCCGTGCGGCAGCAGGACCGCCACGACGTTGCCGTTCTTGTCGTAACCGAATTCGGTCGCGTTGCCGGCGGCATCGTAGGCCTTGCTGACCCGGCCCAGCGCATCGTATTCCTGGCGCGTGGCGTTGCCCTGGTCGTCGCGGCTGCCGGTCACCCGACCGAGGCTGTCGTACTGGAAGCGCGTGCTGCGCCCCAGCGGATCGACCATGCCGGCCAGATCGTAGCCAGCGTACTGGAAGGCGATCGTCTGGCCGATCGCATTGGTCGCGCTCAACGGCAGGCCCGCGCCATCGCAGGCGAAGCGCGCCGTGCGGCCGCCAGGATCGGTGACCGCGGTCAGGCAGCGGTTGGCGCCGTAGTCCAGCCGCGTGACCCGCCCGAGCGGATCCGTCGCCGATTGCAGGTCGCCGTCACTGGTGTAGCTGAGGCTGGACACGCGCGCCTGTGTGGTGCCCGCCAGCAGCGTGACCTGCAGCGGTCGCCCGCCCGCGTCGTAGCGATACTCGGTGCGACGGCCGAGCGGGTCGATACTGGCGGTGACCTGCCCGTAGGCGTTGCGCTCGAAGCTGTACGTCTGTTGCTTGTCGGTGCCATAGGCCAGGATGTCGGTCTTCGGATAGGCGCTGTTGCCGTCGAAGACGACGCGGCGTTTGCTGCCGTCCGGACTGGTGACGAGCACACCAGTGGTGCCGCCATCGACATGCGCATAGTCGATGACGAAGATGCCTCCGTCGGCCTGGGTCTGCTTGACGACCCTGCCGGTGGACACGCCGTTGACGACCTCGAACTCGTTGAGCAGGACGCGCTTGCCGCGCGCGTCGGTGATGGACTGCATCCGATGCTGCGCGAGTGCGTTGTTCTGGCTTCTGGACTGGTAGGCATACGCCTTGCTGCCGCCATCGGGGAACCCCACCGTGGCAAGCAAGCCATTGCTGTCGTAGGCATAGGTCCAGCGGTTGCCGGCGTTGTCGGTCGCCGCTGCAACGCGATTGCGGGTGTCGTACTCCAGGCCAATATAGCGCCCGCTGGGAGAGACGATGCGCGCGACCAGACCCGCGTCGTAGAGCAGCGTGGTGCGGTTGCCGTAGCGGTCTTCAAGCCAGCGCAGGCGGGTGTCCATGTAGCTGGAGAACTGCATGCGGCTGCCGTCGCGCAGGGTGATGCGGAAGCCGCGGCCCCAGGGCTGCAACGGGTCCGGATCGTAGACCGACTGCAGCACGGCGCCCGCATACTGCGTGGTCGAACCGGCTTGGCGCCACTCGCCACGCGGGCCGGAACCGGAGGCCCGATCGAAGCGGATATAAGCGCCAGTCGGCAGCACCAGATCGAGCGAATCGTAGGTGCCCCCTGGGTTGTGCAGGTAGTAGCCCCAGTTGGACGCGGTGCCGATGCCGAACTCGCGCTGCTTCATGTCATGGGGACGGTAGCTGCGCGACAGGCTCAGCGCCGTCACATCGGCGATCTGCAGGTCGGTTTCCGAATGGACGAATTCGCCGGTCTTCAGGTCGATGGGATCGGCCGCATTGGCGACGCCGCCGCTACCCGGGGTTCCGCAGCAATGCCCATCCGGCGGCAACCCGGCCTCGCTGGGCGGGTCGTTGCTGGGCACGCTGTACATGCCGCCCATGGTCTGGTGCAAGGCGACGCCAGGCTCGGGAACGAAATGCTTGCCGTCGGCCGAAACGGTGCCCTTGCCGTAGACGCGCCAGCCATCGCGCGGGTCGTACATCCAGAAATTGGCCTGGGTACCCGCGGCGTAGCCGTCGTAGTTGGGGTAGTAGACCTGAATGCCGTTGTTGGCGCCTGGGTCGAGTCCGCGGATCTGCGCGCCGCCCGGCTCGACCGTGAACGCCATCGGATGGTTTTCGGTGACCGGGAACGGCGCGCGATTGACCGGCGTCGGCACGATCGCCAGTTCGGTCACCAGGCGGCCCTTGCGGTCCAGCACGACGGTGCCCTTGGGAATGCGCAATTGCAGGCCGGGAATGTCCGGGTGGCCAACGACCATGTCCTGGACGGTCGGCGACGGGATCCGGATCTTGTCGCGCGCAGCGATGCGTGGCAGATGCAGCAGATAGCCGAGTTCGTTCAATCGGCCGGCGGCGACTTCGGTGCCGACGACGAATTGACCGTATTCAGCGCCGGCCGTGTTGGCGGTGCTGCCGTCGACGTAGAGTTCATGATGCCCCGCCGGCACATCGAACAGGGTGAACCAGCCGTTCTTGTCGGTAAGCGCGCGCTCCTTGCCGATGCTGACCTCGACCCCGGCCACGGGTTGCTGGTCGACCCGCACCACACGCCCGCGCACCATCGTCACGTGGAAGGTCGCGGCGATGCGCGCGATGCGCGCGTTATGTTCCGGCTGTTGCGATGCGCCATAGATGCGCCAGCGGCTGTCGGTATTGTCCTGTCCCGGGTACCAGACGCCGTCCACCAACAGGCCGTGCGCGCGGCACGGCACACCGTCATTGGCACAGGACGCCGACGTGCCTGCACCGGTCATCTGCACGCTGGGTGCGGCGCCCGCCTCTGCCGGCGCGGCCGTTGCGTGCGCCACCGGCTGTCCGTTGCTGTCGTACGCCGCAGTGCGGAAATCCAGGGCGATCAGCGGCACGGCATCGCCCGATGCGCCGCGCGCACCGTCGACCATCAGGGTGTAGCGGGAATCCGGGAACAAGGCCTGACGCGGCTGCACGAACAGCAGACGCCCCTGCTCCACAGGCGCGATGCGTACCGCGACGCGCCCCTCCGGACCGACCAGGGTGACGGTGCGCGCGGACAACGTGGGCATGTGCAGCGGACGCGAGAAGCGCAGCGCGAGCCGCGCGGTCAGCGCGACGCCGGCTGCCCCCTGCACAGGCACGCTGCCGGCGAGCCGTGGCGCGCCTGGCGTATCGGCGATGCTGGCCGGATACGGAAGAAACGCACCCGCGAGCGGATCGAACACGGCATCGCTGGCGATGCGCTGGGCGTTCCGCGACGCCGGCAACGCCACACGGCCATCGGCCAGCAGGCGCGAGGTTGCGTCGCCGCCGCCCGGCAGATCCGCAGGCAGGGTGATCGCCCGATCGCTGGCTTCGTCCCACACCTGCGCACCGGCGCCATCGCCAGTGCCGCCGGCGAGCAGGAGGCGACCATCGGTAAGGACCGTGGCGGTGTGCCCATAGCGCGCACGCAGGCTCAGCCCCATGGCCGGCTGCACGGAGGCGCTTGCCGGATCGAACCACGCGCCGCCGTCCTGCAGCCGGCCCTTAGCATCGCGGCCGCCCCAGACCAGCACGCGCCCGCTCGGCAGCAAGGTGACGCTAGCATCGATGCGTACCGATGGCAGCGCGATCTCGCGCGCACGCTGACCGGGCACGCGATGGCGCAGAAAGCGCCCGTCGGGCGCCAGCGCCAGCTCGCTGCCATCGGCCAATGTGGTCGCATGCCACTGCCCGACCACTGCAGGAACAGCACCAATGCCGACGGCCGGCATGGCCGCCGTCGACCAGACCAGCTGTTGGGAGGCGGCCGTCGACGCCAGCGCGCCCAGCAGCCCACCCAGGATCACGCTTTTCCATGCGCTGTTGAACCACGTCATATGCTCGCTCCGCTCCATGCCTGCTTCCGTTCTGCGTCCGTTCGACGGAACCGCGCCGGTGTTCTAGGGTGTACTGTCCAACGTGATGTCCATCGCCGCGGTGACACCGTCCTCGGGCACGATCCGCAATCGATAGGTGCCGCTCGTCGGCAGCGCCGGGAAACTCAGGTCGCTGCTGCCGGTGCTTGCGCTGAACGATCTATAGAACTGCCCGTCCGGCCGGTACAGCGCGTAGGTCACCGGCCGGCCGACCGGCGAGGTCGTCTGATTGACCACCCGCATCAGTACGCCCTGCCCTGCCGTGCCGCTGAAGGACAGCGTGGCGGTCTTTCCGTGCCTGTCCAGCGCGATCGACTGCGGGACATCCCACGCCAAGGTGCCAACGACGGTGCTGGACACCGAGGCGGTCAGGGAGAAGCTCTGGTCTTCCGTCGAAGGGACCACCACGACGCCATAGCGTCCAGCTTGCGCGGCGTCGATGGAGAATCCGCAGCCGTAGGTGCGGAAGCAATTCGTATTGGAGACGACCTTGCTGCCGTCCGGACGATAAAGCGTTACATAAACCCAACCGAACCCGCTGCCGGACAATGCGATCTGATTGAGACCGATATCGAGCTTCTGCCCGGCTTGAGCATCGAACCAGAAGTAGATACCTGCGCCGGGCGTGCCCGCAGCGAACGAGCGACTACCATCCACGGCCACCGGGGTGCCGGTGGACAAGGTGACGGTGGTGTCGACCGTCTGCCCATACTGCGGATCGACCACAATGCTGTACTGGCCGGTCGTCGGCAGGCTGCCCAGGCCGATCACGGTTCCTGTGCGCGTCGATCCGGACGTGAGCAGGGTGCCATTCGGCTGGTAGACGCTGTAATAGCTGGTGCCATCCGCGGGCGTGGTCGCCTGGTTCTGCACCAGCACGGCAAGTTTGTCGCCCGCCTGCCCCTGGAAACGCAGCCGCGCATTCTGTCCGCGCCGGGCAACGGAAACGGCCAGTGGCGTGTCGCGCTGCAGGTTCAGGGGCAGATCGCTGGACAGCGTCACGTCATAGGTCGCCGCCTGATCGTCGCCCTGGCCGATCAAGAGCGCGTACTTGCCTGCCGCCAGATTGGCGAGATCAAAATCGCAGCCGCCACGTTCGACATCGCAGTAACTGCTTGCCAATGTGCTGCCATCGGCCTTGTAGAGAGTAGCGACGACGCGCTGCGCGCCGGGACCGACGACCTGGATGCCGCTGATGCCCAGTCCCAGGTTCTGCCCCTGACTGGCGACGAAAGAAAAGTGCTTGTACTGCGCCGGCAACCGGGTCACGACATGCGCAGGAGCGCCGTCGATCGGCAGCGCGACGCCCGAGGACAGGATGATGTCCGCTTCCAGCGGGCTTCCTGTCCGGCTCTCGACCTGGATTGCATACTCGCCAGACGTTGGAATATTGATCAGATTGATGGCATCGCCCACCTTGATGGTCGCCGTCTTCCAGACAGCACCATCCGGCCGTAGCACGCGATACACCACATCGCGACCGGCGGGTAGTGTCGTCTGCGCCGCGACCAGCAGCATCAACGACTCGCCTGCCTGCGCCTGGAAGCGGAGCCGCGCATTCTGCCCATACCGGGCCAGCGCCAGATGCAAGGGCTGATCGCGGGTCAGCTGATCCAGCAACTCGGACGACAGCACGGCGCGGAACTTGATCGCCTGGCTCGCCGAGGTCGGTGTCGCCACCACGCTGTAGCGTCCCGCCAAGGTGTTCCTCAGCGGCAACGAACATCCGTCCTCGGCGTAGCAGATGCCGCTGTACAAGGTCGTACCGTTCGGGCTGTAGACGGCGATATTGAAGTAACTGCCCGAACTCACCGCGATGTCGGTGATCCCCAGCCCCAGATTCTGGCCGGCCTGGGTGTCGATGGAGAAATGCACGCCCTGCCCTGCGGGCGTCTGGTAGCTGCCACCTGCGCCGTCCAGTTCGACATTGCCGTCCTGTCCCGTGGAGAGTTTCAACCGGGCCGACCACAACGCGCCGCCCGCCGGATCGACGAACACCCGATAGCTCCCCGTCTCCGGGAGATTGGGCAGGGCCAGAATGACGTTGCCGCTGGCCGTCACGTCCTTCCACAACGCGCCGTTCGGCCGATACACCGCATAAACCACGTCGCGGCCTGTCGGCCTGGTCGCAGCGTCAGCGACGAGCAAAGCCAGGCTCTCGCCGGCGGTCCCGGCGAACGTCAGGCGCGCATTCTGGGCATAGCGCGAGATGTTCACGGAACTCAATGCATCCCTCTGCAGGAAGCCGGCGACCTCCGTGGAGAGGGTCGCCTTGAACGCCATGCTCTGGGAGCCAGATTGCGGACTCACGGTCACGCCATAGTTGCCCGCGGCGAGGTTGAGCAGATTGAAGGCGCAGCCATTGGCGGCATAGCAGGTCGCGGTCGTGAGCGTGGAACCGTTGGGATTGGCGATCTTGACGTTGACATAGGTCCCGCTGCTCAGGTTCAGATCGCCGATGCCCAATCCCAGGTTCTGCGAGGCCGCTGCGCTGAAGCTGAAGAACACGCTTTGACCGGCGGCGGCGCTGTACTCGCCGCTGCTGCCATCCAGTTGCAGCCCACCCGCACTCCCGGTCGTCACCAGCACCTTGGCGGCCACGGTGGCGCCATAGCGCGGATCCACGAACAGTCGGTAAGTCCCGGCGATAGGCGTATTCATCGTCAGGGTGCCCGAGCCAGACACCGCCATCGACGACAACGCCGTGCCATCGGGCCGGTACACGCGGTAGTACACCACGCCGTTCGCCGGCGTCGTGGTCTGCTCCGACACCTGCAGTGCCAATGCGTCGCCGGCACCCGCCTGGAACGACAGCACGGCGTTCTGCCCGCGCCGGCCGATGCCGACCTGGCTGACCGCATCCCGCGTCAAGGAAAGCGCCAGATCGGTGGACAGGGTCGCCTTGAAGCGCATCGTCTGCGTCGTCGTGGCAGGGGCGACCAGGACGCCATAACGTCCCGCCGCCAGTTCCGGCAGATTCACATCACAGCCGTCGTTGGCCACCTCGCAGGCGGCACCGGCCATCGGCGTGCCTGAAGGGCCATAGATCGTGACGTTGAGCGGGCCGCTTTCGTTGGACTGCAGCTCGCTGATGCCGAGCCCCAGGCTCTGCCCGGCGGTCGCGGTAAAGGTGAAGTACACGCTGTCGCCCGGCAGTTGCGTTGCGAATGCGCCGGTGGCGCCATCGATCCCACTACCGCCACCACCTGCGTCTCCGGTGCTGAGCCGCGTCTGCAACCGCACGGTTTCTCCGAATCCGGGATCCACCAGCACCTGATAGGTGCCGCTGGTCTTCGCCGTCACGTAGGTGGTACCTGCGGCGCGCACCGCCATCGAGGCAACACTGGTGCCATCAGGCGCGTAAACGCGGTAGTAAACATCGCGGCCGGCGGGCGCGGTGGTCTGGCCGGCGACTTGCAACGCGAACGCCTCGCCCGCCGCGGCCTCGAACGACAAACGCAGATTCTGGCCTCTACGCTGTGTCTCCACGACCACATCCTGGTCCTTCGGCAACGCCTGCACCAGATCCGATGAGAGCAACAGATTCAGGCGCATTGTGCGTGCGCCGCTCGTACCGGGCGTCAGCAGCACCTGATACACGCCGGTCCTGGGCGCGGCGATGTTGAGTGCGCAACCGTTGTTGGCCTGATTGCAGTACTGATAGCCCAGATTGACGCCGTCGGCGTCGAAGACCTGCGCCAAAGCTGTCCCCCACCCGCTGCCGACCGGCGACTGCTCGGTCAGCGCCAGGCCCAGCCTGCTCCCGGCCTGGGCCAGGAAGGTGTAGCGCTTCGATTGCGCGGTGATCGACGTGGCGACACTGGTTTCGGCGCCGTCCAGCGCAAGCCTCCCGGCATGCTCCACTCCCATCTTCCAGCTGGCGGAGGAAGTACTGGGTGTGAGCAGCAACAGGTAGGTGCCGCCCACCTTCAACCGCGGCAGATGCAGGGTGGGCTGGTTCGCATTCACCAGTCCACTGGCGATCTCCACGTTATCGGTGCCGAACACCAGGTAGTTCAACGTCGTGGACCCCAGCGACTGGAATTGCGCGCTGAGGTAATCGCCGGCCATGCCGGTGAACAGGACCGCGGCGGACCCACCCGCGTTGGCGACCGCGACGTCGACCGCGGCGGCGTCCAGGGTCAGGCGCGTGACGCTGGCGATGCCGACGGACGACACACTGCTTGGCACCACCAGCACATCCTGACTGCTGGTGGCGCTGCCGTAGGGCGTGGTCACGGTCACCGGCCCGCTGCCGCTCCTGCCCGGCACCGGAAAGACCAGGCGCGTGCCGGTGGCGCTCGACAGCACCGCGGTCTTGCGATCCAGCTTCGCCGTGGTCTGCCCGGCGACCGGGACCAGGTTCTGTCCGTCGACGATGATCGCCGTACCGGCGCTGGCGATCAACGGCGATATGCCGGTGATGGTCGGCTGACGGAGGTTGGCATCGACCACGAACTGCTGCGCACTGCTCGCGCTCTGTCCAGCCACGGTCACGGAGATCGGGCCGGTACTGGCGTTGGCAGGCACGAGCACGGTCAACTCGCGTGCGCTGGCAGCCACCACCGTGGCCGCCTGCCCATTGAAAGCCACGCTGTTGGAGGACGCAGCGGTGGAAAATCCCTGCCCCTGGATCAGCACGCGATCGCCCGCCGCACCGCGTCCCGGACTGAAGCCGAGCACCGCCAGGGTTCCGCTGGAGACGCGTTCGACGGCGACGATATTGCCCATCGTGTCGTAGCGATAGCGGGCACTGGCACCGGCATCGTTGCTGACCGCGACCAGACGCCCCTGCGCGTCGTAGACGTAGGAGGTGGCACCAGACGTGCAGGCCAGAAGGGTGAGCAACAAGGCCGCCACCGTTCTGCCCACGATGCGCCGCCAACCGCGCGCGGGCACATGCGCCGTCCGCTTCAGCAAACCCACCACCGAGCCCATCCCTGCGCCGCGACGTTCCATGCTTTCATCCCTGAAGACTGGCCACGATGGCCGGCTATCCGTATGCTGACCTTGCTTCGTGCATTCAGCCTGGATATAGATATCCGACAGTGGGGACAGGAGTCAACAGCGTCATGCCAAGGAACTGGCGTCATCACATCGTCATCTGCATGCGCCTGTGCTCGGCCGCCCTGGTCCTGGTGCTGACCGGGTGTGGTGGCGATCAGCACGACACGGCGGCAGCGCGGATCGCGCTTGGTCAGGCGCTGTTCCACGACATCCGGCTCAGCGCGGATGGCAAGACCAGTTGCGCAAGCTGCCATCGCGCCGAGTTGGCCTATACCGACGGTGCCGCGGTGTCCACCGGGACGGGCGGCCAACACGGCACACGCAACGCGCCCAGCCTGCTCGACAGCCGCTTCATGACCCACTTTTTCTGGGACGGACGCGCAGCGACACTGGAAGAGGCGGTCCTGCAACCATTGACCAACCCACGCGAGATGGGCCTGGCCGATCGGCAGGCCGTGCTGGCCCACCTCGCCCGCGACCCGCGCTACGCGTCACTGTTGCATGCAGCCGCCGGCGAGGACGACGGCGACATCCAGGTCGTGGCCGCCGCGCTCGCCACCTACATCCGTGCCTTGCCGGCGCCGCCCACGCGCTACGAGACGTACCGGACGACGCATGGCGCGCGCGCATCGCTGAGCGAGGACGAACGCGAGGGATTGGCGCTGTTTTCCGGCAAGGCCGGCTGCGTCGATTGCCACCGGCTGGACGGCACGCCTGCGACCACGAGCGATCAGCGCTTCCATCACGCCGGCATCGGTTTCAACCAGGTCGCCGGCAACGTCGCCGCCCTGCTCGACGTACTGGAGCGACAGAAGCGCGAAGGCAGGAGCCTGGGCGATTCCATCCTCTCCGACGTTCGCGTGGCGGAACTGGGCCGCTTTGCGGTGACGCGGGCGCCGCAGGATCTGGGCGCCTTCCGCACCCCGTCGCTACGGACGGTCGCCGATACTGCGCCCTATATGCACGACGGCAGCATCGCCGATCTGCCGGCGGCGGTGGAACACGAGGTCTACTATCGCAACCTCGCCCGCAATCGACCGATCAGTCTGACCGCGGAGGAGAAGCACAAGCTGGTGCTGTTCCTGCAGGCGCTGTCCAGTACGGGAGCCGCGCCGCGCTAGGAGCCCGTACGCGGCGCGCTGTTCGCCGACTCCATCACGTCGACGTCCTGCTGCGAGGCGAGCTTGCCATCGAGCGTCACCTCCAGCATGTAACGCCCCGGCGGCCAGCCGGCCGCGTTGTCGAAACGCAGCGACTGGAGCTGATCGGAGCGGGTCATGGCGCGCTCCACCAGCCCGACTTGGCGACCATCGCGCAGGTCCAGCAAGCGCGCTTTCAGGACCTGTCCGTGGGCAGCGCCGCGCAGGGCCACGTTGACCAGGATCGGCGCATCGCTGGTCTGCGGCACAGGCCTTCCGTCGCGCATCGCGCCGATCCGGACCTCGACGACGTGCAGCGGTTGCGCCGCCGTGGCCGGATTCTGCTCCGGTGCCTGCCGCTGGCACGCTCCCAGGCTCAGCACCGCCGGCAGCAACATCCAACACACCATCCTTTTCGCATTCATCATCCCTGCTTCCTTCCTGGACCGGAGATTGCCATTGCGATGCACGCCCGCCAGGCCGCATCGTTCCTCGCGAACGCACGGTGGCGAACGGCCCCGTGCGCTTCGCTTCGCGTCAGCCCTGCAACCGCGCCAGCACCGCGCGCGTCACCGGGTCGGCGATCTCGGTGGACTGGCCCTGCAGCGCCGGCAGCAACTGGCTCGCCAGCTGCTTGCCCAGTTCCACGCCGAACTGGTCGAAGGCGTTGATGCCCCAGACCACCGACTGCACGTACACGCTGTGCTCGTACATCGCGATCAGCGCGCCCAGCGCATGCGGGGTCAGCGCGTCGAGCAGGATCAGCGTGCTCGGGCGGCCGCCCGGGTAGTCGCGGGCCGGATCGTCGCTGCCCTGCCCGTTCGCCAGCGCTTCGGTCTGCGCAAGCAGGTTGGCCAGCAGCGCCTGGTGGTTGACGGTGTACGGGTCGTCGTTGCGGATGCAGCCGATGAAGTCGGCCGGCACGATGCTGGTGCCCTGGTGCAGCGCCTGGAAGAAGCTGTGTTGCACGTCGGTGCCGGCGCCGCCCCACCACACCGGCACGGTGTCGGCCTCGACCGGGCTGCCGTCCAGGCGCACGCGCTTGCCCAGGCTCTCCATCACCAGCTGCTGCAGGTAGGCCGGCAGCAGCGCCAGGCGCTGGTCGTAGGTCATCACCGCCTGCGTCGCATAGCCGAGCAGGTTGCGGTTCCACAGCGTGGTCAGGCCATGCAGCACGGCCACGTTGCGCTCCAGCGGCGCGTTCAGGGCGTGGTCGTCGAACTGCGCGGCGCCTTCCAGCAGCTGTTCGAAGGCGTCGGCGCCGATCGCCAGCGCGATCGGGAAGCCCACCGCCGACCACAGCGAATAGCGGCCACCCACCCAGTCCCACATCGGCAGCACGCGGCCGGCGGCGATGTCGAAGGCCTTGGCGGCGCGCTCGGGGTTGGCGCTGACCGCGTACAGGCGCTCGCTGCCGCCCAGCCAATCGCGCAGGATCTGGCCGTTGAGCAGGGTTTCCTGGGTACCGAAGGTCTTGGAGATCAGTACGCCGGCGGTACGCGCCGGATCCAGCGTGGCGAGGGTGCGCTGCATCGCCGCGCCGTCCACGTTGGAGACGAAGTGCACGCGGAAGCGCGCGCCGGTGACCGGACGCAGCGCGTCGGCGATCAGGCGCGGGCCCAGATCGGAGCCGCCGATGCCGACACTGACGATGTCGGTGACCTCGGTCTGCGCCAGGGCGTCGATCAGCGCACGCATGCGCTGCTGCACCTCGCGCGCGCTGGCGTGGGCCTGGCTGGCCACCGGTGCGTCGGTGAGGTCGCCGCGCAGCGCGGTGTGCAGCGCGGCGCGGCCTTCGGTGACGTTGACCGTCTCGCCCCGGAACAGGCGCTGGAAGGCGCCGGCCAGGTCGTGTTCGGCAGCCAGCGCCAGCAGCGCGTCGAGCGCGGCGCGGTCGTATTTCTGCCGGGCGAAATTGAAGTACAGCGGTCCGACCTGCAACGCCAACGTCTCGGCACGGCCGGGTTCGGCCGCCAGCAGGTCGGGAAGGCGCGCCCCGCGCAGGCGCTGGGCGTGGGAATGCAGTGCGTCGAAACCGGTGGACTGTGTCATGCGGCCTGCTTTGGGATGGTGGTGTTGGTGTGGGTGATCTTGTTGGCGCCGTCCACGTAGACCAGGGTCGGCTGGAAACGCGCGGCTTCCTCTTCGCTCATGCCGGCGAAGGCGGCGATGATGATCAGGTCGCCGACCTGCACGTGGCGCGCGGCGCCGCCGTTGAGCGAGATGATGCCGCTGCCCTCGTCGGCGCGGATCGCGTAGGTGCTGAAGCGCGCGCCGTTGGTGACGTCCCAAATGTGCACCTGCTCGAATTCGCGGATACCGGTCGCGTCCAGCAGCAGCCCGTCGATGGCGATCGAGCCTTCGTAGTTCAGCTCGGAATGGGTGACGGTGGCGCGGTGGATCTTGGTCTTCAACAGGCTCAGTTGCATGGCACGGGACTGCGGTCAGGAAAGACGCGCAGTTTAGCAGCCGAGGGTTAGGTGGCGGTGGTGAGGGGCGGCCTCAAACCGTCGCAGGAGCGGCTTCAGCCGCGACCGGCCTTACCGAGGAAGCCGCTCCTGCGAAAACGGTGCCGCGGCCTGCCGCGCTCAGAATTCCAGGTTGTCGATCAGGCGGGTGCGGCCCAGGCGCGCGGCGATCAGCGCCACGCGCGGACCGGTGCCGTCCTGCGGCTCGCTCAGGTCGGGCGTCCGCAGCACGCTGTAGTCGACCTCGAAACCGGCCGCCTGCAGCTGCGCGGTCGCGTCCGCCTCCACCTCCGCGCGCGGGCGCCCGGCCAGGTGACCGTCGCGCATCGCCCGCAGGGTGCGGTGGATCTGCGCCGCGCGCGGCCGCTCCTCCGCCGACAGGTACTGGTTGCGCGAGCTCATCGCCAGGCCGTCGGCCTCGCGCACGATGCCGCCGCCCAGGATCTCGATCGGGAACGCCAGGTCGGCGACCATCTGCCGGATCACCGCCAACTGCTGGTAATCCTTCTTGCCGAACGCGGCCAGGTCCGGCTGCACCTGGTTGAACAGGCGCGCGACCACGGTGCAGACGCCGTCGAAATGGCCGGGCCGGCAGGCGCCTTCCAGCACCTCGCTGACGCCCGGAGTGTGCATGCGCAGCGCCAGCTCCACGCCCAGCGGATACATGCTTTCCACCGTCGGCAGCCACAGCACGTCGCAGCCGGCGCCCTCCAGGCCGCTGGTGTCGGCTTCCGGGGTGCGCGGGTAGCGGGTGAAGTCCTCGTTCGGGCCGAACTGGGTCGGGTTGACGAAGACGCTGGAGACCACGCGGTCGGCGTATTGCCGCGCCAGCATCACCAGCGAGAAATGCCCGGCGTGCAGGTTGCCCATGGTCGGCACGAAGGCCACGCGCAGGCCCTGCCGCTTCCAGCCGGAGACGGTGGCGCGCAGTCGCGCCAGGTCGGTGATGGTCTCGATCATTTGGCGTAGGCGTGTTCGGCGTCGGGGAAGGTGCCGGCGCGGACCGCCTCGGCGTAGGCGCGTGCGGCACCGGCGATGGAACCGCCTTCGGCCAGGAAATCCTTGACGAAGCGCGGGCGGCGGTGGCCGCTGTCCAGGCCGAGGAAGTCGTGCATCACCAGCACCTGGCCGTCGCAGTCCGGACCGGCGCCGATGCCGATGGTGGGGATGTCGATCTCGGCGGTGATGCGCGCGGCCAGCGGCGACGGCACGCATTCCAGTACCAGCAGCGCGGCGCCGGCCGCGGCGACCGCCTTGGCGTCGGCGAGCAGTTTGGCCGCGGCAGCCTCTTCGCGGCCCTGGATCTTGTAGCCGCCGAAGGTCAGCACCGACTGCGGGGTCAGGCCCAGGTGCGAGCACACCGGGATGTCGCGTTCGCTGAGGAAGCGGATCACCTCCAGCTTGTGCCCGGCGCCCTCCAGCTTGACCATCTCCGCACCGGCCTGCAGCAGCCGGGTCGACGCGTCCAAGGCGCGCTCGGGGGTGGCATCGGACTGGAACGGCAGGTCGGCCACCAGCAGTGCGCGTTGCAGCACCCGCGCCACCGCGGCGGTGTGGTAGGCGATGTCGTCCACGCTCACCGGCAGGGTCGAATCGTGGCCCTGCACCACCATCCCCAGCGAATCGCCGATCAGGATCAGGTCCACGCCGTTGGCGTCGAAGGTCCGCGCGAAGCCGGCGTCGTAGGCGGTCAGCATCACCAGCTTCTGCTGGCGGCGCTTGGCCTCGGCCAGGGCGGGAACGGTCCAGGGCTTGCTGTCGGCGTGACTGCTCATAAGCTCATGTGCTGCGGTAATGAGCCGAGCATTATCTACCGATTGGCGCGATCCCGTCGGTTTCGATGCGGTCGCGTGCGTCACGCACCGTTCCATGGCCCGGAATGACCGCGTCGGCGGCGATCTCGGCCAGCGGCAGCAGCACGAACGCACGCTGGTGCAGGAACGGGTGCGGCACCTGCAACCCCGGCAGGTCGATCACCGCCTCGGCATACAGCAGCAGGTCCAGGTCCAGCGTGCGCGGGCCCCAACGCTCGCCGGGCAGGCGCTGGCGGCCGTGGCGGTGTTCCAGGTCGAGCAGCGCCTGCAGCAGGTCCAGCGCCGGCAGCGTGGTGCTCACCAGCGCCGCGGCGTTGATGAAGTCCGGCTGGTCCTCGCGGCCCCAGGCCGGGCTGCGGTACAGCTGCGAGGCGCGCAGCAGGCGGGTCTGCGGCAGCGTGTCGAGCGCGGCCAGGGCCGCGCGCAGGGTCGCCGCGGCGTCGCCGAGGTTGCCGCCCAGGCCGATGCAGGCCCGGACCGGCGCCGGTGTCGCGGCGCTCACTCGACGGGCGTGGCGGCGTCCGGGCGGCGGCGCCGGCGCCGGCGGCGCTTGGGGGTCTCTTCGCTGTCGGCCGGCGGCGCGAACGCCAGCTCGTCGCCGGCGTAGTCCACCTCCGGATCGAAGCCGCGCGGCGGCGGCGCGTAGCCGGGCTGCTGCTGCAGTTCGCGCCAGTAGGCGATGTCGGCCGCGTGCTCGTCCGACGCGGACTGGCGCACGATCAGGAAATCGAACGCGGCGCGGAAGCGCGGATGCGACAGCGTGCGCACTACCCGCTTGCGCTGGCGCGAGGTGAAGCGCGACTGCAGCAGCCAGATCTCCTGCATCGGCAGCGAGAAACGCCGCGGCAGGGCCACGGTGCTGAGTTGGTGCAAGGTCACCCGGTCGGCGGCGCGGCGTTGCGCCTCCTCCATCTGCATGCCCTGTTTCTGCAGGGTCATCAGTGCGCGGCAGTACGCCGGCCACAGCAGCAGCGCGAACAGGAACGCCGGCGACACCGGTTCGTCGTTGGCGACGCGGTTGTCGGTGTTGCGCAGGCCTTCGATCAGCATCCGCCGCAGCGCGCCGCTGCGGTTGGAGCGCAGCGCCGCCGCGCTCTCCGGGAACAGCGCGGCGAGCAGACCGTGCCGCTCCAGCCCCTCGAAGCTGGCCACGCCATGGCCGGACAGGAACAGCTTGAGCACTTCCTCGAACAGCCGTGCCGGCGCGGCCTCGGCCAGCAGCCCGGCCAGCCGCGGGATCGGCTCGGCGGTGCCGGCCTCGATCTCGAAATCGAGCTTGGCCGCCAGGCGCACCGCACGCAGCATGCGCACCGGGTCTTCGCGGTAGCGCTGCTCGGGATCGCCGATCAGCTTCATCAACCGCGCCTGCACATCCTCGAAGCCGCCGACGTAGTCCCGCACCGAGAAGTCCTCGATAGCGTAGTACAAGGCGTTGCAGGTGAAGTCGCGGCGCACCGCATCGTCCTCGATGCTGCCGTAGACGTTGTCGCGGACCAGGCGGCCGTTGTCCACCTCGCGGTCGCCGCTGCCGTCGTCGACATTGGCGCGGAAGGTGGCGACCTCGATGATCTCGCGGCCGTAGACCACGTGCGCCAGGCGGAAGCGGCGGCCGATCAGGCGGCAGTTGCGGAACAGCTGCTTGACCTGCTCGGGGGTGGCGTCGGTGGCGACGTCGAAGTCCTTGGGCTGGACCTGGACCAGCAGGTCGCGGACCGCGCCGCCGACCAGGTAGGCGCCGAAGCCGGCCTCGCGCAGCCGGTACAGCACGCGCAGGGCGTTGGGGCTGATGTCCTTGCGCGAAATGGGGTGCTGGTCGCGCGGGATCGCGCGCAGGGTGAATGGCGATGGAACTGGCGGATTGATGATGGCGCTTCCGTATCGGGTTGCGGGATTGCCGAAGGGCGGCGAGACCCATATACTAGCGCGCTGCAATCGACGCGACCAACGCTCCCTTCGTCTAGTGGTTAGGACGTGGCCCTCTCAAGGCTAAAACAGGGGTTCGAGTCCCCTAGGGAGCGCCATCCTCGCCTCGCCTGCAGCGCGACACAGCAAAAACCCCGCCTTGGCGGGGTTTTTTGCGTTTCGGCGCCGGCCACGGCCCGACGCGTCTCATTCCTGGTTGCGCGGGTGTCGATCGTCCTCGGCCAGACGGCTGCAGACGCCGGCACGCCGACCCAAGCCTACCCGGAACGCCGAGGTGGCCCGGGCGACGTGCGCGATCCGGCCGGCATCAGTGCGCACATGCGGACCACCCGCAGGCCGCGGTCAGGCCTGCGCCAAGTCAGGGGCGGCCTCCCCGGCCATGACCGCCACCGGCGCCGATGCGGTCTCCGCCACCGCATCGTGCGCATGCAGGCTCTCCAGATGCCGCACCTGCACCTGCACCTCGGCGTAGCGCGCACCCAGCGCCTGCTGCAGGCGGCGCGCGGCGTCCTCCACGTACATCAGGTTCTCGCCGTTGCGGCGCGCGAACGCCTGTTCGTCGGCGCGCCGCACCGCCGCCTGCACCGGCGTGGCCAGGGCCTGCTCGGCGAGCGCGATCACGCCCTCCGCGTCGAAGCGCACCGCGCGCGCCGACACGCCGACCCGCACCGAGGCCACGCTGCGCTGGCTATGCGGGGTGGCGTGACTGCCGTGCCGGAGCAGCCAGTCCGCCACCGCCTCCCGCGATAGCGAGGCCTGTTCCGGGTGCTGCTGCACGAAGGCCTCGCTGAGCAGTTGCCGCGCCAGCGCCGCCGAACACGGGCAGGTCGAGGAATACAGCAGATCCACGCCGAGTCCGAGCCGGACCACGCCGCCACGCAGTTCGGCGTCGATCCGCAGCGGATACGCCCGCCATCCGGCCAGCCCCGGGCTGCGCAGTGCCGGGCTGCGACGCAGCAGTTCCAGGCGCAGCGACACCCGCGCCGCGGTCGAGGCGCAGTCGGCATGGCTGTGCACCATCGCCCGCAGCAATTGCGACAGGCGCGACGGCGACAGCGGCTGCTGCGCGCTTTCGTCGAGGAGGCGGTACAGCCGCGACATATGAATGCCCTTGACCTGCGCCGACGGCAGGTCGACGGCGAGCGCGGCCTGCGCCGGCACGGGTGCCGCAGGCGTGCCCTCGCCCATGTCCAGACAGATCGGCAGCGCGATGCCGTCCATGCCCACCCAGTTCAGGGGAGCGGCGATCTGCGAAGGTTCGTCGGCAGCGACATCGGGCAACGGCGGGGGTATCTGCAGGTTCATCGGGTCGACTGGAACGGCAAGGGAGCGAGGGACGGCGAGGAAGCCAGAGTGACAATTGTTATAAAGTAACACATGAAGTGCGTATCCACGGGATCACCCATCGCACACCTCAGCCGTTGGGGTGCCCAGCACCATCGCCGGGAGGACATCAATGAACGTCTATGGGCTGTGCGGACCTGCTCGCAAGGATTCGCCCAGACCCTCATCCGCCCCTGCGGGGCACCTTCACCCCGAAAAGGGGGCCATGGTCCCGGCGGGAGAAGGGAAAGTCCAAAGCCCCTCTCCCACCGGGAGAGGGGTTGGGGTGAGGGTACGACACGCGCAGCGCCACCACCGATCCGGCAATACCTTCAGCCGCTCGGCTACAGACACACCGATCCAGAGATGGCACGCGCGCCGCGTGCGCGTGCGTATCGACCTCAGCCCTGCATCTGTTCCAGTTCCTTGCCCTTGGTCTCGTACACGTAGCGCAGCACGAAGAACACCGACAGGAACGCGGCCACGGTGTAGATGCCGTAGGCGCCGGCCAGGCCGATGCTGCCGAGCAGGACCGGGAAGGTCACGGTGATGGCGAAGTTGGACATCCACTGCGCCGCACCGGCCACCGCCAGGCCGGAACCGCGGATCTGGTTGGGGAACATCTCGCCCAGCATCACCCACATCACCGGGCCCCAGGACATGTTGAAGAAGACTACGTAGACGTTGGCGGCGATCAACGCCAGCCGGCCCATGCCCGGCGACAGCGCCAGCTTGCCGGCCGCATCCAGCGAGGCGCTGGCGAAGGCGATGGTGACCAGCGCCAGCGACACCGCCATGCCGGCCGAGCCGATCCACAACAACGGCTTGCGCCCGACCCGGTCGATCAACACCACAGTGATCAGGCAGGCACCGATGCTCAACGCACCGGACAGCACGTTGATCAACAACGCATCGCTCTCGGAGAAACCCACCGCCTGCCACAGCACCGCGCCGTAGTAGAACACCACGTTGATGCCGACCAGTTGCTGGAAGGTGGCCAGGCCGATGCCGATCCATACGATCGGGCGGACCTTGCCGGTGACCTTGCTGACCAGGTCCGACAGCCGCGGCGTGTGCTGGTCGGCCGACAGCGAGGCGGAGATTTCGGTCAGCTTGGTCTGCGCCGTGTTGGCGCCGTACAGCCGGGTCAGCACCGCCAGCGCCTGCTCGCGGCGGCCCCGCGCCACCAGGAAGCGCGGACTCTCCGGAATCGCCAGCAACAGCAGCAGGAACGCCGTGGACGGCAGCGCCTGCATCCAGAACATCCAGCGCCAGGCCGGCTGCCCCAGCCACAGCGCCTCGGTGGACGCGCCGGCGGCCTTGGCCAGCAGATAATTGCTGAGGAAGGCGCAGAACAGCCCGCCGATGATCGCAATCTGCTGCACCGTGGCCAGGCGCCCGCGGTAGCGCGCCGAGGCGACCTCGGCGATGTAGGCCGGCGACATCACGCTGGCCGCGCCCACCGCGAAACCGCCCATCATCCGCGCCAGCACGAACACCGCCGAGTTGTGCGCCGCGCCGGCGCCCAGCGCCGACAGCAGGAACAGCGCCGCCGAGACGATCAGCACCGTGCGCCGGCCCCAGCGATCGGCCAGCGAACCGGCCAGGAACGCGCCGATCGCGCAGCCCAGCAGCATCGAGGCGACCTCGAAGCCAGTGCCGGCGGAACTGGACTGGAAGGTCTGCTTGAGGCCATCGACGGTACCGTTGATGACGCCGCTGTCGAAGCCGAACAGGAAGCCGCCGATGGTGGCGACGCAGCTGATCAGGATGATGAGGCGGGTGTTCTCGCCGGCATCGGCGTGGCGATCGATCGGAACACTGGACATGGGTTCACCTGGTGGCGTGCAAGAGGGAGACGGCCGGCGCGCGGAAAGGAGCATGCGCGGCGGCGGCCCCGGGCCGCCGCCGCGCACCGGTTCAGCGCAGCAGGTACTGGTTGATCAGGTTCTCGTAGGCTTCCTGGCGGCCGCTGCGCTGGGTCGGCTCGCCGGCCTGCGCGGCGTGCGCGGCCAGGTCGGCCAGCGTGCTCTTGCCAGCGGCGAAGGCCGCACCGGCGCCACTGTCGAAGCTGGCGTAGCGCTCGCGGCGCCACTGCTCCAGCGGCGAGGCGGTGAGCAGCGCGTGGGCGACTTCCAGGCCGCGCGCGAACGCGTCCATGCCGCCGATGTGGGCGATGAACAGGTCCTGCGGATCGGACGACTCGCGGCGCACCTTGGCGTCGAAGTTGAGTCCGCCCGGGGCCAGCCCGCCCTGCCGCAGCACCACCAGCATCGCGCCCACGGTGTCGTACAGGTCGACCGGGAACTGGTCGGTGTCCCAGCCGTTCTGCGGATTGCCGCGGTTGGCGTCGATGCTGCCGAGCAGGCCGGCGTCGCTGGCCACCTGCAGGTCATGCTCGAAGCTGTGCCCGGACAGGGTGGCGTGGTTGGCCTCGATGTTGAGCTTGAAATCCTTGTCCAGCCCATGCTGGCGCAGGAAGCCGACCACGGTGGCGCTGTCGAAGTCGTACTGGTGCTTCATCGGCTCCATCGGCTTGGGCTCGATCAGGAAATTGCCCTTGAAGCCGATGCTGCGCCCGTAGTCGCGGGCCAGGGTCAGAAACCGCGCCAGATGCTCCTGCTCGCGTCGCATCTGCGTGTTGTGCAGGCAGGCGTAGCCTTCGCGGCCGCCCCAGAACACGTAGTTCTCGCCGCCCAGTTCCACGGTCGCTTCCAGCGCGGCCTTGACCTGCACCGCCGCGCGCGCGACCACGTCGAAGTCCGGGTTGGTCGCCGCGCCGTTCATGTAGCGCGGATGCGAGAACAGGTTGGCGGTGCCCCACAGCAGCTTGACCCCGGTGTCGGCCTGGCGCTGCCTGGCGATGCCGACCATGTGCTTGAGATTCTTTTCGTACTGGCCGACGTCCTCGGCGTCCGGCGCCAGGTCCACGTCGTGGAAGCAGTAGTACGGCACGCCGAGCTTGGTGAAGAACTCGAACGCCGCATCGGCCTTGGCCTCGGCGCGGCCCAGCACATCGCTGCCGGCATCCCAGGGATAGGCGCGGGTGCCGGGGCCGAACGGATCGGCGCCGTTGCCGCAGAAGCTGTGCCAGTAGGCCACCGCGAAGCGCAGGTGCTCGGCCATGGTTTTGTCGCCGATGCGCTTGCCGGCGTCGTAAACCTTGAACGCCAGCGGATTGTCCGAGGCCTTGCCTTCGAACGGGATGCGGCCGATGCCCGGGAAAAACTCCTTGGCGCCGGTGTAGACGGAAGTGCTCATCACGAAGTCCTGGTGCGTTGCGGGGGAAAGGGAATCACGCGGCGTACAGCGGGCCGATGGCCTGCAGATGCCGCTGGAAGCTCTGGTAGTGCGCCTGGTACTGCGCGCCGCGCTGCGCATCCGGCTGCGCGGAGCGCGTCGCATCGTCCTGCTGGTGCTGCAGCACCACCTCGGCCAGGCTGGCGCGCTCGCCCTGCGCCCAGCCGTCGGCCCACAGCGCCTGCAGCGCGGCGCCGAATGCCGCGCCCTCGGCCTGCGCCGGCACGTGCACCGGAAGCCCGAACAGGTCGGCGATGAGCTGGCGCCAGCCGGCGCTGTTGCTGCCGCCGCCGGTGAGGGAGATGGCATCGAACTGCAGGCCGGCGTCGACGAAGGCGTCGAAACCGTTGCGCAGGCTGTAGCTGGCGCCCTCCATCGCCGCGCGATAGAAATGCGCCGGCGTGGTGTTGTGCAGGTCCATGCCGGTCAGGCAGCCGCGTGCGGCCGGCAAGTTCGGGGTGCGTTCGCCGTTGAAGAACGGCAGCAGCACCAATCCGTCCGCACCGGGCGCGGTGGCGGCGAGCAACGCCTCGCCCTGCCCGGTTTTGATGCCGAACAGACGCGCGATGGTCTCGGTGGCGACCGTGCAGTTCATGGTGCAGATCAGCGGCAACCAGCCGCCGCTGGAGGAGCAGAACGCGGCCCAGCGTGCGTCCGGGTCGACCACCGGGCGCTCGGCGTAGGCGAACAGCGTGCCGGAGGTACCCAGGCTCATGCTCAGGCGTCCCGGCACCACGTTGCCGGTGCCGATCGCCGCCATCATGTTGTCGCCACCGCCGGTGGCCACGCGGACCTCGCGCGGCAGGCCCAGCGTCTGCGCCGCCGCGGCGGACAGGACGAAACTGGTCTCGGTCGGCACCAGCGGCGGCAGCGCCGCGGCCAGGTCGCGCTGCGGATCGATCGCCTGCAGCAGCGGCGCCGACCATTGCCGGGTGCGCACGTCCAGCCAGCCGCTGCCGGAGGCGTCGCCGACCTCGGCGTAGCGCTCGCCCGTCAGCCAGAAGTTGACGTAGTCGTGGGGCAGCAGCACCGTCGTCATCGCCGCGTAGGCATCGGGACGATGCTTGCGCGTCCACGGCAGCTTGGAGGCCGTGTAGCCGGCCAGGATCGGATTGCCGGCCAGTTCCACGCAGCGCTGCGCGCCGCCGACCTCCTCCATGATCTCCTCGCACTCGCGCTGGGTGCTGGTGTCGCACCACAGCTTCACCGGCGCGGTGACCTGGCCCTGCGCGTCGAGCGGCACGAAGCCGTGCTGCTGCCCGGACACCGCGATGGCCCGCACCTGCGCCCGCTGTTCGGCGCTCAGCGCGGCGAAGCAGGCGACGATGCCGTCGATCCACCACTGCGCCTGCTGCTCGCGGGTGCCGTCGTCGCGGCTGATCAGGTCCAGCGCGTGGCCGTGCGTGGCCACCACCTGCCGGCTGTCGGCATCGTAGGCGAGCAGCTTGACGCTCTGCGTGCCCACGTCCAGGCCGATGTACAGACTCATTGCCCTACCCGCCACATCGTGCACACACCCAGTTCCATCATCGCTCCAGGAGAAAGGCCGGCGTGCGGGGACCGCCCGCCGTGACGCCGAGTGTAGTGCGCACCGCACGCATCACGCAGCGAAGCATGATGACGCTGAGTGCCGCGCGCTGCCAGCGCGGCCCGGGCGATGGCGTACGCACGCACCGGACCCAGCCACCCTGCAGCCAATTCACGGTCAACGCATGCAGAAGCAGGACAAGGATCGAGCCAACGGATGTCACTGCGCGCAGTGATGGCCCGTCGCATCCGCGACACGATGACGACTGGCGCAGTCTCGGCTCTGCGCAGGATGTGTCTACACACGGCGCCATCTTGATGCGCTGCATCAAACCTGCGCGCAAGGCGGGAGCATGTTGTACCGGAGCGCATTCGATGCATCCCTTCTCCCCGTCGACCATGGCCCTCTTCGGGGGAAGTACCCCAGGGAGCGGATGAAGCGCTGCGCTCCGTACCCTCACCCCAACCCCTCTCCCGGGGGGAGAGGGGCTTAAGCGCACCGCGGCTGCTTCGTTGTCACCGTCACAATCACGCCCACGCGTGTGAACACGCATCCCTTCTCCGATTGGGGGAAGGTGCCCCGCAGGGGCGGATGAGGGTACGGGCGTAGCGCGCCTATTTCGCTGCATCGCGACCCAGTCGGCACGCCACGACCGCCAGCATGGGGCAACCAACGCTGGCACCATCTCACGCGCCATCCCAGACTCATCCAGCCCGCGCCGCGACGGCATGGCCGGTCGACTTGCGCGGCACCTCCAGTGGCTGGCCGCGATACTCCACGCTGGCGTCGGCCGCGGGTTCGAGTGCGCCGGCATCGTCGCGTGGGCCATCGACGAAGCGCACATGGATGGTGCGCCGGTCCTGCATGCCCGGCCAGCGCCCCTCGCGCGCGCCGATGCGCAGCACGCCGCTGGCCTGGTCCCACTGCAGCGGGATGCGGCTGAACTCGCCCTGCTCGTAGCCGTAGCCGGTGCCGTCATCCTCGTACAGCGAGAAACGGCCGTCGGCGCCGGTATAGACCACCACGGTCAGCGGCGCATCCGGAATCTGGTCGACGTACTGCTGCACTTGGGTCATCGGCACGATGGCGCCGGCGCGCACGAACAGCGGCATGCGCTGCAGCGGCGCGGCGGCGTCGATGGTCTGGCCGCCGGCGTGGCGCGCGCCGCTGTTGAAGTCGATCCAGTCGGTGCCCGCCGGCAGGTAGACCTTGCGCGAGGTCGCACCGAAGCGGGTCACCGGCGCGACCAGGAACGCTGGGCCGAACAGGTACTCGTCGTCGATGTCGGCGACCTTGGGGTCGTGCGGGAAGTCCATCGGCAGGCCGCGCATCATCACCCCGTCGTGGTGATAGGTGTCGCCGGCGAGCGTGTAGATGTAGGGCAGCAGCGCGTAGCGCAGGCGGCTGTAGTAGGCCATGCTGACGTAGTACGGCGTGCCTTCCGGCGCGATGTTCCAGATCTCGCGGTACGGGAACTGGCCGTGCGAGCGGAACAGCGGCACGAAGGCGCCGAACTGGAACCAGCGCGTGTTGAGTTCGCGCCACTCGGGCAGGTGCGCCGGGTCCTGGGTTTCGTAGCGCTTCTCCACGGCGAAGCCGCCGATGTCGAAGGTCCAGTTCGGCAGGCCCGACATCGACAGGTTGACGCCGGCGGAGATCTGCTCACGCATGTCCTCCCAGCGCGAGGCGATGTCGCCGCTCCACACCGCCACGGCGTTGCGCTGGATGCCGGCGTAGCCTTTGCGCGAGAGGATGAACACGCGCTTGCCGTCGGCGGCGCGGTCGCCGGCATAGACGCCGTGGGTGTGCGGCAGCGGATAGGAATTGAAGAACTCGGTGGACGGCCCCAGCGCGGTCGGGGTGGTGCGCGCCTTGCGCTCGGCGATGTCCAGGTTGGAGTGCACGTCGGGTTCGTCGGCATCCAGCCACCAGGCATCGATGCCCTTGCGGTTGAGTTTTTCGTCGATCTGCCGCCAGTAGATCGCCTGCGCGTCGGCTGCGTACGGATCGTAGAAGGCGTTGGTGTAGCCCTTGCCGATCCAGTCCAGCTCGCCCACCTCGACGTTGCGCCGGTAGATTTGCCCGGCCGCGTCCAGTTCCTTGTAGTGGTCCGTGCTCGGGTAGAACTTCGGCCAGACCGAGATCATCAGCTGCGCGTGGCTGGCGTGCACCGTGTTGACCATGCCGTCCGGGTCGGGAAAGCGCGCGCGGTCGAAGGCGTGCGAGCCCCAGGCGTTCTCGGGCCAGTACGACCAGTCGAGCACGATGTTGTCGATCGGCAACTGCCGCCGGCGGTACTCGGCCAGCACGCCGAGCAGTTCGTCCTGGGTCTTGTAGCGCTCGCGGCTCTGCCAGAAGCCGTAGGCCCACTTCGGCAGCAACACGGCCTTGCCGGTCAGCGTGCGGTAACCGGCGATGACCTGGTCGGCGTTGTCGCCGGCGACGACGTAGTAGTCGATCATCTGCCCCGCTTCGGACCACAACGACAGGTCGCCGGCTTCGGCCACCGGCAGCGGGTCGCGATGCAGCAGCGCGATGTAGCTGGGATCGACCAGGTCCCATTCGACCTTGAGGGTATGCCGCTGGCCGGGTTGCAGTTGCAGCGCGAACGCGTGGTGCCAGGGGTTCCAGTTCTGCCGCCAGCGGTCGACCAGTAGCTTGCCGTCGACCCACAGCCTGGCGTACTCGCTGGCGTAGAGCGAGAAGGTATGCGTGCCGCCGCGCTCGGCCTCGATCTGGCCTTCCCAGCGCACCTGCATGCGGCGCTTGTCGCAGGGCTTGGCCGCGGCGGGGAATTTCGCCAGGTCCTTGATGTACTGATAGTCGATGTCGGCTTCGCGACGCTCCAGCACCGGCTTGCCGTCGATCGCGTAATGCGCGGTCAGCGCACCGGGCTTGCCGTGCGCGTCGTACAGGCGCAGCGTCGCCGGCAGCGGCTGCAGCCCGCGCGGATCGCCGAAGCGGGTGATCGCGTTGTTGTCCCACAGGATCCCGTAGTTGCGGCTGGACACGAGGTACGGCACCGCCATGTCGAGATTGCTCTGCAGCAGTTCGATATCGTGGCCCTTCTGGTTCATCCAGCCCTGCTGGTGCTGGCCGAACCCGTAAAAGGCCTCGTCGGGCGGCGAGACGAAGCGCTGGCGCACGCTCAGATAGTGGCGGCCCTCGACCTGCAACGGCGCGAAGCTGCGCCCGCCCGCCACTTCCGCCAGCAGCGGCGTGCCCTGCGCATCGGTGAAGCCGACATGGCCGTCGACGGTGGACACCTGCGCGGTCATCCGCGCGGTCTTGAGCTGCACCGTGTCGCCGCGCTGCTCCAGCGTAAAGCCGGTGTCGCCCTGCACCGGCACCCGCATCAGGCTCGGTGTGCGCTGAAATGCGCCGGTCGGATCGGCACTGACCCGGACGATGCCGCGGTCGATCACCTGCAGGCGTACCGGCGCCGCGCCCCTGGTGCTGGGATGCACGGTGACGCCGTCGGCATCGCGAGTCACCTGCTGCGCGGCGGCGGACGCAGTGACCGCGAGCAACGCCAGCGCCAACAGGCGTGGCAACGAAGGCGGCAGGCAACGGTTGGCGTGGTGCATGTTCACTCCCTTGGAAGTCACGCGGCATGGCGCGTCTGGCGCCGCCGCGTCGTCAATAGGTCGCCAGGGTGACGCGCAGCAATTGCGGCACGTCGGAGAAGTTGAGTCCGTAATCGGTCTGATCGCCGTTCCAGTTGCGCCGGAACCGCCACTGCTCGCCGTCGTACACACCCTCCTCCACCCGGTCGTAAAGCATGTTGGCGGTCGTGGCGCTGGCCGGATGCAGGGTCACCCGCGCATGCTGGGCGGTGATCAGGAAGGTATCCGGGCCGAGTTCGGCGATCAGCGCCGCGCCGATCGGCGCGGGATTGCCGGGCGGCGCGCCCTGGAACCAGAACTGCGGCACGCCGTAGTTGACGGTGGCGCTCCAGCGCGCGTTGAGCGGCAGTTCCTGCACCGCCTGGCCCGGCGCCTCGGCGGTGCCGTGCAGCTTGCCGGCGGCCGCGGCGCGGGCGAACCCGCGCATGCCCATGCCCACCGCGCGATAGCCCAGCGCGAACGGCGCCAGCGCCTGCGCATCCACGCGCTTGGCACCGAGCGGATCGTTGGAGTAGCCGCTGTAGTCGATGCCGAAGGTCGACCAGCCGATGCCGTCGTGGCCCAGCGCCGGATACAGGTAGCGCGCGTACTCGGGGCGGTTGCCGGTCTCGGCGACGAACAGCGCGTTGTCGGGGCGTGCGTAGCGCTGCAGCACCGTGGTGTACAGCGGGTACTCGGGCATGTAGATGTCCGGCGCCAGCAGATCGATGTGCGGCGCTGCCGCCTTCCACACGTCGAGCACGTTATCGGTGGGGCCGCCGCTGGCGTACTGCCCGGGCTGGCCGGGATTGAACGGGCCGCGCAATGCCGCATTGACGTAGATCGGCAAGGGATACGCGGCCTTGCCGGCCTCGGCGATACGGTCGATGAAGTGCGCGATGTGCCAGGCATGGAAGATCTCGTCGGCATCGGCGCCGAACACCTGCGCCCAGCTGCCCGGCGACTTGCCGAGCCGCTGCAGCAACGCCTGTGGCACCGGGCCGTCGAACACGCGCTGCGCCATCGGCGAGAAGTCGCGCGCACTGCCGTAGGTGCCCGGCTCGTTCTCGGCCTGCACCATGATCACCGTGCGCTGCGGATCGGCCTGGCGCAGATGCCGCATGAAGGCGACGAACGCTTTGCGATCGGCCTGCAGCGTGGCCGGCGCCAGCGGCGACAGCGAACCCAGGCGTCGCCCGTCGCGCGTGACCACGCGCGGAAAGCGCGCATCGTCGGTCTTGACCCAGTGCGGCGCGTAGTTGGGGCCGTTGTTCTTCCAAGTGCCGAACCACAGCAACACCAGCCGCACCCGCTGCGTGCGCGCCTGCGCCAGCAGCGTGTCGACGAAGGAGAAATCGAAGCGGCCCTCTTCCGGTTCCACCTGCTCCCAGGCGACCGGCACCTGCACGGTGTTCGGCCCCAGCGCGCGGATGGCCGGCCACACCTGCGCCAGCGCCGCCGGATAGTTGCTGGAGTTGTTGACCTGCGCGCCGAGGATCAGGAACGGTGCGCCGTCGACCAACAAGGCATGCCGACCGTCGGTGCTGATCAGGCGCGGGATCGGTGCCTGGGCCGGCGCCGATGTCGCGGCAGCGGGCGTGTGCGCACCAACCGACGGCGCATCCGGCGCGGCCTGGCAGCCGCTCAGCAGCAGCGACAGCAGGACAGGTAGCCGCCATGCGGTGCGCAACGCGCGCGACGGCGATCCGATTCTCCGCATGTGGCCGGCGCCCTGCCTCACCAGTCGTCGCTGCGGAACGGGCCCACCGGCAACTGCTCGCGGTTGACCAGGTTGGCGTCCTCGGGGTTTTCGCTCCAGGCGTAGCGCACTGCCTGCGGCTGCGGCACCGCGTCGCTACGGACCACCACCTGGTCGCCCTCGATCCGCGCCTGCGCTGGATGGAAGCGGCGATCGGCGCCGGCCAGGGCGAAGCCACGCAGCACAGTGCCGCCGCCACGCACCGCCAGGGTGCTGCCCATCAAGTCGAACATCACCCGCGCCTGGCCATCGGCGAACGTGGCGCGCGCGAACACCGGCGCGCTGTAGACCAGGGTTTCGCCGTAGGCCACATGGCGTGCGACCAGCGCCAGGCGATGACCCACGTCCTGCTTGTTGGGGGGATGGATGTTGTCCGGCGTGCCGATGTCGATGGTCACCGCCTGCCCGGTGGCCGGCAGCGCCAGCGTCCTGGTCTGAGATTCGCGCAGTTGCGCCCACGGACTCAGGTCGCCCTGGTCGTTGCCGGCCTTCCAGTTGGCCAGTTGCACCCACAGGAACGGCAGCTGCGGCTGTCCGCGCTCCTGCCGCCAGCGCCCGATCAGCGAGGCGAACTGCTCGCGGTAGCGCAGCGCGCCATACGGGTAGGCGTTGCTCTCGCCCTGGTACCAGATCACACCCTTGACCGGGAACGGCTGCAAGGGGTGGATCATCGCGTTGTACAGCAGCGTCGGCACCTGGTTCTTGTCGTCGTTGGCGGCCAGCGTGACCTTGGCCGGGCGGAACCGCCAGTCGCCGGCCAGCGAGCGCGGCTGGCCGCCGTCGGGCTGCACGAAGAACGCCGCCGCATCGCCGGGAATGCCGCCGAAGCCGCCGGTATCCAGGATGCGGATCGCGATGTGGTTGACGCCGGCGCGCAGCGCTGCCGGCGGCACACGGTAGCGGCGCGGTTCGGTGTAGCGCCCTTCGGTGTGGCCGACCTCCACGCCGTTGACGTAGGTGGTGTCGGCATCGTCGGCCGGGCCGATGCCCACGACGGCGCCGGCCTTGGCTTCGGCTGCACTGAGGGTAAAGGTGGTGCGATACCAAGCCACGCCGTCCATGCCGACGTAGCCATGCTGTTCCCACAGCCCCGGCAGCGGCTGGCGGTCCCAGTCGCGGTCGTCCAGGTCGGCAGCGGCCCAGCCGGCATCCGCATCCGCGGTGGTCGGCTGTGGCCAGCGCGCCAGGCGCCGCCGGGTCTCGCCGAGGTCCTGTGCGTCCTTGGCCTGCATCTGCGCGATGCGCGTGCGCACCTGCGCCGCGTCCACGCCCGGCGAGGCGGCGTCCATCCAGGCCTCGATCGCACTGCCGCCCCAGGTGCTGTCGATGATGCCGATCGGCACGCCGGTGCGCTGGCGCAGCTCGCGCGCGAAGAAATACGCCACCGCCGAGAACGCGCCGGCGGTGGCGGGCGTCGCCGCGACCCAACTGCCGCCGGGCAGCCGTGGCTGCGGCTGCGCCGACCAGGCCTTGGGCACCTTGAAGTTGCGCAGTTGCGGATCCGTCGCCGACGCCACTTCACGTGCGCCGTCGCGCGCCTGCGCCAGCGGCCACTCCATGTTGGACTGGCCGCTGGCCAGCCACACGTCGCCGATCAGCACATCGCCGATGCGCCGCTGGCTGCCGTCGCCCTGCACGTCCAGCACGTACGGGCCACCGGCCGCATGCGCCGGCAACTGCAGTTGCCAGCGGCCATCGCGGCCTGCGACCGCACTGGCGCTGGCACCGTCCAGGCGCGCCTGGATGCGTGCGCCAGGCGTGGCCCAACCCCAGACCGGAATCGGTGCATCGCGCTGCAGGACGGCGCCGTCGGCGAACAGCAACGGCAGTTGCAGTTCCGCCGCGGCCGGCCATGACGCGAACGCCAGCGCCAGCAGCGCCAGGCGAACGGTGGGATGCAGCGGTCTTGCCATGAGCGGTTCCTGCGTCGCGAGGAAAAACCGGCGGCAGCCACCCGCCTCGCCGCAGGCGGACCGCGCGCCGGAGACGGCTGCGCGCCTACCAATTGGCGCGCAGCACCAGCGAGTAACGACGATCGTTGACGAACCAGCTGCGCGTGTACAGATGCCGGTCGACCTCGCCATCGCTGTAGGAGGTCGGCCCCATCAGCACCTTGGTCTCCGCGTTGGTGATGTTGTTGGCCTGGATGCCCAGTTGCAGGTGCGGCGAGAACCGATAGAACACCGAGCCGTCGAGCTGGCCGTAGTCGTCCGACCAGGTCGGCAGCTTGGTCGACACGTCGCTGGCGGTCAGCAGATAGCGCGAACGCCAGTTGTAGGCCAGGCGCACCGACAGCGGACCCTTCTCGTAAATGCCGGCGAAGTTGTAGCTGCGCCGCGACAGGCCTTCCAGCGGCAGCGCCACGCCGGTCACGGTGGTCTTGGTGTAGGGATCGGTCGCCGTGTTCACGCCGCCGCTGCTGTCGACGAAGGTGAAGTTGGCATTGACGCCGAAGCCGCTCATCCAGCCCGGTAGCGAATCGAAGAACTGGGTGTAGCCGTACTCGAAGCCGCGGATGCGGCCCTTGTCCATGTTGTACGGACGCGTCACCAGGAAATCCTGGCCGCCATAGTTCTCGGTGACGGTCTGGTTGGAGAAGTAGTCCTTGACGCTCTTGTAGAACAGCGTCACGTACATCATGTCGCTGCTGTCGAAGTACCACTCCAGCGCGGCGTCGTACTGGTCGGCCTTCATCGGCTTGAGGTTGGGATTGCCGGCGGTGCCGGTCCAGTCCTTCAGCGAGCCGTCGTCGTTGACGGTGGCCGTCAGCAGCAGATACGGCTGCAACTGGGTGTAGTCCGGCCTTGCCATCGCCTTGGACGCGGCCAGGCGCAGCTGCAGCGCATCGGAGAACTTGAAGCGCAGGTTCATGCTCGGCAGCACGTCGGTATAGCTGCCGCGCGCGTCGTTCGGAAAGTACTGCCCGTAGTACTGGGCCTTGAGCGCATCCGAGGCCGAGGTGGCGGACAGGTCCGGATACTGGCCGTAGCCCGAGGCCTCGGTCCTGGTCTGCACCACCCGCACGCCGATGTTGCCGTCCACCGGCACGCCCAGCGCGGTGTCGTTGCCGAAGTACATCACCATGTACGCGGCCTGGGTGCGTTCGAACTGGCGGTTGGTGTCCTGCAACTGGTACTGGTCCGGCGCCCAGCCATAGCCGCGCAGCGCGACGATCTGCTCGATCAGCGCCGAGGTGCCGGCGTAGTCCTTGACCGCGCTGTTGCGCGGGAAGTAAAGGTTGTTGGGCACGCGCACCTTGCCGCGCAACAGGTTCGAAAAGGAATACAGCGACGAGGACGCGGTCATGTAGCTGGCCAGGTCGGCCAGGCCGGTGGCGGTGCCGGGGATGGTCGCCCAGTTGTCGCTGATCACGCCCCAGTTGTAGCCGGAATTCTTGTTGGTCTGGGTGCGGTCGGTGGCGCGGATGCCGGCACGGAAGGTGCGCAGCCACGGGTTGTCGTCGTAGCTGTACTCCAGGTCGAAGCGCGTGGCCAGCTCGCGACCGCGGTTCTTGGCCAGGTGATCCATCGCCGCGCTCCAGAAGTAGTTGGAGGGGTCGGCGGTGTAGCTCGGGTCGGCCAGGGTCACTGCGGGATACTTGCCGCTGAGGTCGAAGGTCAGGCCCGGCAGATAGATCGAACTGAACAGGGTGAAATCCAGGGTGTCGCTCTGCGACTGCACCAGTTGCATGTCGCCGCGCACGGTCAGCCGGTCGGTCAAACGATGGGTGAAGCCGCCGGACAGATCGGAGGTGGTGGTGCTCTGCCGGGCGTAGCGGTTGTCGGTGTAGAAGCGCACGCCGTCGTTGCCGGTGACGTTGCCGCGCCAGGAACTGGACGCCGGCGACCCGCTGACGAAACGGCCTGCGTCGTCGTAGGTGAAGGTGGTGCCGGGTGCCGGCGCGATGGCGTTGGTGTCGTCGTTGAAGAACGCCGCGCGCTCCTGCCAGTTCATGTCGTAGGACGAGCGCAGGTATTGCACGTAGAGGTCGGTGGCGTCGCTGGGCCGCCACTGGAAGGCGGCCGCCACGCCCTTGCGCTTGCGTTCGAACTCCAGCTGCCGCCAGTTGACACCTCCGGGCACGTAGACCTTGTCGAAGCTGGTGCCGGCCAGCAACGCGGGATCGGTGCGGCGCACGAACGGTTCCACCTGGATGCCGTCGCTGCGCGTGGCCAGTTCCGAGTGCGCCACATCGAGCATGAAGCCCATTTCGCCCAGGCCGGTGTTCCAGCGATCGCTGAACAGGAACGAGCCCGAGGGCTTGTAGGTCTTGCTCAGGTCGCCGTAGTTGACGTCGGCGGTGAAGCCGATGACCCGGCCCGGCTGATCGAACGGCATGCGCGTGCGCAGGTTGACCGTGCCGCCGAGGCCGCCTTCGACGATCTCCGCCGAGGGATTCTTGTACACGTCCACGCCGGCCATCAATTCGGCCGGCACGTCCTCGAAGCTGAGCCCGCGTCCGCTGGCGGCACTGAAGCTGTCGCGGCCGTTGAGTTCGCCGCGCACCTGGGTCATCCCACGGATCATCACCCCACTGCCTTCGGCCGAGAAGTGGTCCGGGTCGTTGCGCGCCATGAAGTGATCGATGGTCACGCCGCTGACCCGCTGCAGGGTCTCGGTGACGCTGCGGTCCGGCAGCGCGCCGATGTCCTCGGCGCTGACCGAATCGACGATCTGCTCGGCATCGTGCTTGATCGATTGCGACTTGATCAGGCTGCCACGCACGCCCTTGACCTCGACCGCATCGAGCTGGGTCACCGGGTCGCCCTTCTTGCGCGCGGCAGGCTGCGCGCTTGCGGACTCCGCCTCCTGCGCCAGTGCCTGTGCGCTGAGCAGCAGGCCGATGCTCAGCGCGATGAGCGAACGCGGCAAAACACGGGGACGACGTGACGCTGCGGTCGGCAGAGCCGGACCACAAGAATGCTGCGATGCCATGCTGTTTCCCTCCCAGGAGACATGCACACAGACACGGGCGACGGTCGCACCAGGGCGCCGTCCTGCGAGTTGTGACGGCGTCGGTCTCAGCCGCTGCCGTATCGGATGGCGCCGCTGCGCAGAGTGGCAGGTCGGTCGCTACCGCGATCGGCCGAGACTAGGAATGCACTTGGCGTGAAACAAATGAAAAATTCCCGTCAAGCTATGTGATTCCAGACTAGCGGGATGCGCACCACGGCATGTCTACGAAATCGTCCGTCTGCGACATGGCAGCGCATCCGACGGCATTCAAACGCTCGCCGCCCGCTCGGGATACAGCCGCTTGGCCGCATTGCGCAACGCCAGCAACACGCGTTCGGCGCCAGGCGGCAACAGATAGTCGCGGCGGCGCACGATGCCGAACGATTCCATGCGCACGCCCAGCGTGATCGGCAGTACCGTCAGCAGCTTGGCCTGCACATACGGCGCCACCGCCTCGGCCGGCAGCGCGGCCAGCAGGTCGCTGCCGCGCAGCAGGCTGGTCATCACCGGCAGCGACGAGGTCTCGATGACGTTCTGCGGCGCCGGCACCGCATGCTCCAGGAACATCGCGTCCAGGCGCGCGCGCAGCACGCTGTCGGCCGGCGGCAGCACCCAGCCGTAGCGGGCCAGGTCGGCATGGCGCAGGTCGGCGCGGGTGGACAGCGGGTGGCCGGCGCGGGCGATCACCGAGTGCGGCTCGTCGGCCAGCGGCTCGAACTCCAGCGCCTCGGCGCCGTAGGGGCCGAGGATGCGCCCGATCACGATGTCGAGCTGACCATCGAGCAGCTTGGCCACCAGCGGCCGGCTGTAGTCCATCTCCACCCGCACCAGGATGCCGGGGAACTCGCGCTTGACCTCGGCGATGGCCTGCGGCACCAGGTTGGTGCCCGGATTGACCACGGTGCCGATCGAGACCTGGCCCATGCGCCCTTCGCACAGTGCGGCGATTTCTTCCTGGGCACGGCCGATCTCCGACATCGCCGCACGCGCGCGGCGGATCAGCACCTGCCCGTACCAGGTCGGCTCGACCCCGCGCGCGTGGCGCTCGAACAGCTTCACCCCCAGTAGGTCCTCCATTTCCGCCAGCAGCTTGGACGCCGCCGGCTGGGTCATGCTGGCCGCCTCGGCCGCGCGCAGCACCGAACGGTGCTCGTGCAACTGCAGCAGCAACAACAGATGCCGGGTCTTCAGGCGCGCGGCGTTGAACCAGGGATTGGCGGAAGCATTCATCGTGGGCAGGCGTCCTGGGGGAGCGGAGCCGCGTATTCGGCGGCGGAATAGAATATGCCTAAAATTTCATTTGCAGAGCATAGCTCACGCGCGCAGGCTACGACCCATCGCGCCCCCGCTGGCGTCGCCGTCGTCGGGCACCGGCCTGCCGCGGCGGATGCCGCCGGCTTGGCGCCAGCGCGCCGACGCACGGGCGCGGACCGTGGCCTCCCGCCTCCGGTCCCGCCGCGGCGTCGCGCTGGCCCGGCGCCTCCGTCACCGTCGTTTCCGCCAGGTATTCCGATGTCCGCCGCTTCCCCGTTCCGACTCCCGCTGATCGCGATCCTGCGCGGCCTCACCCCCGAGGACGCGCTGGCGCACGTCGGGGCGCTGGCCGATGCCGGCTACGACGCGATCGAGATCCCGCTCAACTCGCCGCGCTGGGCCGACAGCATCGGCCCGGCCGCGCAGGCGTTCGGGCAGCGCTGCTGGATCGGCGGCGGCACCGTGCTGCAGATCGGCGACGTCGACGCCCTGGCCGATCTGGGCGCGCGCTTCATCGTCACCCCCAACACGCGCCCGCCGGTGATCCGCCACGCGGTGGCGCGCGGCCTGCAGGTGGTGGCCGGCTTCGCCACCGCCACCGAGGCGTTCGACGCGCTGGATGCCGGCGCGCAGATGCTCAAGCTGTTCCCCGCCGCCACCTACGGCCCCGGCCACGTGCGCGCCCTGCGCGCGGTGCTGCCGGCGCAGGTGCCGCTGTTCGTAGTCGGCGGCGTCAACACCGAGACCCTGCACGACTACCTCGGCGCGGGCGCGATCGGCGCCGGCATCGGCGGCGAGCTGTACCGCCCCGGCCAGTCGCTCGCACAGACCCAGGCGCACGCCGCCGCCTTCCGCCACGCCTATCTGGACCGCGCATGAAGATCGTCCGCCTCACCACCTACCACGCCGCGCCGCGCTGGCTGTTCCTGAAGATCGAGACCGACGAGGGCATCACCGGCTGGGGCGAGCCGGTCATCGAAGGCCGCGCGCGCAGCGTCGAGGCCGCGGTGCGCGAACTCGGCGACAGCCTGATCGGCAAGGACCCGGCGCGGATCAACGACATCTGGCAGATGCTCTACCGCGGCGGCTTCTACCGCGGCGGCCCGATCCTGATGAGCGCCATCGCCGGCATCGACCAGGCGCTGTGGGACATCAAGGGCAAGGCGCTGGGCGTGCCGGTGTACGAACTGCTCGGCGGGCGCGTGCGCGACCGCATGAAGACCTACCGCTGGGTCGGCGGCGACCGCCCGGCGGCGACCATCGCGCAGATCCAGGGCTACCGCGACCTCGGCTTCGACACCTTCAAGTTCAACGGCACCGAGGAAATGAAGCTGATCGACGGCCCGCGCGCGGTGGATGCGGCGGTGGCCAAGGTGGCGCAGATCCGCGAGGCGTTCGGCACCGCCATCGACTTCGGCATCGACTTCCACGGCCGCGTCGCCGCGCCGATGGCGCGCGTGCTGCTGCGCGAACTGGAGCCGTTCAAGCCACTGTTCGTCGAGGAGCCGGTGCTGCCCGAGCAGGCCGAGTACTACCCGCGGCTGGCCGCGTCCACGCCGATCCCGCTGGCGGCCGGCGAGCGCATGTTCTCGCGCTTCGACTTCAAGCCGGTGCTGCAGGCCGGCGGCCTGTCGCTGCTGCAGCCGGATCTCTCGCACGCCGGCGGCATCACCGAATGCCTGAAGATCGCCAGCATGGCCGAGGCCTACGAGGTCGGCCTGGCGCCGCACTGCCCGCTCGGCCCGGTGGCGCTGGCCGCCTGCCTGCAGGTGGATTTCGTCTCGCACAACGCGGTGCTGCAGGAACAGAGCATCGGCATCCACTACAACGAAGGCGCCGACCTGCTCGACTACGTGCTCAACAAGGACGACTTCGCCTGCGACAATGGCGGCAGCATCGCCGCATTGCCCAAACCGGGCCTCGGCGTGGAGATCGACGAGGAGCGCCTGCGCCATGCCAACGCCAACCCACCCGACTGGCACAACCCCATCTGGCGTCACGCCGACGGCAGCATCGCCGAGTGGTGAGCCGATGAACACCTCTCTTCCGCCCCGCCACACCGCCACGCTGGCGGTGGACAGCCGCTGTGCGCACGGTGAGGGCATGCTGTGGTGCGAGCGCCGCGGCGTGCTGTTCTGGGTCGACATCAGCGGCCGCCGCCTGTGGCGCCACGATCCGTCCAGCAACGTCAGCCGGCATTGGGACCTGCCCGATCGTCCCGGCTGCCTGGGCCTGTTCGACGACGGCCGCCTGCTGCTGGCGCTGGCCAAGGGCGTGTACGCGGCCGATCCGGATGCCGCCGCCGAGACCGACGGCGCGTTGCCGCTGCAGCACCTGGCGGACGTGGAACCGGAGCGCGACGACACCCGCAGCAACGACGGCCGCGCCGATCGCCACGGCAACTTCGTATTCGGCACCATGAGCGAACGCGAGGACCAGGCGCCGGTCGGCAGCTTCTACCAATGGTCGGCGCGCCACGGCCTGCGCCGCCTGCCGCTGCCGGGCGTGGCCATTCCCAACGCGATCTGCTTCAGCGCCGACGGCCGCACCCTGTACTACTGCGACTCGGTGCAACCGCGCATCCTGTGCTGCGACTACGACCCGGACAGCGCGCACACCGCCAACAGCCGCGTGTTCGCCGAACTGGACCATGCCGGCGCCGAGCCGGACGGCGCCATCGTCGACGCAGAAGGCCACCTGTGGAACGCGCAATGGCGCGCCTGGCAGGTGGTGCGCTACCGCCCCGACGGCAGCGTCGAGCGGCGCGTCGCCCTGCCGGTCAAGCATCCCACCTGCCCCGCCCTCGGCGGCACCGACGGCGGCACGTTGTACCTGAGCACCTCGCGGCAGGATCACAGCGAGGACGAACTGGCACGCACGCCGCAGGCCGGCGGCGTGTACGTGGCCGCGGTCGGCATCGCCGGCCTGCCCGAAGGACGCATCGCCAGCGCATGATCGTCGTCGATTGGGGAACCAGCAGCCTGCGCGGCTATCGGCTCGACGCCGACGGCGGCATTCTCGACCAGCACCGCAGCGACCAGGGCATCGCCGCCTGCCAGGGCCGCTTCGCCGCGACCCTGGCCGCCCTGATCGACGGCTGGGACGGCGACGTCGTCCTGTGCGGGATGATCGGCAGCCGCAACGGCTGGATCGAACTGCCGTACGCGCCCTGCCCGGCCGACGCTGCCGCCCTGGCCGCGGCGATGCAGCCGCTACAGGATCCGGCCCTGCCCGGCCGCACGCTGTGGTTCGTACCCGGCGTGGCCAGCGACGCCGACGCCGTGCCGGACGTGATGCGCGGCGAGGAGACGCAGCTGATCGGCCTGCTCGCGTTGCTCGCGCAGGAACCGCCGACGACCGAGATCCACCACGTCTGCCTGCCCGGCACCCACAGCAAGTGGGTGACCCTGCAGGACGGGCGCATCGCCTCGCTGGCGACGATGATGACCGGCGAGCTGTACGCGCTGCTGCGCACGCACAGCCTGCTGGCGCGGCTGATGGACGCCGACGACGGCGTCTTCGATGCGGCCGCGTTCGACGCCGGCGTGCAGCGCAGCGGCGACCCCGGCGGGGTGCTGCACCATCTGTTCGGCGTGCGCAGCCTGGGCCTGTTCGAACGCCTGAGCGCCGCCGCGGCACCGTCGTATCTGTCCGGCCTGCTGATCGGCCACGAACTGCGCGCGCACCCCACCTTGCCGCCGGTGGTGCACCTGGTCGGCGGCAGCGGCCTGCTGACGCGCTATGCGCATGCGCTGGCCGCGCTCGGCAGCCGCGTGCGCACCCACCCCGAGGATCTGGCCGCGCGCGGCCTGTATCGGCTGGCACAGCAGCACGGCGGCCTGGCCGGCTGAGCCGCGCGCGCCGCCCGCCTCCTGCCCCGCTGCCCCGCACACACGGCGGCAGCGGCCGCTTTGCATTAGAATTACCGGGTTAATCGCCGGATCCCGCCATGCCTTTCGTCGTCACCGAAAACTGCATCAAGTGCAAATACACCGACTGCGTGGAAGTGTGCCCCGTGGATTGCTTCCACGCCGGCCCGAACTTCCTGGTGATCGATCCGGACGAGTGCATCGACTGCACCCTGTGCGAGCCGGAATGCCCGGCCAACGCCATCTACCCCGAAGACGACGTGCCGGCCGGCCAGGAAGGCTTCGTCGCGCTCAACGCGGAACTGGCCAAGGCCTGGCCGGTCCTGACCACGCGCCAGGAACCGCTGCCCGACGCCGCCGAGTGGGACGGCAAGCCGAACAAGCTGCCGCTGCTGCAGAAGTAATCCCGCCGCGGATTCTGCCCGGGTACTGCCCGCCGATCAGTCCATACAAGCGGCGGCTTCAGGGCGCCTCCAACTCGCTTTGCCTCAGTGCAACCGGACACGTGATTAAACCCTGGTAGGACGCGAGGCTTCGCCCGTACCCTCATCCACCCCTTCGGGGCACCTTCTCCCGGCGGGAGAAGGGAGAAGCCGAAGCCCCTCTCCCCTCGGGAGAGGGGTTGGGGTGAGGGTACGGCGCGCAGAAGCAAGGAGCGGCTCTTATTGCCTTGTTTGAATCAGACGCCACGCGCATCTCGCAGAGCCCATCGCGGCCAACGCCGCTCCTTGCATCCACAAAGAAGCAGCGCAGTGTTCTTGCCGAACGAAAACGGGCGCACTGGGCGCCCGTTTCGCGTTCTGCAGCAGATCCGGCGCAGGCGCCGGACCACACCGGCTCGGCTCAGTGACCCAGCTTGGCCTTCAGCGCCGCGATCAGCTTGACCGGCGCTTCGCCGGTGGCCGGCAGGCCGCGCGGGTCCACCGCCGAGACGTACACGCCGGCATCCACCGCCACCACGCGCACCAGGAAGTTGCTGCCTTCGTAGGCCACGTCGTAGGAGCCCAGCAGTTGCGCGCGGCTGGCGATGGTGACGCCTTCGATGCCGCCCAGCGCGTCGCCGACCTGGCCGAACACCTGGTCGCGCGCGCCCGGCACCACGAAGCCGCTGTTCGAGGCCGCCGGGGCCTGGCCGGCCGGGGCCGCAGGACGCTGCGCCGAGGCCAGCGCCGGCACCTTCATCGCCGCCGAGGTATCGGGCGAGGTCAGATCCGGCGGCACTTCCAGCGGACGCATGTCGGGCGCCAGCGCGTAGTCGCCGCGCGGCTTGCCCTTGTGGAACCAGCTGCAACCGCTGGTGGCCGCGACCAGGGTGGTCGCCAGCACGGCGGCCGACAGCACGCGGACGTAGGGAACGGAAGCACGCATCAATCAATCTCCTGGAGTCAGGCCGCGAGCGTTTCGCGGCTGGATAGGTCTTCCAACGCGGCAGCGTCGGCGGCAAGTCGGTCGGCCGTGGCGTGGTGCGCCGCGGACAACGGCAGCAGCGGCAGCCGCAGGCCATGGCCGATCCCGGCGCGCTGCAACAGCGCCTTGACCGGGATCGGGTTGGATTCGATGCCGCAGAACGCATGGAACGGCTGCAGCCGCGCGTCCCAGGCCTGCGCGGGTTCGGCCTGGCGCGCGCGTGCCAGGTCGCACAGCCGCCGGTAGGCGCGCGGCAAGGCATTGGAGGCCACCGAGATCAGCCCGTCGAAGCCGGCCAGCATCGCCTGCGCAGCGCTGCCGTCGTCGCCGCTGAACACCGCGAAGTGGTCGCTGCGCAGGGCCGCCAGCGCGGCGATGCGCTGCGGGTCGCTCACGGCTTCCTTGATGCCGACGATGTTCGGATGCTGCGCCAGTTGCGCCACGGTCTCCGGCAGCAGGTCGCAGCCGGTGCGGCCGGGCACGTTGTACAACACCACCGGCAGGCCGCCCTGTTCGGCGACCGCGGTGTAATGCGCGATCAGCCCCGCCTGGGTCGGGCGCACGTACGGCGGCGTCACCACCAGCGCGTACTGCGCGCCACCGGCGGCGGCGCGCTGGGTCAGCGCCACGGTCTTGGCGGTGCCGGACAGGCCGGTCCCGGCCAGCACCGGTACGCGCCCGCCGATCGCCTGCACCGCCTCGCGCAGGATCCGGTCGTACTCCTCGTCCAGCAGCGTGGCCGCCTCGCCGGTCGATCCCGCCACCACCAGCCCCTGCACGCCGCCGTCGAGCTGGCGTTTGAGCAGCCGCTGCCAGGCGTCGAGGTCGAGGTCGCCATTGCCCTGGAAGGGCGTGGCCAGGGCGGTGATGATGCCGGAGAGGGACAAGATGCCGGGTGCTCGCTGGGAGAAGAGGGCCGCGCAGGCTGCGCGGACGGGTCGGCCCCGCACGCGGGGCAGGGTCGCCCCGCATGTTACTTGCGGCCCGAAAGCGCGGGCAAGTATGCTGCACACCATGCCGGGCGACCGCCCGGATGCCGTTCAGCCTTACGCAATGCCGGAAGCCCCTTTGACCGACACCACGCCCCGGCCCGCGCCGACCGAAAACCACCTCCTGATCAACGCCTACACGACGCATCCGGAGTCGCCCTTGTTGCCGGTGACGCGTCGCATCGCCGACAGCGGCTGCAATCTCGTCGATGCGCGCCTGGCCACGGTCGGCCGCGACGTGTCGGTGACCGCGCTGGCGACCGGCTCGTGGGATTCGGTGGCCAAGCTCGAAGCCATGCTCACCCGCCTCGACCGCGAGGAAGGCATGAAGCTGGTGTGGTACCGCACCGGCGCCAAGCAGGCGCAGTCCAATCTGCTGCCGTACATCGTCGAAGTCATCGCCGCCGACAAACCGGGCATCCTGTTCCAGCTTGCCGACTTCTTCGACCGCCAGGGCATCACCATCGAGAACCTGCAGAGCACGCGCTACCGCGCCATGCAGACCGGCGCGGAGATGTTCTCGGCGCAGGTGACGATCGGCGTGCCGGCGAACATGCACATCGCCGCGCTGCGCGACGACTTCCTCGAGTTCTGCGACCACCTCAACCTGGACGCGATCATGGATCCCATGAAGTTCTGAGTGCGCCGCGCTGGACACCGACGCAATCGAACGCAGATGATGGCGATGCACGCGGAGGACACACCATGAAGGACGGCGACACCCTGGACCGCACCACGCTGGCCTTGCCGCTGGCGCTGTCAGGCGGCGCCAGCGCCACGCTCGGCGATTACGCCGGCCGCTGGCGGGTGCTGTATTTCTACCCGAAGGACAGCACGCCCGGCTGCACCACCGAGGGCATCGAGTTCAACGCACTGCTGCCGCAGTTCGAACAGGCCGGCGCCACCGTGCTCGGCGTGTCGCGCGACTCGGTGAAGTCGCACGACAACTTCTGCGCCAAGCAGGGCTTCCGCTTCGCACTGGTCAGCGATGCCGACGAGGCGCTGTGCCGCGCCTTCGACGTGATCAAGGAAAAGAACATGTACGGCCGCCAGGTGCTGGGCATCGAGCGCAGCACCTTCCTGCTCTCGCCGACCGGCCAGCTGGTCCGCAGCTGGCGCAAGGTCAAGGTTCCCGGCCACGCCCAGGCCGTGCTCGACGCGCTGCAGGCCGCCGCCCAGCAGTGATCACCGCCGTTTCCCGCACCCCGTATCGCCCTGCCCCGCAGGCAGCGATGGCGCGTCCCTGCTCCTCTTTCAGGAATCCATGATGACCCGAGGCAAGCGCATCTACGTGCTGGATACCAACGTGCTGATGCACGATCCGACCGCGCTGTTCAAGTTCGAGGAACACGACGTGTTCCTGCCGATGCAGGTGATCGAGGAACTGGACAATGCCAAGAAGGGCATGTCCGAAGTCAGCCGCAACGCGCGCCAGGTCAGCCGTTTCCTCAACGAGCTGATCGAGGGCGCCGGCGCCGAGCAGATCGAATCCGGCATTCCGCTCAGCCATCCGCAGGGCATCCAGCTCAAGAGCACCGGCGCCATCGGCCGGCTGTACTTCCAGGTGCGCCCGGTCGAGCCGGGGCGCAGCTTCGGCAGCGTGGCCCCGGACAACAAGATCCTTGCCGCGGTGCTGGCGCTGCGCGAGGAGCAGCCGGAAATCCCGGTGATCCTGGTGTCCAAGGACATCAACCTGCGGATCAAGGCGGCGATCAGCGGCCTGGTCGCCGAGGATTACGAGAACGACCGCGCGCTCGACGATTTCAGCCTGCTCTACACCGGCGCGATCGAACTGCCGGAGGATTTCTGGCAGAAGCACAACCAGGACCTGCGCAGTTGGAGCGACAAGGGCCGCACCTGCTACGAGATCGCCCTGGCCGCCGACGAGGACTGGTATCCGAACCAGTACCTGTACCTGCCGGGCGAAGACGAAGTGGAACTGCGCGTGGTCAAGGTCAACGCCGAGCGCAAGGCGACGCTGGCGCTGGTCGACGACTTCCGCAGCGGCCAGCACGCGGTGTGGGGCATCGCCGCGCGCAACCGCGAGCAGAACTTCGCGCTCAACGCACTGATGGACCCGGAAATCGACTTCGTCACCCTGCTCGGCACCGCCGGCACCGGCAAGACCCTGCTGGCGCTGGCCGCGGGCCTGGCGCAGACCATGGACCAGCAGCGCTACCGCGAGATCATCATGACCCGCGCCACGGTCAGCGTCGGCGAGGACATCGGCTTTTTGCCCGGCACCGAGGAAGAGAAGATGACGCCGTGGATGGGCGCGCTCACCGACAACCTGGAAGTGCTCACCCACACCCAGGAAGGCGGCACCTGGGGCCGCCAGGCCACCAACGACCTGCTCGCCAGCCGCATCAAGATCCGCTCGATGAACTTCATGCGCGGGCGCACCTTCCTGTCGCGCTACCTGATTCTGGACGAGGCGCAGAACCTGACCCCGAAGCAGATGAAGACGCTGATCACCCGTGCCGGCCCCGGCACCAAGATCGTGTGCCTGGGCAACGTCGAACAGATCGACACGCCGTACCTGACCGAGACCACCTCCGGCCTGACCTACGCGGTGGACCGCTTCAAGGCCTGGCCGCACAGCGCGCACATCACCCTGCGCCGCGGCGAGCGCTCGCGCCTGGCCGACTACGCCTCGGAGGTCCTGTGAACGCGGCGGCCGGCGTGCGCCTGGCAGGCATGGCGCTGGCCATGGCCCTGCTCGGCGCCTGCGCCACCGCGCGCGGGCCGGCCATGGTGCCGACCGCGGTCAAGGCCGGGCAGTCGTGGATCGTCACCCGCAACAGCACCGCGACGCAGGTGCTGGACACCTGCTCGCGCGACAGCCCGGCGCGCCAGGACGGCGCGGTCACCGGCTACTGGATTCCGACCCCGGAGCAGATCGCGCAACTGGAAGCGCACCTGGCGCAACTGCAGCCGCAGATCGCCGACCCCACCGCGTCCGATCGCCAGTACGTCGGCATCCTGTACCGCGGCAAGCAGGCGATCTACGTCAACGCCTTCGCGCCGGACGACAGCAGCGAGCGCGACCCCACGGTCGACGCGGTCAAGGCCTGCGGCGGCGGCAACCGTTTCTGGGGCGCGGTCTACGACCCGGCGAGCGCCAGCTTCTCCGAGATCGCGGTCAACGGCGCACGTTGAGATGGCTGCGGTCAGGTGCCACTGGCGGCGTGCCGGGGCGGCCGCACATCACGGGCGCCGCGCCGCGGCCGCACCGCGCGCGGCATGAACCTGGAACTGCCCCGCTGGGCCTGGGCCTTCGCCGGCACGCTGGCCGCGGTCGCCGGCATGGTCAACGTGGTCGGCTATCTCGGCTTCGAACATCAGGCGGTCACCCACCTCACCGGCACCACTACCCTGCTCGGCGCGGCGTTGGCCGATGGCGACGCCCGCGCGATCGCGCAACTGGTCGGCGTGGTCCTGGCCTTCCTCGGCGGATCGATGCTCGGCGGCTTCATCGTGCAGGACAGCCGCCTGCGCCTGAGCCGCCGCTACGGCGTGGCGCTGGCGCTGGAAGCGCTGCTGCTGCTGGCGGCGATGCAGGCGTTCAAGCAGCAGCAACTCGCCGGCGCCGTGCTCGCGGCGATCGCCTGCGGCCTGCAGAACGCCACCACCACCATCTACAGCGGCGCGGTGGTGCGCACCACCCATCTCACCGGCATGTTCACCGACCTCGGCATCGGCGTGGGCCAGGCGCTGCGCGGCCTGCCGCTGCCGCGCCGGCGCATCCGCCTGAGCCTGCTGATCATCGGCGGTTTTTTGTGCGGCGGCGTGCTCGGCGCCTGGGCCTACCGGCAGGTCGGCTTCGACGCCCTGCTCGGCCCCGCCCTGCTGACCGGCACGGTCGGCACGCTGTACGCGCTGCAGGCGCACTACCGCAGCCGCGAGCGCTGAAGGCGCGGCCGAGTGCATAACCCGCGCCGGCCCTGCACAATCGGCGCATGAGCGAACCCACCGTCGTCTCCGCACTGAGCATCGCCGGCACCGATTCCGGCGGCGGCGCCGGCATCCAGGCCGACCTCAAGACCTTCGCCGCGCACCGCGTGCACGGGCTGGCGGCGGCCGCCGCGCTGACCGCACAGCACACCCGCGGCGTCACCGCGGTACACGTGCCGCCGCTGTCGTTCCTGCGCGCACAGATCGATGCCTGCTTCGCCGACTTCGACATCGCCGCGGTCAAGCTCGGCATGCTCGCCAACGCCGAGGTGATCCACCTGGTCGCCGATGCGCTGGAAGAATATCGCCCACCGTGGGTGGTGCTGGACCCGGTGATGGTGGCCACCAGCGGCGCCAAGCTGCTGCAGGACGATGCCCTGGACGCGCTGCGCAAGCGCCTGCTGCCGCTGGCGACGCTGGTGACGCCGAACGTGCCGGAAGCGCAGTTGCTGCTCGGCCGCCCGATCGACACCGCCGACGACGCCGAGCACGCCACCGCCGCGCTGCTGGAGGCGGGCGCGCAGGCGGTGCTGCTCAAGGGCGGCCACCTGCAGGAAGGCCAGCGGGTGATCGACCGCTACGACGACGGCGTCAGCCGCAGCGAGTTCAGCCATGCGCGTCTGCCGCTGGACGCGCACGGCACCGGCTGCACCCTGGCCGCGGCGATCGCCGCACAGCTGTGCCAGGGCCTGGCCTTGCCGGCCGCCTGCGAAGCGGCGATCGACTATGTGGCGCGCGCCCTGCGCGGCAGTTACCGGCCCGGCCGCAGCGACGTGACGGTGCTGGACCACTTCGGCGCGGCGCGCGGCCCATGAGCGCAGCGCCCATCGCCGCGACGGCGATCGCCGAGCACGCCCTGCCCGTCGCCGCGGCCGACGGCCATCGCTGGAGCTTGCTGGCGCGCCTTCCCGACGCGCCGCGGCAGGCGCTGCTGTGGCTGCCGGCGCTGGGCGTGGCTGCGCGCCACTACTTGCCGTTCGCCGAAGCGCTGGCCGCACACGGCGTCGCGGTGTTCCTGCACGAATGGCGCGGCAACGGCAGCAGCACGCTGCGGCCGTCGCGGCAGTGCGACTGGGGCTATCGCGCCCTGCTGCAACTGGACCTGCCCGCCAGCCAGGCGGCGATCGCCGGGTGTGGGATCGCGGCGCCGCTGCTCGTCGGCGGCCACAGCCTCGGCGGACAGCTCGCCTGCTGCCACGCCAGCCTGCAACCACAGGCCTTCGCCGCGCTGTGGCTGGTCGCCAGCGGCACGCCGTACTGGCGCCGTTTCCCCGCACCGCGCGGCTATCTGCTGCCGCTGGCGTACCGCTTGCTGCCATGGCTGGCGCAGCGGCAGGGCGTGCTGCATGGACGCCGCCTGGGCTTCGGCGGCACCGAAGCGCGCGGCCTGATCGCCGATTGGGCGCGCGTCGGCCGGAGCGGCCGCTACGCCGCGGCCGGCCTGGCGATCGACCTGGAGGCGCAACTGGCGCATCTGACACTGCCGGCGCGCGGCGTGGTGCTGCAAGACGACTGGCTGGCGCCGGAGAGCTCGCTGCGCGGTCTGCTCGACAAGCTGGCCACGCCGGCGCCGCAGATCCGCTGCCTGGACGCCACGCAACTGGGCGTGGCCGCCGACCATTTCGCCTGGATGAAGCGGCCTGCGGCGGTGGCCGCGGCGTTGCTCGCCGGGGATCGGTGAAATTTTTCGGAAAGAGCATTGACGGGCCTGATCGACTCCCGCATAATTCCGCTCCTGACGACGCGCCCGTAGCTCAGTTGGATAGAGTACCTGGCTACGAACCAGGCGGTCGGGAGTTCGAATCTCTCCGGGCGCACCAGTCAGATGAAAAACGACAAGCCACCGCTTGTCGTTTTTTTTTGCCCTGCCGCGGCGAGGCGATCGCATCGAGACCGCTCCGGGAGCGCACTCGTTCGCGATTCGTCATGCCGTCGACACGCAGGTGTAGACGAATCGCCGCAACTCGTGAATAATCCCGCGCCTGACAACGCGCCCGTAGCTCAGTTGGATAGAGTACCTGGCTACGAACCAGGCGGTCGGGAGTTCGAATCTCTCCGGGCGCACCAGTCAGATCAAAAACGACAAGCCAGCGCTTGTCGTTTTTTTTGCCTGCGTGATTCCGATTGCACGACGCGCGCAACGACGAGTGAGGCATGCACACGGAAGATGTGCCGATCACGGCACCGCCTCGCGCATCGGCACTTCAACTCCAGCGCCGGCGATCCGCCAGATATTGCGAGGCGGCGGCGCGCGCCGCCTCGGCCTCGCGTACGCGAATGCAGAGACCCCTGCCCGGCTCAGGCGATGGTATCCACCACGCCGCCATCCACGCGCAGCGCCGCACCGGTGGTCGCGGACGCTTGCGGCGAGGCGACGTACACGCAGAGATTGGCGACCTCTTCCACCGTCGCGGCGCGGCGGATGATCGAGCTGGCGCGATGCGCCTTGACGAAGTCGGCAGCCACCTCGTCCAGAGGTTTGCCGGACTGTTGCACCTGGTCGGACAACATGGCGGCGACGCCTTCCGTCAGCGTCGGCCCGGGCAGGATGGCATTCACGGTGACGCCGGTGCCGGCCATGCGCTTGGCCAGCCCGCGCGACAGGGCGAGATCGGCGGTCTTGGTCACGCCGTAGTGAATCATCTCGACGGGAATGTTGAGCCCGGACTCGGAGGAGACGAAGAGCACACGCCCCCACCCCTTGTCCGCCATCGCCGGCAGATACGCGCGGGAAAGCCGCACGCCGGACAGCACGTTCACCGCCAGGAAGCGCTCCCATTCCGCGTCGGGCGTCTCGAAGAAGTCCTGCATGCCGAAGATGCCGGCGTTGTTGACCAGAATGTCGACCGCGGGAAGCGTCGCGACGATCGCCTCGCAGCCGGCCGCGGTCGCCACGTCGCCCACTACGGCCCGCACGCGGGCATTGGCGAGGTCGCGCCTGAGGGTAGCCACCGCGGCATCGGTGCGGGCCTGGTCGCGGCCGTTCAGCGCGACCTCGGCGCCCGCCGCGGCCAGGCCCTTGGCAATGCCGAAACCGATGCCGGCGGTGGAGCCGGTGACGAGGGCGGTTTTACCGGATAGATCGATGTGCATGGCTGTCTCCAAGGATGAGGTTGAGGATGAGGAGTCGCTTCGGCGCACGCCGTGCGAGGTCGTCGCCGCAGACACACGCTGGCCGCGCCGGTCGTGCTGTCGATTCGTTCTGTCGATTCATCATCTGCGCATCCAACCGCAAGGCAAGACACGGCAAGTGAACGTCACGACGTGAACCTCGCCCATTGCAGCAGGTCGCCGCATCAGCGAGGCGCAGACGGCACAGGCAAGAGGATCAAGCGCATGACCGCACAACTTGCCCTGCCGTGCACAGCCGCCCGCACGCGCCTGAGGACAACGCACCCGCCTGCATCAGCCGACGCGCACGCAGGGCCGTGCATCGCAGGCGCCATCGGCACACATGACGCCTCCGCCACACCGACTCACGCCGCGATCGTGTCGCCCTTCGGCGGCGGCGCCACGGCAGCCGCAGCGTCCAGCGCAACCAGCGGATGGCCCGCCGCACGCCACGCATCCAGGCCACCGCGCAGCGGCAGCACGCCTTCGAATGCGTGCTGGCGCAGACGCTTGGCCAGTATCGCGGCCGAGACCTCGTTCGGGCAGGCGCAGTAGATGACGATCCGGCGGTCGCGCGGCAAGCGCGCGACGAGCGCATCGACCTGGCGATCGTCCACTTCCAGCGCGCCGGGAATGGCGAACGGCTCCAGCGTACGGTAGCCGGGAGCGCGAATGTCCAGCAGCAGCGGCGGCGCCTCGCCCTGCAGCAGCGCGTGCAGTTCGTCGACGTCGATACGCTGCATCTCCATCGCCTTGCGCAGCGTATGCCGGCGCCAGGCGCGGTAGCCGACGTACAGCGCCAGCAGACCGGCCAGCAGCAGCGCCGCGCGCCTGCCGAGCAGGCTCAGCCAGTCCAGCAAGTCCTGCACCTGGTCGGCGAAGCACAGCCCCAGCAACAACCCGACACCCGCCCACAAGGCCGCGCCCAGCGCGTCGTAGCGCAGGAAGGCCGTCGGACGCACGCGCATCGCGCCGGCCATCGGCACCGATACCATCGACAGGCCCGGCACGAACTTGGCCACCGCCAGCACGCGCACGCCCCAGCGCGCATAGAAGCGTTCGGTGCGCTTCATGCAGGTGTCGCGCGACAGCGACAGCCGACACAGCGACTGCAGCGTGCGATTGCCGTAACGGCGGCCGGCGCCGAACCACAGCAGATCGCCGAGCAAGCTCGCCGCGATCGACACCGACAAGGCGCCCAGCAACGCACTCCACATCGCCGCGCCATCGAGCAGCGCATAGGTCGCCCCGACCAGGATCAACGTGGGCAGCGCCGGCACCGGCAGGCCCAGCGACAAGGCCAGGACGTTGACGAACACCAGCCCGAGTCCATAGCGCGCAATCAGGTCCTGCATGGCGTGGCGGGTGGAAAGAAGAAGATGCCGCGCATTATCCTCCGGTCGCCCACCGCGCGCGCAGGCATCACGGCATCACCGGCGGAACAGACCCATCCATCGTCGCCCTGCGGCACGTATTGCCGGTGTCCAACGTGCCTCACACGCCCTCGTCCAGCCGCGCCGCCATCTGCTCCAGCCATGCCGCGAACACGCCCGGCTGGCGCATGCGCGCGCGCCACCAGGCCAGCGCCGCGCCCTCCTCGCCGCTGCGCCAGGCCAGTTGGAACACCTCGTCCGGCTTCGGCTCCTCCACCGTCTTGCGCACCAGCGTGCCGCGCGCCAGCGCCGCGCGCGCATAGGGCTCGGGCAGGAAACCGAAGCCGAGCCCGGCCAGTTGCAGCCGGTACTTGCTGCGCATGTCCGGCACGGTCAGCGCGTCCTGGCCGAACAGCAGCCCGACCGTGCGCGGCAGCAAACGCCGCGCCGAGTCCGCCACCGCGATCGCGCGATGTGCGCTCAGCTGGCTGCGGCTGAGCGGTTCCGCCGCCTGCGCCAGCGGGTGACTGGGCGCGACCGCGAACACGAACGGAAGCGTGCCCAGCGGCTCGGTCACGTAGCCGCCGCCGCTGGGCCCTTCGCCGGCCGCCCCGACCAGCAGATCCACCCGCCGGTCCAGCAGCGCCTCCCAGGTGCCGGACAGCGATTCCTGCACCACCCGCAGCCGGGTCTGGTCGGCAACCGCATAGAACGCCGCCATGTCCTGCGCCAGGCATTCCGGCGCGAACACCGCATCCAGGCCCAGCGCGAACTCGGTCTCCCAGCCGGAGGCCACGCGGCGCACGCGCAGTTCCAGGTCGCCAGCGGCGCGCAGCAGGTGACGGCCCTCGCGCAGCAGTTCGGCCCCCGCGGCGGTCGGCACCGCCTTCGGCCCGATCCGCTCGAACAGTTGCACGCCCAGGTCCTCCTCCAGCTTGGCGACGGTGTAGGAGATGGTCGACGGCACCTTGTGCAGCGCCTTGCCGGCGGCCGAGAACGAGCCGCGACGGTCGATGGCGTCGAGGATCTGCAGGGCATCGAGGCTGAGCTTGAGCATTCGAATTTTTCGATGATGGATGCCGAATCTATCCGTTTTTCAAACCCGGCGACAGCGCGGATACTTGTTTCCAAGCCGGATCTCTCGCGAAATCATGCCAACCGGCGCTTTCGATCCACTTGCACATCAACGCCACCAAGGAGCCTCCCATGCTGCAGATCCGCCCCGCCAACACCCGTGGCCGCGCCGAACACGGCTGGCTGTCCTCGCGCCACACCTTCTCCTTCGGCCACTACCACGACCCGCGCCACATGGGCTTCGGGCCGCTGCGGGTGATCAACGAGGACCGCGTGCAGCCGGGCCAGGGCTTCGGCACCCACGCCCATCGCGACATGGAGATCCTGTCCTACGTGGTCGAGGGCGCGCTGGAGCACAAGGACAGCATGGGCAACGGTTCGGTGCTGCGCTACGGCGACGTGCAGCGCATGAGCGCCGGCTCCGGCGTCACCCACAGCGAGTTCAACCACTCCGCCAGTGAGCCGGTGCACTTCCTGCAGATCTGGGTGATGCCCGAGCGCGCCGGGATCGATCCGGGCTACGAGGAGAAGCATTTCGCCCCCGACAGCAAGCGCGGCCAGCTGCGCCTGATCGCCGCCCCGCAGGGCGAGGACGGCGCGGTGCGCATCCACCAGGACGCGCGCATCTACGCCTCGATCCTCGACGGCGATGCGCGCCTGGACTACCCGCTGGCGGCCGGGCGCGGCGCCTATGTGCAGGTGGTGCGCGGCACGCTGAGCGTCAACGGCCAGACCCTGCAGGCCGGCGACGCGATCCAGGCGATCGACGAGGCCAGCCTGCAGTTCGCCGATGCCCAGGACAGCGAGTTCCTGCTGTTCGACCTGCCGCGCTGAGCAGGTCAGGCCAGGTCGCGCCCGCGGCCCACTGGACCGGGCCGCGACGGTTTCGCGAAATCCGCCCACGCAACGGCGCCACGGCGTGGCTGCGTGGGTCGCTGCATTCGCGGCAATGCCCGCATCCTCACGCCATCCTCGGGACCCCGTAACGCGTCCTGCACGGCCTCCGCGTCAATGCTTCCGCTCTCCCTCCCCTACTGCCGGCGTGCCGGCCGAGAGCCTGCCGATGCGTCACCCGACCAGCGCCGCCTATGCCACCCCCTCGCGCATCCGCGAAGGGCGCCCCTTCCCCCGCGGCGCCGTGTTCGACGGCCAGGGCACCAACTTCGCGCTGTTCTCGGCGCACGCCACGCGCGTGGAGCTGTGCCTGTTCGACGAGGCCGGCACCGAAACGCGCCTGGACCTGCCCGAATACACCAACGAAATCTGGCACGGCTACCTGCCCGACGTGAAGCCCGGCCAGCGCTACGGCTATCGCGTGCACGGCCCCTATGAACCCAGCGAAGGCCACCGCTTCAATCCCAACAAGCTGCTGCTGGACCCGTACGCGCGCGAACTCGAGGGCGACCTGATCTGGGCCGACGAACTGTACGGCTACACGGTCGGCCACCCGGACGGCGACCTCAGTTTCGACGAGCGCGACAGTGCGCCGTTCATGCCCAAGTGCGTCGTGGTCGAGGACACCTACGACTGGGAGGACGACCAGCGCCTGATGACGCCGTGGAGCGAGACCCTGGTCTACGAGACCCACGTCCGCGGCTACACCATGCGCCACCCGCAGGTGCCGGACGAGCTGCGCGGCACCTGCGCCGGGCTGGCCCAGGAGCCGGTGCTGCGCTACATCAAGGAACTGGGCGTCAGCGCGGTGGAACTGCTGCCGGTCCACGCTTACCTCGACGACCAACACCTGCTCGACAAGGACCTGCGCAACTACTGGGGCTACAACACGCTGGGCTTCTTCGCGATCAAGTCGCGCTACCTGGCCAGCGGCCACCGCGACGAGTTCCGCGACATGGTCAAGGCGCTGCACCGCCAGAGCCTGGAGGTGATCCTCGACGTGGTCTACAACCACACCGCCGAAGGCAGCGAGCTGGGCCCCACCCTCTCCTTCCGCGGCATCGACAATGCCAGCTACTACCGGCTGGCCGAGGACAAGCGCTACTACATCAACGACACCGGCACCGGCAACACGCTCAACCTGAGCAACTCGCGGGTGATCCAGTTCGTCAACGACTCGCTGCGCTACTGGGCCGGCGAGATGCACGTGGACGGCTTCCGTTTCGATCTGGCCACCATCCTCGGTCGCGAACCCACCGGCTTCGACCAGCGCGGCGGTTTCCTCGACGCCTGCAACCAGGATCCGCTGCTGTCGCAGGTCAAGCTGATTGCCGAACCCTGGGATTGCGGCCCCGGCGGCTACCAGGTCGGCCACTTCCCGCCCGGCTGGTCGGAATGGAACGACAAGTTCCGCGACAACGCCCGCGCGTTCTGGAAGGGCGACGAGGGCAAGCTCGCCGAGTTCGCCACCCGCTTCACCGGCTCGGCCGATCTGTTCGACCGGCGCGGGCGCCGGCCGTGGGCCTCGGTGAACTTCATCACCGCACACGACGGCTTCACCCTGCACGACCTGGTCAGCTACAACGAAAAGCACAACGCGGCCAACGGCGAGGACAACCGCGACGGCTCGGACCACGACAGCTCCTGCAACTACGGCGCCGAAGGCGAGACCGACGACGCCGGCATCCTGCAACTGCGCGAGAGGCAGATGAAGAATCTGCTGGCCACGCTGCTACTCGCGCAGGGCACGCCGATGCTGCTCGCCGGCGATGAGCGCGCGCAAACCCAGGGCGGCAACAACAACACCTACTGCCAGGACAACGAGATCACCTGGATCGACTGGGAGCGCGACCCCACCGAGGGCCGCCTGACCGCCTTCGTCAAGGCGCTGAGCGCGCTGCGCCAGCGTTACCCGATCCTGACCCGTGGCCGCTTCCTCAACGGCCAGTACAACGAAGAAGCCGGCGTTCGCGACCTCACCTGGCTCAACCCCGGCGGCACCGAGATGGACGATGCGCACTGGACCGATGCCGGCGCACGCTCGGTCGGACTGTTGTTGGAAGGCAAGGCGCAGACCTCCGGCGTCAAGGAACTGGCCAACGACCATACCTTGCTGATCGTCATCAACGCCTACCACGAGGGCGTGAGCTTCGTGCTGCCGTCCTCGGAAGAGGAATTGCACTGGAAGCTGGTGCTGTCCACCGACGACGCGCTGCAGGTCGACAGCATGCCGGCCGGCGCCAGCGAGTTCCTGGCGCCGCCGCGCAGCATCAGCGTGTTCGAGTGTCAAACGGCGGGCGCATAGTCGCCACTCGCCACTTCGGATTGCGCGCGGACTGACGCGTCCGCGCCTTTATTACGTCGCCAGCGCTTGCCGCGGGCGACGCGCGATGCTGGCATCTGCACGCTCCCTACGACGCGCCGCATTGCATTGGTCTACATGGCCTTTGGCACAGTGCTCGATGGCGCATGCTCGCTAGGCTGAATGCCCGCTTCCTTCCAGGCCAGGCATGCAGCACTCCGCGCAAGGCAACACCCACGCGACGTCCAACACCTCCTTCATGCGTCACCCGCTGCTGCGCATCGCGCTCAGCGCCGCGATGCTCGCGCTGGCGTCCTATGCATGGCTCCCGTTTCTGTGGCGCATGCCCGTGGTCGGCCTGCTCGGTCTTTGCCTGGTCTGGATCGAGACACGTTCCTCCAAGGCCTGCGGCGTCGCACGCCCTCGCCTGGTGTCCGTGATCGGCTGGACAGCGCTGCTCGTGTTGTTGACCGTCGGCTTCATCACACCGGTGCTGCAACCGCTGATCGACACCATCACCGGGCACAAGACCGACTACAGCGCCTACGGCGCACTGAAGGGCAACGTCGACGCCACCCTTCACCTGATCGGAGCAGCATGGCTGAGCGCGGCGCTTGGCGAAGAACTGGTGTTCCGTGCCTTCCTCATGCATCAGCTCGATGCCCTGCTGGGTCGGCTGCGCGGCGGCCGCTGGATCGCCGCGCTGGCCGGTGGCGTGGTGTTCGGCCTGATGCACGCCGCGCAAGGCGCGTCCGGCATCCTGCTGACCGGCGTGGTCGGCACGATGTTCGGCTATGCCTATCTGCGCTCCAGGCGCAACCTGTGGGCGATGATCCTCGCGCATGGCCTGATCGACACCTGGGGCGTGACCACCCTCTATCTGGGCTGGTACTGAGCGCGCAGCGCAGTCGAGGGTCGCCACTCGGCGCACCTATGCGGACCACGCCGTCGCCGCCAGCAGACAGACGAAGGACATGTCGCGGTGCGCGTGTTCCCGCTGTAAAAGCACCAAGCGCGCCCAGCCCGAACGGGACGCGCGATCGCCGCTACAGGCTTCGGCATACAACCCGTCCGCTACCTAAATGATAGAGAGCACGCCCGCTCAATTTTCACTTGCACGCCACCGGCCCGCGCGCAGTTTGGCGATGCCCACTTGAGGGCATCCCTACTGCGGAGTCAACGATGGACAAGAATCGCACCGAAGGCGCCAAGAACCAGATCAAGGGCACCATCAAGGAAGTCGCCGGCAAGGTCACCGGCAACAAGCTGAAGGAAGTCGAAGGCAAGATGCAGAAGAACGCCGGCAAGGTACAGAGTGAAGTGGGCAAGGCGCGCGACCACGCGCGCGGCTGAGTTCCAGGTTCTCGTGCTCCCCTGCCGCCAATGGCCGGGGAGTTTTGCGAGCGACCTGCACCTCGCCGACTCGCTGTCGATTCGCCTGATGCGCAGCTCAACGGGGTGCACACAGACCTCCGCAATGACCAACGGGTGGACTGGAGTAGCGAGACGCAGTACAGCGTTCAACAAGCTGCCACGGCACCAGTCCTCGACAGCAAGTCGATCGAACACGGCACATCCAGGAACGGTTTGCCGACAGCGCTACCAGGCGCATCCCAAACGACCCGATGCGCTGCGCACCGTGGACTCGGATCGACCCGCAAACAGTCAGTTACACGCCCGATCAGATCGACGCCGAACTGTTGCGAAGGCACCACCCTGACGTCGCTTGGTGCATGCCAGTCCGGAAGCGCTGGCGCCACCCCATGCATCCCACCATACTGAGGCTCACGTCGCGCCTGCATCGGGACAAACTCGCCGATGCGCAACGCACTGTGTGATCTGACAGCCACAGTCTCCGGACCACGAACACGCCTCTGATATTTCCGCCCCCACTCAAATCATCGATGCACACGATTACCTCCCCCAGAAGAGCAGCGCTCTTGCTTTTCCTGCTGCTTCCTGCCGCCCAGGCGGATATGGCTGCTGCGGCAGCAGCTCGCGCAGCGCCTGTCGAAATGACCGAAAGCGACTTCGCCGTAGCCATCAACAACCACTCTTTCGCCCTGGGTGAACGCTGGAGCGAACAAGTCAGGACGCAGGCAGGCGCCCAGATCAGCGAGAGTTTTGTAGGAGACGTGCCCGCCGGGGAGACAAGCTACGAGTACTACCAGCATCGCTATGCCGGATTTGACATCTATACGGCAAACCTATCCTGGCAAAAACAGCAACGCGACATCGACAGCTACGTCATTGCGCAGATCACCATCAATGCATCCACGATCAAAACGGTCAGAGGCGTCGCGATCGGCGACACGCAGAATGTGCTGATCGACACCTATGGCCAAGGCACTCCGGATGACTGCGATGGCCAGCACTGGCGCTCCTATGAGACCAAGAACAAGCGCCTCTCGTTTCAGCTTGAACATGGAAGAATCATCCACATCATGATGACCCTCGACACGGACAGCTGAAATCAGCGTTGTGCCATGCGCCACCAACGCCATTTCGGGCGTCAGGTGACCGCTCCCGGTGCCCGCCCGGAACAGAAACGCGGCAAAACGTGTTTCTTGCCGAAGACCACTGGTCCAGCTTGTCTTTCTTGTTGGCAGATCAAGACTCGGCGGCGCGCCGCTGCGGCGCCGAGACTGTCAGGGCCGCCTTTCTACGCCTTGCGAGCACGATGCAGAAAGTATCCCGCTCCAAGCAAAGCAATCAGTCCGATCATGGCACCAAACCGGCCATTCTTGCGCCGTGCCTGGAGCGCCTGCTCAGGCGTGACGACGACGTCATCGCCCAAGCGCAGTCCCCAGATGGATCGCTTGCTGTCCGCATCGTCGAAGATGACATGAACCGGTGATCCCACCTTGAGACGACCCCACACCGCATCGATGCCAGGCAGCACACTGGAGTACTCGAATGCATCGCCTCCGGTCGCAAGGGTGAAGTTGACGCTTTGAAGCCGTCCCTTTCGCTGCGTTGCGTCGACCTTTTCAACCGTCCCATCGGCTTCAGCCAAATGTGTCGGCCCTGCCGCAGGCCTGCTGAAAAAAGTGACGGCACTGGCCAACGCGAGGCCAAGGCAGAGCAACGCGATGATGATGAAGCGGATCTTGTGTGACTGCATCTCATACCAGAGCAAGAAGGAAACGTCGCGATCCAGCAACGACGCACATTTTTTCGTGACAATGCGTGGGAATCAATCGATGGATCACCCCCTTCACTCAAAGGCACCGTGGGCTTGCGACCTCCATACGCAAGGACTTCGATCGCATTGAAGCGTCGAGTCAACCGTTGCTGAGTGGACCTTGCAGCGATACGCGACGAACGGGAGATGAGCAGCGTCAATGCGTCGCAGAGAAACGACATGAAGCAGCACTGCATCCCCAAACGTGTTCACCGTCGTCGCGCGTGTCCCGGCGTGAACTCGAAAAACAAGGGCGGTCGCGCGACTTGGTTGACGTCCATCGTCAACAAGGACACACCTCGGAGATACGGTCGATCGACACCGACAAGATGGCCTGCGCTTCAGGGCGCGCTGGCTGCGCTGCCTCGAACAGGACTGGGCCCTTGCGCGATTGATTAGATTGCGTGGCAAAACGAGCTGCAAGCACCTGTATAGCGCAGCGGGCTGAACGCGATAAAGCAGACGATGTGGGATGCAGCGATCGCCCTGCTTTCGTCCTCAACGGCCCGTTGCGAACAAGCTTGAACGCAGCCGCAGGCCCTGAACTTCGTCATGCAAAGCGTTGAGGGCGCTGCGCTCGTCACAGGATCCTTGAGCACAGACATGCGCGATACCGTCTGCTCGAACTCCTGCAAGGCGCGTCAGCGCTCACGTGCCACCATGCTGACACGCGGAGGCAAGCATGATATCGCTGGAGCAGCACGACGCCGTTGCACATCACGTCGGTGCTGCACTGAAGACTTTGCGTCCGAACTGTTTCTACAGGTCAGCAGGAACGCGCAAACGAACGTAGTAGCGGCCGGTCTCGCCGCGCGTGAGGTAGTGCGCTACTCGCACGGAAGTGTCCAAGCGAGTGTCCAAGGTCGGGAAAAAGAAAAACGCCCACAAATCGTTGATTTGCGGGCGTTTTCTTGACACTGGCGGAGTGAGAGGGACACAATTCAGAGTCCTCTAACCCATTGATGCCAATCGTCTTTTCCCACCTGGACACCCGCAAATAGTGCCCAAGGGATGGTCCTGCCCTGGGGATCGTAGCCGAGGCAGCACGCAATGTGGATCCCCTGCGGCCCATTCCGCTCGCTGTGCGACGACCGATGCGCGGCCGCCCACGGAGCGAGATGAGGAGCGCACTCTCAGCAGCAGGACGCCTGGCGATTGCTGATCGTTGGCTGTCCATTGACTCCTTCTAGGTGTCTTCAGACATGAGAAAGCCAACTTTGCAGCGCCTATTTATATTTGTGAAATAGCTCTGAAATTTGCACTTGCGGGTTTGCAACTTGGTGTTTGGATGAAAGCTCCTTCCACAGGCTCCAAGGAGCATCCATGCAGTCCGAACTCACGCTTCAAATCGCCAGCCGTCTCGTCAGCGGCCTTCTTTGCCAAGAGCGGCACTGCCGCTTGCCGGATCGTGTCGACGACATCCGGCACGCCCTGGAGGTGGCCACGGAAATGCTGCGCCAATACCGCGGCGGCTCCTCTGCGCCGCCGGCGCAGGACTACGTCCCACCCACGCCGGCCCCGACGCTGCCACCACCAGCGTCCTCCTCCCCACCTCAAGCGCCGCGCCAGCAAGAGATCCGCACCCGGGAGGCGGTCGTGGTGCGCGATATCCCATCCGTCGAAGAGTGGCGCAAGAACCGCCGACGCAAAGCGGCTCCCGATCCGGTGGCGAACAGGCATAAGCCGACGCTCCACTGATCCGCCACCGCCGCCCCAACAACAAAGTGCCCCGCAAGCGGGGCACCGTTGTTTCAGTGGAGGCGGGGGCGCGGTGGTCGGGGGCCACTCGGTTCAAGGTCCAGGGTCGGCAGGTCGTCGAGCGCAGCCGGTTGAGCCTCCTGGACTCCAAAGACCAGCGGTCGGTCGAGCTCGAGGGGATAGCGCCCGAGCATCTCCTGGCTCCATGCCTCCAGGAGGCGGCCACTCTCTGCCGCCTCCTTTTCGCAAAAGGCCTGTTGCTCCGGGGTGACCCGTGCCCGCGCTTCGGCCAGCTCGGCCGTCCGCTTTTCTAAGGTGCTCAAGCGCCATGCCCGCCGTTGCCTCCAATCCTGCTCCGTCCAAGAGGTGCCAGGCTGGGGATTGTTGACCGTGAACTCCTCCCAAGACCGCTCAGCAAGATGGCGGAGCCTGGAGGCGCGTTGCTCGGCCTGCAGGCGCCGTGCAAACCGGATCAGGCTGGCTTTGAATCCGCGTAACCGCCGGGTCAGCTCCAACAGGTCCGAGCGGAACCGGGCGTGCTCGGCGAACGCCGCGGCGCGCTCGGCCGCCCAGGCCAAGAGCTGGCGGGTGGCGTGGAGCGCCAGCGCGACTGCCTCGCGGCGCAGTGCTCCCCACTCCTGGCTCAACTCGGCAACGAGCGTCGGGATGGACACCGGCTCCGGGCGTGGCGCCCCGGAAGCGGTCTCCTCCAGCAATCCCAGGCGTTGGGCGATGGCTCCCATGTTGCGAGAGACCTCGATGTGCCCTGCCCCGCGGCCCAGCGACAGGGGCAGCACGGCCGCTGGACGTCGGAGTTCCCGTTGGGCCTGTTCGTGGCTGTGGCCATCGGGCACTTCCACCGCTCGCCCCTCGTTTTCGAAGACGGCGATGAGCTTTTGGAAGGTCTGCTCATTCGCCTCTTCGATTCGGCGGTTCGCTTCCACGCGCTCAGAGGCCTGGCCCCGTCGGGCCATGGCGGTCGCGTTCTTGCCCACATGCTTGGTCGGCTCCCGCGAGAGCACGGCAGCCGCAACCAGGTCGCCGCGGGCCAGGGCTTCGCCTGCCTGCGCCTCAAGGCTGCGGTGGTCCACCTGGACTCCTAGGTCGGCCGCCTTGAGGTAGGCATTGACGGTCGTGGCGATCAGTTCGCGGACCCAGTGCACCTCTGCCCGGCCAGAAGGACCGCCGTCCAGTTCCTTGGTTTTGTCCGTGAAGCCCTCCGGCCCCATGCGCCGCGTCGTTGCCAAGACGTGGACGTGCCAGTTCAAGCCGTCTTTGCTGCCTGGGCTGTGGATGCTGGCTTGGGCCGCGAACCCGTAGCGACTGACCAGCGCACGGGTGACCTCCATGGCCAGCGCCGATCGCTGCGCCTCGTCGAGTTCGTGGGGCAACGCGAACTCGAACTCGCGCGCGATCGTGGCGTCCTTGCGCCGCTCGGCCGCCTCCACCGCCGGCCAGAGCTCGGCCGGGACCAGGGCCCAGTCGGGCGCGTCCTCGGGGGCGACGCAGCGGGTTTCGACCACGCCGTCCCGGCGGCGGTAGTCGTGGCGCTGCCCGGTCTTCTCGTCTTCGAGAAGCAGGCCGGCGCGGTAGGCGGCCGCAGCGATGGACGAATGTCCTTTGGCGCGGCTGAATGTTTTTACGTTGGCGTGGTAGATGGCCATGAGGTGTTGCTCCGAAGCAGTGGGGTTGCTTCGTTTATGCCTCGGCTTTGGATTTGCGCAAGCGCTGGCGGCGCTTGGGGTTCAAGGGGCGAAGCCCTTTGCGCACGTGTCACGCAGTGACACCTAGGTGCGCTCTTGCTCTTTCTTTAAGCCTTGCTTTTTAGATCTTTTCGGCGTGGAGGGATCATAAATTTTCAAGCCGACGCAAACTTGACGCGAGCCATTTCTTTGATTGAATCGTAAGCATGCAGAGGAGAAATCAGGGGAGCACGGCAGACCACTATCACGACAAAGTCCACCGAACGCGGAGAAATGAAGTGAAGCGGCTGAACCGCGTGGCAGAAATGGGCCTCCTAATCGTCGCCCATGCCCTGGACGACGCGGAAATGGAAGTATTGTTCGGCATTCACAAGAAGTACTGGACAGCCCCAACCCGCTAATGCTTGCTATGCCAAGCAAGTGCAGTAAACGCGGCGACAAGAAGATTGACTTCAAGAGATGTCACCACTTCTGGAATAGGTATCCCAGTAACTTGGGTAGGCAGCAAGACTGGTTCTTGTAAGCCCGGCGTGAACGCCAGATAATCGGTTAATCATCACTATGGAAGGCAGTCATGGCATTTGATCGTGAACTCTGGTCCGGCACTTATGACCCAAAAAAATTCCCCAACTTTCCTTGCCCCAAGTGCTCGAAAGGGCGTGCAAAGCACGATGGGGAAAATGTCAAAATCACCGAACCAACATACTCTGCCACGGACCGACGCCATCCTGACTGGGAACCAGGCTGGGATGTGGAGCGTTTTAGCCTTCAGCTCATTTGCGACAATACTATCTGCGGCGAAGTGATAGTCGTGACGGGGGAAACATCACTTGTAGAGTTTTATGATGAGGATGATGAAAGATGGGAGTATTTCTCTCACCTACGCCCCCGCTCAATGTTCCCAGCCCCTCCCATAATTAACATCCCGACCCAGGCCCCAAGGAATGTGGTCGATAACATTCGCCTCGCTTCCTCGCATTACTGGCTAGATACAAGCGCAGCCGCCAATCGACTACGAGCCAGTGTTGAGTTTCTTTTGGACTTTCTCCAAGTCCCTCGCGAAACCATTAACAGCACCACGGGCAAAGCAAAGCGCACAGATCTCAACGGACGAATTGCTCACTACGAACTACTGAATGCTGAGCATGCCCCTTCTCTTACAGCTCTTCGAATTATCGGAAACTTAGGATCACATGGGGAAGATGTTCAACAGGAAGTATTGTTGGACGCTTTAGAGGTCTATGAATACACCCTAGACGCGTTGTGCGGCCAGCGTAAGGACCGCATCGAAGCACTGAGGCAAAAGTTGATTTCCACAAAAGGGAAATACAGCCAGTTAATCTCGTGACCATAATGCATCCGCATTGGTATCGGGCCCGACTGTCATTAGGGTTGTCACTTTATAGTGTGGCTTCCCACGGGTTGTGCACCTCATGGGACGGGACGGGCTAGGCGTCTGGCAGCGCCAAAGAGTACCGCGGTAGCGGCGCGCAGCGAATGGGCTGAAAAAAGTGAGGGAGGTCTGGATTGGTGGTTGGGACAGCAAAGCCAAGCCCTGTTTTCGAGATGCCCAACAATTCGGGAGATGATGGCGATAGTGCAGTCACGTCCGCCCCGCAGAAGGCGTCAACTTCTAGAAACGTCGGCACGTACTTGATGGACTAGCATCACCCTATCTATTTTTGCAAAAAACTCAAAAGGAGAAGCCCAATGGAAGAGCAAGGCATTCCCACTGGAAAACAATATCAATATGTGAAGACTTACAAGTGCAATAAAGACATCTATTTCCACGGCCTTTCTTTTCTAGCAGCCGGGCGCTTACTATACAAATCAGAAGATAAAAAGTTGTTTACGCCCGCCATGATTAACATATGTCTGGCTACCGAGATACTTTTGAAATCCATCAACGTTAAACATACATGGATCGCAGACGAGGTTAAATTTGGAGACACAATAGCATACATTGGTCGAGATAGCTCACTAAAGATCACTAGCAGTAATGGGCACCACCTCAGCAAACTATTTAGGGCACTGCCCGATGAGACACAGCTTCAGATATCGGAAATTGCAAAAAAAGAGTCTTACAAAGGCGATATTGCTTCTGGATTAGAAGCCTACGACAAAGCATTCGTTGACTGGCGCTACATCTACGAAAAAATAGAATCAATGAGCTTGGGCACATATCCACTATTTAAAATATGCGATGCAATAAATACATACTGCGAAATAAGTCACACGCTATCACCGTCCGTTGAATCCCAAGAGCTAACTCAACAGTAAAGAAATAAATTAAACTAATTATTTTCAAATAATATTTAAGGGGCTAATGCATGAATGAAGATGACCAACTAATTGAAAATGCCGCAGAGGCATGGAATAAGGGAGAAACATCCAAGCTCCCTTCCCCGGTAGAGCTGGAATCAGCCTCAAATCGAATCGCAAAGAGGCAAGGCTGGAGTGGAGTCCAGCTTGAAGAAGACACCGAGGGAAATAAAATACTCACTGGCGGCGACCTACAAGACATGCTTACTCAATCGCGCAAGACTAGGGCCACCGAGAAAATCAATCAATCAGAAACACAAGCCATATGGGATGCCATTAAAGGAATCTATGATGCCAAGGAGCACTAACCTTTATAGGTCATGCGTCATGACTACTTCAATGCGTTGTGTCCCCGACGCCCCCCCGGCTTTCAGTAGCGGAGCTCTTTAGAGTACGGGTTTCATCGTAGCGGCTTGGGCCGCTAGCTGTTGGGCATAGGCGGCCGGGGTCAAGCCGCCCAAGATCTTCTTCGGTCGCTCCTCGTTATATTCCCGTCGCCAGGTCTCGATCTCGGTGCAGGCATGCAGCAGCGCCGGGAACCAGTGCTCGTTGAGGCACTCGTCGCGCAGGCGGCCGTTGAAGCTCTCGATGTAGGCGTTCTGGTTCGGCTTGCCTGGCTGGATCAAGCGCAGCTGCATACCGCGCGCGTGGGCCCACGTCACCATCGTCTTGCCGCAAAGCTCCTTGCCGTTGTCGATGCGGATCACCTGCGGCAGAGCCCGTGTCAGCGCCAGGCGATCCAGCACCCGGGCTACGCCGTGACCGGAGATGGCCCGCTCCACCTCGATCGCCACCGCCTCGTGCGTGGCATCGTCGACAATGGTCAGGGCCTTGAGCACCCGGCCCTCGGCGGTGCGGTCGAACACGAAGTCCATCGACCAGACCTGGTTGGCGGCTTCAGGCCGAAGCAACGGCTGGCGCTCGCCCAGCAGCACCTTCTTCCGCTTGCGACAGCGCACCTGCAACCTGGCCTAAACTTGCTGGGAAATGTGTAGCGTTGCTACTGGTGCACGGCTGAACAATTCCCGGCCTGCCAAGACGGCAGCGCGAATGTGGGCGCCGACATCGTGGCCGGGTGCCACCTGTGCAGCCTAAGGCGCCATGAGCGCCCTCCCCAGCCCCTCACAGCAGGCCTATTGGGAGCCCTTACGCCTTCCCGCCACCGTCAAAGGTGGGTGGAGCAGGTGCGGCTTCGCCCAACACCTGAACAAGCCGCATGGCCCGCAACATGGCGACGATCTCCAATTGCTTGTCCGCAACCCAATGCGGTCGGGTTGCGACTTGTTCCTGTGGAACCCGCTTTCCGGCGAGTTCCACGGTTTCGAGAGAAGCATGGAGCGCCATGGACGTGCTGAATCCCAACAGGTCCACCACCTCGTCAGGAGAAGTATCGATGACGCCGGAGCGACGGATCAGGGACTGATAGCCGTGGTGGACGTAGCCGTGCATCGTCTTTTGAGACTTCTCCCAGGTATCCAACAAATCCGCGTAGCGCTTTTCACCGGAACGCTGAACTACCCTACGGATCATCTTCTCTGGGGGGGCTGTGTCATGGCCCTTCTGGAACCGCGCCAACTCTTGGTTATCGGCCCATTGCAGCCACAGGCCGCGCACAAACACCTCAAAGGCAGGCCGCATCAATGCCGTCGCAGAGCCCAGTAGCCCATGTTTGACGAGAAGCATGGCTGACGCTTGGTGCTCGTGAACCACCGCGAAAGCCACGGCCGCCATGTGGTCCGGCTCCGTGCCATGCAGGGCCAACCCATAGAGTTGCTCCTCGTTCCAACGCCGCACGTGGTCGGCCCACTCCAGTGCCCGCTGCACGCGCGGCTCCTGCAGCCAAACGGGCCACGCGTCCGGTGCTGCGCTGCCCTCAGGCATCAGTCTCTTCCCCGCTGGCCGGACACAAGGTCACCGAGGCGTCGAGCAAATCAAATTTTTGGTCAAGGATAGCCATGGCCCATCTTGACACCCACCGCCCTGGGACGCGACAACCCCTTTGTCGCGAGGGGAAACACCCCGGCGTATTGCCTGCTTAGATCAAGGCAACAGGTTCCCGATTCGATCGCACAAGCGACGGCGGGATGGTTTTTCCTGTTTTCTGAGATCTAAGCATGCCCAAACTCCAACGCTTGAGAACCGACGCTTTCCACGCGCAGAATGGTCGCTGCTGCTATTGCAGCCTGCCGACGTGGAACACCTCACCCGATGAACTAAAGCTGTTCCGCCTGTGTGCCAAAACGGCCACGCCGCTCCGTTGCACCGCCGAGCACCTGGTGGCCCAGCAATACGGCGGCAAGGACGTGGCCGGCAACATCGCTGCCGCCTGCTAGCTCTGCAAAACACGCCGGCACAAACGCAAATCGCCGCCCTCCCCCGAGGCTTACCAAACCTTCGTCCAGAAGCGCCTAGCGAAGGGAAAGTGGCATCCGCCGGAGGTAGCCAAGCTGAGTGTCAAAGCGCGTCGTGCGCCAACACCCGCCGGAAGATCTCGGCCATGCTCACGAGCTGCCGCTGTGCTTCGTAGCGGACGCGGCTAGCCAAGTGGCGGGACGCCCGGACAACTAGAGCGCCACAGACGGGAAACGTTCCTCGTGTTCCGGATACAGATCGATCATGAAAAACTCTCGGCGAAACCGTTCGAAGATTCCTGGATCGCGGATCATGGCCTCGATTTGCTCCTGCGACCAAACAGCGCCATGTTCCGCAGCGCAGGACCGGAGACGTTCGGCTCGGCGCGCCACCGCCTCGTCCGTAAGATAGCGTTCCACGTAGCCTTCCACGATCAACCGATAGATGGTCTGCGCGCTCAACTGCCAGAACTCATTACCAGCGTGCGTTGCACGAAGGGCGCCCATGGCACGCTCCGACGACCGGGTCATCATCAGGGTTTGATAGAAAGCAGATAGCGCCGTTTCCAGATCTCCGGCCGATATCTGCCGCTTTGGGGCCAAGAATGCCCAGAACGGCGCCCGATGCTCGGCACGAACAAAACTGGCGATGGCGCCCCCATGGCATGCGGCCACTACTGTGATGAGGTTCAAGCGGCTTGCCACGTTGAGGGCAACGAACGCCGGCTTCATGTCGTCCCACGTCAGCCTAGACCCGTCGGCGAACTCCAGCCCTTCTTCTCGACCATGGCACTCGATGTGAAGCAACGGCACGTAAGGGTCCCTGGATGCTTGCTGAGCAAGTCGGGCTAACAGGTCGAGAAGGGCACCGCTGGAAGGAACACGAACGCTGGCGATGTGAGGAACGTCGCCTATCACCCGCGCCCAGTCCCGGGCATCCGCGAACAGGCGGGCTGCGGTGTTGAGTTGGCCTTCCGCGAGCGAATCCACGATGAGAATCTGATTGAAAGTGGCGTTCATCGGCGCCCCCCTAGCCCCGGGCTCCCACCTCTCCTCCGCCGCCCATCGTCCGGACCCAGCGCAAGTTCCAAACGTTGCAGCGCTGTCTCGGGCGGAGGCCTAGTATCAACGAGCGGTAGCGTGGCTATCTCGGCCTTGGTCATTTGGGTCGAAAGCTTGAACCGAGTCTTAGGAAGCTTTGTATTGCCCGGCACTTTTCTCTCAAGAGACTTCCGTATCGGCGCAGGCGGCGCCTCGTTGAGCATGCGAAGCTTGGCGGAAACGATACGCAGTTTCGACGGTGAATTGGCCTTGCTGAGAAAAATACGCGCTCGGTGCTCCGCGTGGACTCGGAAACATCGCATGCGTGTCATTCCCTCAACGATCGTTCCCAAAAAACCTTTCTTGGGTCGAGGCAAGAACAATTGGAACGGAAGGCCGCCCCTTCTTTGCCCCCGCTTTTGGGAGGGATACCCGGCAGACACCTTCTTGCCTGGAAGCTGCGCAGACTTCGACTTCCTTGCTGATCGAGTAGTCACCCATCCACCTCAGATTTAGCCGGCCGTGTTTGCATACGCTCCTGCTAGGTCTCGGTGACGAAATCCACAAACGCGACGGCAGGCGCCATGTATGGATTACTTCTTATTTCCTACGCGGCTGGAAAGAAGATCGAACCAATGAACGGGTGGAGCATCATCAACCACAGCTCCGCTAGAAGGCCGGAATAAGGCATGCAGAATCAAAATCCGATCCTCATCCTTGATGACTGATTGACCTGTGGAGTCATCCTTCATGAGCGCCAGGAACGTCATCACCAAAGTAGTCCGCTCACTTGCATCGCGCATTAAGGAGATACTCTCTGACAACAGCCTACCAATGATGCGCAGAATCCAGACTGCGGCAAAGGCAGGAATAACCAAGGGAGCAAGTGCGACGAAAACATTCGCTTTTTCACTAATTCCAGACAGGTATGGAACACCCTCAACAATGAAGACCGCTGAAAATAACGCCATTACTGCTGCAAACACGACTCCATAGATGCTCGCAGTAATGAGCTGCTTCCTGGCTCGATCTTTCCAGTAAGTCGTAGGTGCTCGCAATCCAAGTTCCGTATCGTAGACCTTCTTCAATGCAGCCCACTCGTCGACATGGGCTTTTGACTGATCTTCCCACTCCTGACGAATTTTGGCATGACCCGCTCCCCAAGAAACATCTCGTTGATGCTCACTAAGATCGAAGTCATGATGAAACTTCTCGATCTGCTGGGCCTGCTCTTCAATGCGAGATTCAAGGGTTTTGATTAGCTCGGCTTGCTTCTTATTGAGCCGTTCGCTCAACTGCCTAACTTCCTCCACTTGATCTATATCGGGATCAAAGCGACTCGCCGATATCAGGACCAAACTGCGCAGCCACTTGATCTGTTCGCTGCCAAAGCCGACGCGGCTCCAATACCTTGAATAATCCGAGCGAAAAGCTGCGTAAGCCATGCCAAACGCGTCCCCGCCTCTCCTCGCCAATAGGCGAAGCGTTGGGAAATTCGAAGAACTATGCGTAAAAACTAACCCACTCGTCACCGGCAAAAAGACTTCCCCTATGGAACCATCCGGATCGGACGACTCCACAAATCTACGCAAATTTTCAACAAACCCAGAATGCTCCCCCGCAAAAGTCGCAGTGAACTTCTCAGACTGTTCAAGATTAAGCTCAACCCAAGCTTTAATCTCCTTTTCAAGCCAGGCTTTAATTTGGCCCTTTGACTCAAATTGAAGGGACTTCCTCTCATCATAAAGCTTTATCTCAATCATCCATCCCCCGTCACTCATGCACTTATACGGCACCGGAAGCCGCCCTCGGCTGCGCCAAAGCGTCCGCCCATGGTGCAGAGAGTCTACTGCTGCCGTCCTTCACCTGCGCAGACAAAAGCACGTCAGCGCTTTGCCGGCTGCCAGCCTGCCCGCATGGCCTCCTCCGGGCTGCAGAACATCCGCTCGCCGCGTGCTTGGTCGATGCTGGTGCGCTCGTAGTCCCGCTGCCCGGGCACGTGGTAGATCTTCTTGCCCTGACGGGAGATGTTGCCCTTGATGCGGCATCCGCTGGACACGGACGGCTTGGTCACCTGAGCCTGGCGGCTAGCCTTGTGCCGATTGCCTCGCCGGTAGTCGGCGGGCATCTGGAAAGGCCCTTGCCAGAGATTGCGCCTCTGCTGTCGCGCGTCGGCTTCGTCCGCTATGAACGCCGTGGCGTATTGGCGATATGCGACGGCCCAGCCTGAGCTCACCATCCAGCGGTTGACGGATTTCCCCTGGACGAAGCACTCGGCCACCACTCGGCCGTAGCGGTCCGTATCCTTGGGCTGGCAGCGAACGGTCTTGTCCAGCACGTAGCCGTCCAGCGCGGCGGCGGACCGCCGGCCACAGGGCCAGGCATGCCCGTCTTTGGTGGTGCATTGCTGGGCGCTTTCTGGGGCATCGATGCCCCACAGGCGGATGCGCTGTTTTGCGACCGTAATGGTGTCGCCGTCTGTGACGGTCGCGCGGCCGACCAGCTCTGCTGCCACACCAGGAATCGAAGCAAAAACCGAAGACAGCACCAACAGACCCTTCAACGCCATCAACAACGACTTCCTCTAAGCGCACGCCCAGGTGGCGATCGCCAGTTCAAACACGGTCCGACACTTTAGCGGAAGCGGGAAACGGGCGCCGATCAACTCGCCAATCCTTCAATCCCGACTTGCGTTCACGGTATGGTCGCCGTCGGTCTCCTCTACGACAACGAAGTCGCTCACCAGCCAGCCGTATGCATCGCTGAGCGCATCGACGATTCCCTCCTCGCTTTCGCATTCAACTGTTGCTTCGGCCGGCAACGCAGGACGCTTGCCATCGATCTCCCAGACAATCCCTCGCACGTGAAACGCTTTCATTCCTGCTCCATGGATGTGCATCTGCCTTGGCAGTCTAGCGTCGGCACGCTGCATAGGTGAAGGGGCGGGCTATGCCCACCCCCTGCTTGCCAGGCTGGTGTGCTGGTGGCCGCCGATGATCAGGTGGTCGAGGACTCGGATGTCGAAGAGGCGAAGCGCTTGCTTCAGGCGCTCGGTGACCTGGCGGTCAGCGTCGCTGGGCTCCGGGTTTCCGCTCGGATGGTTATGGAAGAGGATGACGGCGGCAGCGTTGAGGTCCAGGGCACGCTTGGCAACGACTCGGCTGTGGACTTCGCAGCCGTCGATGGTGCCGCTGAAGAGATGCTCGGTGGCCAGGATGTGGTGCTTGGTGTCGAGGAAGACGACGCCGAAGACTTCGTGCGGCAGGTGGGCGCAGCGAGCGACCAAGTAGCTGCCGGCGTGGATGGGGTTGTGGATCCGGCCTTGCCGCTGAAGCCGTCGTTCGAGGATGTGGGCTGCTGCGAGCAAGATGCCTTCTTCGTCCATCGGGAGCTGGTATTGGGCCGTGCGGTCCTGGGTGGTGCGCTTCATCGGTTCTTCTCCACCAGCGCGTTGTGCGCCTCGTGGGAACCGGCAGGCGAAGCGTCCGGCCCGACCGCACCCGGGAGTGAGCACCGCGGCAGCGGCGCGCAGCGGAGGGCCGCAACAGAGCGTCAGCGCCGAGGAGGAGGCTCGCCCTTGCGGTCGGGACAGCGAAGCTAGGATTCCCTTCCAGAGGCCCAGCGCTGGTGGAGAGCAATGATGTGCGACTCCCATGCCGGCGATCGAAGAGCCAAGGGGACTTGAGTGCTGCCTGCGTGCAACGTTGCCCATAGTCCAGGCGTGCGTTGCCGGGTGCTGGCTTGCCGTTGCCGTCAGCGTCCGCTCACTGAGAGTGCTCATGCCCACAGCACTCAAGTTCGGCAGTCCCTGGTGCGCATCTCAGCCTTGGATTGCAGAGCTGTGGGACACTCAGGCCGTCTTCGGAGCCGCCCCAGTCATGCGAATCGAACAACGAAAAGCCGCCCGGACCTTTTGGACGAGAGTGGAAGCACTTGCAGCGCTGATGGCCATGTCACTTGCCGGGTGCGCGACGTGTGGTCCGGTCGCGAGCCGTCCCATTGAAGGCCCTGTTCGCCTGGGCGAGATTGCGGCGGTCGATGGACCCAGGGTGCGCCCTGAGCGGGTCATCGAAGACAGCCGTTGCACTGCCGACGTTCAATGCATCCAGGCCGGCCGGCTGGTCGTCAGGGCAACCGTGCTTGGCGGCGCCTGGTCCAAGGAGATGGACCTCACGCTGGGCGTCCCGGTCCCTGTTGCCGATGGCATGTTGACGCTGGTGGACGCCACACCCGTGCCGATTGCCAGCGAGACCGCCGCATCCGCTCGCTTCACCTTCAATTTTCAGGGCGGCCGTTAGGCGCTGTCCTTCACTGCAACTAGAACAAAGTCATCCTACGACGCAGGCACTGGGGACACTGCATCAACGGGCTGGCTTCTTGAGCACGTGGCAACAAACCAAGGCGCCCCGTTCTCGGGAATCCACTGGAAGAACAGCCACCACGTTTTACGTAGAGGCATTGCTTGCGCTCGCTGGACATCGACCACCTGCTCACCACAGGCAGCCGGAGAAATCGTTGTCCGCGTCTCGAATTCCTGGCCTGTGGCCAAGGGACCACGCATGGACTCCCCAACACGCCAACGGACCACCTCTTGCTCCGAGTAAGGCGCGTCACCGCGCTGAACGATCTTTCTCTGCACGGAAACCATCGTCGCCTGGACAGCCACGGTAGCCCTGGCTTTAGCGTCGTCCAAGCTTTCATACATCAAGCAGCTGCAGGCCATGGCTGCTGATGCTGGCAGCAAAAGAGCCCAGCTGAGCAGCGATTGGCGGATTAGAGACATCTCCATATCGGCTTCCCTCCCCTATGCGGGAATCATAGCCGGCGATGGAGATGGCGGGTCAGCTGCCTATGCCGCTGGACTTCATAGGCCTGGAGCATCCTCATAGGAACCGCGGTTCCAGGATCGGTAGCGCCAGGGCACCACTTCTTCTAAAAACGTGATGCGGGGGCTCGGGAAGTTGCAGAGCCCAGCCAGGCTGGTGCTCAGCCGCTCGGCTTGCGCCTCAGGAACGAAGAGCCAGGGTCGGACTCCCCAATCCAGCGGCACGCCACTATCGCGAGCCAGCGCCGCCCTCAATCCAGGCCAATGTTCGTTCCATGCCTTCAGTCGGGCCAGGAGCGAAGGGGCCCGGGCTGCGTAGGTGATCTCGCAGAGATAGCCGGCCCGCTCCTTGAAGCTCACGGCCACCGCGTCGCAATACCAATGCGGGCCGCTGGTGTCCGGATTGGCTCCCTCGTTGAGCTGGATGCAGCATTGGCTGTTGACGAACAACGCACGGTCCGCTCGGAGGTAGTCGAGCACCACGCCTTCGAAGTGATCCACCGTCGCAACTCCCTCCCCTGTTATTGAATGACGGATAGCGTCATCGCGAGCCCAATAGAAAATACAATAAAACTAACTAAAAGTGGCATCGCGGCGCAACTGGTTAACTTAAAAAATAAATCAAACTAACAAATAATAGCTAACATTTAACTTGCGTTCATTTTAAAACGGCCCGATTTTAGTTTTTAGCTAACCAATTAATTTTTAAACACTACAGTAAAGTCTCAGCGAAGAGCCACCCTCGCCCACCTGAAACCATTGCCACATATGGGATGAAGAGAAATTTGTGAGGTTAAGTCGGGCTACCTGCCATGGCTCAAATACCCTCCAACCCGGCAACACCTGAGGTGTTGATTAGCGGCGCAGAAAAGTTCCGATTTTGGATTGACGAATTTTGAGGCCGACGTATCAAGCTTCCATCTACCGATGGAAGCACAGCAATGGCAAACGACCTCACCAATGAACTACAGAAATACAAGGACCACCCCTTCGGCGAATTGACGTTTGGCAGCGTCCGAGTCGGCCGCGTCACGTTCAACAACGTGCGCCTTCGAGGACGCGAGGCCCTCATCGGGCTGGAAGAGCTTCTCCAAGCCGCCTGTGAGAAAACGCAGCGTATCCGAGTCCGGAAGGACGGAACCCGGTATCCAGAACCTCTGCCCATAGCCACACCCGGCCGGCAGCTGTCGGAAGAGATCGCCGACTACCTGCGCGACATGACCCGCCGCAACCTGCGGCCGCGCACCATCGAGGCCACCGCCCGCACGCTGGGCCTTCTGCAACGCGTCTGCGGCGACATTCGGATCTCTCGCATCGACCACAAGCACATCTACCGCCTGTGGGATCTCATCCGCTGGGCTCCCCCAGGCGCGGCTTCGGATGCAGAGCTCAAGTCCTTGTCCGTCGAAGACCTGATCGTGCGAGGCCAGGCCATCAAGGTCGAGCCACCCGCGCCCGCGACGCTGGAACTGCACCGGCGCTTCCTAGTCGCGTTCTTCGGGACGCTGGTCAAAGCCCAGGCCATTCCCGTCTCACCGATGGAGCCCTTCCGCGAAATAAAGAAGGACTTGCTCCAGGACAGCAGCAAGCCCGACCGCCTCTTCAGCGACGAGGAACTGCAGCGCATCTTCGACCCAAGCAACTTCATTCCCTGGGCCAAGAAATGGCCGCATCGTTGGTGGGGGCCGATCTTGGGGCTCTACACCGGCGCTCGAGTCGGCGAGGTTGCCCAGCTCAAAGTGGCGGACATCATTCAGGAACGCGAGATGTGGTGCATTTCCATCCGCAAGACGATCGACGAGGACTTGGCCGGCAAGGTTGGCACGCGGAGCCGCCAGAGCCTCAAGGGCGACTCCGCAGTGCGGGTCATTCCCCTGGCCCAACCGGTGCTGGATGCGGGCTTCCTCGACTTCCTGGAAGACATGAAGGCGTGCGGCCATCCCCGGCTATTCCCCCACCTGTCCGCCGGCGTGAACAAGAAGACGGGGGAGACGAACGCGCGCTACAGCCAGGGGCTGCTCAACCAATTCAGCAGCTACTTGAAGGATCTCGGCTTTCCGAAAGGGGTCGGCTTCCATGCGTTCCGCCACACGATCGCCACTGAGCTCTACCACCGCGACGTGCCCCAGGAAGAAGTTGCCCTCATCACCGGCCATTCGCTGAGCAAGAAGGTGCCGGTCCTGCAGGACTACTACCTCCACAAGCGGCCGGACCGGATCCGCGTGAAGCAAGCACGGGCATTGGAATTGTATCGGCCGTCGGTCGAGCTACCGAAGTATCAGGCGGGACAGTTCAAGGAGCGGTTGCGGGACAAGCAAAAGTTCTATCCATGACTTTGCCTACACCCGACTCTATCGGATGGGCCACTTCAAAAAATCTCTGGATAAAGCTATCCGGTGCCGTGCGCCTGCCTTGTCGCACTCCCAATCAATCGTCTCCTTCAGCACCGTGATTGTCGAACCACTCAGCATAGGGAGTGTTGCGGACCAGGTGGCGATTGAAGTCTTTGCAGCCATCGGTCCACCAAACCGGCCCCCGTTCGCCAAGCCCCACCTTGGCGGCGTTCACCTCTCGTCGAGCCTTGGCGAGGTCGTCCGAGTCTCCGGCGGCCTTCGCCGCTTTAACGGCCCGTCGCGCATCCATCAGTTCGTGGACCAGGCGCTCTCGTTCCTGAGCACTCAGGGCAGGGTTGGCGGTGCGCCAGAGGCGTCCACGAACAATGAGGTAGCGGCCATCTGGGGTCGTCAGGGAATCCATGTTCCTACTGTAATTTTGTAGGCGTGGTGCTTAGACGCAACGCCCAACCGTCATGGCTTCTTAAGATCCTCAGCGGTTAGTGGCTTGAGGTCCAAGTGCCCACGGCGAGCCAAGGCCTTCTTGGCATCCGCCCTTTCTGCGTTGACGCAATCCGGCGTCTCTCGAAGCTCGCCAGGGTTATCGCGACAACGAGCCAGAACGGCCTTCCTTTCTTCGCCGTGCTCAGAGTAGTAGCTCACCGTCTTCGGCGTATTAGCGTTTGCTTGGCTGCTCAAGGCGAGGCCGCATGTCAGCAGGGCGGCTAGCCATCTTTGGATGTTCATGACTGTCGCTCCTTGATTGTTAGGAATGGCCAACGTATCGCGACGCATTGCCGAGTGCAACGACCTAGGGATACGAAGTTTCCATACAACCTAAGGCCTCTCCTCTTTGATCACGAGTTGCTCAATTTCGTCATCGATCAGAGTATCCAATTAGGCAAAAACGCCGCGCGCACGACCGGCTACGCGAGTGCTGCCATTGACCTTATGGTCGCTGGGGGCAATTGACAAATCCCGGATGGATGGTAGTAAAGCGAATCAAAAGCGACTCCGAGCCCTGCCATGAAGATCGAAGATTTTTGGAACAACGCCTACTTGGCCTGCCTATCACGCCTTCCGCCTGAGGAAGCAGAAAAGCAGGCCACCGAAGCGACCAATCGTTGCATTGAGTTCTGGCAGGCGAACATGGAGCGGCGCGGTCTTCAGACAAGCGCTCCCCTATGGAAGGACCAAGATGTCACGTGGGTTCCGCTATCAGGCGATAGATACCGTGAAATCCTAAAACGGCATTCGACGACTGAGCAGCAAGACCAAGAACGCCATTTCCCTTCAAGCGGTATCTAAGCCTAATGTGGCGCCGGTGTGCTCTCGAAAACCAGAGCTTGAGAAAAGGCTTCGTCTCTCCCCACGTATTGACCAAGAAGCGTGACGGGCTGCGTGTCCTCAAAAACCGCCCATGGCTTAGAAGGTGAAGTCGGACAAATAGAGCCATCAGGAAGATAGCGCGTCCGATCCACTACAAAGATTTTCCGCTTGGGTGACTGCTTTTTACCGGCCGCATTGCTGGTTGGCTTCACTGAATAACCTCTTTTGGTTGACTGTGGCCCATACTTTAAACGCTACGGACTGCGATTGAGGCCTGTCAGCGCAGGGCCAAAGCCTAGCACCTGTAGGACCTTGCTCCGCGAAACATCCGCAGTGGTCTCGACTCCAAAGGAGTCCAGTATGGCTTTTTTGGCAGCACCTGTCCGCTGGCGTGAACAAGAAGACGGGGAGACGAACTCGCGCTACAGCCAAGGACTGCTCAACCAGTTTAGCAGCTACCTGACGGATCTCTGCTTCCCGATGGGTGTGAGCTTCCACGCCTTCCGCCAAACGATCGCCACCGAGCTCTACCACCGCGACGTGCCCCAGGAAGAGGTCGCCCTCATCACCGGGCATTCGCTGAGCAAAAAGGTGCTGGTCCTGCAGGACTACTACCTCCACAAGCGGCCCGATCAGATCCGGGTGAAACAGGCACGGGCGTTGGAGTTGTATCGGCCGTCGGTTAAGTTGCCGAAGTATCAGGCGGGACAGTTCAAGGAGCGATTGCGGGACAAGCAAAAGTTCTATCCATGACTTTGCCTAGACCCAACGACCACCACAGCCAACTCAAGCGTCAGCACCCCATGTCCCTCTCCAATTCCTGCCCTTTTCGGAGTTCTATCATGAGCTTCACCAACACGCCCACTACCGGCCTGCATCCCAGCCCACGCCCACGCCCACGATGCAAGCAGATCGAAGCCATAACGATATAGCAGCCTAATATAGGGCTGTCGCGCTACGAGCGAGGCGGCTCGCCGAGTATTGGCAGACCAAATCAAGGAACTAAACGATGGAAACCGCAATCGTGGCCGGACTTTTTTCTCTCCTTGGCGCATTGCTAGGAGCATTTCTATCGCGAAAAGGCGAGCGTGGCCGCTGGATCAGAGAGAGACGAGCCTTAGCGGCCGAGAAGTTCTTGGCCACATTGAGCGAATGTAGCAAGGTCCACTACCATCAGAAGCACGCCAATCGAACCGAGCAAGCGTTGGCTGTTGCAACGACGTTCCTGCCAGCGGAGGACTACGCGCGCGTAGTTCGCCTCTATCTGCCAGATGCGAAACGAGAGAAATTTTCCATCCTCACCAATAAGATCGTTACGCTACACATCTCTTTAGGTGCAAATGCTGCCCTACTAAGTGATCTGAACAAGGCGATGGATCAGCTGCAAGAACTATTTGAGGAAAGCCTAACCACCCCTTACTAGCTCCCTAGTCATTTTTCTCAGCCCCCTGATTATTGAACCACTCCCCATAGGGAGTGTTACGGGCGAGGTGGCGATTGAAGTCTTAGATGCAGTCGGCACGGCCCTCTCAAACGACAGAGAGCATACTTCGCCCCAAAAATCGTCGTGAACGCAACGTCGGAAAGCGGAGTTCAACGCCGTCGAATTAATTCACCGATGCCGATAAAATAACACTGGCTTGGATTACAACGTGCTGTCGATCAGCAGTCGCCCTACTACTTCGTCACTATCCTGCCAGTTGATCGCCAAGCGGATCGGATACTTTTTCTCGATGGCCTTGGGAAGGTTTCTTGCCGACCAGCGGACATGCAAGCATCCTCTCGGCTCATCTTCATTTTGAGGCAGGCATAGGATGACAGGAAGCTCTACTCTACGGATCTGATGCCGAAAATCCTCACATGTTCCCTCAGCAGCCTTACACATTAGATGGTCTTTATCTTTGTAATCCCAATAGAAGCCCTGAAGATCGCGAGCTTCTGGTGGCATTCGGATGAGGTCATGCATCCTGCTTAGATGCTCAGGAAAGGTGGGCTGCCTCAACATACTAAACCGTTCCATTTTTGGCGGCCTCGGCAGAACCAAGCGGGGCGAAGATGTATAGAGCTCGTTCTTCAACACATCGTTAACCAACATCATCGATCCTTCAACCCATGCTCTAACCAACAGGCCCTCTGCTGGAGCGCTACCTGAGTTGCTAACGGCAAGGGTCAGATCGACCGAGCCGTGGTAGAGGTTGAGTCTCGCTGTCTGTCTCTTTAGATGCTCCTTGGTCTTATTCCACCATTCACTTCGCTCTTGCTGATACTTTTCGATCGCTGCTGCTCTGGTCACTGTGACCTGCCCAGGAACACCAGCGCTTTCTTCCGGATGCCGTTGTTCGATAACCTGCATCGCGTCGTCAAGAAACTCTTCGGACAATGGGCGATAACGGCAGATGGATCCTTCAACCCGTTCGATCACCTCGCCCTTACTGACCAGTTGCACCTCAAGCTGCGGTGAACGCTTGCTCCAAGTCCTCAATTCATCCTTAAGCTTAGCGATCTCCTTGTCTCGATCATCAGTCTCGGGATCGAGAAGCCAAGAGTCAGGAATCTTCTGGTGGGACAGACCAAGAGCCTTGGCCATTCTTCGCGGCAGTCGGTCATTGCTCAAGAATGCAAGGTCCCCAAGCATCTGCTGAAGAGCAACGGCTTGCTCAACAATCCTTCCATCGGCTGTGGAAAGATCCAGTACGGTCGGTTTCGTTCGTCCTGAGTCCAAGAAGGGTGCAAGCCGCCATACAACCTGCGGCCCACTCTCTTTGACCACCAGCTCCTCGAGCTCATCATCAATCAGGGGATCCAACTTGGCAAATACGTCACGCGCACGTCTGGCCGGGCGAGTGTTGCCATTGGCCTTATGGCGATCGAGCTCCCCCAAGACTTCGTCAAGCAAAAAAAGCTCGACTCTTACCGCATCGGTCAGATCCTGCCAAGGCAACTGCTCTGCCGTCTTAGCTTGGAGAAAGAAATTCGTATCGGGGGCATAGCGTTGAATTCGGTCCATCCCCTATTCTCACCCTCCCTGGAGCCATTTTCCAGCAGGTTAGCAAGGGCGTTGGAGTGAGGACCTTTAGCGTCATTAGTTCTGGCATCCGGGCTACGCAGTTCTTAGCAGAGCCCCCCAACTCCACTTCGTTGCCGTCAACTACAACAAAGGGCGCATCACGGAAGGGCGATGCGCCCTTAAAAAACCTCTCAGCCAACCTCCAATACCAGCCTCACTTCTTCTTGCTTGGCCCGCGAGGCGGCGTCTTAATGGTTTCCACTACAGAGCCTTGCTTATCACGCTGCGCTTCTTTGACGGGCTTGAATTTACCCGTGCCTGCATCTCTCCCAATCTTCTTCGTAGCCATTCGCCGCTCTCCTTGATGAAGGAAACTACCGAATTTCAACGTTTGATCTTTTTCAACAACCAACGCGCTGCTTCCGCGCGCTCTTCTGGCGACAACTCATCTAGCGCCAAAATTACGTTTGCAGTGTGGTCATCCCCCGCCACCAGGTAGGCCATTGGCACACCCAGCGTATCGGCCAGCTTCCCCAGCCCATCCAAGTCGATCCCGCTGACCTCTGTCTCGTAGCGGTTGACCCGGCTGCTGGCCAACTTCTTATCCAACCCCATCAGCACCCCCAGCGCTCGTTGGCTGGCGATGCCGCGCAGCTCTCGGGCCTGCTTGAGGCGAGCTGCAAAGAGAGCGCGGGGTGAGGCCTTCGACAAGTGAATGGGAGTTGAAAACTGGGCCGAACAGCATGACTCGGTCCTCCTCTGCATGGCAGACTCTTCATGAAATGTAGCACCCTCCAACCACAGACAGGGGATTTCATGAAGACCGCACGGATCGCAGGCGCCGCCCTGCTCGTAACATCACTGGCCATCTCGGCCCACGCCCAAGACGGCTCCGACCCCAAGCCCTGCTTCTTCCGCCAGCTGGGCGGCAGCCTCAAGGACGCGGGCAAGCAGATCGTGGGCATCAAGCCGAACGCAGACACCAAGTCCACCGCCCGGACCAGCGGCACAGGCCCCCTCTACACGCCCCTCAGCGGCACCGGGAAGCTGCGCGGGCTCTTCAAGGGCGACAACCACCAGGCCGCCCAGGCAGGCCGCTTGGAGTGGCCTCGGGTCGCGCTGACGTTCACCGAATGGGGCGTCTCGCTGCCCTGCTGGACCGTGGAAGCGCGTATCTGGTCCGACCCCGCGACCTCGAGCACGGAGACCTTCCGCGCCTGCGCCGACGCGCCGCTGACCGACACCGACGACTTGGGCGAGACGGCCGAGCTCAACACGTCCGCTTTGTGGAAAGGCCGCGACACGCTGACCGGCATCCGCGTGCCGCCCAGCAAGCCGAACACGGGCGCTCAGCGCGCCACGGGGCCCACCCCGCCTGCGCAACCGTTCGCCGTCAACGTGAGCCGCCCCGGCGTCGCCGATCGCGCCGTCGACGTCGCCCTGCGCGTCGCCTGGGTCTCGGGCTTCCTCCAGACCGCGGATCTCCATCCGGGAGCATCGGGATTGCTGACGCCCTTCAAAGACACCCGGCTCTGGATCGCGGGCTTCAAGCCCGACGGCAACCGCGACCGGTAGGCACTCGCCTTCCCGCTCCTATTCCTCTCGCGGGCCGGCCTACCGGCCCGCACCACCCAGCAAAGGAACGACAGGATGAAAAACACATGGATTGGCCTGGTCGCGTTGACCACGGCCTTGGGCCTGACCGCCTGCAGCGGCAAACCCTCGAACGACAACGCCAAGCAGGCCCTGGTGACCCTGCTTGAGCAGAGCGGCGCCGGCCGAGTGAGCGACATTCGGGACTTCGAGCTGACCGGCTGCACCAAGGCCGAGGACGCCGACGGCTACCGCTGCGACACGCGCGGCCAGGTCGTCCTGGAGATTGCCGGTCGGCAGGTGCCCGTGCCCGTCAACAAGAACTTGCGCTATGCCAAAGCCGACGGCACGTGGAGGGCCTACGCAAAATGACGACCCGCCCTGACCCGATGGCCAGCACGCCGGTTGGCTTGGCACACCCGCTTCCTGGCGCCTGTGCGCCGCGTGCTGCGCCTAAAAAAGTGCTGACGCCGCACAACCGGTTTTTCTGGTGGTTCTCGCTGACCCTGCTCTTCCTGGGTCCGTTCGGCTTCCTCGTCGGGCCTTTGATGGCCCGGCGCGGTCTGCGGAAAGCGGAGCGGCTCTACCCGGGCGCCGCCTACGCAGCTCGGCAGCGCGACCAGGGGTTCACTGCTGGGCAGTGGTGGGTCATGACGCCACTGGCTCTGATGGGAGCCTTCTGGATCTTTTCGCTGCTGAGCGGGCTGCCGATGGTGTTGCTGGTGCTGTGGGTGCAGCTGACCAGTTGATTCCGATAGAGCATCCGCATCAAAAAGCCCGGCAATCCGGGCTTTACTTTTTGCTCCATACCTCGCCCTTATTTCATGGCTGTGGAGGCCGTTTTACAGCGACGCAGTCTTCCGACCAGGTCACACCTTGGCCAATCCGCGGTTGACCCGCTCAGCGCGCTGTTAGATACATGTCGCAACCGCGTGCCACTCCGTGGCAAAGGGGCGCGGTTGTCGTCTCTCCACCACACCGGCATCGAGCCGGTCTCGGCTGTCTGCTCCACCTCTGTCAACTCGCGCGTCTCTCAACATGCACGGCCCTTGTCCGTGCGTGCTGGGTTCGTGCGGCCTGCCTAAACACATGGAGAAGTGCACTATGCGATTCCGGATCTTCCTCGCCGTCTTCCTGTTCACCACCGCCAGCGCTGCAGCGCAGGCCCAGGTCGTCACGCTCAACAAGGGCGGCTTTATCCTGACCTACGACTGCACCGAGCACACCGCCACGCGCTACGAATACTCGCTCAACGCGGACACCGGTTCCGCGGCTCGTCCGTCCGACTTCAAGCTCGATACCACCCTGCCGAGCGGCTGTGGCGGTCAGACCTCGACGAAGTCCTACGCCAGCGTGCGCTCGGGCTACGACCGTGGCCACCTGGTCACGTCGAACCACATGGACTACAACTCGACCTACATCGTGCGCGCGAACCTGATGTCCAACATCGTGCCGCAGGTGTCGGGCTTCAATCAGGGCATCTGGGTGAGCGCGGAAAATGTCGCCGAGTGCTACCGCGATATCCGGCCGGTGAAGGTCTACGGCGGCGTGGTCTTCGGAGACACGTCTAACGACTACTTCCTCTCGAGCCACGGCATCCGCACGCCCGAATATTTCTGGAAGACGATCATCACCACGGACCCAAGCACCGGCGCCGAGAAGGCCATCAGTTGGATCATTCCGAACCAAACCGGTCTGGGCAGCCTGGACGACTACATCGTGTCGATCGCTGACTTGGAAGAGCTCATCGGCGCCAGCAATGTCGGCATCACGGCATCGTCCGCGGTGAAGAACATGCTGCCGGCGACGACGTGGAAGCTGCCGAGCAACTGCGATCTGAGCTGAGCACGCGCCGGCTTCGCAACGCGTTTCCTCGAAAGCCCTGGGTCACCACCTAGGGCTTTCTCTTTGCGGGCAAGGGATAGCTACGAGGGGAGTCCCGCTCTCCGGGATCATCCGCTCAACTGGTCGCGTCGCCCTCAAGCACGGGCAGCGGTTGTCCCGCGGCAGAGCCGATCGGCAGGCGAGACTCGGCGCCAGGCGTGACGACGATGACCGTAATGACATCGTCCTGCAGCGAGTTGATTTGAACGAACTTGAGGCCGGCCTTCTCGAACACATAGGCCTTGAACAGCGGCGACAGGCTGACGTTTTGTTTGCCGGGCGGCACGCGCTCTCCCATGCCTTCGATGACGTCGGCCGGGTTCAATGCCGGCTGCTCCGCTGCCTTGGCGAGCGGGCACAACCCGGCGGCCATCATGGCCACGCCGATCACTATTCCGGAGAAGGATTTCATCGGTCGATCCTTGAGGTATGCGGCCTCATAGACGCTACTGCTGGGCCGAAGGGGCCGCAAGCGCCGCCCATAGGGAGGGAAAAACCGTCTACGGGATTGGACAAATGCATCCGCGAAGTCGAGCTCGAGCCGCGGCCCCTCCCCGCCTGGCCCATATCAGACCGCAGCCCAGCCGGGCGAAAAGCAAAGGCCCCGCGTGCGGGGCCTTTGATCGTCGGCGCTTAGGTGGAGGTTCTGGCCTCCGTCCCCCAGCCATGGTGGGTGAAGTGGCCTGGACGATGGAGACAGCTTGCCATGGGAGATGCGGACTCGTGATCAGTTGAACACGGACCTTGGCATCAGAAAAATCCTACGCAAACCTCACAGCCTTCAAAGCCCTAGTCCTTCACTTTTTGCTTCACCGCATTCCGCCGCTCAAGCCTCTCCTCAAGCGCCGCAACTTTTGCTTCTTGGCGCTGCACATACTTGGCTCCCTTCTTCAGCCGAATGATGATGCCGATCGCGTAGACGACACAGGTATAGATGCCCAATCCAAGGATGGCCAAGATTGGCCCAATCAGCTTTGCTCCACCGTCCATGAAAGCCATCGGCGCATAGGCCATTCCAATCCCCAGGATTCCGAAGCAGCAGAGCAATTGGGTGAGAAGAAATTCCGCAACTTTTCCTGGGTTCTGCTGAAGACTCAATACCTTGTTCAACTCAGCCCGAAGGATCTTGAGGCTAATCCTGTCGTTCATCAGGCCTAGCCGCATCCTTGCCCATCCCAGTGCCCAACCACCTCCTCCAAGCAGCAGAGCAACGACGATTCCGTTGAAAATTCCGTTCGCGTCAAAGTGCAGGTCACCCATGATTTCTCTCTCTCTCGCTGGTTGATTTTTCAGCCCGTGCGGCTAGCACCCACATCCGATGCGCGCCACGGCAGGAGTAGACAGAAGAGGTGTCGCACAGATCGAGACAGTGCTTGGGAATTTTTCCGGTTTCCCAAAGCAAAAAGCCCTGGATCACCAGGGCTTCTTTTCAACGAACGTCCGAGACGGGCTACCCCGGATACTTCGGAAACTTCTCGTCCGGGTGGCTGGCCTTCCACTGCTTGTAGGCCGCCGTGCCCTCCCACGCCTTGAACGCCAAGGGGGTGCGTCCGCGGCCCGACCAGGTCTCCTGGGTATGGGGCAGCCAATACTTGGGGGCGACCTCCTTTTTGGCCTGGGCGGGAGCAGCCCTGCGGCCACGGCCTGGGCTGCTGGCGCCGATGGCCACCGCCAGCTCGGCTTTCTGCTTAGGGGTGAAGTGCTCGCCGTATTGGGTTAGCAGGCTCGTGATTTCCGCAATAGCGGAAGCAGCCTGTTCTTGGCGGAGGGCTGCTTCTTGCTCTTCAAGCTTGCGGAGCTCTTCTTCGAGCTTAGCCTTGGCGGAAAAAATCGACTCAAAATCACTCTTATTCATTTAGCTAACATCCCAACTAACACCTTAAACAATCAATTTCGATCAGGCAGCCCAACTCCCGGGTGCCACTTCCGATCATTATCACCACACCTCTATGCACCTTCTAAAAAGTTGTTGCGATATTGATAATTCACAACATCAAAGTGAACCCCGTAATGCGAAGCAACCTCACCAAAGGACTTTCCATCTTCGTCAACCATAGCGATAACCCCCACTGCGGGCGCCATAAATTCAGCAGCAAAAGCACGCCCCACAGCTTGACGATCAGTATAACTATTGGTCACGCATGATTTTTTGCTCTGAAAAACCAAATAGTCCCCAATTGATCTCGCCAAGGCAAAAGTCCCACCCGTTACACCCCACTCTTCTTGCACCAGCACAGTTGGAACACCCTTCGTTTCTTCCTGAAAGGCTCCGAGTGGAGCCCCATCTAAGCAGCTAAGTTCAAATCTTTCAGCACCGAACAATCGAGCAAGACTCGCCACGTCCCCGACCGCAGCTTCCCCAGTCAAATTAAGGTGTGCACGAAGTATCTTGGCAGCAAATATGCCTTTCTGCCATGGCTTCAATCCACTCCCAGCCAACCCTAGAATTCGATTGCGTGTAAGTAGGGGAATCTCAGGAATTCCAAAAAGTGTATTAAGACCTTCAACATTCCTAATCTCACCCCGAATTCTCCCAGAAACCTTTTCAAAATCATCAGCAGGTATCACGGATGCAAAATCCAACCGAGAATCCTCATCCGGCATGAAAGAAATAAGATCGCGCACAAGCTGGGCCACTTCATTTGATAACCCATATGGCATCAAATTAAGAGCACCTGCAGTCCGACAAAAATCTCGCTCCGCAGGCTCTCCATAGGAGTCTTCTAACCGAGACAGGTTAGACGCCAGCGTCTCATCTATAGTTTCTTTCCTTAGATTGCAGGCCGCAAGCACTGGACGGAAAATAGACTCAATCAACTCATGCTCAAAAGATGCGCGATCAACGGCATCTCGTTCGAGCTGAGAAGTAGAGCCATTCCGCAACAATCGCTCAACTCTTGGTCCAGTTGACCGAAGAAGCAATGTTATCTCATGATTTTCAGAAGTTGAAAAGCTTCCAACCTTATAGGGTGCATCCCTGCGATACCAGATCCTCCACCAGCTATCAAAAAGGCGATGTATCGCCGCCCGAATATCATCATTATCAGTGCCCACAACAATCTGACCACGCAAAGGAGCATTAATAGAAAGATGACCAAGCTCTCCCTCAGCTAAATTTTCATGTGAAATGAAAAAATAGGGAGAAGGACCTTGAATTTCGTCCTCGACACCACCAGCCGTCTCATTTACTGGATCGCCGGCACGTTTGACAAGGCCTAGCTCCTCGACCTTTTGAAGGCCGAGAGCGGTAAGACTAGGCACAGACATCCGACCGTTTGCTATGACTTGAACCAAGCCAGCTCTCATGAGCGCGGACAAAGAGCGACTAACATTTGGCTGAACTCGATCAGCGATCCTGGAAAGCTCACCAATACTTTGCGGGTTATCCTGATAAATTATAAGAAGAAGCTCGCGATTTACGGGACTGGCCAGCACCTCAAGCCAAGCGGTATTTTCATCAACGACGCTGTCTCTCCGAGCCGTCAATCTGGCCCGCAGATCCCTTCCTGAAATAACCTTACTCATTGGTGCCATCCTCGAAATCAAACGAAAATCCCTTATTGATACAGTGAGCTTCCATACGCTCCCAGAAATCATCTAAAAGCTTCCCTGGGCTAACAAAGTCATATTGGAACCGCTGACCGACTTTTCCTACTCGATGTTCGTGATCAAATGTGTCATCAGGTCCCGCGCCATCGAACGCATGCGAATTGTCAAAGCCCAAAATGCGATTTCCACGCTCATCCTTGAGAACAAGTGCGTAGCTAAGACCTCTAGGGCGTCCCACAGAGACATCGCACCACTCTGCGCGAATCACCACGAGCCACCCACAGGTGAGCCGATACGTCCCGGACTCATCTATCAACCATGCAAGACCACTATCACCGATCATCCATATCTTCCTATGATATATGTCAAATCATCCACGTCAAGCATACGACTACTAGGAAGGTCAACCTACTCGCAACTAAAAATCTCAGTAAGCAATGAGACTTTAGATTTCCATCCATCACATGAGATTTACGTCCTTGATACAAACGACCAATTAACAATAGCGGACAGCTAATAGGACACCTCGTCACGTAGCTCAGGTCGGAAATTCAGTCAAAGCTCGTTAAAAATTGGCGGGGGCCGTCCGATTGACAGTCATATGTCGATAACTTTGCAATCAGCCAGTTCCACACTCCACGCGATAGCTGAGTGGCAAGCCGCAGCCAACGCCCTCGGACTGAACTCCGTCTCATACGCATGGGCATGCTCCTGCCGGTCGGACAGCTCGTGCCCCGTGTATTCCTCTCGCATTTCCCGATGAACCCCAGCCGCCTTCAACGCGCCGATGACCGTGTCCCGGAAGCTGTGGTGCCCCACCCTGCCGCCGCCTCGCGCCTTGATGCCCAGCTTGACCAGGTAGCGTGAGAACGCGTGCTGGGTCCGGCCGGCCGGACCGTTCTTGGCGTCGAAGCTCAGCTCGGGGAAGAGCTTCGTCTCGCCGGCTGCCTTGAGCCGCTCCACGCGCTCCCACAGGCCCAGCTTGATGAGGTCCGGGTGCACAGGGGTCTTCCGGTCGCTGGCGTCCGTTTTGAGGCTCTTGTCCTCGCCCATCCAAGTGAAGTGGAAGATGGGAATGCCGTCTTCCTCTCGGCAATCCTCGAGCTCCAACCTCGCCACCTCATTGGAGCGTGCGCCGGTGTAGAGCAGGATGAGCGGGAGCCACCGTGCCGCGTCGCCCTTCAACTGCTTGAAGTTCTCCGGGTCGAAGATGCGCTTGACCTGGTCCGGGGTGAACGCCTGCGAGCCGTGACTCTTCGCTCGCTGCTTCTTCAACTGCTTGGGCACGGAGGCGTGCCCCGACGCCGGGTTGTCGCCTTGCGGGTAGTGGCCAGCCGTCTGCGCCCACTTGATGAAATCCGCGCAGGCCGAAAACCGGTTGGTGATGTAGGTGATGACGCGCTTCTGTGCGGTCTCGTGCAAGAACCACTCTGAGAAGTCGGTCCGCGTCAGCTCCTTCAACATCACCGACTGTTTGCCTTTGCCCTTGCGCTGGCTCGTCACGAAGGCTTCCAGGTCCTTCAGGGCGCGGGTCTTCTGGACAATGGTCTTGGCGGTGTTCTTGCCCTGGATGCTGACCAGATACTTGTCGCGCGCAGCCGCGAGGGTCAACCCCACCGGACGCGGTTCGCTGATGGGCTTGACGACCCTGCGCGGAGGAAACGGTGTCGACGACGGCACGGGCACCGCGTGCTGCTCCGCGAGCTTCTGGAACAACGACAAGTCGTTCTGGTCGTTGATCTCCACCTGGCCGAACGAAGCACCGCCCGGCAGCTTCACGTCCTTGAGGATCAGCTCAAGCGACGACTTGCCCTCCAGGCTCTTCAAGAGCTCTTCCAGCTCCTTCCCCATGCTGCCGTTCCTGATGGCTGCGAAGGCTTGAGCATAGCGTTGCTGCAACAGGAGCGCGTAGCCAAGCGCGGCGCGATCGCACGTCGTGCCGGCACTGCGCTTGATGACCTTGCGCCCGAAGCGGGCCTGCAGGTCAGCAGGAACGCGCAGACGAACGTAGTAGCGGCCGGTCTCGCCGCGCGTCAGGTAATGCGCTACTCGCATGGAAGTGTCCAAGCGAGTGTCCAAGGTCGGGAAAAAGAAAAACGCCCACAAATACTTGATTTGCGGGCGTTTCCTTGACACTGGCGGAGTGAGAGGGATTCGAACCCTCGATAGAGCTTTTGACCCTATACTCCCTTAGCAGGGGAGCCCCTTCAGCCACTCGGGCATCACTCCGGATTTCTGCGCTGCGGATATTCCGCGACCGGGCGCGAAGAATACCGGGTTGTGGGGTCTCAGGTAAACCCTTTCGACGCATCAATCGGCAGATTGGTCGCCGTGACCGCCGCCGTGGGAGTTCGGCTCGTCGCCGCGCTGGATGCGCTGGTAGATCTCTTCGCGATGCACCGCCACGTCCTTCGGCGCGGTGATGCCGATACGCACTTGATTGCCCTTGACCCCAAGCACCGTCACGGTGACCGAATCGCCGATCATCAAGGTTTCGCCTACCCGGCGAGTCAGGATCAACATTTTTAGAATTCTCCAGGGAACCGGTGGGTCTCACCGGCACGGCGCCCGCGCTGCGGCACGCCCCATAATGAAAGTGAAAAGAGGAGTGATGTTACGGGAAGCCGCGCCCTGCCAGCAAGGCGCGGCGTTCGGATGTTCAGGGGAGATGTTGCTTGACCCAGGCGGGGACGCCGGCGAGTGCAGGGGCAAGGGCGGGCCCGTCCTCGCCACCACCCTGGGCGAGGTCCGGGCGGCCGCCGCCCTTGCCCGAGATCTGACCGGCGATATGGCTCAACAGTTCCCCGGCCTTGACCCGTCCCATTGGGCTGCCGTTCACGCCGGCGACCAGGGCGACCTTGCCCTCGCTGGCGCCGGCCAGGACGATCACGCTATCGCCCAGCTGCTGCTTCAGACGGTCCATCGCCTCGCGCAGGGCCTTGGCGTCGAAGCCTTCCAGTCGCACGGCGAGGACCTTCACACCGGCCACGTCGATCGCCGAACCGGCCAGGTCGGCGGTGGCGCCGGACGCCAGCTTGGCCTTCAGCGCCTCCAGCTCCCGCTCCAGGCGCTTGTAGCGGTCGCCGAGCTGACGGATCTTGTCGACCACGTCATGGCTGTTGCCGCCGACCAGGTCGGCCGCCTCGCGCAGCCGGGCCTCCTCGGCCGCCACGTAGTCCAGCGCGCCCTGCCCGGTCACCGCCTCGATGCGGCGGACGCCGGCAGAGACGCCGCCTTCGCTGGTGATCTTGAACAGGCCGATGTCCCCGGTCCGGCCGACGTGCGTGCCACCGCACAGTTCGGTGGAGTAGTCGCCCATCTTCAGCACGCGCACGCGCTCACCGTACTTCTCGCCGAACAGCGCCATCGCGCCGAAGTCCAGCGCTTCCTGCATGCCCATCTGGTGCACTTCGGCCGCATTGTTGGCGCGGACCTGCTGGTTGACCTTGCGCTCGATCAGCGCCAGTTCCTCGGCCCCGATCGGCTGGAAATGCGAGAAGTCGAAGCGCAGCCGATCCGGCGCCACCAGCGAGCCCTTCTGCTGGACGTGGGTGCCCAGTACCTCGCGCAGGGCCGCATGCAGCAGGTGCGTCGCCGAGTGATTGAGGATGGTGGCGCCGCGGCGCTCGGCATCGACCTCACCGGCGAGCACGTCGCCGAGCTTCAGGCTGCCTTCTTCCAGGGTGCCGACGTGGCCATGGAACTGGCCGGCGAACTTCTGCGTGTCGGTTACCGTCAGGCGGGTGCCGGCGGCGCTCAATGTGCCTAGATCACCGACCTGGCCGCCGGATTCGGCATAGAACGGGGTCTTGTCGGTCAGTACGATCACCGCGTCGCCGGCCTGGGCGGACTGCACCGGACGACCGTCCTTGAGCAGGGCGACCACGCGCAGGCCGTCGGCCTGCAGGCTGTCGTACCCCAGGAACACGGTCGGGGCCAGCGTCGCCACCAGATCCGCCGGCAGCTGCACGCCGCCGCCGAACTTGCCGGCTTCGCGCGCGCGCCGGCGCTGCTCGTCCATCGCCGTCTCGAAGCCCTGCTCGTCCACGCGTAGATCGCGCTCGCGGGCGATGTCCTGGGTCAGGTCCAGCGGGAAGCCGTAGGTGTCGTACAGGCGGAAGGCATCCTCGCCGGCGATTATCCCGCCCTGCGCCTTGGCGGCGACGTCCTCGAAGATCTTCATACCGGCATCGAGGGTTTCGGCGAAGCGCTCTTCCTCGGCCTGCAGGGCGCGCAACACGGTGTCCTGGGCAGCGGCCAGCTCCGGATAGGCCTCGCCCATCAGCTCCACCAGGGTCGGCACCAGCTTGCTGAAGAACGGCTGGCGCACGCCGAGCATCCAGCCATGGCGCAGGGCGCGGCGAATGATCCGGCGCAGCACGTAGCCGCGGCCTTCGTTGGACGGCAGCACGCCGTCGACGATCAGGAACGCGCAGGCGCGGATGTGGTCGGCGATCACGCGCAGCGACTTGTTCTCCAGGTCGGCGGTGCCGGTCAGCTCGGAGGCCTTGCGGATCAGCGTCTGGAACAGGTCGATCTCGTAGTTGGTGTGCACGTGCTGCAGGATCGCTGCCAAGCGCTCCAGGCCCATGCCGGTGTCCACGCAGGGGGCCGGCAGCGGCACCAGGGTGCCGTCGGGCTGGCGGTCGAACTGCATGAACACCAGGTTCCAGATCTCGATGAAGCGGTCGCCATCCTCGTCGGGCGACCCCGGCGGACCGCCGGCGATGTGCGCGCCGTGGTCGTAGAAGATCTCGGTGCACGGGCCGCAGGGGCCGGTGTCGGCCATCTGCCAGAAGTTGTCCGAGGCGTAGGGCGCGCCCTTGTTGTCGCCGATGCGCACGATGCGCTCGGCGGGCACGCCGATCATGTCGCGCCACAGGCCGTAAGCCTCGTCGTCGGTGTGGTAGACGGTGACCAGCAGGCGCTCGGCCGGCAGCTTCCAGACCTGGGTCAGCAGCTCCCAGGCCCAGGCGATGGCGTCCTTCTTGAAATAGTCGCCGAACGACCAGTTGCCGAGCATCTCGAAGAAGGTGTGATGGCGCGCGGTGTAGCCGACCGAATCCAGGTCGTTGTGCTTGCCGCCGGCGCGCAGGCAGCGCTGCACGTCCGCCGCGCGCACGTAGCTGCGCTTCTCGGCGCCCAGGAACACGTCCTTGAACTGCACCATGCCGGAATTGGTGAACAGCAGCGTCGGATCGTTGCCGGGCACCAGCGGTGCGGACGGCACGATGGTATGGCCCTTGCCCTTGAAGAAGTCGAGGAAGTCGCTGCGGATCTGGGAGGTGGAGAATTTGGCGGGTGCGTTCATGGGCTGGCTATAGACGAGCGGACGGGCGTCCTGGCGCTCCCTCGTAGATGAGGGCGCCACGGAAACCGGACAAGACAACTCGCCAAGGGTAGCAGGCCCGGCCCGCTCAGTCCTCCGCAGCGTCGCGCACCGCGGCGCGGATGCTGTCCCCATCGAAACCGCGCCGCGCCAGCAGATCGGCGGCTTTGCGCTGCTGCGGCAGGTCCATCGCCCCGGCAGTACCGAAGCGGCGCCGGACCAGATCGCGCGCGTTTTCGGTCCAGTCGCCCTCGAAGGCCCCCATCGCGGTGGCGATGGCCTCACTGTCCAGGCCGTGGGTCCCAAGCTCGGCACGGATATGCAGCGGGCCATACCCTGCCCCGGCGCGGCTGCGCACCAGCAGTTCGGCAAAGCGCCCGTCGTCCTGCCAGCCCTCGCCGCTCAGGCGTTCCACTGCCTCCGCGGCGGCGTCGGCTTCCACGCCACGCGCACGCAGCTTGCGGGTCAGCTCCTTGCGCGAATGCTCGCGCCGCACCAGCAGACCCAGCGCCTTCTGCAGCGGCGTCTGTTCCGGTTGCCGGCGACGCCGACGTGGTGCTTCTTGTGCCTGTTCGTCGCTCATGGGCGATGCCACCCCATTCAAAATGCGCCGTCCCTGGCGCGCGCCCTCCTGGCTTGCTCAAGACTGCCGAGGGAGACGAGCGGCACTGACTCCACCGCTCCCCCGGCAGAAAACCATTACGCGTCGTCGTCTTCCGCCTCGGCCTCGCTCGGGGCGATTTCCGTGGGCTGGAACTTCTCGCGCAGCTCGCTTTCCAGCTTGGCCGCGACCTGCGGGTTGTCGCGCAGGTAACCGCGGGCGTTGTCCTTGCCCTGGCCGATGCGCTCGCTGCCGTAGCTGTACCAGGCGCCGGCCTTCTCGACCAACTTGGCTTCCACGCCCATGTCGATCAGTTCGCCCTCGCGGCTGATGCCCTCGCCGTAGAGGATTTCGGTGACGACCTGCTTGAACGGCGGCGCCAGCTTGTTCTTGACGACCTTGATCTTGGTCTGGTTGCCGATGATCTCGTCGCCCTTCTTGATCGCGCCGATGCGGCGGATGTCCAGGCGCACCGAGGCGTAGAACTTCAGCGCGTTGCCGCCGGTGGTGGTTTCCGGGCTCTGGCCCGGCATCATCACGCCGATCTTCATGCGCAACTGGTTGATGAACACCACCAGGGTGTTGGAGCGCTTGATGTTGCCGGTGAGCTTGCGCAGCGCCTGGCTCATCAGACGGGCCTGCAGGCCCGGCAGCTGGTCGCCCATCTCGCCTTCGATTTCGGCCTTGGGGGTCAGCGCGGCGACCGAGTCGACCACCACGATGTCCACCGAGCCCGAGCGCACCAGCATGTCGGCGATTTCCAGCGCCTGCTCGCCGGTGTCCGGCTGCGACAGCAGCAGCTCGTCGACGTTGACGCCCAGCTTGGCGGCGTAGATCGGGTCCAGCGCGTGCTCGGCGTCGATGAACGCGGCGGTGCCGCCGTTCTTCTGGCACTGCGCGATGGCCTGCAGGGTCAGGGTGGTCTTGCCCGAGGATTCCGGACCGTAGATCTCGACCACGCGGCCCTTCGGCAGGCCGCCGATGCCCAGCGCGATGTCCAGCATCAACGAGCCGGTCGGGATCACTTCCACCGCTTCGATGACGCGATCGCCCATCCGCATCACCGAGCCCTTGCCGAACTGCTTCTCGATCTGGCTCAGGGCGGCGGCGAGCGCGCGCTTCTTGTTCTCGTCCATTGTGGTGTCCTTGGAAGGTGAGGAGGATTTGCGGAGTGAGGTCAATGTAAGGGCCTGGTATCGCACGGACTGAGACAGTGCGTGGCGAGATGAAAATAATTCGTCCGGACCGGGCGACGGCAGCGGCGAATGGCGATATCCGGGGTCGGAAAAGTCCGGCCGGCGCTGTAGTGGATGCCCTGCTCCACGCGCGGCATCAGCGGTTGGGACGCAGCAGGCCGCAGTACAGGCCCTCGATGGCGAACTCCTGGTCCGGCAGCACCTCGATCGGCGCATAGTCCGGGTTGCGCGGGAGCAGGCGGATGCGGTCCTTGCCGATCTTCAGCAGCTTGACCGTGATCTCCTCGTCGATGCGCGCCACCACGATCTGCCCGGAGCGGGCGTCGCGGGTGCGGTGCACGCCGATCAGGTCGCCGTCGAAGATGCCTTCGTCGCGCATGGAGTCGCCCTGCACCTTCAGCAGGTAGTCCGGTGCCGGCGAGAAGAACACCCGGTCCAGCACCACGAAGTCGTCGGAGCCGATGTCCGCGCCGATCGGCAGGCCGGCGGCGACACGTCCGAGTACTGGCAGGCGCAGCACGTCGGCGCTGTCCACCTGCGGCGCGGGGGCCGGAGCGGCCGCCCCACCCAGCAGGCGGATGCCGCGCGCCTGCCCGGGCACCCGGCGGATCGCGCCGGCCTGTTCGAGCGCTTCCAGGTGGTACTGGGCCGCGCGCACGCCTTTGAAGCCGAAGGCACGGGCAATCTCGGTCTGCGACGGCGGCACGCCGTCGTGTTCGATGCGCTCGGCGATCAGGTCGAGGATCGCCTGCTGGGTTTCGGTCAGGTCCATGGTTAGTAGTAATACTACTAAATTAGCTGGCGAGCAACTGGCACGTGGGTCTGGAGTGCCGGCGCGCTTCGCTGCCGCCAGTGATGGATGCTCCGCGCGACCGCCCGCAATGCCGTCGTCGGCAGGCGCGAGGCTTCTGATCCTGGAGGCCTTTTTGGACCCCGCACAGCGTCAGTGCGATGTGTACCGGGGGATTCGAGTGCATCGCGTCGGGGCTGAAGCCCCTCCCACAAGGGATCGCTTGCGCGCCGACACTCCTGTGAAGCGGGGCGCTGCCTGCGGACCAGCCGCCTCGCAGCTTCCGGCAGATCGTGCTCGAGAGCATGCGCCGCGCTCAGCGCCCGCTGCGCCAGATCGAGAACAGGATCCACACCCCCGACAGTGCCGCGCCGACGAAGCCGCAGACGCCGATCGCCAGCAGCCAGCGGCTGGAAATGCCGCCGACGCTGTTCATCACGATCGACGAGCCGATGATCAGCGCGGCGGTGACGATGCCCATGGTCAGGCGGTTGGCGGCGCGGTTGACCTGGTCGCCGAAGCCTTTCAGCGAGCCGGTCTCCACGTTCAACTGCAGGCGCCCGCGCCGCGCCGCCTGCAGCAGCCGGCGCGTGTCGCGCGGCAGGTCGCCGAGCAGTTCCAGCGCGCCCAGCACGGTGCGGCGGCCGCGCCTGGCCATCGCCCGCGGCGCGAACCGCTGCAGCATCACCCGCTCCAGGTACGGGGCGGCGGCGCCGGCCATGTCGAAGTCCGGATCGAGCTGGCGCCCGACCCCTTCCAGGGTCAGGAAGGTCTTGATCATCAGCGCCAGGTCGGCCGGCAGCGCCAGCGCGTGCTGGCGCAGCAGCGCGGTGACGTCGCCGAGCATCGCGCCGACCCGCAGATCCTTCAGCGGCACGCCGCGGTACTGGTCCACGAAGGCGGCGATTTCCAGGTGCAGGCGCGCCTCGTCGACCTCGACTTCGCCGTCGGTCCACTCCAGCAGGATGTCGGCGACCGCCTCGGCGTCCTGCGTGACCAGCCCGTGCAGCAGTTGCACCACCTGGTAGCGGCGCTGTTCGGAAATGCGCCCGACCATGCCGAAGTCGATCACCGCGATGCGCTCGCCGGGCAGGTAGAAGATGTTGCCCGGATGCGGATCGGCGTGGAAACAGCCGTCCTCCAGCACCATCTTCAGCACGATGTCGGCCCCGGTACGCGCCAATTGGCGACGGTCCAGGCCGGCGGCGTCGACCGCGGCCAGGTCGCGGCCGCCGATGCCGTCGACGAAGTCCTGCACGTTCAAGGTCTCGCAGGTCCATTGCCAGTGCACCCGCGGGATCACGATCTCGTCGTGTCCCTGGAAGTTGGCGGCGATGCGCTCGGCATTGCGGCATTCGCCGGCGAAATCCAGCTCGCGGCGCAGCGACAGGGTGAATTGCTGCACCACGGCAGCCGGGTGGTAGCGCTTGAGGTCCGGCGCGCGCGCCTCGACGATCTCGGCCAGCCGCGCCAGCAGCCGCAGATCGGCCTCGATCACCTCGCGGATGCCGGGGCGGCGCACCTTGATCACCACGGCGGTGCCGTCGTGCAGCCGGGCGCGATGGGTCTGCGCCAGCGAGGCGGCGGCCAGCGGGGTTTCCTCGACCTCGGCGAAGATCGCCGTCGGTGCCTCGCCGAGCGCCTCGATCAACTGCGGCAGGATCTGCGGGTAGTCCAGCGCCGGCGCGGCGTTCTGCAGTTCGCCCAGTTCGTCGATCCACTCCGGCGGCAGCAGGTCCACGCGCGTGGCCAGCACCTGGCCGAGCTTGACGAAGGTCGGGCCGAGGTCCTGCAGGGCGCGCCGTACCCGTTGCGGCGCCGACATGCGCAGCAGTTCCTCGGCGTTGTGCCAGTGCAACAGGCGCCCGGCGCGTTCCAGCACGTCGGCCATACCGATGCGCCGGACCACGTCGCCGAACCCATAGCGGATCAGCACCGAGGCGATTTCCTGCAGGCGTCCCAGGTCGCGGACGGTGCTCAACGCCTCCCACATCGCGCTCATCCTCGGGGAAGGCGCGCGGCCACGATCACAGTAACGCGTCCAGGCCGCGCAGGGCCGCCGCCACGGTCTGCCGGCGCACCGCGTCGCGGTCGCCCGGGAACTGGAACAACTGCGCGCTGGCGTAGCCGCCGCGACGCTTCCAGCCCAGCCAGACGCTGCCGACCGGCTTGTCCGCCGAGCCGCCGCCGGGGCCGGCGATACCGGTCACCGCGACCGCGACGCTGGCGCCGGAATTGACCAGCGCGCCGGACACCATTTCGATCACCGTCTCCCGGCTGACCGCGCCGTGGTGCTCCAGCGTCTGCGGGCGCACGCCCAGCAGCGCCTGCTTGGCCTCGTAGCTGTAGGCGACGATGCCGCAGTCGAACCAGGCCGAAGACCCGGCGACGTCGGTCATCACCTTGGCGATCCAGCCGCCGCTGCAGCTTTCGGCGGTGACCAGGCGCTCGCGCGCGGTGCGCAAGCGATCGCTGAGGGCGGTGGCCTGTTGCAGCAGATCCGAATCGGTGGGAAGCGTCATGGCACAGCTCGGGAAACCAGTGCGCTTTGTAGCCCAATTCGCCGTGGCTGTCGCGCCTGCGCGTGCCGGCGGATGGCCGGCCGTCAGCCAACGCCGCGCATGGGCCGCGACCACGCCGGCCCGCCCATCGGCGTCGAGCGTGCCGACGCCAGCGTCGACGCGGCACTCAGCGCTGCTGCCACTACTCCTGCTCGCGCGGCGGCAGCAGCGCGCGGATCGGCGCGCCGTCGGCCGCGGCGGCCAGGCGCTCGGCCTCGGTGATCGGGATGTCCACCTGCAGCAGCCAGCCGTCCTCGTCGGCCTGCTCGCTGCGGATCACCTGCAACTGGTGCAATTGCGAGCGCAGGCGTCCGGCGCTCGGCGGCAGGCGCAGGCTGCCCTGCACGTGGCGCAGGCCCAGGCGCTGGCCGAGCACGTGCTGCAGCAGGTCCAGGCCGCGCCCGTCGCGCGCGGAGATCCACACCCGCTCGCGCCGCGCGGTGTCCGGCACGCCGTCCTGCGCATCGTGACGCACCTCGGCGCCCTCGATGCGGTCGATCTTGTTGAACACCAGCAACTGCGGCAGTTCGCCGGCGCCGACCGCGTGCAGCACCTCGTCGACCTGGGCGATGCGCTCCTCGCGCAGCGGATCGGCGGCGTCGACCACGTGCAGCAGCAGGTCTGCCTCCCGCGCCTCGGACAGGGTCGAGCGGAACGCCGCCACCAGCTCATGCGGCAGGTTGCGCACGAAGCCGACGGTATCGGCCAGCATCGCGTTGCCGCCGGGCAGCGCGATGCGCCGCACGGTCGGGTCCAGGGTCGCGAACAACTGGTCGGCGGCGTAGGCTTCGGCGCCGGTCAGCGCGTTGAACAGGGTCGACTTGCCGGCGTTGGTGTAGCCCACCACCGCGATCCGCGGCAGCTCGCTGCGCACCCGCGCGCGGCGCATCTGGGTGTGCTGCACCTCGACCTTATCCAGCCGCTTCTGCAACTGCTCCACACGCTTCTGCAGCAGGCGGCGATCGGTTTCCAGCTGGGTTTCGCCGGGGCCGCGCAGGCCGATCGAACCACCGCGCTGGCGCTCCAGGTGGGTCCAGCCGCGCACCAGCCGGGTGGCCATGTGCCGCAACTGGGCCAGTTCGACCTGCAGCTTGCCTTCGTGGCTGCGCGCGCGCTGGGCGAAGATGTCCAGGATCAGCCCGGTGCGGTCGATCACGCGCCGCTCCAGGTATTTCTCCAGGTTGCGCTCCTGGCCGGGGCTTAGCGCGTGGTTGACCAGAACCAGGTCGGCACCGCTGGCGTCGGCGGCGGCCTTGACCTCTTCCAGCTTGCCGCTGCCGATCAGCGTCGCCGGGCTCGGCTTGTCGATGCGCGCGGTCACGGTGGCGGCGATGCTGGCACCGGCCGAGCGCGCCAGGTCGGCGAACTCCTCCAGCACATCGTCTTCCAACGGACCGCCGGCGTAGGGCTGGATCAGCAGTGCATGTTCGCCGCGGCGGGACCGATCAAACACCCGCGGCTCCGCACTTCGTTACGGTACTACTCGACTTCATCATCACCCGCACTGCCACCTTCGTTCTGCTGCACATAGCCGCCGCCCGGTCCCACGCGCACGTTGCGCGCCGGCACCACGGTGGAAATGGCGTGTTTGTAGACCATCTGGCTGACGGTATTGCGCAGCAGGACCACGAACTGATCGAACGACTCGATCGTGCCCTGCAGCTTGATGCCGTTGACCAGATACACCGAGACAGGGACCCGTTCGCGACGCAACGCGTTGAGGAAAGGATCCTGCAAGGATTGCCCCTTGGACATGCTTCACTCCCAAATTATTGTTTTTATTGTCCGGGACGGCACTGCAGCTCCCCTGCCGTGGTCCGGAACGTCGATGTTACACAACCGCGGGCGCCAGCACAGCGCGGCGGCGCGCCCGATCAGCCGAGGAAGGCGTCCAGGGCCGCCTGCAGGCGCCCGGCGTCGCGCGCCGGGTCGAACCAGCGGGCATCCTGCTCGCCGCGCAACCAGGTGAGCTGGCGCTTGGCCAGCTGCCGGGTGGCGGCGATGGCGCGGACGCGGAAGTCCGCCGCATCGCCGACGCCGTCCAGGTACTCCCAGGCCTGGCGGTAGCCGACCGCGCGCACCGCCGGCAGCGCCAGCGGCTGCGCCACCGCCTGCATCCCGGGCAGCGCACGCAAGGCGCGCACTTCGTCGAGGAAGCCCTGCCCCAGCATCGCGTCGAAGCGGGCCTCGATGCGCCCGTGCAGCACACTGCGCTCGGCCGGCGCCAGCACCAGTTTCAGCACCCGCAGCGGCAGCCGCGGCGGACCCGGGTCCGCCTGCCAGGCACTGATCGGCCGGCCGCTGAGCCGGTACACCTCCAGCGCACGCTGGATGCGCTGCGCGTCCCCGGGGCGGATGCGCTGCGCGGCCAACGGATCGATCCGCTGAAGTTCCGCGTGCAATGCCGCCCAACCCTCGGCATGCGCCTGCGCGGTCAGCGCCGCGCGCAGCTGCGGGTCGGCCGCCGGCATCGGCGCCAACCCTTCCAGCAGCGCCTGGAAGTACAGGCCGGTGCCCCCGGCCAGGATCGGCAGGCGGCCGCGGGCCACGATCGCCTCCAGCGCGGCGCGCGCGTCGGCGGCGAATTCGGCCGCCGAATACGTCTGCCAGGGATCGCGTAGGTCCAGCAGGTGGTGCGGCACCCGCGCGCGCTCGGCGGCATCGGGCTTGGCCGCGCCGATGTCCAGGCCACGGTAGACCAGCGCCGAATCGACGCTGACGATCTCGCCGCCGCAACGTTCGGCCAGGGCGATCGCCGCGGCGGTCTTGCCCGAGGCGGTCGGGCCCATCAGCGCGATCGCGCGCGGGCGCCGGTCGGCCGCCATCAGTCCTCGTCCGGCCAGCGGATCGTTGCCGCGGCCGACGCTGTGGCGGCGCGCGGCAACGGCACGGCCTGCAGCGCCTGCCAGACCTTCAGCGCGTCGACGGTGGCAGCGACGTCGTGCACACGCAGCAGCGCGGCACCGCGCTGTGCAGCCAGCAGATGCGCGGCGACCGAGCCGGCCACCCGCTGCTCCGGCGCCTCGCGCCCGGTCAGCTCGCCGATGCTGCGCTTGCGCGACAAGCCGGCCAGCACCGGCACGCCCAGCTCGACCAGCCGCGCCAACTGGGCCAGCAACTGCAGGTTGTCGGCGGTGCTCTTGCCGAAGCCGAAGCCCGGGTCGACCAGGATGCGTCGCTTGTCGATGCCGGCCATCTCCGCGGCGAAGATGCGCTCGGCCAGGAACCGGTGCACCTCGCCGACCACGTCGTCGTAGCCGGGCGCGCTGCCGGCGGCATAGGCGTCGGCGGGCATGTGCATCAGCACCACCGGCACCCCCAGTTCCGCGGCAGCGTCCAGTGCGCCGGGCTGGCGCAGGGCCTGCACGTCGTTGATCATGCCGGCGCCCGCCGCGACCGCGGCGCGCATCACCTCCGGCTTGAAGGTGTCCACGCTCAGCGGCAGCGCGGTCTGCGCGGCCAGCCGCTCGATCACCGGAATCACCCGCCGCAGTTCTTCTTCCACCGGCACCGGCGTCGCGCCCGGACGGGTCGACTCGCCGCCGATATCCAGCACGTCGGCGCCCTCCTCGGCCAGACGCAGGCCGTGCGCCACCGCCGCGTCCACGCTGGCGTGCGCACCCCCGTCGGAGAACGAATCCGGGGTGACATTGACGATGCCCATCACCCGCGGGCGATCGAGCAGCAGCCGGTGGGCGCCGCACTGCAAGCTGGGCGAGGTGTCGAACATCGGTGAGTCTCCTGGTAGTGGCCGTGGCGGGCGGCGGGATGGCGCTGCGCAGCGCCATGCGGCATCCGCGACACACGCATGGCGGCAGCGGCCTACGCGACGTTTCCGCGGCACATCGCATCGACGCGGCAACCTGCGGCCAGCGCAGTGCCATTGTCGCCCACGCGCATGCAGGCGGCGAGTCGGCGTAAGCCGATGCGACCGGCCCCGCACCGCCACCAACAAAAAAGCCAGGGATCGCTCCCTGGCTTTTCGACGCTTGAAGGGCGCTCCTGCGCTTACACCTGCTCGGCAGGCCCGGCGATCGGCGGCAGCGGACGCGAATTGCCCTTGTCGTTGTTGCCGCCGTCCTTGCCGGACTTGTTCCAGCCCATCGGCGGCGGCGGATCGCGGCCTTCCATGATCGCCTCGATCTGCGGCGCGTCGATGGTCTCGTACTGCAGCAGCAGCTGCGACATGGTGTGCAGCTTGTCCAGATTCTCGGTGAGGATCTGCGTGGTCTTCGCATACGCCTTGTCGAGGATTGACCGCACCACTTCGTCGATGCGCCGCGCGGTGTCGTCGGAGACGCTCTTGTGCTGGGTCACCGAACGGCCCAGGAACACTTCGTCGTCCTCCTCGCCGTAGGCGATCGGCCCCAGCTCGTCGGACAGGCCCCACTTGGTGACCATGTTGCGCGCCATCTTGGTCGCGCGCTCGATGTCGTTGGACGCGCCGGTGGTGACCTTGTCGGTACCGAAGATCAGTTCCTCGGCCACGCGGCCGCCATACAGCGAGCACAGCTGCGACTCGATCGCCACACGGTTCATCGAGTACTTGTCGCCTTCCGGCAGATACATGGTCACGCCCAGCGCGCGGCCGCGCGGGATGATCGTGACCTTGTAGACCGGGTCGTGCTCGGGCACCAGGCGGCCGACGATGGCGTGGCCGGCTTCGTGGTAGGCGGTGAGCGTCTTCTCGTCCTCGCTCATGGCCATCGAACGACGCTCGGCACCCATCAGGATCTTGTCGCGGGCACGGTCGAAGTGGTCCATGCGCACTTCCTTGACCGACTCGCGCGCGGCGAACAGGGCCGCCTCGTTGCACAGGTTGGCCAGGTCGGCGCCGGAGAAGCCCGGCGTGCCGCGCGCGATCACCATCGGCTCGATGTCGTCGGCCAGCGGCAGCTTGCGCATGTGCACCTTGAGGATCTGCTCGCGGCCGCGCACGTCCGGCAGGCCCACCACGACCTGGCGGTCGAAGCGTCCCGGGCGCAGCAGCGCCGGATCCAGCACGTCCGGACGGTTGGTCGCGGCGATCACGATCACGCCCTCGCCGCCCTCGAAGCCATCCATCTCCACCAGCAGCTGGTTGAGGGTCTGCTCGCGCTCGTCGTGACCGCCGCCCAGGCCGGCACCGCGATGGCGGCCGACCGCATCGATTTCGTCGATGAAGATGATGCACGGCGCATGCTTCTTGGCCTGCTCGAACATGTCGCGCACGCGGCTGGCGCCGACGCCGACGAACATTTCCACGAAGTCCGAACCGGAGATGCTGAAGAACGGCACCTTGGCCTCGCCGGCGATGGCCTTGGCCAGCAGGGTCTTGCCGGTACCCGGCGGGCCGACCATCAGCACGCCGCGCGGGATCTTGCCGCCGAGCTTGGTGAACTTGGTCGGATCGCGCAGGAAGTCGACCAGTTCGCCGACCTCTTCCTTGGCCTCGTCGCAGCCGGCGACGTCGGCGAAGGTGATCTTGATCTGGTCCTCGCCCTGCAGCTTGGCGCGCGACTTGCCGAAGGACATCGCGCCCTTGGCACCGCCGCCGCCGCCCTGCATCTGGCGCATGATGAACAGCCAGAAGCCGATGATCAGGATGACCGGCAGGAAGTTCAGCACCAGCGACCAGAAGCCCGGACCGTTGTCGGGCTTCTGCCGGGTGATGTCCACGTTCTTGCTGTACAGCACGTCGATCAGCTTGCCGTCGCTCGGGCCGTACACCGAGCCTTCGCTGCCGTCGGCGCGCTTGAAGCGGATCGCGTTGACCGACAGGTTGGTGGCATCGGTGAAATCGACCGACTTCACCCGCCCGGCGTCCACGTCCTTCAGGAACTGGGAGTAGGTCACGTTGTCGGTGCCCGCGCCGCCGGCGAGCCGCGGCGAGAAGCTCTGGAACACCACCATCAGCACGACGGCAACGACTACCCACAACAGCAGATTCTTGGTCAAGTCGTTCATCCTCATTGGCTCCGGTGTCCCTTCAACTCTGTCTCGATGCGTGGCATTGCGGATTCAGCCTTGCGTTCAGCTTACTTGATCTGGGCGCGCTTGCCCTGTCCGAGGGCGTAGACCTCCGGCGAGCGCTTGCGCGACGCGGCCGGCTTGCGGATGGTCACCTTCTCATAGCGGCGGCGCATGTCGCGGATGTAGTCGTCGAACCCCACGCCCTGGAACAGCTTGATCAGGAACGCGCCGTTCGGCTTCAGGTGGCTGTCGGCGAACGCCATCGCCAATTCCGCCAGATGCATCATCCGCGGCTGGTCGACCGCATCCATTCCGCTCTTATTGGGGGCCATATCCGACAGCACAAGGTCCACCGGGGTATCGCCCAGCATGGCCTCGAATTGCGATAGCACCGCGTCCTCCCTGAAGTCACCGTGAAGGAACTCCACGCCGGCCAGCGGCGGCATCTCCAGAATGTCCAGGGCCAGCACGCGACCGCGGTCGCCCATCGACTTGCGCACCTGCTGCGACCAGCCGCCCGGCGCGGCGCCGAGATCGACCACCACCATGTCCGGCTTGAGCAGCCTGTCGCGCTGCAGCAGTTCCTCCAGCTTATAGGCCGCGCGCGAGCGCATGCCTTCGGCCTGGGCCTTCTTCACGAAGGGATCGGCGAAATGTTCGCGGAGCCAGCGTTGGCTGCTTTTGCTGCGGGTGGCCATGGACGCACGGTCGGGAGGGGCGGCCATGATACCCTGATCGCCCTTGCCAACCCTGCTCCCACCTGCATGTCGATCAGCCTGACCTCGGCCCAGAACCGCTTCCTGCGCGGCCTGGCCCACGACCTCAAACCCCTGCTGCAGATCGGCAGCAAGGGCGTCACCCCGGCCTTCCTGGCCGAACTGGACGAGGTGCTGGAGCGCCACGAACTGGTCAAGGTGAAGGTTGGCGGCGACGACCGCGAGGCCCGCGACGCCGCCATCGGCAGCCTGGTGGAGCAGTCGCACAGCGTGCTAGTGCAGCGCATCGGCCATACCGCGATCCTGTATCGCCCGGCCAAGGAAGACCGGCAGATCGTGCTGCCGCGCGCCTGAGCGCGCTCCGGTGACCTCATGCAACTGACCCAGGACCTGCCCGACTACGCCTATGCCCTGCGCATGGCCGACGGCCGCCAGGCCAAGGTGAACGACCGGCTGTTGACCCGCAGCTTTGTCCTCGCGCCGGACACCCTGGTCGAGGACTGGCAGGCCCCGCCGGCCGGCGACCTGCAGCCGCAACATCTGCAGCCGCTGCTGGAGCTCAACCCGGCCCTGGTGATCCTCGGCACCGGCGAACGCCAGGTGTTTCCCGCCGCGGCGGTGATGGCGCTGTTCCTGACCCGCGGCATCGGCATCGAGGTGATGAACAATGCCGCTGCGGCGCGCACCTACAACGTGCTGGCCGCCGAAGGCCGGCGCGTGGCGGTGGGGTTTCTGCTCGAAGGCTGAGCCAGGCGTCGCGGGCCGGGCACTGCGACCTCCTCATCGTTGACCTCAGCGGCCTCAACCACGGCCTGGCCGCGCCGCGGACAACATGCGATCGAGGCAGAGAGGACGCCTGTCGTTCCTTTCGTCTCTTGCAGATCGCTGCGCGGCGTCTGCCGCGCGATGCGAGCACGGCGCGTCGGGGCTGAAGCCCCTCCCACAAAAGAATGCATGCACGGTGGCACCCCGGGTGAGCCGGCGGCGCTTGCGGCCCACTGGGCCGCGCCGATGGCGAACGCCCGGCGCGCTGCGCCGGGCCGGGGATCCGCCCGCGTAACGACGCAACCGGTTACTTCGGCGGCAGATACAGCAGCGGGTCGACCGGCTTGCCGTTGTAGCGGGTGAGCCGGCGGCGCTTGCGGCCCACTGGGCCGCGCCAACGGCGAACGCCCGGCGCGCTGCGCCGGGCCGGGGATCCGCCCGCATAACGACGCAGCCGGTTACTTCGGCGGCAGATACAGCAGCGGGTCGACCGGCTTGCCGTTGTAGCGGGTGAGCCGGCGGCGCTTGCGGCCCACTGGGCCGCGCCGTTGGCGAACGCCCGGCGCGCTGCGCCGGGCCGGGGATCCGCGCGCGCAACGACGCAACCGGTTACTTCGGCGGCAGATACAGCAGTGGGTCGACCGGCTTGCCGTTGTAGCGGGTGAGCCGGCGGCGCTTGCGGCCCACTGGGCCGCGCCAACGGCGAACGCCCGGCGCGCTGCGCCGGGCCGGGGATCCGCCCGCGCAACGACGCAGCCGGTTACTTCGGCGGCAGATACAGCAGTGGGTCGACCGGCTTGCCGTTGTAGCGGATCTCGAAGTGCAGCATGTCGCGCGCCGCGCCGCTGTGGCCCATTTCGGCGATCTGCTGGCCGGCCTTGACGTTCTGGCCTTCGTTGACCAGGCGCTTGCGGTTGTGGCCGTAGGCCGACAGCCACTGTTCGTTGTGCTTGACGATGATCAGTTCGCCGTAGCCGACCAGGCCGGCGCCGGAATAGACCACCACGCCGTCCGCCGCGGCGCGCACGGCCTCGCCATTGCTGCCGCCGATGTCGATGCCCTGCTTGGTCGCCTCGCCGCCGACGAAGCGGCTGACCACCACGCCATCGGCCGGCCAGCGCCAGGGGAAACCGCTGCTGACCGGCGCCGGCACCGGAACGGACGGCGGCCGAGCGGCGGCGCCGGCACCGGAGGCCGGCGGCGTCACCGGGCCGCTACCGGGCCGCACGGCGACTGCCCCACCCGGCGGATACAGCTTCAGCGACTGCCCCGGATAGATGGTGTACGGCGGCTGCAGGCCGTTCCAGCCGGCCAGGTCCTGCGGGGTGATGTTGTTGGCGCGGGCGATCGCGTACAGCGTGTCGCCGCGCCGAACGGTGGCGCTGACTCCGGGCTTGGGCACGGACACGCGAGGCGCCGAGGCAGCAGCGGTGCCGCGCACCGGCGCGCCGCCCGGCGTGCGCACCACCGTGGCGCTGCTGCAGGCGCCGAGCGCCACCGCCACCAGCACACCCAGGCCGCAACGCAGGCCGTTCCGCACCACCCGATCCACGCTCATCCGACCTTCGCTCTCCATATGACCCACACCACCAGCAGCGCCAGGATCGCCGAGGCGACCCAGCCGAGCGGCTCGATCCAGCGGCGCAACGCGGCTTCCGCACGCGGCCCGCCGAGTCGGATCGCCCCGGCCACCAGGTACACGCGCTTGCCGCGTCCCACCAGCATGCTCGCCAGGAACGGTAGCAGCGGCACCCCGACGATGCCTGAGGCCCAGGTGAATATCTTCAGCGGGATCGGGGTGAAGCCGGCCAGCACCAGCAGCCAGAACGCACGCCACGGCGACTCGGCGATGACCTCGCGCAAGTGGTTCACCTGCGCGTCGATCTTCTGCGTCCAACCGAGCCATTCGATCAGCGGCTGCACCGCGGCGAAGGCGAAATGGCCGAGCAGGTAGCCGATCACCGCGCCAGCCAGGGAGCCGAGCAGGCTCAACGTGGCGAACCACAGCGCGCGCCGCGGCTGTGCCAGCGACATCGGCGCCAGCATCACTTCCGGCGGCACCGGGAACACGATGGCCTCGGCGAAACTGAGCCCGGTCAGCAGCGCCGGCGCGCGGCGATGCCGCGACCAGGCGATGGCGCGTTCGTACAACGGCCCGAAAATCTTCATCCAGTGCGGCTCCGGGAAGTCAATCCAGCATGCCCGACAGCAACGGGACGAAGGTCACCGGCGCCAGGACGTCTTGTTCGATCTGGCCGTCGGCGGCGCGGCGCAGGCGGATCAGCGATTGCGCGGACGGGCCACCGACCGGCGCCACCAGGCAGCCGCCCGGGGCCAGCTGTTCGATCAGCGCATCGACCAGCGCCGGTGCCGCCGCCGTGACCACGATGGCGTCGAACGGGCCATGCTCGGGCCAGCCGATGCGGCCGTCGTCGTGCTTGCTGCGCACGTTCATGCCGAGCTGGCGGAAACGCTTGCGCGCCTGCCGCAGCAGATCGCCGATGCGCTCGACGGTATGCACTTCCAGACCCAGCGCGGCCAGGATGGCCGCCTGGTAGCCGGAGCCGGTACCGACTTCCAGCACCCTCTTCGGCGCCGCTTCCAGCACCGTCTCGGTCATGCGCGCCACCACCCACGGTTGCGAGATGGTCTGGCCGTGGCCGATCGGCAGCGCGGTGTCCTCGTAGGCGCGCGAGGCCAGCGCCTCGTCGATGAACAGATGCCGCGGCACGGTGCGCACCGCGTTGAGCACGCTCTCGTCGCGGATGCCGGCCTCGCGCAGGCGCTCGACCAGGCGGTCGCGTACGCGCTGCGAGGTCATGCCGATGCCGATCGCTTCCGGCTGCAGGCGCAACCGCGGGGTCATGCCGGGCGGTCCAGCGCGGCGGTCAGGCCGCCGACCCAGCTGGCGACCTTTTCCAATGCCTGATAGCGGGTCAGATCGACCTGGATCGGGGTGATCGAGATGAAGCCGGTGCGTACCGCGTGGAAGTCGGTACCGGGACCGGCGTCCTGCTCGCGCCCGGCCGGGCCGATCCAGTACACGGTGCCGCCGCGCGGGTCGGTCTGCGGCAGGCACGGTTCGGAGCGGTGGCGGTTGCCGAGCCGGGTGACCTCGAAGCCCTTGATCTCCTGCCACGGCAGGTCGGGCACGTTGACGTTGAGGATGGTGTCGGCCGGCAGCGGATCGGCCTTGAGCTGGGCCACGATCTCCACTGCGGCGCGTGCGGCGGTCTGGAAATGCCTGGGGTCGTGGTTGTGGCTGACCAGCGACACCGCCACCGCGGGCAGGCCGAGGAAGCGGCCTTCCATCGCCGCCGAGACGGTACCGGAATAGATCACGTCGTCGCCGAGATTGGCGGAATTGTTGATGCCGGAGACCACGATGTCCGGGTCGAACTCCAGCATGCCGGTGAGCGCCAGATGCACGCAGTCGGTGGGCGTGCCGGCGACGCTGCAGGTGTAGTGGTCGATGCGCTTGAGCCGGATCGGCAGATCCAGGGTCAGCGAATTGCTGGCGCCGGACCGGTCGCGGTCGGGTGCGACCACCGTCACCTCGTGGCCGGCGCCGCGCAACTGCTCGGCCAGCATGCGGATGCCGGGGGCGTCGACGCCGTCGTCGTTGCTCACTAATACGCGCATGGTGCTCCTCGAAAACCGGGGGCATGATACCGGATGCGCCCTGCCAGGTCGCTGACAGCGCGACGACGACCGCGGTGACGGCCATCGCGCCGCGCACTGGAGCGGCGTCGCGCCGTGCGACCGCAGCGCAGTGGTCCGCACGCCAGACGCTGCCGGCAACGCCGCGCTCACCTCAAACCGCGCCGCACGCTCTAAGCTGTGCGCATGGCGCATTCCGACGACGAAGATCCCGCCGCGCTGTTCCGCGCGGCCATCGGCAAGGTGGCCCCGCTCAACGCGACGCCGCCGGCCAATGCCAAGCCGCGCCCCAAGCCGCGCGCGCGCATGGCCGAACGCGACGACGCCGAGGCGCAGGGAGAGTTCCAGCAATTGCTGCGCCAGAGCACGCCACTGGAAGCCGGCGACGTGGCCAGCTACCGCCGCGAGCATCTGCCGGCGCGGGTGTTCCAGCGCCTGCGCAAGGGGCAGTTCTCGGCCCAGGACGAACTGGACCTGCACGGTGCCACCGCGGCGCAGGCCGAGACGCTGCTGCGCCAGTTCCTGGCCGAGGCGCACGCGCACGAGTTCGGCTGCGTTCGGATCGTGCACGGCAAGGGCCTGCAATCGGGCGGCGTGCCGCTGCTGAAGAACCTGGTGGACCGCCTGCTGCGCCAGCGCAACGACGTGCTGGCCTTCCATTCGGCGCCGACCGCGCAAGGCGGCACCGGCGCGATGCTGGTGCTGCTGGCGCGGCGCTGAGCGGCGCCGCAGCCGCGGGCATCGCGGCTCGCGGGCCCGATCGGGAACCTGTGCATGGCCGAGGTGGAGGGCGCCGGATCGTGGCGCCGCCGAATCCGGCATCGCCCACTGATCTGTCATTCGCGTGCAAGAGCGGCTTCACCGCGACCGGCGTGAACGGGAACGCCCGTCGCGGCTATCGCGCGCGCCCGCTGCCTGCATGATGCAGATCCGGCCAGGCCGGGACGCCGCGGACGCGGCCGAGCACCGCGCGTGCGGACCCATTTCAATTTTCGCTTCTTGAAACGTCTTGTCAGAGAGCACCGTCCCTCTGCGAGCCGAACGTGACCGAAGCGACCACCGAATTCTTCCTGCAACCCACTGATCTGGTGGACGTTTCCGCGAGCGCCGCAGCGTTCGAGTCGGCGCCGACCCGCCTGGCCCGGCCTGCGCTGCCGCCCCGGCCGAGCGCCGATGCCGCACCGTCACGGTGGTGGCCGCTGTTCCTGGCCTCGTTCCAGCGGCGCACGGACTGGCACGGCAACCGCCTGCAGCGCGGGATCAAGGCGACCAAGTACCTGCTGCGCGCGTTGAGCATGCCGACCGAGCACGGGCGGTTCCTCGACGCAGTGCGCCGCGATCCGCGCATGCGTGGCTATGCCGAGCGCGACCCGCGCCTGCTCGAGCGCCACCTGCATCGTTTCGTGAACACCCGCTGGAGTAGCAAGGCGCGGCTGCGTCACCTCCGGCAGCACTATCGCCTGATGCTTGAGCGCCTGCCGGCCGCGTTGTTCGACGCCATCTACCGTCAAGGCCAGGCGGACCTGGGGACGCTGCCGCTGCACGATGGCAGCCTGCTGACGCTGTCGCTGCTGCCGCCGGCGCCGATGAGCTGCGAAGGCGAGCTCTGGTTGCAGCTCAGCGACGCGGCGGGACGCGAACTGTATCGCCTGGTGCTGACCGTGACCGGCGACGACGCCCATCCGACGGTACTGATCGGTTGCCTGCAGGGCCCAAAGGGTGCCGACGCCCGCGACGTGGTGCGCGCGCTGACCAAGCAGATGCACGGGCTGCGGCCCAAGCAACTGATGCTGTCCCTGGCCTGCACCTTCGCCGAGCGCCTCGGCGCGCACGCGATCCGCGCCGTCTGCAATGGCGCGCATCCGCTGCAGCGCAAGCGAGACGTGTTCCTGTCCGACTACGACGCGTTCTGGATCGAGCAGGGCGGTACGCCCATCGTCGATGGCTGGTTCGCGCTGCCGCTGACCCCGGCACGCAAGACCGCAGCCGACGTACCCAGCCAGCACCGCGCGGCGTTTCGCCGCCGCGAGGCATTGCGGACGCATGCGGAAGGCTTGCTGGCCGCGGCGCTGCCAGCCGCTTGCGGTGCTGCGTCGCGTGACGGCCAGTGAGCCTGGCTATACTGCCGCGGCCGCTTCCCTCCAGGAGCATCAGCAGTCGTGAGCCGGGCCGAGCACACCGAGGGCGCGCCGTCGCCGGAGCAGGCGCCTGCGCACCAGGTCGACGCGCTGTTCAAGGAACATCACCGCGCCCTGCTCGCGTTCCTGCACTGCAAGCTCGGCTCGATGGCGGACGCGCAGGACGTGGCGCAGGAGGCGTACATGCGCATCGTGACGCTTGAGCGTCCCGACGCGCTGGCATCGCCGCGCGCCTACCTGTTCCATGTCGCCTCGAACCTGGCGGTGGACCGGCTGCGCATGCGCAAGGTCCGCGAAAACGCCGCAGTGGAGCTGCCGGAACACGATCTGCCGCTCCCGCCGGTTCCGGAGCGGCACGCCACGGCCAGCGAGCAGCTGCGCGCGTTGACCCGGGCGTTGAAGGAACTTCCCGCAAAGACCAGCCGCGCCTTCGTGCTGCACGTGATCGAAGGCAAGGACTTCGGCATGATCGCCAAGGCGATGAACGTGAGCGAACGGATGGTCCGCTACCATGTGGCCAACGCGCTCGCGCATTGCCGCAAACGCTTCGACGAAGCGGAGATCCCGTAATGGACAGCGGCATCGACCAACACATCCTCGACGACGCCGCGCGCTGGTGGGCCCTGCTGCGCGAACCCGACAGCAACGAGGACACCGTGGCGCGCTGGCTGGACTGGACGGAGGCCGACCCGCGGCACCTGCAGGCGTTCGAACGCATCAATGCGCTCGGCGGCGACCTGGCGACGCTCGATGCGGCAGCGCGGGACGAGGTGGTGCGCAGGTTCGCGCCGCCGCGTTCGCGCTGGCGGCCGCTGCAGGTCGCGGCCTGCGTGGGCGTGCTGGCGCTCGGCGGCGCCCTGGCCTGGCGGCAGTTGCACCCGCCGCCGCGCATCCAGGTCTACAGCAGCGCGACCAGCCGCCACCAGGACATCGTGCTGGCGGACGGCTCGAAAATCGCGCTCGGCGGTGCATCGAAGTTGAGCACCAGCTTCAGCGCCGCGCAGCGCCACGTGGAGCTGATCGCCGGCGAGGCCTTCTTCGACGTGGCGCATCACGCCGGGCGCCCGTTCGTGGTCGACGCCGGCGGCGTGTCGATCCTGGACTTGGGCACCGCCTTCGACGTCAGCCGCGACGGCGAACGCGTCGAAGTCGCGGTCACCGAAGGCCGGGTCCGCATCTACGGCGCCGGCCAGGTGCCGGCCGACGGCAGCGGCGGGCTGGAAGCGGTGGCCGGACAGCGCGTGTCCTACGATCCGGCCAAGCCCGCGCTGCAGGTCAGCCAGATCGACGTGGCGCAGGCCACCGCCTGGCGCGATCACCGGCTGGAGTTCGTCGATACGCCACTGGACACGGTGATCGCGCGGGTCAACCGCTACAGCGACCGGCCACTGCGCCTGGACGACCCGGAGCTTGGACGACTGAGCTTCACCGGAACCGTCGACACCCAGGCGACCGCGCAGTGGATCGAGGCCTTGCCGCAGGTGTTCCCGCTGCGGGTGCGCCAAGGCAAGGACGAGATCGTGCTGAGCCGCCGTTAGGCGATACCGCGCGCCGCCCGGGCTTAGGGGCGGCGGCGGCCCGCGTCGGCATCACCGCGCGTGGCATAATTCGCGCTTCCGCTGGGGGGCGACGGGCAGTGCGTGGGCTGAGGCGACTGATCATTTGCGGCAGCCTGGCATTGCAGCTCGCACCCTGCCCCACTGCCCTCGCCGTGCCACTCGCACCCGACGCACGGCAGATCGGGTTCTCGATCCCCCCGCAGGCGCTGTCCACGGCGCTGATCGCGTACGGCAAGCAGGCCAACATGCAGGTGCTGACCGCCAGCCCGACCCTGGCCGGGATGCGCAGCGACGGGCTGCAAGGCATGTTCACCCCGGACGCGGCGCTGCAGCGCCTGCTGCAATCGAGTGGCCTCGCGTACCGCATGCTCGATGCGAACACGGTGGCGGTCACCCCCGCCGCCACGGCGCCGGTCGATCCTGCGGATGCCGCCGATGCGCACCGCGCCGGCGCGCCAGCCAAGCTGCTGGAACAGGTCGACGCCGCGGCGCTGACCGATCACGCCATGGGCGACGTGCCAGCCTATGCCAGCGACGCGCTGCGTTACGCCGCCGATTCCATCGCCGTGCCGCAGTCGGTGAACGTGGTCGCTCCGCATCTGCTGGCCTCGCAACAGGTGCGCACCGTCGCCGACGCCCTGCGCAACGTGGCCAGCGTGCAGCAGATCGAAAATCCGTTGCGCGCGCCGCTGTTCAAGATCCGCGGCATCTACACCGGCAACGGCATGACCGACGGAATGCCGAACAGCTTCGTCGGCCTCGGCGGCTACCCGCCGATGATCGGCGTGGAGCGGGTCGAAGTGCTCAAGGGCCCGGAGTCGATCCTCGGCGACAGCAACGGCGGCGACATGAGCGGACTGATCAACGTCGTCACCAAGCAACCGCTGCGCACCCCGAAGCGCGAACTCAGCTACGTCCTCGGCGAGCGCGGCGACGTGCAGGCCGGGCTCGATGCGACCGGACCGATCGGCGCCACGCCGCTGAGCTATCGGCTCGTCGTCTCCGGCCAGCATGCCGATTCCACGGCGCAAGGCTACGGCCCGCGCAATGCCGCCTACCTGGCGCCGTCCATCGCCTGGCAGGGAGACGACAACCGCCTGGTGCTCGGCGTGCAGCGCGTGACCGATCGGCAGCCGGCCGCCGACCATGCCCTGCTGCTGCGCAACCGCGTGTCGGCGATGACGCCCAGGAGCTTGCGGCTGGGCAACGCACAGGACCACACCGCCTACCGCACCCAGCGCGCCTATTACCTGTTCGATCAGCGGCTCAGCGACCGCTGGCAACTGCGCAGCCGCGGCCAGTACGTGACCCAGGCGATCGACGCGCGCAACTGGGGCATGCTGTCGCCTTCGCCGAAGGGCGCCGTGCGCGCCTATGCCGAGGCGTACCGCAATACGACGGCGTACTACACCATCCAGAACGACCTGGTCGGCAGCTTCGGCGCCGGGCCGCTGCGGCAGACCGTGACCCTGGGCCTGGATTACACGCGCGCGCGGCTGGGCAGCAGCGATTACTTCATCCGCATGCACCGCAACCGCTACGACGTGTTCGGCGACGAGCGGCTGGGTCCGGTGCACTGGCCGCATTCGCGGCGCGGGATCCTGCATTACCCCGGCAGCCCATGGTCGAGCCGGAGCGGCATCCTGCTGCAGGACCAGATCAGCATGGGCGAACGCTGGGACGTGCTGCTGGCGCTGCGCCGCTCGGCGTACGAGATTTCCAGCTACGACGCCAAGGGCAAACTGCGCCAGTTGCGCCGGCGCCGCTGGGTGCCCAACGTCGGCGTGGTCTACAAACTGACCCCGGAGGCGTCGCTGTACGCCAGCACCATGAACGGCTTTGCGCCGAGTGCCGTGCTCGGCAAGAACGGCCGGCCATTGCCGCCCGCGTTGTCGCGGCAAGTGGAGGTGGGGGCGAAGATCGATCTGTTCGAGCACCGGGCGCGGCTCAGCGCCGCCTACTACCAGATCACCGTCGACCGCAGCTTCGACCTGGTGCTGGCGCATCCGTCGTACTTCGCCAGACCGATCGACAGCCAGAGCAACCACGGGCTGGATCTCGACTTCGTCGGCGCCCTCGCCCCCGGCCTGGAACTGAGCAGCAGCCTGGCGCTGGCCCGCATCGGCCGGCGCGACGGTACGCCGACCCTCGGCGTCCCGCGCACCCGTTTCACCCTGTGGAGCAGCTACCAGTTCCAGGACAGCCGCTGGAGCGGCTGGGGCGTGGCCGGCGGCATCCTGGCGCGCGATCACACCCTCGGCCGCCGCCTGGCCGGCGGCTATTTCAAGATTCCCGGGCAGGCCAGCGTGGACGCGAACGTGTCCTATCGCACCGAGACCTGGGGCGTGACCGTGGGTATGCGCAACGTCTTCGATCGGCGACTGTACGCCGACGAGTTCGACGAAACCTTCGTGCCGCTGCCTGACGGCCGCAGCCTGCTGCTGACCGGCACCTATCGGTTCTAGCGCGCGTCGTCGCGACCGACGCGGCAGGCGTCGGCCGCGCTCAGGCCTCGGTGGAGACCTGCGGCTGCGGCGCCTCTTCGACCTGGCCGAGTTCGTGCAGCAGTGCCGTGGCGTAGCTGCCCGGCGGCAATGCGAAGCGCAGTTCCAGCGCGTCGTCCTGCCCGTCCAGCCAGCGCCATTGCAGGTCGGCCACGCGCAGGCGGGTCGCCCGCCGCTCCTGCTTCAGGCCCTCGCGCTCCAGGCCGTCGCGCAGGCGCTGCGCGACCGCCTCGTCCAGCACCGCCAGTTCCAGCGCACGCGCCGCCTCGGCGCTGCGCAGCTCGCCGGCGCCCCACAGCGGCGCGGACGGATGGATGTCGAAGCGCTGCAAGCGCTCGGCCAGCGCCTCCGACCACGGCTCCGGACCGAACACGCTGCGGCTGCCGTCGAGCATCCACACTTCGCCGTCCAGCGCGCTGTCCCAGTTGCCGGCAGCCACGCGGGCGGCCAGCACCCGGTTGAACAGCTCCGAACGGGCCGCCGACAGCAGCAGCGAGCGCTGCTCGCGGCGCACGCGGCGGCCGCCGAACATCGCCAGCGCGGCGCCGACGTTGCCGCCATCGCGGCCGAAGCGCTGTTCGCCGAACCAGTTGGGAATGCCGCGCGCGGCGATCTGCGCCAGCCGCGTCTCGATCGCGCCGCGCTCGCCGCGCACCTCGCGCAACACCAGCACGAAGCCGTTGCCGGCCAGCGCGCCACGCGGCAGCTTGCGGTTGTGCCAGTGCGCTTCCAGCACCTGCAGATCCGCGTCCTGCAAGCTGTCCAGCGCCGGCGCCACACGCTTGGGCAGATGCACCGAGAAGCGCTGGGTGGTGACCGCATGGCGGTCCTTCATGCCGGCGTAGCCGATCGCCAGTTCCGCCACCCCGGCCCACTGCGCCAGGCGGCGCGCGGCGAAGGCGGTGTTCATGCCGCGCTTGCGCACGGTCAGCAGCAGGTGCTCGCCCTCGCCGCTGGGCGCGAACGCGGGCAGTTCGTCGACCTGGAAATCCTCGGCGGTGCTGCGCATGCGCGCCTGCAACGGCGCGGCGCCGAACGCACGCGGCAACTCGCTCACAGCGCCACCAGCAGGGCCACGGCCTGCGCCGCGATGCCTTCGCCACGGCCGGTGAAGCCGAGCTTCTCGCTGGTGGTGGCCTTGACGCTCACGCAGTCCAGTTCGACCTGCAACAGCGCCGCAAGGCGCTCGCGCATCGCCTGCGCATGCGGGCCGACCTTGGGCCGTTCGCAGATCACGGTGATGTCGGCATTGCCCAGGCGCCAGCCGCGCGCGTGCAGCAGGCCGACGCAGTGATCGAGAAACTGCGCACTGTCGGCGCCCTTCCAGCGCGGATCGGACGGGGGGAAATGCTGGCCGATGTCGCCCAGCGCCAGCGCGCCGAGCAAGGCGTCGCACAGGGCGTGGATCGCCACGTCGCCGTCGCTGTGGGCGAGTACGCCGCGCTCGTGCGCCACGCGCACGCCGCCGAGCATGATGTGGTCGCCCTCGCCGAAGGCGTGGACGTCGTAGCCCTGGCCGATGCGGAAGGGAGGAACGGAAAGGGAATCGTGTGACATGGGAATCCTGTTCGTAGAAGCGTCGACGCCGTCCGGCGGTCAGACGCCGGAGTGCAGCGTGCGCACGTAAACCGGGAGCGGCTCGGACGCCGGCATGGCCTCTCGTTCGTCCGCTGCGCCCCACAGCGGGTTGAGCCAGTCGTCATGGACGATGCGTTCGACCAGCGCCGGCAGCGGCGTGTGCCGGGTCGGCACGCGGAACGGCAGACGGCCGTGCGCCGACGACACCAGGCTGAAGCGCAACTGCCGCGCCTGGCCATCATGCCAGCAGTAGAAGGTCATCGCCGGCGCCGCCTGCGCGCGCAGCGTGGCCTGGCGATCGTCGGCGGCCGCCTCCACGAACCGCGCCACGCTCGCCACGTCGATGCCCGCGGCGTGATCCTCGCGCGGCGAGAACGCCCACAGGTTGGCATTGGCCTCGTGCTGGATGTCGTCGCCATCGACCACGATCGCAGCGTTCGCGGCCTGCTGCAGCCAGGCGTGCGCCACCGCGTCCTCGAACCGCATCAGCCGCCCTGCCGCTGGAACAGTTCGAACTCGAAACGCGCCAGGTCGGCCGGTGTGGTGACCTTGAAATTGTCTTCGGCGCCCTCGACCAGCAGCGGCCGCAGCCCCAGCAACTCCATCGCCATCGCGTCGTCGGTGACCTCGACGCCGGCCGCGGCGGCCTGCTCCAGGGCCCGGCTCAGTTGCATGCGCCGGAACAGTTGCGGGGTCAGCGCGCGCCAGAGGCGCTCGCGCGGTTCGGTGCCGTCGATGCCGCCGTCGTCGCCGGCGCGCTTGAGCGTGTCGCGCACCGGCGCGGCCAGGATCGCGCCGACCGGATCGCCGCGCCCCGCCTCCAGCAGCCGGTCCAGGTCGGCCAGCGCCAGATTCGGCCGCGCCGCATCGTGCACCAGCACGAAGTCGTCCGCCTTCACCGACTCCGGCAAGGCATGCAACGCGGCCAGCACCGAGCCGGCACGGCTGCCGGCGCCCAGGCAGGTCAGGACCGGCTTGCCAGCCAGTTCGGTCCAACCCGGCCACTGTGCATCGTCCACGCCCAGCGCCACCATCGCCCCGGCCACCGCCGGATGCGCCAGCAGCGCTTCCAAGGCATGCGCCAGCAACGGGCGCCCGCCCGCCTGCAGGTACTGCTTGGGCGTGGCGCCGCCGAAACGGGTGCCGCGGCCAGCCGCCGGGACCACGGCCCAGACGGTGGCCATCAGGGCTGCTCGCCCGGCGCCGGCGTCACAGGCGCCGGCTGCGCGCCGGCTGCCGTACCGGCCGGCGCGGTCGACACCGGCGCGTTCTCGACCACGCGGTAGAACTTTTCGCCCGGTTTGATCATGCCCAGTTCGCTACGCGCGCGCTCCTCGATCGCCGCCTCGCCGTCCTTGAGGTCCTTGACCTCGGCGGCGAGCGCGGCGTTGCGTTGCTGCAGTCCTTCGTTGTCGCGCTTCTGGTGCTCGACCTGACTTTCGAGCACCAGCACTTCGCCGGAATTGCCCGGGCCGAGCCAGAAACGGTACTGCAGCCACGCCAGCAGTCCCGCCAGCACCAGCAGCAGCCAGCGCCAATTGCGCACGGCTTATCGCTTGAGCGAGACGAACGCGTCGCGCCCGGCGTAGCGCGCGGCGCTGCCGAGCGCTTCCTCGATGCGCAGCAGCTGGTTGTACTTGGCCACGCGATCGCTGCGGCACAGCGAGCCGGTCTTGATCTGGGTGGCGGTGGTGGCCACGGCGATGTCGGCGATGGTGGTGTCCTCGGTCTCGCCGGAACGGTGCGAGACGATGGCCGCGTAGCCGGCCTTGTCGGCCATGGCGATGGCTTCCAGGGTCTCGGTCAGGGTGCCGATCTGGTTGACCTTGATCAGGATCGCGTTGGCGGTGCCGGACTCGATGCCCTGCTTGAAGATCTTCGGGTTGGTCACGAACAGGTCGTCGCCGACCAGTTGCACCTTGCTGCCGACGCGGTCGGTGAGCAGCTTCCAGCCGGCCCAGTCGTCCTCGGCCAGGCCGTCCTCGATGCTGACGATCGGATACTGCGCGGCCCAGTCGGCGAGGAAGTCGACGAACTGCTCGCTGGTCAGGCGCTTGCCCTCGCCCACCAGGTGGTACTTGCCGTTGTCGTAGAACTCGCTGGAGGCCACGTCCAGGCCCAGCAGCACGTCCTCGCCAGCGGTGTAGCCGGCCTTGCCGATCGCTTCCAGGATGGTGTCCAGCGCTTCCACGTTGCTGCGGAAGTCCGGGGCGAAGCCGCCCTCGTCGCCGACCGCGGTGGACAGGCCGTGGCCCTTCAACACCGACTTCAGCGCGTGGAAGATCTCGGTGCCGGCGCGCAGCGCCTCGGAGAACGAGGCGGCGCCGACCGGCAGCACCATGAATTCCTGGAAATCGACGTTGTTGTCGGCATGCGCGCCGCCGTTGATGATGTTCATCATCGGCACCGGCAGCGCCAGGTTGGCGGTGTTGCCCGCGGCCAGCGACTGCCACAGCGGCTGCTTGCGCGAGGCGGCAATGGCATGGGCGTTGGCCAGCGAGACGCCGAGCAGCGCGTTGGCGCCCAGGCGGCCCTTGTTCTCGGTGCCGTCCAGGTCGATCAGGCGGCGGTCCAGGCCCTGCTGGTCGGCGGCGTCGAAGCCCTTCAGCGCGCCGGCGATGGTGGTGTTGACGTTCTCCACCGCCTTGCGCACGCCCTTGCCCAGGTAGCGGGTCTTGTCGCCGTCGCGCAGCTCGACCGCTTCCTTGGTGCCGGTAGACGCGCCCGAAGGCACCGCGGCACGACCGAACGAACCGTCCTCCAGGATGACATCGGCTTCCAGCGTGGGATTGCCGCGGCTGTCGAGGATTTCACGGGCGTGGATGCTGCGGATCGTACTCATGGGCGGGCCGGTTACCTGTAGGAAGAGGGGGCGGAAACGAATGCCGGCTGATTATCCCCGGCCGCCGGTTCCTTGCCAAATCCCGCCTCAGCCGGCGCCCATCAGGCCCAGCGGGATTCCGCTGAGGAAGAGCAGGATCAAGACCAGCATCGCCAGCAGCAGGCCGCCGGCGATGCCGGCCAGGAGGCGGCCGCGGCGCTGCGTCCAACTCAGCGCGGCGGCGATCGTCGCGCCCACCGCAGCCACTGCCACTACCAGCAGGGCGATCACCATCCAGAACAGCATGGCCAGGAAATGATCGCCGTGGCTGGGCGTGCCAATCCCACTGGAGAAGGCGAACAGCGCCACGACCAGCGCCGCCCACGCCAGCAACGACAACAACAAGGCACACAGCCCCCAAGGCCAGGCGCCGGCCCGCTCGGGTGCGGTCATCGCCGCGGCTCCGAGAAGGCGACGCACACCCGGCAGCCCGCACCCGGCCAGGATCGGCACAGCCGCAGCGGCGGCGGCGCGCGCCTCACGCGAAGCGCGAGAACCCGTGTTTCTTGGTCACCGCGTCCAGTTCCATCAGCGTTTCCAGCAGCGCTTCCATCTGATCCAGCGGCCACGCATTGGGGCCGTCGGACAGCGCCTTGGACGGGTCCGGATGGGTCTCGGCGAACACGCCGGCCACGCCCACGGCCACCGCCGCGCGCGCCAGCACCGGCACGAACTCGCGCTGGCCGCCGGAACTGCCGCCCTGCCCGCCCGGCAGCTGCACCGAATGGGTGGCATCGAACACCACCGGGCAGCCGGTCTCGCGCATCACGCTCAGCGAGCGCATGTCGCTGACCAGGTTGTTGTAGCCGAAGCTGGCGCCGCGCTCGCAGACCATGATCTGCTCGTTGCCGGTGGACTTGGCCTTCTCCACCACCGGCTTCATGTCCCACGGCGACAGGAACTGGCCCTTCTTGATGTTGACCGGCTTGCCGGCGGCGCACACGTTCTTGATGAAATCGGTCTGCCGCACCAGGAACGCCGGCGTCTGCAGCACGTCCACCACCGCCGCCACCTCGTGCATCGGCGTGTACTCGTGCACGTCGGTCAGCACCGGCACGCCGATCTGGGTCTTCACCGCCTCCAGCACCTTCAGCCCTTCCTCCAGGCCGGGGCCGCGGAAGCTGGTGCCGGAGGTGCGGTTGGCCTTGTCGAAGCTGGACTTGAAGATGAAGTTGATGCCCAGCCGGCCGGTGATCTCCTTGAGCCTGCCGGCGACGTCGAGCTGCAGTTGCATCGACTCGATCACGCACGGGCCGGCGATCAGAAACAGCGGCCGGTCCAGGCCGACGTCGAATCCACAGAGCTTCATTGATTACCTTCCGGAGGTTCAGAGGGGCGCGGGAGGGGCGCAGGGACGGAGCCGCCGCCAAACCTGCCGGCAGCCCAGATGAGTGCGCCGATCAGCGCCAGCGGCGCAGCTAGCCCCACCGCCACGATCAGGCAATACATCAGCCCCATCCCATAGCTATCGGCCAAGCCGGTGCTGCTGCGCCAGGAGAAATAGACCAGCAAGGCCGCAGGAAACACCAGCACCGCCGCCGCAAAGAACCAGCGCGCGACCCTGCTCTCGCTGCTGCGCCCGGTCGCAGTCACGCCCTGGCTTCCTTGAGCAGCTTGCCGCCGGCCTTGCGCTCGCGCGCGGCGCGCACGAAGCCGATGAACAACGGATGGCCGTCGCGCGGCGTGGACAGGAATTCCGGGTGCGCCTGGCAGGCCAGGAACCACGGATGCGTCTCGCGCGGCAACTCCACCATCTCCACCAGGGTGTCGTCCATCGACTTGGCGGCAATCACCAGGCCGGCGTCCTCGAGCTGGGTGCGGTAGCGGTTGTTGAACTCGTAGCGGTGGCGATGGCGCTCGGCGACCACGTCCTTGCCGTACAGCTCGCGCGCCAGCGTGCCCGGCTTGAGCCGCTGCTCCTGCAGGCCCAGGCGCATGGTGCCGCCGAGATCGGACTTCTCGTCGCGCTTCTCGACATCGCCAGTGGCGGTGCGCCATTCGGTGATCAGGCCGATCACCGGGTACGGCGACTGCCGGTCGTTCTCGGTGCTGTTGGCCGCGTCCAGCCCGGCGACATGCCGCGCATAGTCGACCACCGCAGCCTGCATGCCGTAGCAGATGCCGAAGTACGGCACGCCGTGCTGGCGGGCATAGCGCGAGGTCAGCACCTTGCCTTCGAAGCCGCGGTCGCCGAAGCCGCCCGGGACCAGGATGCCGTCCACGTCGGCCAGGGCCGCCATGTCGCTGCCTTCCAGGTCCTGCGCTTCCAGCCACTTCAGGTTGACCTTGGTGCGCTGGCGCAGGCCGCCGTGCTTGAGCGCCTCGCCCACCGACTTGTACGCGTCCTGATGGTCCACGTACTTGCCGACCACGGCGATGGTGACCTCGTCGAGCGGATGCTTGATCGCGTCGACCACGGCTTCCCACTCCGACAGGTTGGCCGCGCCGACCTTGTCGCGCAGCTTGAACTGGTCGATGACGATCTCGTCCAGGCCCTGCCGGTGCAACTCCAGCGGCATGCCATAGAGCACGTCGATGTCGGCGGCGCTGATCACCGCGCGCTCGGAGACGTTGGTGAACAGCGCGATCTTGCGCCGCTCCGAATCCGGGATCGCCTGCTCCGAGCGGCACAGCAGCACGTCCGGCTGGATGCCGATCGAGCGCAGTTCCTTGACCGAATGCTGGGTCGGCTTGGTCTTCAGTTCGCCGGCCGCGGCGATGTACGGCACCAGGGTCAGGTGCATGAACATGGCCTTCTCGGCGCCGCGCTCGGTGCGCACCTGGCGGATCGCCTCCAGGAACGGCAGCGACTCGATGTCGCCGACGGTGCCGCCGATCTCGACCAGCGCCACGTCGTAGCCGGCGGTGGCTTCATCCACGCAGCGACGGATCTCGTCGGTGATGTGCGGAATCACCTGCACGGTGGCGCCGAGGTAGTCGCCGCGGCGCTCCTTGCGGATCACGTTCTCGTAGATGCGCCCGGTGGTGACCGAATTCTTGCGCGACAGGCGCGTGCGCACGAAGCGCTCGTAATGCCCCAGGTCCAGGTCGGTCTCGGCGCCGTCGTCGGTGACGTACACCTCGCCGTGCTGGAACGGGCTCATCGTGCCCGGGTCGACGTTGATGTAGGGGTCCAGCTTCATCATCGTGACCGACAGGCCACGTGCTTCGAGAATGGACGCAAGCGAAGCGGCCGCGATGCCCTTGCCAAGCGAGGACACTACGCCGCCGGTAACGAAGATCAGGGGGGTCATGGCTCAAAGGCCTCCCGGAAAGCCATAGTTTAACGGGTGAAGCGGATTTGCCCAAGCGCTTTTGCGCAACAGCCGCCCAACAAAAAAGCGACGCCCCGGGCGACCGGGGCGTCGTGTGCAGGAAACCGTGCGCAGACTCAGGGCTTGCGCGCTTCCTCTTCCTCTTCCTTCTTCGGCGCGGCCGCATCCTTGCCGGCCTTGTGCTCGGCGGCCGCGGCGGCGCGGCGCTTGGCCTTGGCATCGGCCTCGGCCTTTTCCTTGGCGACCTGCGCCTCATAGGCGGCGGCACCGGAGGCGGCCGGATCGGCGCTCTGCGCCTGGGCCATCGCGACCGGCACGGCCACCGCGGCGGCGACCAGGGCGGCCAGGGTCAACAGCTTGCGAACGTTCATGGCGGACTCCTTTGGGACGTGCGACGAAGATGTGGGCGACGTCGCGGTTTTTCCAGGGCCAGCGTAGCGTGGAGCCCCCGCACCCGCCCTGAACACCGGCGACGTGCAAAAAACCGCCGCAGACCGCACACTTCCGGATCTGCTTCGCGCCACCTGCTGAGACGCATGAATACCCGCTACAACGCCGCCGACATCGAAGTTCTCTCTGGCCTGGACCCGGTCAAGCGCCGGCCCGGCATGTACACCGACACCGCACGCCCCAACCACCTGGCCCAGGAAGTGATCGACAACGCCGTCGACGAGGCGCTGGCCGGCCACGCCCGGCACATCGAGGTGACGCTGTACAAGGACGGCAGTTGCGAGGTGTCCGACGACGGCCGCGGCATGCCGGTGGACATCCATCCGGAAGAGAAGATCTCCGGCGTCGAACTGATCCTCACCCGGCTGCATGCCGGCGGCAAGTTCAGCGACCGCAACTACACCTTCAGCGGCGGCCTGCACGGCGTCGGCGTCAGCGTGGTCAATGCGCTGTCCAATCGGGTGGAACTGTTCATCAAGCGCGAAGGCAACGAGTACCGCATGGCCTTCGCCGACGGCCACGCCGCCTCCAAGCTGGAGATCGTCGGCAGCGTCGGCAAGAAGAACACCGGCACGCGTCTGCGCTTCTGGCCGGATCCGAAGTACTTCGACACGCCGAAGTTCGCGGTGCGCGCGCTGCGCCACCTGCTGCGCGCCAAGGCGGTGCTGTGCCCCGGCCTGACCGTCAAGCTGCACGACGAGGCCACCGGCGAGCAGGACACCTGGTATTTCGAGGACGGCCTGCGCGACTACCTGCGCGGCGAACTGGCCGAGCGCGAGCTGCTGCCGGCCGAGCTGTTCGTCGGCAGCCTGAAGAAGGACCGCGAGATCGTCGACTGGGCGGTGGCCTGGGTGGTGGAAGGCGAGCTGGTGCAGGAAAGCTACGTCAACCTGATCCCCACCGCGCAGCACGGCACCCACGTCAACGGCCTGCGCAGCGGCCTCACCGACGCGCTGCGCGAGTTCTGCGATTTCCGCAACCTGCTGCCGCGCGGCGTGAAGCTGGCGCCGGAAGACGTGTGGGACCGCGTGGCGTTCGTGCTCTCGCTGAAGATGACCGACCCGCAGTTCAGCGGCCAGACCAAGGAACGCCTGTCCTCGCGCCAGGCCGCCGGCTTCATCGAAGGCGCCGCGCACGATGCCTTCAGCCTGTGGCTGAACCAGAACGTGGAGACCGGCACGCGCATCGCGCAGATCGCCATCGACCGCGCCAGCGCGCGGCTGAAGACCGAGAAGCAGATCGTGCGCAAGAAGGTCACCCAGGGTCCGGCGCTGCCGGGCAAGCTGGCCGACTGCATCAGCCAGGACCTCTCGCGCACCGAACTGTTCCTGGTCGAGGGCGACTCGGCGGGCGGCAGCGCCAAGCAGGCCCGCGACAAGGATTTCCAGGCGATCCTGCCGCTGCGCGGCAAGATCCTCAACACCTGGGAAGTGGCCTCCGGCAGCGTGCTGGCCTCGGAGGAAGTGCACAACCTGGCGATCGCGATCGGCTGCGATCCCGGCAAGGAGGAGATCGACGGCCTGCGCTACGGCAAGGTGGTGATCCTGGCCGACGCCGACTCCGACGGCCTGCACATCGCGACCCTGCTGACCGCGCTGTTCCTGCGCCACTTCCCCGCCCTGGTGCGCGCCGGCCACGTGTTCGTGGCGATGCCGCCGCTGTTCCGCGTGGACGTGGGCAAGCAGGTGTTCTACGCGCTGGACGAGGAAGAGAAGCGCTCGCTGCTGGACAAGATCGAACGCGAGAAGATCAAGGGCCAGGTCAGCGTCACCCGCTTCAAGGGCCTGGGCGAGATGAATCCGCAGCAGCTGCGCGAATCCACCATCCACCCGGACACCCGGCGCCTGGTGCAACTGACCGTGGACGACGGCGACCAGACCCGCTCGCTGATGGACATGCTGCTGGCCAAGAAGCGCGCCGGCGATCGCAAGCAGTGGCTGGAGACCAAGGGCGACCTGGCGTCGCTGGAGGTCTGAGGCCGGGTGCGCGCGCTGGCGCTTCCAGTCAGCGCGTGCGCGGTGGTGCAGATGCCGCTTCCCTGGCCGGCTCGGCGAGAGCCGTGTCGGGTTTGCACTAGCGGGTTGTGACTGCTCCCGAAAGCATCGTGCGGGAGCGACCTCAGTCGCGACGCGCGAAGCAGGCAGATGCCGGGGCATCATGCCGTCGGGACTGAAGTCCCTCCCACAACATCCCTGCCTGCGCGCCGCACGACCGGCGGATGCCGTCAGTTGCCTGCGCGACATTGACGCCGCCTGGGCCCTCAGCCACGCGCAGGCGCCGCCGGCACCACGCCGGTACAGTCGTGATCCTGCAGTTCCTCCGCACCGACCCCATCGCCGGGAAGCGCGGTGGCGGCCAGCACCACGAAGCCGGGACGGCCATCGAACTCCGCGCCGACCACCGCCAGGGTCTGGTGCACCATGCTCTGCTGCGGCGGCAGGCTGCGCGCCAGCAGCGTCAGCGGATTCGCATCCAGTTCTTCGCCCTCCACGCGCATCGCCCGATAGGCGTGACCGTGCAGCGGCTGCGGCAACGGCGCCCAGGTAGGGCCGATCGACGCCTGCATCGCCTGCAACTGGTCGCGCACCTGCGGCGCCAGGCAATCGATATGGACATGCAACTGGTCCTGCGAACGCGCCGAGGGCGGGTTGATTGTCAGGCTGGTCAGTTCGCGCGGCAGCGGCCGGTTCAACAGCCGCTCGACCCGGGTGCGCGCCTGCCAGGCCAGGCCCAGCCAGTTCGGCGCGCCGGCGGCACGCGCGCGCGGATCTTCGATCCCGCTCACCGGCACCGTCGGAATCAGCAGGTACTGGTAGTCGCCGCGCAGGTCCTTCATCAAGGCATAGCGTTGGCCTGGCTCGGCATGCACTTCGCTGCAAGGGGCCGGATCGGCGCCGGCGCGCGCCTGCGGCAGGCAGCGCGTGCTCAACAGCCGCCACAGGCGCTGGCGATCGTGGGCATGCGGATCGTGCGCCGCCGGCGACTCGGCCACGGACGGCGGCGCTGGCACGCTGGCGCAGCCGGCCAGCAACACCGCCAGGAACAGGCTTAGCGGCAGGCGAAAACGAAGGACGGGCATGCGCAACGGACCGGACACGGGACGGACCGGCGATTGTAGCCAGCGCCGATGAACCGGCATGACTAGGGCGTGTCACCCATCCCCGAGCATGCCGCGCCGCGATTGCGCGTGCCTGTGGCAAGGAAGAGCGAGGAAGTGGACGTCCGTCCACGCCCGAGCGATGACGCGGCCACGGGCGCGCGCAACCGCGGCCCTTCGGGTTGGGCCTGGCAGGCGCGCTGCCGGCGCCGCGCGGCTTGACCTGACGGCCAGTCAGGCGCTGCGCCACGCAACGCCGGCAACGCGCCTGCCAGACCCAACGCGGCATACTCGGGGATGGGTGACACGCCCTAGGCCGCGCCGCCACCGACCATGGCTTTGTGCACATCCGCCGCGCCGACGCCGCGGCCTAGCATGCCGGCTCCCTTCCTGCGAGCGACCGTCCGTGCCGACCTTCCCTTCCGTGCTGCTGGCCGTGCTGCTGGCGGCGATGCCGATGACCGCGGCGCTGGCCGCCGATGCCGATGCGGGCAATGCCGACAAGGGCGACAAGCCCGCCGCCGCCGAACCGGCGCCGCTGCCGGCCGACGCGCAGACCAGCCAATCCACCCAGCTCGACGGCCGCACCCTGCGCTACACGGTCAAGGTCGGCACGCTGCCGGTGAAGGACAAGCAGGGCAAGGTCGTCGCCGACGTGGTCTATACCGCCTACACCATGGACGGCAAGGACCGTCCGGTCACCTTCGCGCTCAACGGCGGCCCCGGCGCGGCCTCGGTGTACCTCAACCTGGGCGCGATCGGGCCGAAGGTGGTGGCGTTCGGCAGCGAGGGCGACAGCGCCTCGGCGCCGGCGCAGCTGCGCGACAACCCCGGCACCTGGCTGGACTTCACCGACCTGGTGTTCATCGACCCGGTCGGCACCGGCTTCAGCCGCTCGCGCGTGCCCGACGAGCAGGCCAAGAAGCAGTTCTACAACCCGCAGGCCGACATCGAATACCTCTCGCGCACCATCTACGACTGGCTGCTGAAGAACCAGCGCCTGCAGTCGCGCAAGTACCTGGTCGGCGAAAGCTACGGCGGCTTCCGCGGCCCGCGCATCACCCACTACCTGCAGACCAAGCTCGGCGTGGCGATGAACGGCGTTGTCCTGGTCTCGCCGTATCTGAACCCGACCCTGGACGACAACGGCGACGTCTCGCCGCTGCCGTGGATGCTGACCCTGCCGTCGATCGCCGCCGCACGCCTGGAACGCGAGGGCAAGCTGACCCCGGAAGCGATGCGCCAGGTGATCGACTACACCCGCGGCGACTACGTCACCGCGCTGCTGCGCGGCCGCTCCGACCCGGCCGGCACCACCCGAATGATCCAGCAGGTGACCGCGATGACCGGCCTGGACCCGGCCTTCGTGCGCCGCGCCGGCGGCCGCCTGGAGACCCAGGCCTACCTGCGCGAGGTGTTCCGCGACAAGGGCGAACTGGGCAGCCGCTACGACTCCAACGTCACCGCCTTCGACCCGTTCCCCAACGCCCCCGAGCAGCGCGCCAACGACCCGCTGCTGGACAGCATCATCGCCCCCACCACCACCGCGATGGTCGATTTCGTGACCCGCGTGGTCGGCTGGAAGGTCGACGCCCGCTACGAGGCGCTGAACTACGACGTGAACCGGCTGTGGGACTGGGACGACGAACTGCGCAAGGGTTCGGTGACGCAACTGCGCCAGTCGGTGGCGATCGACCCGAAGCTGCGCGTGCTGATCGTGCACGGCTGGAACGACCTGTCGTGCCCGTTCATGGGCTCGGTGCTGACCGTGGACCAGATGCCGGTGATGGGCAACGACCCGACCCGCGTGCAGGTCAAGAACTACCCCGGCGGCCACATGTTCTACAACCGCGCCGACAGCCAGCGCGCGTTGCGTCAGGACGTGATGGCGATGTATCGGGCGAATTGATGGGAATGGGGAATTGGGAATGGGGAATCGCAAAAGCGGTTCCCCATTAGTCGAGACAGTTCCTCGATCTGCGCGGTTCGGGGGTGTTTCGCGATAGACCTATGCAATTGCCTGCGGCACTCGTTGCAGCAGGAGGAACATGGGCGCATCAAGACGGCAACATCGTCACCAAGCGCGGGGCGTCCACGCTTTTACGATTCCCGTTTCCCTATTCCCGATTCCCGGCTCTTCCTCACACCCACCCAGCCAAGGCGAATCCGCGGAAAATCAGATACGCCACGCCGGCAGCGGCCGGGATCGTCAGGATCCAGGCCCAGACGATGCGTTCGATGACGCCGAAGCGCAGCGAGCGCGGATTCTTGGCGAAGCCCACTCCCATGATCGCGGTGGAGATGCTGTGGGTGGTGGACACCGGCATGCCGAAGTGCGCGGCCAGGGTCAGGATCGTGGCCGAGCTGGTCTCCGCGGCGAAGCCGTGGATCGGATGCAGCTTGACCATCTTGTGGCCCAGGGTCTTGATGATCTTCCAGCCGCCCGAGGCGGTGCCGGCAGCCATCACCACCGCGCAGGTCAGCACGATCCAGGTGGCGATGCCCTGCCCCTGGCTGGCGTCGGGATGCAGGAACGCCAGCCACGACGGCAGGTCGTCCAGGGCGCCGGTGCTCTGCGCGCCGATCAGGGTCATGGCGATGATGCCCATGGTCTTCTGCGCGTCGTTGTGGCCGTGCGCATAGCCCATGTACGCGGCCGAGGCGATCTGCGCCTTGCCGAAGAAGGCATTGACCCAGCGCGGCCGCGCCAGCCGCCCGAGCGGACCGCCCAGCCTGGCCAGGCCGGCGATCGCCGCCCACAGCAGCAGCATCACCGCGATGCCGAGCAGGAAGCCGGCGATCGGCGAGGTGACCATCGGCACGAACACCTTCCACAGCAGGCCCTTGTTCTTGGCCCAGTCGCCGAGGTTCTGCGACCAGATCAGCGCGCCCCAGTTGTTGTGCGCGGCGGCCAGGCCGGCGCCGCACAGGCCGCCGATCAACGCATGCGAGGACGAGGACGGCAGGCCCTTCCACCAGGTGATCAGGTTCCAGACGATGCCGCCGAGCAGCGCGCACAGCACCACCTGCGGGGTCACCGCGATCACGTCGGTGTTGAGCAGGCCGGAGGCGATGGTCATCGCCACGGCGGTGCCGGTCAGCGCGCCGACCAGGTTCATCGCCGCGGCCAGCATCACCGCCCAGCCGGGGCTGAGCACCTTGGTGGCGACCACCGTGGCGATCGAGTTGGCGGTGTCGTGGAAGCCGTTGATGAACTCGAACACCAGCGCCGCCAGGATCACGATCAGGACCAGGGTCAGCATCGGCACGCCTCCACGCACGCGGCGGCGGCGGCCGGCGCGCGCAGGGCGCCACGGCCGCGCAGGCAGCAACTCCGCAGCGCGTCCATCAGGAGTTCTTCAGCACGATCTGGTAGACCACCACGCCGGCCTCGCGGCAACGGTCGATGGCCTTCTCCAGGATTTCGAAGAACTCCTTGAGCAGGAACATCTGCAGGTTGTCCAGGCGCCCGGAATAGATGTCGCGGTACAGCTCCAGCATCAGCCGGTCGGCCTCGTTCTCCAGCGAGCGCAGCTTGTCGTTGAGCGCGCTCATCCGGTCCAGGTTCATGTGGCGCAGGTCGTGGACCATCTCCACGACCACCGCCGCGGCCTGCTCCAGCATCGCCGAGCGCGGCGCGAAATCGATGTGCTCCAGGTGCTGGATCGCCAGCGAATAGCGATCGGCGAACTTCTCCACCTGCTTGGGGATCTTGTACAGGGCCGAGCCCAGCGCCTCGATGTCCTCGCGCTCGATCGGGGTCATGAAGCTGTCCACCAGCGCCTGGCCGATCTTGTCGGACGCGGCGCGCTCGCGCAGGCGCGCCAGCTTGAAGCCGTCCAGCGCCGGCTGCCGGTCGGACTCGCGCATCATCGCGTGCAGGGCCTTGGTGCTGTCGTAGGCGGCCTGTGCCGCCTCGTCGAGCAGGGTGTAGAACTGCTTGCCGGAACCGAAGATGGTCTGCAACGAAAACATGCAACGCGCTTCCCGCCGTCGCGGGGAGGACGGCACTGGGGCGGAATTATGACTGTTTGCTGACACCTGCGGGTAGTCGCGGCCCCGGGCCGGCCCTGGCGACGTCGGCGCGGCGTGGACGCGGCTCCCGCCCGGGTTTGTTACCATCGCCGCCGCGCCCTTCGCGGGCGCACCCTATGGACGACCACCCCACACCCCCTCCCCCGCGCCGCAACGGCGCCCATGTCCCCGCTTTCCTTGGCGCCAAGGAGCGCGCGCATGCTTGAACTGTTGATCGTTGCAGCCCTCATCCTGCTCAACGGTTTCTTCGCGATGTCCGAGATGTCGCTGATGACCTCGCGCAAGAGCCGGCTGAAGCAGATGGCCCAGTCCAGCACGCGCGCGGCCAAGGCCCTGGCACTGGCCGAGAACCCCGAGCACTTCCTGTCCACCGTGCAGATCGGCATCACCGCCATCGGCATCCTGACCGGTACCTTCGGCGGCGAAGCCATGGGCGTGGCGATCGCGGCCAAGCTGCAGGCCCTGTTCCCGGCGCTGGCGGCCAACTTCACCCTGTTCGGCGATCCGCAGCCGTGGTCGGCGCTGATCGGCAAGACCCTGGCGATCGTGCTGATCACCTTCCTGACGCTGATCTTCGGCGAACTGGTGCCCAAGCGCCTGGCCCTGACCCGTTCGGAGGTCATCGCCGGCGTCGTCGCCATCCCCATGGGCTGGCTGGCCCGGATCGCCGCGCCGTTCGTCTGGGTGCTGTCGCGCTCGACCCGGCTGGTGCTGCGCCTGCTCGGCCTGGGCAAGGAGGAGTCGGCCTCGGTGACCGAAGAGGAAATCCGCATGCTGGTGGCCGAGAGCCACGAGGCCGGCGTGATCGACGCGCACGAGCGCGACATGATGAACCGGGTCATGCGCCTGGGCGACCGCACCGCCGACAGCCTGATGACCCCGCGCAACCGCATCGCCTGGCTCGATGCCAACGCCGAGCCGCAGCGCAACCTGCAGGTGATGCGCGAACACGAGTTCTCGCGCTACCCGGTGTACCGCGGCAGCGACCAGGACATCGCCGGCGTGCTGGAGGTGAAATCGCTGGTCACGCGCATGGACGGCGACGCCACCCAGTTGTTCCAGAGCCTGCGCGACACCTTGTTCGTGTCCGAGTCCACCCACGCGATGAAGCTGCTGGAGATCTTCCGCGAAGAGCAGCAATCGATGGCGCTGGTGGTGGACGAGTACGGCGAGATCCAGGGCCTGGTGACGATCAGCGACCTGATGGGCGCGGTGGTCGGGCGCCTGCAGTCGGCCGACAACGCCGACGAGGACGCGCTGGTGGTGACCCGCGCCGACGGCTCGCTGCTGATCGACGGTTCGCTGGCGATCGAGGACCTGCGCGAACTGCTGGGCGGCGCCGAGCTGCCCAGCGCCGAGGAAGGCGACTACAACACCCTGGCCGGCCTGTGCATCTACTACTTCGGGCGCATCCCGCACGCCGGCGAGTTCTTCGACTGGGCCGGCTGGCGCATCGAGATCGTCGACCTGGACGGCGCGCGCGTGGACAAGCTGCTGCTGCGCAGGCTGCAGGACGAGAACAGCGATGACATCACCGGGTGACGCACCCGGCGGTGCGCCGCACGAGGGCGACCACGGCTACAGCGCCGAGGGCATCCGCACCCTGCTCGACACCTTCGTCCTCGGCGACCCGGACGAACACCTGCGGCTGCGGCTGATCCTCGCCGACCTGCAGCAGAGCGCGTTCGGCGTGTTCCTCTTCGTGGCGATCCTGCCGGCGTTCCTGCCGGTGCCGGGCCTGGCCGGCGGCATCAGCGGGCCGCTGGTGACGCTGATCGGCCTGCAGATGCTGATCGGCCTGCGCAAGCCGTGGCTGCCGCGCTTCATCGGCGAGCGCGGGCCGCGCCGCCGCACCATGCAGCGCTTCGTCGGCCGCATCGCGCCGTGGCTGCGGCGCCTGGACCGACTGCTCAAGCCGCGCCTGCCGATGCTGGTCGATACCCTGCCGGCGCGCGCCTTCAGTGGGCTGCTGCTGATCGTGCTGGGGATCCTGCTGTCGCTGCCGATTCCGTTCACCAACTACGCCTTCGGCGCGATGCTGTTGCTGTTCGCGCTGGCGCTGCTGGAACGGGACGGCGGACTGATGCTGCTGTCGTGGCTGGGCAGCATCGCCGTGGCGCTGAGCCTGGGATTGGCCTCGGACCAGGTGGTCGACCTGGGCCGGGAGTGGATGCACAAGCTGCGCTGAGCGCACGCGGCAGTGGAGCACCCGCTGTCCGCTTACTTCACCAGGTACAGTTCCGTCTCGCTGGCGAACACGTTGCGCATGTGCGACGGCCGCACGGACGCACCCTTGGCGGGGCGTTCCGGCGTCTGGGCGCGCAGGCGCTCCAGGCATTTGCTCATCTGTTGCAAGGCCGCCTCCAGTCCACATTCGTGCACCGGCGCCATCGGATGCTGTGCGTTCATTGCCGATCCCCCTGTTCGCGTCAGTTGTACGGCCGTGTCCCGAGGCCGAACGCCACGCTGATGCGCGACGCGAAACGATGACATACCCGGGAAAATCAAGACATCGTGAAAGCGGTGCGCGGTGTGATGCCCATCAACGCAAATATGGCAATGAGCGCCCGCACGCGTCTGCGCGTGTAGACACCCGCGCAGATACGCGCATCACGCGGCCGCGGCGACCTGCGTCCAGGCCTCCGACGCCAGTTGGAACGAGCGCAAGCGCGCCGCGTGATCGTGGATGTTGGCGGTCAGCAGCAACTCGTCCGGGCGGTGCCGCGCGACGAAGTCGGACAGGCCCTGTGCGACCGCGTCGACATCGCCCAGCACCGTGCAGGCCAGTGCGCGTTCCACACCCAGCCTCTCGTGCGGCGCCCAGAACGCCTCGATGTCGTCGATCGGCGGCGGAATCAGCCCGGGACGGCCGCGGCGCAGGTTGACGAAGCTCTGCTGTTGGGTGGTGAACAGACGCCGCGCCTCGGCCGTGGACGCGGCGGCCACCACGTTCAGGGCCAGCACCGCGTATGGCGCCTGCAGGCGCGTGGAAGCGCGGAACTCGCGACGATACACCGCCAGCGCCTCGTCCATCGCATCCGGGGCGAAATGCGAGGCAAAGGCGAACGGCAGGCCCATCGCCGCGGCCAGGCGCGCGCTGAACAGGCTGGAGCCGAGCAGCCACACCGGCACCTCGATGCCGGCACCGGGCACGGCGCGCACCAGTTGTCCGTCGACTGCCGGCTCGAAATAGCGCAGCAGTTCGGCCACGTCGTGCGGGAACTGGTCCGCACTGTCGAAGTAACGGCGCAACGCGCGTGCCGTGGCCTGGTCGGTGCCGGGCGCGCGCCCCAGCCCCAGGTCGATGCGACCGGGATACAGCGAGGCCAGTGTGCCGAACTGCTCGGCCACCTGTAGCGGCGCATGGTTGGGCAGCATGATGCCGCCGGCGCCGACACGGATGCGCCTGGTGCCGCCGGCCACGTGCCCGATCAACACCGCGGTGGCGGCGCTGGCGATGCCGGGCATGTTGTGGTGCTCGGCCAGCCAGTAGCGGTGATAGCCCCAGCGTTCGGCGTGCTGGGCCAGGTCCAGCATGTTGGCGAAGGCGGCGCTGGTGTCGCTGCCTTCGCAGACCGGGGCGAGGTCGAGGATGGAGATCGGCATCATGGTGAGGCAGGTTCCTACAAGCGATGCCGACGAGATGGGGGCGCGCGGCGCCGCTTGCAGGGCGCGCAACCGGAACGCTGATTTGCGCTGGGTGTGGGTGTGGGTGTGGGTGTGGACAGGATGCTTGGCTGGCGGTCGTACCCTCACCCCAACCCCTCTCCCGGCGGGACAGGGGCTTTGGCTCTCCCTTCTCCCGCCGGGAGAAGGTGCCCCGCAGGGGCGGATGAGGGTACGGGCGAAGCCCCGCGTCATCAGATCCACGCAGACGCTGCGCGCCGTACCCTCACCCCAACCCCTCTCCCGGTGGGAGAGGGGCTTTTGGCTCTTCCTTCTCCCCTCGGGAGAAGGTGCCCCGCAGGGGCGGATGAGGGTACGGGCGAAGCCCTCGCATTGTCAGATCCAGGCGGGCGCTGCGCGCTCCGTACCCTCACCCCACCCCCTCTCCTGGTGGGAGAGGGGCTTTGGCTTCTCCCTTCTCCCGCCGGGAGAAGGTGCCCCGAAGGGGCGGATGAGGGTACGGGCGAAGCCTCGTGTCGCCAAATCCGCGCGAGCGCTGCGCGCCGTACCCTCACCCCAATCCCTCTCCCGAGGGGAGAGGGGCTTTGGCGAACTGCACTACGGCGCTACCACGCCGGTTGCACGGTGCGCCGGCTACGCTGGCGCCCCCTGCTTTCTCCTGGTCGCCGCCATGCCGCTGATTCCATCGCCCGCCCCCGTCCCAGCCCTGCCCTTACGCGACCGTGTGGTGCTGGTCACCGGCGGCGCCCAGGGCATCGGCCGCGGCGTGGTGCAGGCAGTGCTGGGCGCTGGCGGCAACGTCGTGTTCGGCGATCTCGATGCCGATGCCGGGCGTGCCTGCGTGGCCGAGCTGGACGTTGGCGAACGCCTGCTGTTCCGTCGCGTCGACGTGGCCGCCGAAGCGAGCGTGCGCCGCTTCGTCGATGCCGCGCTGACCCGGTTCGGCCGCATCGATGGACTGGTCAACAACGCCGGGATCGCCGATCCGCATACCGGCCCGCTGGCGCAATTGTCGCTGCGCGAATGGAACCGGCGGCTGGGGGCGAGCCTGGGCGGTGCATTCCTGTGCAGCAAACATGCCCTGCCGGCGTTGCGCGACAGCCGCGGCGGCGGCGCCATCGTCAACATCGCCTCCACCCGCGCGCAGCAGTCCGAACCGGACACCGAGGCCTACGCCGCGTCCAAGGGCGGACTGGTGGCCTTCACTCACGCGCTGGCGATCAGCGCCGGGCCGGCGGTGCGGGTCAACTGCATCAGCCCCGGCTGGATCGCCACCGACGCTTGGCGCAAGCCGAACGCCCGACGCACGCCCAAGCTGTCGCGACAGGACCATGCACAGCATCCGGTAGGTCGTGTCGGTACGCCACCGGACATCGGCGCGCTGGCGGTCTATCTGCTGTCGGCGCAGGCGGGCTTCATCACCGGCCAGGAGTTCGTGGTCGATGGCGGGATGACGCGCAAGATGCAGTACGCCTGAGGGCGTGGGGATTGGGGAGTCGGGATTGGGGATTCGTTAAAGCGGGTGTTGCCTTACCTGACGGGCCACGTGCATAGCTGGCAGCAACCCGCCTTTGCCAATCCCCAATTCCGAATCCCCAATCCCGCGGCAATCAGCCGCCCACCATCGGCTCCAACTGCGGATCCAGCGCCACGCGCTCGTCGAAGACGAAGCAGCGGCCGTCGTAGCCTTCGCCACCCACTTCCTCGAAGTAGCCGAGGATGCCGCCGTCCAGCTGCAGCACGTTGTCCATGCCGTCGGCGCGCATCCACAGCGCGGCCTTCTCGCAGCGGATGCCACCGGTACAGAAGCTGACCACGGTGGCGTCGGCCAGCGCCGCGCGATGCGGGGCCAGCGCTTCCGGCAGCTCGGTGAACTTGACGATCGGCAGGGTCAGCGCGCCGGCGAAGGTGCCGTAGGCCACTTCCTGCGCATTGCGCGTATCCAGCAGCACCACGCGCCGGCCGGCATCGTCGTGGCCCTGGCGCAACCAGCGTTGCAGCGTGGCCGGCGCCACCGCCGGCGCGCGCGCCGCCTCCAGCGGCGAGGCGGCGTCGCGGCGGAAGCTGATGATCTCCGGCTTGACCTTGACCTTCAGCCGCGCGAACGGCTGCTGCGCACTGGGGCTGGTCTTGATGCGCAGATCGGCGAAGCGCGGGTCGGCGCGCAGCTGCGCGTAGAAGCCGTCGATCGCCGCCGGCGTGCCGGCCAGGAACAGGTTGATGCCCTCGCCCGCCACCAGCACCGTGCCGCGCAGGTCGCCGTCCTGCGCCCAGGCGTGCAATTGCGCGGCGAGCGCGTCGGGGTCGGCGATGGCGACGAAGTGGTAGGCGGCGGTGTTGGCGATCATCGGCGCATTTTAGAGCCTGCGACGCACGACCGCTGCAGCAGCACGGTCCGCGCCTCCCGCGCACCGGCGCTTCGGCGAAGCGCGTCGAGGCATGCCCCCAAGCGCCAGCGTCGCCGCTAGCCGCGCAGCAACAGGAACGGCAGCAGCACCAGCGAGGCGACCAGCAGCATGCCCAGCAGCGTCGCCAGCACGAACAGCGGGCGCCGCCGCAGCAGGCTGGCGAAGGTCTCCGCGCTGCCGTCGCGCAGCGCCGCGGCACGCTCGGCGCGGGCGCGTTCGCCGCGCTGGGCCTGGTACTCGGCCAGCAGCGTCTTGGCCCGCGCCTGCTCGGCGTCCTCGCGCAACCAGATGCCACCGGCGGAGATGCCGAAGGTGCCGGCGCGGGTTTCGTAGTAGCCGATGCCGGCGGCGTCGAGCAGCGCGCAGACCTCGGCGCGTTCGTCGTCGGGCACGTGGCGCAGGTTGAGCAGCAGTTTGGCCATGCGCCGCATGATAGCCGCTGCGGCGATGCGCTACCCTTGCACGCCCTGCCCGCCGTGGACGTCCCGCATGCGCCGAATCCTGCTGCTGTTGAGCCTGTCGTTGCCGGCGTGGCTGCTGATTGGCTGCACCCCGCCGGGTCCGCCGCCCGGCGGCAGCATCGCCGCGTTCCAGGCCACCGACGAGCGCGTCGGCGACGGCGCCGAGGCCCGCCCCGGCAGCCGCGTTACCGTGCACTACACCGGCTGGCTGTACGACGAGCACGCCAAGGACAAGCGCGGCGAGAAGTTCGACGCCTCCGCCGACCACGGCCAGCCCTTCAGCTTCGTGCTCGGCGGCGGCCAGGTGATCCGCGGCTGGGACGAGGGCGTGGCCGGCATGCGCGTGGGCGGCAAACGCCTGTTGATGCTGCCGTCGGACTACGGCTACGGCGACAGCGGCGCCGGCGGGGTGATCCCGCCGGGCGCCTCGCTGGTGTTCGAGGTCGAACTGCTCGATGTCCAGCCGCGTTGAGTCGACTACGCCGATGCCCGCCAGCAAGCATGCCGCGCCGGTGCGCGGCCGTCTCGCCATCGTCGGCGGCGGCCCGGCGGGGCTGATCGCCGCCGAGACCGCGCGCGCCGCCGGCGCCGAGGTCGATGTGTACGAGGCCAAGGGCTCGGTGGGACGCAAGTTCCTGATCGCCGGCAAGGGCGGCCTCAACCTGACCCACTCCGATCCATTCGAGCGCTTCGTCGCGCGCTATCGCGAGCGCGCGACGGCGGTCGGCGAGTGGCTGGCCGACTTCGATGCCGACGCGCTGCGCGCCTGGGCGCAGGCGCAGGGCGTGGAGACCTATGTGGGCAGCTCCGGCCGGGTGTTCCCGCTGGATCGCAAGGCCGCACCGCTGCTGCGCGGCTGGGTGCGGCGGTTGAAGGACGCCGGCGTGCGCTTCCACGTGCAGCAGCGCTGGCTGGGCTGGGACGCGGACGGCGCGCTGCGTTTCGCCGGTGCCGACGGCGAGCAGCGCGTGCAGGCCGATGCCTGCGTGCTGGCGCTCGGTGGCGGCAGCTGGCCGCAACTCGGTTCCGACGGCGCCTGGCAGGACACGCTGCGCACGCGCGGTGTGGAGGTCGCGCCGCTGCAGCCGGCCAACTGCGGCTTCGACGTGGACTGGAGCGCCTATTTCCGCGAACGCCACGCGGGAGCCCCGCTGAAGCCGGTGGTCGCGCACTGGCACGATGCGCAGGGCCAGGCACAATCGCTGCAGGGCGAGTGCGTGGTTGGCGAGCACGGCATCGAAGGCAGCCTGATCTATGCGCTGGCCGCGGATCTGCGCGATTCCATCGCCGCACACGGCCCGGCCACGCTGTGGCTGGACCTGGCACCGGGCCGCGACCTGCCGCGGCTGCAGGCCGAACTGGGCAAGCCGCGCGGCGGCCGCAGCTTCGGCGAACACCTGCGCCGCCAGGCCGGCATCGACGGGGTCAAGGCGGCGCTGCTGTTCGAGATCCTCGGCAAGCAGGCCGGCCAGGATCCGGAGCTGGCCGCGGCCACGCTCAAGCGCCTGCCGCTGACCCTGCTGCGCCCGCGCCCACTGGCCGAGGCGATCAGCAGCGCCGGCGGCGTGCGCCTGGAAGCGCTGGATGCGCAGCTGATGCTGCGGGCGCTGCCCGGCACCTTCTGCGCCGGCGAAATGCTCGACTGGGAAGCGCCGACCGGCGGCTACCTGCTCACCGCGTGCTTCGCCAGCGGCGTGCGCGCCGGGCGCGGCGCGGTGGCTTGGCTGCAACGCGCCACGCGCTGAGCGGCGCCGGCACGCGACTGGCCGGAATGGCCAGTGACCTTCGGGCCTGTCGTCGTCGTGGCCGCACGACGTATTCCTGCACGGAAGTGGCGACCGCGGCTGTCTCGCGGTTCCAGCTCACTTCCCGCCTGGAGCGACGCATGCGTCCATCGATCCTGTTCTGCGCACTTGGCCTGGCCGGCAACGTCGTGGCCGCGAGCGCCGCGCCCAGCACCAGCCCGAAGATCCGGCAGGTCGAGCAAGGCCTGTTGCCGGCCGTGGTCACCCAGGACCAGGCAGGCGCGCAACTGTCGCTGCGTGGCCAGATGGACGCGCTGCACGTCCCGGGCGTGGCGATCGCGGTGATCCATCGCGGCCGCGTCGCCTGGGCCAAGGGCTATGGCGTCACCGCCACCGGTGGCGCTGTGGTCGACGCCAGGACCCTGTTCCAGGCCGGCTCGGTGAGCAAGCCGGTGGCGGCAATGGCGGCCTTGTCCCTGGTCCAGGACGGACGCGTGGCGCTGGACGCCCCGGTCAATGCGCGACTGACCTCGTGGACCCTGCCCGATTCCGCCGACAGCCACGACCATCCGGTGACCCTGCGCCAACTGCTGTCGCACACCGCCGGCACCAGCGTGCACGGTTTCGATGGCTACGCCCGCGGCGCCGCCGTCCCCACCCTGCAGCAGGTGCTCGACGGCCAGGCGCCCGCGAACTCGGCGCCGGTGCGGGTGGAGGCGCCGGTCGGGGTGCGCTACCGCTATTCGGGCGGCGGCTACACGGTGATGCAGCAGTTGCTGATCGACGTCGGCGGGCAGGACTTTCCAACGCTGCTGCAGCAGCGCGTGCTGGCGCCGCTGCACATGCGCGCCAGCAGTTTCCGCCAACCGCTGCCCGCACGCGATCTGGCGCACGCGGCGCAACCGCACGATTCCAATGGCGCGCTGGTGGCAGGCGGCCCGCACACCTACCCGGAACTGGCCGCGGCCGGCCTGTGGACCAACGCGCAGGACCTGGCGCGCTATGCGATTGAACTGTGCGCGGCGCAGGCCGGCCGCGGCCGCGTGCTGTCCGCCGCCAGCGCCCGCGCCATGATGACCCCGGTGCGGGACGGCTACGGCCTGGGCCTGAACATCGGCGGCGCCAGCGCGCGCAAGTACGTCTATCACGACGGTTCCAACGCCGGCTACAAGGCCACGCTGGTGGTGTATCCGCAAGGATGCGATGGCGCCGTGGTGCTGAGCAACGGCGACCAGGGCTACCAGTTGGGCCTGGAGATTGTGCGCGCCGTCGCCGCGGCCTATGCCTGGCCGGACTTCCAGCCGATCCGGCGTACCGCCATTGCCGTGGACATCGCCGCGCAACGGCGCTTCGTCGGCAGCTTCGCCATCCCCGAGTTGGGCACGTTCCGGATCCGCGAAGCGCAGGGGCGCCTGCTGGTGGAACTGCGCAAGGATCAGGCCTACCCACTGATTCCCGCGTCGGATCACGCGTTCTTCCTGAGCGCGCAGGACATCGTCATCCGCTTCGATACGCCCGGCGATGCCGACCAGGGCACGCTCGACGCCGATGGCGGTCACTATCCGTTCCGGCGCGTGGCCGCGGACACCGCACCGTAGCCAGCGCGGGCAGCGCGCCGGCGGACCGCGCTCAGAGGGTTGCGATCTGCACCCGCGCCTGCGGATCGCGCTTGGCCACGTACATGGCCTCGTCGGCGCGCTGGGTGAGCAGCACCGGATCGAAACCGGGCCCGGCCTGCACGGCGATGCCGATGCTCGGCTGCAACGGCAGGTGCCGACCACTGACCTCGCAGCCGTCCGCGCATGCCTCCATGATCCGCGCCGCGGCAGCCAGCACTTCGCGCCTGGCGTCGGCCAGGCCTTCCAGCAGCACCACGAACTCGTCGCCGCCCAACCGCGCGATGCTGTCCTGCCCGCGCAGGCAACGCTGCAGCAGCCGCGCGAAGTGCACCAGCAGCGCATCGCCGACGTGATGGCCGAAACGGTCGTTGACGCTCTTGAAGTCGTTCAGATCCAGGAACATCACCGCCACCTGGCCCTGGCTGCGGCGCTCGCTCATGCGTCGCCGCAGCGTCTGGTTCCAGGCCATCCGGTTCGGCAGCCCGGTCAATTCGTCGCGCAGCGCGCGCTCTTCCAGCAGCCGCGCCAACCGGGTCTGCCCGGTGATGTCGCTGATCATCAGGTGCAGTCCGATCCGCTGCGGCGCCAGGGCCACGTCCGGAATCAGGCTGAAATGCATGATCCGCAACGCATCGGTGGCATCGCACAACTCGGCGTCGAACTGCGCCGGCACGCCCTGCAGCGCCGCCGGCAGGTGGGGTTGCAGCAGGGCCAGTTGCTGCGGGTCCAGCACCTCGTGCAGGCGGCGGCCGATGATGCGCTCCGGCGCCAGCCCGAACCATGCCGCATACGGCCGGTTGACGAACTGGTAGCACAGGTCGTGGTCGAGGTAGGCGATCAGCGCTGGCGCGTTGTCGGCGATGGTGCGCAGCTGCGCTTCGCTGTCGCGCAGGCGGTGTTCGGCCAGATGCTGCTCGGTGATGTCCTGGATATGGGTGACGAAGTGCAGCGGACGCTGCTGTTCGTCGCGCACCAGCGATACCGAAAGGCGCGCACGCACGGTGTGGCCGTCGCGATGGCGATAACGCTTTTCGCTGCGGTAGTCGCTGCGGCGGCCGGCGATCAACGCAGCCACCTGTTCCATGTCCTCGGCCAGGTCCTCGGGATGGGTCAAATCCTGGAAGCGCAGTTCCAGCAGCTCCGCGCGGCTGTAGCCGAGCATCGCGCACAAGGCGTCGTTGACGTCCAGCCAGTGCCCTTCCAGCGACACCAGCGCCATGCCGTGCGCGGCCGCCGAGAACGCGCCGGAGAAACGCTGCCCGGCCAGCAGCGCCGCATGCGACGCCGCGCGTTCGACGCTGACGTCGCGCATCACGCACACCGCGCCCAGGCTGCGCCCATCGCCGCCCTCCAGCCGTTCCGCATTGCACAGCACGCTGCGTGGCGGTTGTCCCTTGGCGGCGATCACCATTTCCGCATCGCGCACCGATTCGCCGCGCCAGGCACGGACCAGCGGCACCTCGTCACTGGTCAGCAGCCGCTGGCCGCTGGCGTCGAACAGGTCGAAGTACTTCGCCCACTGTTCGGGCGGCAAGGCGCGCGGATCGGCGCCGTGCCACTGCCGCGCCACCTGGTTGAACTCGCCCAGCGTGCCGTCGGCCTGGCACGACACCACGCCGTCGGGCATGGTTTCCAGCAGCAGGCTCAGCGTCTTGGCCTGGTCGTGGGCGATGCGCGCATCGCGGCGCGCCTCCAGATGCGCGGTGACCTGCCTGGCCAGGCGCTGCAGACCTTCGCGCTGGCGTTCGTCCAACTGCCGCGGACGGATGTCGATCACGCACAGGGTGCCGTAGCTATAGCCCTGGTCGCCGATCAGCGGCATGCCAGCGTAGAAACGCAGGTGTGGCGCGCCGCACACCAGCGGGTTGCCGGCGAAACGCGGATCCAGCGTGGCGTCCGGCACCTCCAGCAACTGCGGCTCCAGCAAGGCATAGGTGCAGAACGCCATCTCGCGCGGATACCCGGTGGTGCCGGCAGGCAGGCCGCAACTGGCCTTGAGCCATTGCCGGCGCTCGTCGATCAGCGAAATCAGCGCGATCGGCACCTCGCACAACTGGCTGGTCAGCCAGATCAGGTCGTCGAACGCCGGTTCCGGTGCAGTGTCCAGCATCCCCAGCTCGGCCAGCGCGCGCAGGCGCTCGGCTTCGTCGACGGGCAGCGGCGCGGGAACGACGTCGGGGACCGAGGGCTGATTCATGCGCGGCACGCTGAGAAGGAAACGGCACGATAACGGGCGGCGGCAGCGATGGCGAGCATGCGTGACCGATGCGGCGATGCAAAAAAGCGAACGCCCTGCCCCGCCGCTGTCAGAACGCATCGGTTGTGGGATGCCTACCTCACGGCACCGCCGGCGCGGCGCGCTTCTCCATGAACACGCAATCGAGGACGATCCCGCAGGGATGCGGGTAGCTTCCCTCGCTTACCACGGCATAGCCCTGCGCAAGGTAGAACGCCACCGCATTCAGCGCCGCGGCGAGATGGATGCGCGGACACGGCGCCAGGCGCTGCTCCAGCGCCTGCAGCAGGCGCCGGCCGCAACCGCGCCGACGGCGCCTCGCTCATTGCGACTTGCTGTCGCGCAGGCGCCGGATCCTCTCCGGCGGCTGGAACGAATCGCTGCGCGCGTCGCCCCAGTAATCGTGGAAGACCGCATGGTCGGGCACGGTGCGCAGCAGTTCGCCCGGCTCCAGGTAGCGGTACAGCGAGGCCAGCGAGCGGATCTCCACCTGCGAGATGCGGCGCAGGATGTGCTCCGGCCCCAGTTGCGACGGATGCGTCAACCCGGCGGCGCTGAGCAGTTCGCGCAGGGCCTTGAGTGTGTTGGCGTGGTAGTGCGCGACCCGGGTGGCCTTGTCGGTGGGGTCCAGATGCTGCCAGCGGCGCCGGTCCTGGGTGGCGATGCCGGTCGGGCAGCGGTCGCTGTGGCAGCTCAGCGACTGGATGCAGCCCAGCGCGAACATGAAGCCGCGCCCGGCATTGCACCAGTCCGCGCCCAGCGCCAGGGTACGCGCGATGTCGAAGGCGCTGGTGATCTTGCCGGCGGCGCCGAGCTTGATGCGCTCGCGGATGTCCAGCCCGACCAGCGTGTTGTGCACCAGCAGCAGGGCCTCGTGCATCGGCACGCCGACGTGGTCGATGAACTCCGCCGGCGCCGCGCCGGTGCCGCCCTCGGCGCCGTCGACGACGATGAAATCCGGGTACAGGCCGCTTTCCTGCATCGCCTTGGCGATGGCGAACCACTCCCAAGGGTGGCCGATGGCCAGCTTGAAACCGGTGGGCTTGCCGCCGGACAGCTCGCGCAGCCGCGCCACGAACTGCAGCAGCTCCAGCGGCGTGGTGAACGCCGAATGCCGCGACGGCGACACGCAGTCCTGGCCCATGGCGACGCCGCGGGTGGCGGCGATCTCGGCACTGACCTTGGCCGCCGGCAGCACGCCGCCGTGGCCCGGCTTGGCGCCCTGCGAGAGCTTGATCTCGATCATCTTGACCTGCTCCAGCGTGGCGTTGGCGACGAAGCGCTGCGGGTCGAAGCGCCCCTCCTCGTCGCGGCAGCCGAAGTAGCCCGAGCCGATCTCCCACACCAGGTCGCCGCCGCACTCCCGGTGGTAGGGCGAGATCGAGCCCTCGCCGGTGTCGTGGTAGAAGCCGCCCTGGCGCGCGCCGGCGTTGAGCGCGCGGATGGCGTTGGCCGACAGCGCGCCGAAGCTCATCGCCGAGATGTTGAACACGCTGGCTGCGTACGGCTGCGCGCAGCCGGCGCCGATGGTGACGCGGAAGTCGTGGTCGGCGATCTCGCTGGTGGCCAGCGAATGGTTGATCCATTCGTAGTCCGGCGCGTAGGTGCTGCGCTGGGTGCCGAACGGCACCACGTCCATCACGTTCTTGGCGCGCTGGTAGACCAGGGCGCGCTGCTGCCGCGAGAACGGCGCCTCCTCGATGTCGCTCTGCAGGAAGTACTGGCGCATCTCCGGGCCGACCGATTCAAGGCCGTAGCGGAAATGCGCCAGGATCGGATAATTGCGGCGCAGGGTGCTGCGGGTCTGCAGCAGGTCCACGGTGCCCAGCACCGCCAGCACCGCGAAGGCGGCCACGCCCCAGCCCCACAGCGGCCAGATCGCGCACAGGGCGATGGACAGCGCCAGCAGCACGCAGCTGGCGATATAGGCTAGGTAGCGGTGCATTGCGGTCCTCGCAGGCGTCGTAAGCCGGCGAGTGTAGAGGGTGTCGCGGTCATGGCGTTGCAACCGCCGTCGCGGCCGCTTGGCGCAGGTACAGCCAGCGCATGCCAATGCGCCGGCGACGCCAGATGGTACGCGCGCCCGAGAACTGCGCTACAGGCGGTCGTCCACCGCCGCGCGCGGCCACACCGACTTGACGTCGTAGACCACCAGATCGGGCGTGCCGAGCGCGCGGATCTGCGCTGCGTCCAGGTCACGGTAGGCCGCATGCGCCACCGCCAGCACCACCGCGTCGTAGCGGCCGGGCACCGGTTCTGGCAGCAGCTCGACGCCGTGCGCCTGCGCCACCTGCGGATCGGCCCAGGGATCGCAGGCATCGACGCGGGCGCCGGCCGCGGCCAGCGCCTGCACCAGCTCCAGCGCGCGGCTATTGCGCAGGTCCGGGCAGTTCTCCTTGAAGGTGACGCCGAGCACCAGCACGGACGCATCGGCCATCGCCACGCCCTTGCCGGCCAGCAGCGCCTGCACCCGCGCGGCGACGTGCGCGCCGACCCGGTTGTTGACCTGGCGCGCGGTGTGGATCAGATCCGGGTGGTAGCCCACGCTCTCGGACTTGTGCAGCAGGTAGTACGGATCCACGCCGATGCAGTGGCCGCCGACCAGGCCGGGCCGGAACGGCAGGAAGTTCCACTTGGTGCCGGCCGCGTCCAGCACGTCCTGGGTATCGATGCCGAGGCGGTCAAAGATGAGGGCGAGTTCGTTGACCAGGGCGATGTTGACGTCGCGCTGGATGTTCTCGACCACCTTGGCCGCCTCGGCCACGCGGATCGACGGCGCGCGCCAGGTACCGGCGGCGATGATGCCGGCGTACAGCGCGTCCACCGCGTCGGCCGCAGCGGGGTTGGAGCCGGAGGTGATCTTGCGGATGTCGGCCAGGCGCCGCTGGCGGTCGCCGGGGTTGACCCGCTCCGGGCTGTAGCCGCAATGAAAGTCGACGTCGCAGCGCAATCCCGAGCCCTGCTCCAGCAACGGCACGCAGACTTCCTCGGTGGTGCCCGGGTAGACGGTGGACTCGTAGATCACCAGGTCGCCGCGCTTGAGCACGCCGGCCAGCAACTCGCTGGCCTGGCGCAGCGGCTGCAGGTCGGGCTGCTCGTGCGCGTCGATCGGGGTCGGCACGGTGACGATGTACACGTTGCGGTCGCGCAGCGCCGCCGCGTCGTCGCTGTAGCGCAGGTGCACGCCGGCGCGCAGTTCCTCGGCCTCCAGTTCCAGGGTCTGGTCGTGCCCGTCGCGCAGTTGCGCCACGCGCTGCGCATCGATGTCGTAGCCGAGCGTGTCGTGGCGGGCGCCGAACGCCACCGCCAGCGGCAGGCCCACATAACCGAGGCCGATGACGGCGATGCGCGGCGGCGCGGAGTCGAGCACGGGAGCAACGGGCATGCCAGTCCTTTGCGGGCACCAGCGGCGGCGGCCGTCGGCGCGTGAGGGGGAAACGGGGTGCCCGCGGACGCGGACCTCGTGCATGGTAAGCCGCTGCAGCGGCGCGGACCAGATTGCTCGGCGGAACGCCAGGGTCGCAGATGCGCGCCTCGCATTCACACGCCGCGTCGGCCTCCTTCACAACGCTGCGTGTGAAAGTCGGCGCCCGAGATCACGCTTTGTCGCCGCGCAGGTGCGCGTCTTGTCATGCACACCACATGAGCACCACCTCACCTTTACGCGCCGCGGCCTAGGGTGATGGAGCGGTGGCTGCCAGGGGGGCACCCTCCGCCTCCCTCTTTCCTCTCACTCAAGGAGAACTCGCGTGAGTCACGCTCCGAGCCTGCTCGTGGATGTCGAAGCCGAATTGGCGCATTGGAAGGCGCTGCACGCGGCGGGCAAACTGGGGTCGCAGTCGTTCAGCGAACATGCGCGCCTGATCAAGATGGCCTGCGATGTGTTCCTGCAGTTGCCGCGCGAATCCAACGACGTGCGATTGCAGCGCCTGCGTCAGCGCTACGACGCCGAACACCCCTGGCCGCGCATCGCCTGGAGCGATGCCGAAACCCTGGTCGTCGCCTGCTGGGCGCGCCTCGACGGCTCCGAGCAGCACGACCGCCATCCGGATCCGGCGCCCACCCCCGCCTGATCCAGGAGGTTCGTCATGTCCCCGCCCGCCAACCGCGACAACGCCCACGACTCCCAGCAACGCAGCCACACGCCGGACAAGATCCACAACGACGACGCGCAGTGGAAGGATCGCGACCAACCCGACAGCGACCCCGAGCGCGACCACGCCGATCCCGAACACGACTATCCGCGGCCGGACGGCAGCGAGTAAGGACGCCACGACTCCCGCTGCGGCACACCACGGTCGCCGCAGCGGCCCCCTGCCCAACCGCACCGAACGCCGACGGTCAGCGTAGGCTCGAGCCGCGCACGATGCAGCGGCCACTGAGCACCACCTTGCGGGTCGGCTGCGTCGGCGCATTCATCCGCTCCAGCAGCAACGACATCGCGGTGCGCCCCATCTCTTCCACCGGCTGTTCGATCACGGTGATCCCGGGCTCGACCAGGTCGGTCCAGCTTTCGTTGTCGAAGCCGGCCAGCGCCAGATCCTGCGGAATGCGCAGGCCGGCGCCGCGCGCGGCCTTCAGCGCGCCCATCAGCAGCAGGCTGTTGCTGGCCACCAGCGCGTCCGGTCGCGGCGTCTGCGCCAGCCAGGCCTGGACCTCGGCGATCGCCGCCTCCGCGCTCGGTGCCACCTCGCGATAGTCCGGCGTCAGGCCGTGCCCGCGCATCGCCTCCAGATAGCCGTCGCGACGCTCGGCGGCAGTGCTGCTGGTCTTGCCGAACAGGCCGCCGATGCGGCGCACGCCGCGGCCGACCAGGTGATCGACCAGCGCCGCCATCGCCGCGGCGTTATCCAGCACCACGCTGTCGTGCGTACCGCTCTTGCCGGCGCGGTCCAGCAGCACCACCGGATGATCGAAGCTCAACTTGCCCAGTTGGCTCTGGGTGGTGCGGGTGGGGGCGAAGATCAGCCCGCTGACCCGCTCTTCCTGCATCAGTTGCAGATACAGCGCCTCGCGCTGCGGATCCTCGTCGGTATTGCACAGGATCACGCGCATCCCGGCGCGGTAGGCCACGTCCTCGACTGCGCGAATGGCCGCGGTGAAGAACGGATTGCGGATGTCGGCGACGATCAGCCCCACCACCCCGGAGTGCTGCGAGCGGAGCCGCCGTGCCATCAGGTTGGGGCGGTAGCCGGTCTCGCGCACCGCCGCTTCCACCCGTGCGCGCACCTCCTCGCTGACCGGGCCGTGGCCCAGTGCCCGCGACACGGTCGAGGTCGAGACGCCGGCGACGCGCGCCACGTCGTGGATGCTGACGCTCACTGGCAACGTTCCCGCTTCTTTTCCATGTCGACCCCCTGTCGTGTGGCGCTACCGGATAGTAGCACCAAGCTTTTCCGAAAGAATTGTGCACTGCACATTGACGATAGACTGGGAACGTTCCCACACTGCGCCCACTTGCCGCCCACCCTCAAGGATTCCGCGTGTCCCAGACGCCCGCCTCTCCCCTGGTTTCCAGCGACCTGGTCCGGGTCGATGTCCAGGCCCGCGACAAGGCCGACGCAATCGCCCAGGCGGCGCAGTTGCTGGTCGCCGCCGGCTGCGTGCCGCCGGCCTACGAGGCCAGCATGCTGCGCCGCGAAGCGCTGGCCAACACCTTCCTGGGCCATGGCGTGGCGATCCCGCACTGCACCGGCGAGGACCGCCACCTGGTGCGCCGCGACGGCATCGCGGTGCTGCAGCTGCGCGACGGCGTGGAGTGGAACCCGGGCCAGACCACCCACCTGGTGGTCGCCATCGCCGCCCAGTCCGACACCCACATCACCGTGCTGCGGCGCCTGACCAGGCTGATCCAGGATCCGCCCAAGCTGGAGGCGCTGTTCGCCAGCGACGACCCGCAGGCGATCGTCGCCGCCCTGAGCGAGGATGCGGCCGCCCCCGCGCCCGCCGCCCCGGCCAGCGACCTGGCCGAGCGCTTCGACTGGACCGTGCGCTACCCCACCGGGCTGCACGCGCGTCCGGCCACGCGCTGGGTGGAAACCGCGCGCGGCTTCGCGGCCCGCATCCAGGTGCGCGCCGGCGACCAGGTCGGCGACGCCAAGAACCTGGTGTCGCTGCTGCAACTGGGCCTGCACGCCGGCGACACCGTGACCATTTCGGCCGAGGGCCAGGACGCCGCCGCGGCGCTGGCGCGGCTGCGCAGCGTGATCGACGCGCTGACCGCACAGGAGCAGGCCGATGCCGACGCCGCGGCGCAACGCCGCGCCGCGCCGGTCGCCGGCTGGACCCCGCCGCAGGCGCAGCCGGCCATCGTCGGCATCGGCGCCAGCCCCGGCCTGGCGATCGGCGTGGTGCACAAGCTGGCCGGCCACGACGTCGCCGTCGCGGACACGCCGGTGCCGCTGAGCGACGGCGGCGCCCTGCTGCACGACGCCCTGCAGCGCACCCGCACGCAACTGCAGGCCATCGAAGAGGACACCCGGCGCCGGCTCGGCGCCGGCGATGCGGCGATCTTCCGCGCCCAGGCCGAACTGCTCAACGACACCGACCTGATCACCCTGGCCTGCCAACTCATGGTCGAGGGCCACGGCGTCGCCTGGTCCTGGCAGCAGTCGGTGGAGCGCCTGGCCAACAAGCTTTCGGCGCTGGGCAATGCGGTGCTGGCCGGACGCGCCAGCGACCTGCGCGACGTCGGCCGCCGGGTGCTGGCGCACCTGGATCCGAGCCTGGCCGGCGGCAGCCTGGCGCAGTTGCCGGCCGCGCCGTGCATCCTGCTCGCCCACGACCTGTCGCCGTCGGACACCGCCAACCTCGACACCGCGCGCGTGCTCGGCCTGGCCACCGCCGTGGGCGGACCGACCTCGCACACCGCGATCCTTTCGCGCACCCTCGGCCTGCCGGCGCTGGTCGCCGGCGGCGCCGACCTGCTGGACCTGGAGGACGGCGCCACCGTCATCGTCGACGGCAGCAGCGGCCGCCTGTACCTGGCGCCGTCGGAGGCCGACCTGGCCTCGGCCCGCGCCTACATCGAGGAACAGCAGCAACTGCGCGCGCGCGAGGCCGAGCAGCGCAACCAGCCGGCGCAGACCGAAGACGGCCATCGCCTGGAGATCGGCGCCAACGTCAACCTGCCCGAGCAGGTCGCCGCGGCACTGGCGCAGGGCGCCGAGAGCGTGGGCCTGATGCGCACCGAATTCCTGTTCCTGGAGCGCGGCAGCACGCCCAGCGAGGACGAGCAGTACGCCACCTACACGGCGATGGCGCAGGCGCTGGACGGCCGCGCGCTGATCGTGCGCGCCCTGGACATCGGCGGCGACAAGCAGGTGGCGCACCTGAACCTGCCGCGCGAGGACAACCCGTTCCTGGGCGTGCGCGGCGCGCGCCTGCTGCTGCGCCGCGCCGACCTGCTGCAACCGCAGCTGCGCGCGCTGTACCGCGCCGCCAAGGACGGCGCGCGCCTGGCGATCATGTTCCCGATGATCACCTCGGCGGCGGAACTGCTGACGCTGCGCGCCGAATGCGAGCGCCTGCGCGCGGAACTGCAGGCGCCGGAGGTGCCGCTGGGCATCATGATCGAAGTGCCGGCCGCGGCGATCCAGGCCGATGCGCTGGCAAAACACGCGGACTTCTTCTCGATCGGCACCAACGACCTGACCCAGTACACCCTGGCCATCGACCGCCAGAACCCGGACCTGGCCGCCGAGGCCGACAGCCTGCACCCGGCGGTGCTGCGCCTGATCCGCACCACCGTCGAGGGCGCCGCGCGCCACGGCCGCTGGGTCGGCGTGTGCGGCGGCCTGGCCGGCGATGCGTTCGGCGCGGCCCTGCTGGCCGGCCTGGGCGTGCACGAGCTGTCGATGACGCCCAACGACATCCCCGCGGTGAAGGCGCGCCTGCGCGGCAGCCGTCTGGATGCGCTGCAGGCGCTGGCGCAGCGCGCGCTGGACTGCGAAAGCGCGGCCGAGGTGCGCGCGCTCGACGGAGCCGGCGCATGAGCGTCGATGCCGTCACCGTCACCCTGAATCCGGCGATCGACCTGACCGTGGCGATCGACCGGCTGCAACCGGGCCAGGTGCACCGTGCGCGCAGCGCCCACGCCATCGCCGGCGGCAAGGGCATCAACGTCGCCGCCTGCCTGGCCGATGCCGGCCTGCGCTGTGCCGCGCTCGGCGTGCTCGGCGCCGGCAATGCGCCGGTATTCGAAACCCTGTTCGCCGAACGTGGCATCGACGACCGTTGCCTGCGCGTGCCCGGCGACACCCGCAGCAATCTCAAGCTGGTCGCCGCCGACAGCGGCGCCACCACCGATATCAACCTGCCCGGCCTGGCCCTGGACCAGGCCCAACTCGATACCGTCGGCGCGCGCTTGGCCGAGCTGCTGCGTCCCGGCTTGCCGGTGGTGCTCAGCGGCAGCCTGCCGGCAGGCCTGGCCGAGGACACCTGGCGGCACCTGCAGGCGCAGGCCGCCGCCGCCGGCGCGCGGGTGCTGCTGGACACCAGCGGTGCGCCGCTGCACGCCGCCCTGGATGCGCCGCGCGCGCAACTGCCGTTCGCGATCAAGCCCAACCGCCACGAGCTGGAGGAATGGGCCGGCGCGCCGCTGGCCAGCACGGCCGAGCTGCTCGGCGCCGCGCGCGCGCTGCTGGCGCGCGGCATCGGCCTGGTCGTGGTGTCGCTGGGCAGCGATGGCGCGCTGTTCGTGCGCGGCGAGCAGGCGCTGCTGGCGCAGCCGCCGCAGCTGACCGGCGGCAGCAGCGTCGGCGCCGGCGATGCGATGGTCGCCGGCCTGGTCGCGGCCTTGCGTGCCGACGCCGACCTGGCCACCTGCGCGCGCCAGGCCACCGCCTTCGCCGTGGCCACCCTGGGCAGCGGCGTCGCCCGCCGCCTGCCGCGCGAGCGCCTGGCCGACCTGGCCGCCGCGGTCCGCGTGGAGACCCTGGCATGACTTCCGCCGCGTCGCTGCTGTGCGCCGCGTCCTCTTGCGCTCATCGGGAGCCCGCATGAATCCGATCCTCGTGGTGATCGCCGCCGGCGATCGCAGTACCGAAGCCGTCCTCGCCGCCGAAGCGCTGCGCCATGCCGCCACGCTGCGGGGTGCGACGCTGCAGGCCGAGGTGCGCACGCCGCAGGGCGTGATCGCCCCGCTGGACCTGGCCGCCGCTCCCACCGCCGCGCCGCTGCTGCTGGTCGGCGACGGCGACGTCGATGCCGCCCGCTTCGCCGGCCGCAGCGCGCAGCGCAGCAGCCTGGACGCGGTGCTGGCCGATGCCGGCGCGGTGCTGGCGCCGCTGCTGACCGCGGCCACCGCCACCGCCGGCGCGGCCGCTGTCGGCGGCACCGAGGGCGCCGGCAAGCGCATTGTCGCCATCACCTCCTGCCCCACCGGCATCGCCCACACCTTCATGGCCGCCGAGGGCCTGCAGCAGGCGGCCAAGGCGCTGGGCCACCAGATCCGGGTGGAAACCCAGGGCTCGGTCGGCGCGCAGGACGCGCTCAGCGCCGAGGAGATCGCCGCCGCCGACCTGGTGCTGATCGCCGCCGACCGCGAGGTCGACCTCGGCCGCTTCGGCGGCAAGCGCCTGTTCAAGAGCGGCACCAAGCCGGCGATCAACGACGGCCCGGCACTGATCCGCAAGGCCCTGGCCGAGGCCAGCGTGCACGCCGCCGGCACCGGCGGCAGCGCCCCGGCCAAGGCCCAGGGCGGCCGCTCCGCCGGCCCGTACAAGCACCTGATGACCGGCGTGTCGTTCATGCTGCCGTTCGTCACCGCCGGCGGCCTGCTGATCGCGCTGGCGTTCGCGCTCGGCGGCATCTACGCCTTCGACGACGCGCACAAGGGCACCCTGGCCTGGTCGCTGTTCCAGATCGGCGCCAAGGCCGGCTTCACCCTGATGGTGCCCGCCCTGGCCGGCTACATCGCCTACTCCATCGCCGACCGCCCCGGCATCGCCCCCGGCATGATCGGCGGCATGGTCGCGGCCAACCTCGGCGCCGGCTTCATCGGCGGCATCCTGGCCGGGTTCATCGCCGGCTACGGCGTGGCCGCGCTGAACCGGGCGATCAAGCTGCCGCGCACGCTCGAGGGCCTGAAGCCGGTGCTGATCCTGCCGGTGCTGGGCACCCTGCTGGTCGGCCTGGCCATGCTCTACGTGGTCGGCCAGCCGGTGGCCGAGCTGCTGGCCTGGCTCACCGAATGGCTGCGCGGCATGCAGGGCAGCAGCGCGGTGCTGCTGGGCCTGCTGCTGGGCGCGATGATGGCCTTCGACATGGGCGGGCCGGTCAACAAGGCCGCCTATGCCTTCTCCACCGGCCTGATCGCCAGCCAGGTGTACACGCCGATGGCCGCGGCGATGGTCGCCGGCATGACCCCGCCGCTGGGCATCGCCCTGGCCACCTGGGTGTTCCGCAGCCGCTTCACCCAGGACGAGCGCGGCAGCAGCGCCGCCACCGGCGTGCTCGGCCTGGCCTTCGTCACCGAAGGCGCGATCCCGTACGCCGCACGCGATCCGCTGCGCACCATCCCCGCGCTGATGCTCGGCTCGGCGCTGGCCGGCGCCATCTCGATGGCCGCCGGCGCCGAGCTGAAGGTGCCGCACGGCGGTGTGTTCGTGCTGCCGATCCCCAACGCGGTCAGCCACCTGGGCATGTACCTGGTGGCGCTGCTCGCCGGCACCGTGGTCACCGCGGTGGCGCTGCGGGTGCTGAAGAAGCCGGTTCTCGCCTGATCCCGTCCATGCGCCGGCGCGTCGCCACGCGATGCCCCTCCCCCCGTCGCCGCTGGCGGCGCGCCGGCCTTTCCCTGCTGAGGAGTTCCGCCATGTCCCGTCCCCTCGTCTCGTCCCTGCCCCTGGCCACCCTGGCGCTGGCGCTCGCCGCACCGCTGGCCCATGCCCAGGACGCCAGCGACGCCTTCAAGCTCAAGCTCGCCTACACCGGCGAAGGCGCGGTGTCGCTGGACGGCGGCAAGCATGAGGGCAGCGCCTACGCCGGGCAGCTGATGTTCGGCACCGACGTTGACCTGCAACGGCTGATGGGCTGGAACGGCGCCACGCTGAAGGTCTACGGCATCAATCGCCATGGCACCAACCTGGCCAACGGCAATATCGGCAACAGCACCTCGGTGCAGGAAATCTACGGCGGCCAGGGCACGCGCCTGGCCAACTTCACCATCGACCAGAAGCTGTTCAACGACCGCCTGGAACTGGAGGCCGGCCGCAGCGTGGCCAACATCCACTTCCTGGGCTCGGAGCTGTGCGGCTACTTCCAGGGCAACTCGGCCTGCGGCAACCCGACCTTCGTGTTCCGCACCAGCAACTTCACCTACTGGCCGGTGTCCAGCTGGGCCGCGCATGCCAAAGCCTGGGTGACCCCGAACGTCTACGTCCACGTCGGCGCCTACGAGGTCAACCCGATCCAGGCCGAACGCGGCCAGCACGGCCTCAACTGGAGCACCAACGACCGCACCGGCGTGATCGTGCCCTATGCGATCGGCTACAGCACCCAGGCCAGCGGCGCGCGCCTGCCGGCGATGTACGAGCTGGGCGGCTGGCAGGACAACTCCGACTACCGCGACCCGCTCAACGACCGCAACGGCAATCCGGCGCGGCTGAGCGGACTGGACTATGCCACCCGCAACGGCCGCTCCGGCGCGTTCTTCCGCTTCGAACAGCAGGTCACCCGCCCCGATCCGGACAGCAATCGCGGGCTGGTGCTGTTCGGCTCGGTGCTCAAGGGCACCTCCGGGCAGTTGATCGAAGACCATTTCCTGGAGTTGGGCCTGGTCCAGCGCGGCACCTTCGCCAGCCGCCCGCAGGACAACATCGCCTTCGTCGTCACCCAGCAGCACTACAGCGACGACGCCCTGGAAGACCTGCGCCTGGCCCGCGCCGCGGCCGGCGGCAGCGGCACCCCGCACCGGTCCCAGACCATGATGGAGCTGAGCTACGGCATCCAGGTGACCCCGCAACTGCGCATCGCCCCGAACCTGCACTACATCGTGCACCCGGACCAGTTCAACGAGCCGGCCCGTACCCGCGACCTGCCCAATGCCTTGGTGGCCGGGTTGCGGCTGGACTGGGCGCTCTGAGGGGCCGGGATTCGGGAGTCGGGATTGGGGATTCGCAAAGGCGGGCGGACTGCGGCCTGAAAGTTTGCGTGCAGACGCGGCGCGCGGTCTGACGCTGACAGCATCAGTGCAGACCGACCCATCCGCGCAGATGCCGACATGATTCACTCTCGATAGCGGCACGTTGAACGCACGAGGCCCCGGCATGCCGGGGCCTCGTGCGTTTTCTTCCCTTCGATTCCGATCGCAGTGGCGCTGCGCCGATCCGTCGGCGCCTGCGGGAGCGAAACGTGGCCGGCGAATCGAGATCCGTTCGATTCCGTGCGAGCCGTCTCCCTGGCGCGGGAGCGGTGACGTTGCCGACCCGTTCATGATGCCGCGGACCCGGGGGCGTGAGGATCGGCGGATGCCGCGGCCGGCTATAGGGTTTTTCCTACCCGGCGGGGTCAGGACCGGCGAGCGCGCAGCGATGTCATGGATGATAATGGTCATCACCGCATCGCAGAATCTGGATACACACTCCATCGAAGCTACATCGACGTATGTGAACGTAGTGACTTCGCCGCCGCCGATTACGACGGTTTTCCCACATCCCCGTTGCAAGCATTTCGCATCATGCGCATCCTGGTCGCCGAAGACGATACGTCCATTGCCGTTGCATTGCGCGACTCGCTCGCCGAGTGCGGCCACGTAGTGGACCATGTCGGCGACGGTGCCGCCGCCGAGCGCGCGCTCGGTAGCGAAAGCTATCAACTGCTGGTGCTGGACCTGGGCCTGCCGCGCCGCGACGGGCTACAGGTGCTGCAGCGCCTGCGCGCGCGCCGCGACGAGATCCCGGTGCTGGTGGTGACGGCGCGCGATGCCGTGGAAGACCGCATCCACGCGCTCGACCAGGGCGCCGACGACTACCTGATCAAGCCCTTCGAACTGTCCGAGTTCCTCGCCCGCACCCGCGCGCTCCTGCGTCGCAGCAGCAGCGGCGGCGTGCCGGAACTGGTGCTGGGGCAGCTGCGCATCAACCTGGCCGGGCGCCGGGTGTGGCTGCAGGACCAGCCGCTGGACCTGACCGCGCGCGAGTTCGCGCTGCTGGAGACCCTGCTGCTGCGCAGCGGTCGCGTGGTCAGCCGCAGCCAGCTGACCGAAGCGCTGTGCGACTGGCAGCACGAAATCACCGACAACGGCCTGGACATCTCCATGCACCGCCTGCGGCGCAAGCTGCACGGCGCCGGCGTCGGCATCCGGACCATCCGCGGCCTGGGCTATCTGCTGGAGGAGTCGCGCGCCGCCTCACCGGCCGCCGACCACGCACAGATGCCGCAGTGAGCGCGACCGCGGCCGCGCATTCGCCGGCATACCGCCATCCCAGCCTGCGCCAGCGTCTGCTGGCGTTCCTGCTGATTCCGACCGTGCTGCTGATGCTGGTGGTGTCGGCGCTGTTCTACCTGCTGATGCTCAAGTACACCAATCACGTCCACGACATGGACCTGAAGGAGGACACGCAGGGCCTGGCGAATGCGGTCAACGACCCCGGCGAGCGCATGCCGCTGACCCTGCAGGCGCGGCAACTGCTGGAGTACAGCAGCGACGGCCGGGTGTTCTTCAAGCTCGACAGCCGCCGCCATGGGGTGATCAGCGGCAGCACCCAGCCGATTCCGGCGCATCCGGATCCGGCCGAAGTCGGCCGGGTGATGCTGTACGACGACCGCATGGACAGCGGCGTGCCGGTGCGTGTGGCCAGCCTGTTGCTGCCCTCGGCGCTGGAGCCGGGCGACTGGCTCACCGTGTCGGTGGCCGAGACCCTGGACGACCGTCACCGCCGCGCCCGCGAGATCCTGGTATTGATGCTGCCGACCGAACTGCTGCTCACCTGCTCGCTGCTGGTACTGGTCTGGCATGGCGTGCGGGTCGGCCTGCGCATGCTGGAGCCGGCGGTGCGGCGGCTCGACGACAGCCAGCGCGACCTCAGCCCGGTGTCCGGTCCCGACATCCCGGTGGAGATCGTGCCGCTGACCCAGGCCATCGACGGCCTGCTCGGCCGCCTCAAGCACATGATGGCGCTGCAGGAACGCTTCCTCGCCGACGCCGCGCACCAACTGCGCACGCCGCTGGCCGGGCTGAGCATGCACGTGCAGCGCGCCCAGGCCAGCCAGCGCCCGGAAGACACCGCGCAGGCGCTGCAGCACATCCGCCAGCTGACCGACCGCGCCACCCGCACCTCCACCCAGCTGCTGGCGCTGACCCGCACCCAGGCCCCGCGCGAGAGCATCCGCCCGCTGCTGCCGCTGGATCTGGCGCAATGGCTGCCGCAGGCGCTGGCCGAGCGCATCCCCGACGCCCTGCACGCCGGCGTGGACCTGGGCTACGACGGCGGCGACGACGACGCGGCTGCGGCCTGGGTCGCCGCCGATGCCTATGCGCTGCGCGAACTGCTCGACAACCTGCTGGACAACGCGTTCCGCCACGCCGCCGGCCGTGTGGTCACGGTCAGCCTGCGGCGCGATCCGCTGTCCGTGCGCCTGGCCGTGGACGACGCCGGCAGCGGCATCGACGAGGCCCTGCTGCCGCGCCTGGGCGAGCGCTTCTTCCGCGCCCCGGACGCGCCCGAAGGCGGCACCGGCCTGGGCCTGGCGATCGTCGCCAACATCGCCGCCCGCCACCACGCCACGCTGCGCTACCGGCGCTCGGCGCTGGGGGGCCTGCGTGCGGAGCTGGACCTGCCGGCCGGCGCGGAGCCGCAGGCATGAGCCGGAGCCGGATCCGCCCGGCCAGCGTGCTGACGCTGGCCGCCGCGCTGGCCCTGGCCGGCTGCGCCAGCACGCCGTTGCCGGACCTGCCGCAACAGTCGCTGCCCGCGCGATGGAGCAGCCCGACGCCGCAGGCCGCGGTCCCGCGCCCACCCGGCACGGCCTGGTGGCAGGACTTCCACGACCCGCAGCTCGACGCGCTGGTCGCGCAGGCGCTGCGCGACGACCTCAACGTCGGCCAGGCACTGGCCAAGCTGCGCGCGGCGCGGCGCCTGGATACCGTGACCGGCGCATCGCAACGCCCGCAGCTGCGTGCGCGCACCCTCGACCCGATCGACCCCGACGCCAGCGCCTCGTTCCTGGTGGTCGGGCTCGACTCGGAATGGGAGTTGCCGCTGTTCGGCCGCGGCGAGGCGACCCGGCGCATGGCCCGCGGCGATCTGGACAATGCCCAGGCCGACCTGGCGCAGGTACGCGCGGCGACCATCGCCGAGGTGACCCGCAACTGGATCGACCTGCGCCACGCGCAGCAGGCGGAGCGGCTGCAGCAGGATGTCGTCGCCGCCCGCCAGCGCCAGGCGACCCTGCAGGCGACGCTGGTCGACCTGCATCTGGCCACGCCGGCTTCCGCGGCGCAGGCGCAGGCTGCCGCACTGCAGGCGCAAACCGCCCTGGACGAGCCGCGCGATGCCGCCGCCGCAGCCGCGCGGCGCCTGGCGGTGCTGCTGGGCCGCGACACGCCCGACCCGGCATGGAGCACGGCCGCGGCCAGCGCCGCGCCGACGGCGTTGCAGATCGCCGCGGTCGACAGCGTCCCGGCCGACCTGCTGCGCCGGCGCCCGGACATCGCCACGCGCGAAGCCGAGGTGCTGAGCGCGGCCGGCGCGCTGGATCTGGCCCGCGCCGATCAGTACGGCAGCATCGGCCTGGGCGGTTCGATCCGCTGGTCGACCACCCTGCTGAGCCATCGCCGCACCGCCACCCACGGCATCGCCTCGTTCGGCCCGGTGATCGACATTCCGCTGTTCGACTGGGGCATCCGCCATGCCAAGGCCAAGGCGCGCGGCGACCTGCTGGAAGCGGCCACCCTGGCCTACCGGCAGACCGTGCTGGAGGCAGTCAACGAGGTCGAGGACGCGCTGACCGCACTGGAACAGCAGCGGCGCAACGTCGAGACCCAGCAGCAGGTGCTGCAGGCACAGCAGCAGGCCAGCGAGGTCGCGCAGCAGCGCCGGCGGCTGGGCCTGGGCAGCGACCTGGACGTGGCCACGCAACAGGCCGCGCGCGACCAGGCCGCCCTGGAACTGCTGGAAGCGCAGCGCCAGCGCGACCTGGCCTACGTCGCCCTGCACACCGCACTGGGCAGCGCCACTGCGCCGATCCCCGGCACCGGCGCCGTCAGCAACCACGAAGGCGCGCAGCCCTGATGGTCGCGCTGGCCCGCCAGACCCTGCGCTACGAGTGGCGCCGCTTCCTGCCGGTGGTGGTGTCGGTGGGCTTCGCCAGCCTGTTGCTGCTGCTGCAGACCGCACTGGTGCTGGGCATCTTCGGCAGCGCCAGCGTCTATGTGTCCGGCTCCGATGCCGACCTGTGGCTGGGCTATCCCGGCACGCAGAGCGTGGACCAGGGCCGCGCCATCGATCCGGACGCGGCCGCGCCGCTGTACCTGGACCCGCGGGTGGCGCAGGTCGAGCCGTTCATCTGGTTCGACGGCGACTGGCGCGGCCCCGGCGACACCGGCGCGGTGTCGGTCTACATCTCCGGCATCGACACCCGCGACGGCGGGCTGATGTTCTCCCGTCTGCTCAGCCCCGCCCTGCGCGCGGCGCTGCGCGAACCGGACACCGTGGTGGTGGACCGCGCGGAACTGGACAAGCTCGGCGTCGGCGTCGGCAGCAGCGCGCGCATCAATGGTCATCGCGTGCGGGTGATCGGAGTCGGCCGCGGCCTGCGCGCGCTGGGCGGGGTCAACGTGGTGGCCTCGCTGGACACCGCGCGCGCGCTCAACAGCGACACCGCGCATCCGGACTGGCCGACCTACATGGTGGCCAGGCTGCGCCCCGGCGCCGACCCGCAGGCGGTGGCGCAGGCGATCGACAGCGCGGTCACGCGACCGCGCGTGGAAGCCTGGAGCGCCGACGATTTCGCCCGGCGCAGCATCCTGTTCTGGATGTTCGACACCGGCGCCGGCTCCGGCGTGCTGTTCCTCGGCGGCATCGTGCTGCTGGTCGGCGTGGCCATCACCAGTCAGACCCTGCTCGGCACCGTGCTCGGCGCCGCGCGCGAGTACGCCACGCTCAACGCGCTGGGCGTGAGCATGCGCAACCTGCGCTGGGTGGTGCTGGAACAGGCCGCCTGGGTCGGTGCGCTGGGCCTGATCGGCGCCAGCGCGCTGGGCGCGGCGCTGGTCGCGCTGGCCCGCGCGCACGACGTGCCGGTGGCGTTCAACGCCAGCGGCTGGGGCCTGTGCGTGTGTGCGGTGATGCTGCTGACCGTGGTCTCGGCCCTCGCCGCGCTGCGCGGGCTGCGCCGCGCCGATCCGGCGTTGCTGCTGAGATGAGCCGCATCGTCGCCCCCGCCGCGCTGCATCCGGCCGCCGCCACCCTCAGCGGCAGCGGACTGTGCAAGAGCTTCGTCTCCGGCAGCCTGCGCACGCCGGTGCTGCGCGACGTGGAACTGCAGGTGTGGCCGGGCGAGCTGACCCTGATCTCCGGCCCGTCGGGCTGCGGCAAGAGCACCCTGCTGTCGATCCTCAGCGGCCTGCAGCGCGCCGACGCCGGCCGGGTGCTGGCGCTGGGCGAGGAACTGGGCGCGCTCGGCGCCACCGCGCTGGAGCAGTTCCGCCTGCGCCACACCGGCTTCATCTTCCAGGGCTTCAACCTGTTCCCGGCGCTGTGCGCGCTGGACCAGGTGCGGCTGCCGCTGCAGTACATGGGCCTGGCCCCGGCCGAAGTGCGCAGCCGTGCAGAGGAAGCGCTGGCCGAGGTCGGCATCGCCCACCGCCAGCACCTGCGCCCGGCCGAACTGTCCGGCGGCGAGAAGCAGCGCGTGGCGATCGCCCGCGCGCTGGCCAAGCACCCGGCGCTGCTGTTCGCCGACGAACCCACCAGCGCGCTGGACGCCGGCAACGGCCAGATCGTGATCGACCTGCTGCACCGCATTGCGCGCCGCCACAACACCATGGTGCTGTGCGTGAGCCACGACCCGCGCCTGATCCGCCATGCCGACCGCGTGCTGTCGATGGAGGACGGCCGCATCCTCGACGACCGCCGCGTCAACGCGCCGCCCTCGCCCCTGCCCTCACGGAATCCCGCACCATGAAAGCGTTCGCCGCCGCGCCCCTGCTGAGCCTGCTGCTGGCCGCATGCGCGCCCTCGGACCGCACGCCGGCCCCGGCGCCGGCCGCCCCCCCTGCCTACCTGGCGGTGGCGCGCGGCCGCATCGATGTGGAAGGCGGCGTGCTCAAGCTCGGCCTGCCGGTCGCCGCGACCCTGCGCGAGGTACCGGTACACGAGGGCGACGCGGTGCAGAAAGGCGCCGTGCTGGTCGCCGGCGACGACCGCGCCGCCGCGGTCGAGCTGGACATCGCCCGTACCCGCGCGCAGGCCGCTGCGACCCACCTGAAACAACTGCAGCAGCGCCTGCAAAGCGCCCAGCAGAAGCAGCGGCGGCTGGCCGAGGCCGCGCGCCTGGGCGCCGGCGACGGGCAGACCGCAGACGATGCCAGCGACGCGGTACAGAGCCTGGCCGACGCGCTGGACACCGCACGCAGCGACGCGGCGCTGGCCGACGCGCAGGTGCGCGCGGCCGAACTGCAGCGCGCGCAGTACCGGCTGCAGGCGCCGGTCGCCGGCCGCGTCCTGCAGCTGTCGGCCGCGGTCGGCGCGCGCAGCGAGGCCAACGCGCCGCTGCTGACCCTGCTGCCGGACGCGCCGCGCCTGGTCCGCGCCGAATTGAACGAAAGCTATGCCGGCAGCGTCACCCCGGGCATGGCCGCCGAGGTCATCAGCGACGACGGACGCCAGACCGTGCTCGGCCAGGCGGTGGTGCGTTGGCTGGCGCCGGCCTACGGCCCGACCCAGTTGCACGACGACGCCACGCCCGCCGGCAACGACCGCAGCGTGGCCTGCGTGCTGGCCTTCACCCAGCCCTCGACCCTGCGCCTGGGCCAGCGCGTGCTGGTGCGCTTCCGCAACCAGGCCGCGGCCAAGCATTGAGCTTGCACGCCGCCGCAGCGGCGAAAGGCTGCTGAAACGCGCAGCGGCGACCCTGCACGGATTGCCGAGACTGCGCAGCCGCGCCCATTCACATGATCCAATCTGCCGAGTTCCACTTCGAAGGCGGCCGCAATGGCGTGCTGCTGATCCATGGCCTGACCGGCACGCCCAGCGAAATGCGCCTGCTCGGCAAGAGCCTGAACCGCGAAGGCTTCAGCGTCCATGGCGTGCAGCTGGCCGGCCACTGCGGCGACGAGGACGACCTGCTCGCCACCAACTGGCGCGACTGGTACGCCAGCGTCGAGGCGGCGGCCGCGCGCATGCGCCCACAGGTCGACCGGCTGTTCGTGGCCGGGCTGTCGATGGGCGCGGTACTGGCGCTGCGCCTGGCGCAGGAGCGTCCGCAATGGGTGGACGGGGTCGGCGTGCTCGGCGCCACCTTCCGCTACGACGGCTGGAACATCCCCAAGCGCGCGCGGCTGGCGTTCCTGCTGCCGTGGTTCAAGCGCCTGGGCATCGGCAAGCGCCGCATGTTCCTGGAAGAGCCGCCGTACGGCCTGCGCGACGAGCGCATCCGCGCCCAAATCAGCAGCGCGATGCTCGGCGGCGACAGCAGCGCCGCCGGCCTGCCCGGCAACCCCTGGCACGCCCTGGCCGAGATGTACCTGCTCGCGCGCGAGGTGCGCCGCGACCTGCCCAAGGTCGTCGCGCCATGCCTGGTCGCGCACGCGACCGAGGACGACATCGCCGACCTGCGCAATGCGCGGCTGGTGATCGCCAACGTGTCCGGGCCGACGGAGCTGCTGCTGCTGCACGACAGCTATCACATGATCACCCTGGACCGCGAACGCCGCGTGCTCGGCGCGCGCCTGGCGCAATTCTTCGCCGCCCTGTGCGCGCCGCAGCAGGCCGCCGCCTGATGGCGATGACCGGCTCGGTAGTGGGCATCTGGCTGGCGACGGTGGCGCTCGACACCGCCGGCCAATTGGCCTTCAAGTACGTGGCCAGCCACCCGCAGGGCACCGGCATGGCGCGCTGGCAGCGCATGGCGCGGCAGCCGCAGCTGTGGTTCGGCGTGGCCTGCTACGTGCTCGAATTCCTCGCCTGGACCGCGTTCCTGTCGCTGGTGCCGCTGGGCCGCGGCGTGCTGCTGGGCTCGATCAACATCGTGGCGATCATGCTGGCCGGGCGCTGGCTGTTCGGCGAACGCCTGGGGCGCATGCAGGTGGCCGGCATCTGCCTGGTCAGCGCCGGCGTGGCCGTGGTGGGGCTGGGCTCATGAGCCGGCCGCCGCTGCATCGCTATGCGGTGGGCTTCGCCCTGCTGCTGAGCTTCGACACCCTGGCGCAGATCGGCTTCAAGCTGGCCGGCACGCACGCGTTCCCGCCGCAGGCCGAACTGGCCTGGGTGCTGCGCCTGCTCGGCAGCCCATGGCTGTACGCGGCGCTGCTCGGCTACATCGGCGCCTTCTTCACCTGGATGAAGCTGCTCGAGCACGCGCCGATCGGCCCGGCGTTCGCCGCCTCGCACCTGGAAGTGGTCAGCGTGATGCTGCTGTCGGCCTGGTGGTTCAACGAACACATCGGCCTGTTGCAGGCGCTGGGCGCGGCGCTGATCGTCGGCGGCATCGTCTGCCTGGCGATCGGCGAGCGCGCGGATCCCGCCGATGCGCACTGAAATCCCACCGACCGCCGGCCTGCCGCTGCAGTGGGGCGACCTGTGGCCAGGCCGGCCGCGCGAACGCCTGGCCAGCGCGCTCGGCCTGCCGCAGGCCCTGCTGACCTGCTCGGGCACCGCCGCGCTGATCGTGGCCCTGCGCACCCTGACCGCGGCCAACCGGCGCCGGCAGGTGCTGGTGTCGGCCTATACCTGCCCGCTGGTGGCGCTGGCGGTGGCGCACTGCGGCCTGCAACTGGTGCTGTGCGATCTGCTGCCCGGCTCGCTGGAACTGGACCCGGTGCAGCTGGCGCAGCGCTGCGGCAGCGACACCCTGGCCATCATCGCCACCCATCTGGGCGGGCGTCTGATCGACCTGGCACCGCTGCGCCGCGCCGCCGAAGGCTGCGGCGCGCTGCTGATCGAGGACGCGGCGCAGGCGCTGGGCGGCGTGCACCCCGACGGCCGCCCGGCCGGCCTCGGCGGCGACATCGGCTTCTGCAGCCTGGCCGCCGGCAAGGGACTCACGCTGTACGAAGGCGGGCTGCTGATGTCGCGGCATGCGCCGCTGCAGCGCAGTCTGGCCGACACCGCCGCGCGCCTGGGCCAGCGCGACTGGCGCTGGGAACTGCGGCGCAGCCTGGAACTGCTCGGCTACGCCGCGCTGTACCGGCCGCAGCCGCTGCGCTGGGCGTACGGCGCACCGGTGCGCCGCGCGCTGCGCCGCGGCGACCGCATCGGCGCGGCCGGCGACCGCTTCGGCACGGCCATCGCCCAGCACGCGGTCGGCGCCTGGCGCGAAGGCGTGGGCGTGCGCGCCAGCGCCCGCTGGCCGGCATTTCTTGCGCAGATCCGCGAACAGGGCCGGCGCCGCAGCGCACGCCTGGCCGGCATCCCCGGCCTGAGCGTGATCGCCGATACCCCCGGCGCCCAGGGCAGCTGGCCGATCCTGATGGTGCTGCTGCCCGATGCGGCCGCACGCGAATCGGTGCTGGGTGCGCTGTGGCCCCGCGGACTCGGCGTGGCGGTGCCGTTCGTGCATGCCCTGCCCGAGTACGACTACCTGGACGGCATCGTCGAACGCGCGCCGATGCCCAACGCCAGCGACTTCGCCGCGCGCTGCCTGAGCATCAGCAACAGCCCGTGGCTGGACGAGGCGCGCTTCGAGACCATCGTGGCCACGCTGCAGGCGGCCTGCGCCGGCGCGGTCGGGCCGGCGCCGCTGGATGTCGACCTGGTGCACGCCGCTGCGCCGAGCGCTTGATCGGGCGACGTGCGACTTCGCCAGCGTCGCGATGACAACGCGCCGGTCGTAACGACGACAAAGTCCTGCAGGCGCGGCTTCATCCGCGAGAAGCGATACCGGTCATGTCCTCGCGGCGGAAGCCGCGCCCACAGAAACAGGCCGCGCTAGCCGACACTGGCCGCATCCAGCGCCGCGAGCAGCCGCAGGTTCAACGCGTGCTGCTGCGCCTGCCACGCCGACAGGTCCGCCGGCGACGGCTCGGGTTGCGCATCCAGCGCCGCCAGCTTGCGCTTCCACCATTGCGGGTAATGGGCCAGCGAGACTTCGCCGGTGATGTCGCTGCCGCACACCTGTCCGCGCAACGCCTCGATCGCCTGCAGCAACTGCGGCACGCGCAGTTGGCCCTGGTCCCAGTTGGTGCGCACGTCCTGCGGATCCAGCACGTCCTTGTCCAGCGACAGATAGGTCGGCATCGGCGTGCGCTTCAGGTGCTCGACGAAGGCGTCGCTCAGCGCGCTCACGCTGTCGAAGCCGCGCACCGCCTGGCCCAGGCCCAGCCGCCGCGCCCAACCCACGTCCACGCCGCTGCACCAGTAGCGCAGCTTGCCGCGGTACAGCGGCAGCAGATGGTTTTCCCAGGCATGGCCCGGGCCGACGTCGCCGGAGGTGATGCCGGCCACCTCGACCTGCGCTACCTGCGGCAGCGCAGCGATGCGGCGCACCCACGAGCCGCAGTGCACGCCGAACGGGAAGCGCATGTTGTCCGGATGGTTGTCGAACACCACCACCCGCAACGGCGCCTGCGCGCGCTGCGCCAGGCGCACGATCAACGGCAGGCTCAGGTGATGGAAATCGCCGCTGCCCAGCAGCACGGTGCCGTACTGCGCCGGCAGCGCCTGCTCCAGCACCGCGCCGAAGCGGCGCAGCCGCGCCATCGAGCAGGCGAAGCGCAGACCATCGCACCAGTCGCGCAGCGGCAGGCGCACGGCATCGGGTACGACGCCCAGCGAATCATCGAGATCGAGCAGGACCGGGGTGCGCATCTCAGTCCTCCTCGGCGGTATCGGCGGCCGGCCCGACGTCGTCGGATTCGAACAGCGGCCGCAGCCGCCGCAGCACGGCGCGCAGCAACGGATTGCGCAGGTACACCGCATGCCAGGTGTAGGTGAAGCTGGCGCCGAGCTGGGCCTTCACCTCCGGATCGGTCCAGCCGGCGACATAGGCGGTCAGGCCGTGGCGGCAGGCGTAGTCGAGGTTCTCGATCCAGCTCAGCGCGTACAGGTTGTGGTCGCGCGCATCCGGGTAGTGCAGACCGATGTACTTGTCGATCAGCCGACCCTCGTGCACGTAGCACAGATTCCAGCCGATGATGCGGCCCTGGTGCCGGTACACGAACACCTGCCCGCCCGAGTCGGCGTCGGTCAGCAGCGCGTCGAAGAACGGTTCGGTCAGCAGGTCGAAATGGATCTCGCTCTGCGCGTACACCTCCTGGTACAGCGCATAGCAGTGAGCGCGCAACGCCGGGGCGGCGAAGGCCGGGCCGGTCGGCAGCACCTCGATCTCCAGATCGGCGCGCGAGCGCAGCTTGCGGCGGATGTTGCGCCGGCGCCCGCGTGAGAGCCGCGCCAGGTACTCGTCAGTGGAGGCGAAGTCGATCGGCACCCAGGCCAGCGCCTGCCCGCGCAGCAGCACGTAGCCGTTGCGCTCGCAGGCGTCCAGGAACGCCTGCGCCCAGGCGTTGTCGGCCTCATCCAGCAGCGGCGAGCGCTGCGGCACGTCCTTGACGATCATCAGCGCGCGGCGCCGGCCCAGTTGCGTACGCCACTGCCGCGGCAGTTGCGCCGGATCGGCCGCGCGCGGCAGCCAGGCGTATTCGCTGACGGTGCTGCCGACGAAGCTGGTGCGCGGCCGCAGCAGGCGCTGCCACAGCCGCTGTAGCGGCAGCCGCGCCACCTTCGCGCGCAGCGCGGGTTCGGCGGTGGTGAGTAGGTCGAAATCGGCCTCGAAGGCCGGCACCCCGTGCTCCAGGGGCTGGATCAGGAAACCGGCTGGCGGGTGCTGCAGGAACTGCCGCTGCAAGGCCTGCGGCTCGAGTTGGTTGACGAAAGGCATCTGCAAGATTGATCGTCTAGCGTGGAGAATGGATGCTGCGGCCCAGGCCGCAGCGTGCGATCCACCGGCGGCGGGCGCCGCACGGTGGCCCTTCATTTCGCGGAGCACTGCCATGACCCCGTCCATCGAGTCGCAAATCCACAGCATCGTCGCCAAGCATGGCGAGATCGACCCGGCGCGCCTGACCCCCGATGCCAAGCTGCAGGACCTGGGCGTGGATTCGCTCGAGGCCATCGAAATCCTGTTCGACATCGAAGAACACTTCGACATCACCTTCCCGCAGCGCGACCCGAACCTGGACGACGGTTCGCTCGGCAAGCTGGTGCAGGCGGTCGAGGACGCGCTGGCGGCCAAGGCGGCGGCCGGCGCGGCGCAACCGGCGCACTGACGCGCCATGGGCGCCTCCCCGCACGCGCGGCGCGTCGTGGTCACCGGCATGGGCGCGGTCAGCGCGCTCGGCCTGGGCGCCGAGGCGCTGTGGAGCGCGATGCGCGAGGGCCGCAGCGGCATCGCCGCCCTGCCCTCGCCCGATCCGCTCAGCACGTTGAAGATGCGCGTGGCCGCGACCCTGCAAGGGTTCGCTCCGGATGCCACGCAGACCGGCGGCATTGCCCCCGGCCAGCTCGACCGCATGACCCAGATGGCGCTGGTCGCCGCCCGCGAGGCGATCGCCCAGGCCGGGCTGCCGCACGGCGATGCCGCGCTCGGCGCGCGCTGCGCGGTGGTGGTCGGCACCGGCGTCGGCGCCGAACTCAGCCGCGACGAACAATCGCGCCGGCTGTACCGCGACCAGGCCGAACGCCTGCATCCGCTGACCATCGTGCGCAGCATGGCCAACGCGCCGGCCAGCCAGATCAGCATCGCCTTCGGCCTGCGCGGCCCGGCCTTCGCCGTGTCCAGCGCCTGCGCCTCGGCCAATCACGCCTTCGCCCAGGCCGCGCTGATGGTCCGCCATGGCCTGGCCGACGTGGCCATCGCCGGCGGCAGCGAAGCCTGCCTGAGCCTGGCGCTGATCCGCGCCTGGGAAGCGATGCGGGTGGTCAGCGACGACACCTGCCGGCCGTTCTGCGCGCAGCGCAGCGGCCTGGTGCTGGGCGAAGGCGCCGGCATGTTCGTGCTGGAAAGCGCCGAGCACGCGGCCGCCCGCGGCGCGCTGCCGCTGGCGGAACTGGCGGGGTTCGGCATGAGTTCCGATGCCGGCGACATCGTCGCACCCAGCGTCGACGGCGCCGCCACGGCGATGCGCCTGGCGCTGCAGGACGCCGGCCTGGCGCCGGAGCAGATCGATTACGTCAACGCCCACGGTACCGGCACGCAGGCCAACGACCGCTGCGAAACCCAGGCGCTGCGTCAGGTGTTCGGTGCGCACGCCGAGGCGCTGGCGGTCAGCTCCACCAAGGCGGTGCACGGCCACGCGCTCGGTGCGGCCGGCGCGCTGGAACTGGTGGCGGCGATCGGCGCGCTGCGCGAGCAGGTGGTGCCGCCCACGGCCAACTTCCTCGATGCCGATCCCGAATGCGATCTGGACTACGTGCCCAACCAGGCGCGCGCCCGCAACGTGCAAGCGGTGCTGAGCAATTCCTTCGCCTTCGGCGGACTCAATGCGGTGATCGCGCTGCGCGCGGCGGGCTGAAGCGCCCGCCGCCGCAAACAACGGCGGGAGGCAACGCGAACCGCGCGCGTCGTCTCCCGCCCGGCTCATGCGACCTGCTTGGCGCGGGTCAGCAACTGGTCCAGCAAGGACAGGCCCAGGTCGATCTCTTCGTGGCTGATGTGCAGCGACGGCGCCAGCGTGATCACGTTCTTGTAGTAACCGCCCACGTCCAGGATCAGGCCGATGCGCTTGCCGTTGTGGCGCAACTCGCCTTCCAGGCCCATGTCGACCATGGTGTCGAGCAGCTTGCGGTTCGGCGTGAAGCCGTCCGCCTGGCAGATTTCCGCACGCAGGGCCAGGCCCAGGCCGTCGACGTCGCCGATTTCCGGGTGACGCTTCTGCAGGTCGCGCAGGCCGTCCAGGAAGTGCGCGCCCTTGGCCATCACCATCGACTCGTAGTCGGTCTCGGCCAGCATGCGCATGGTTTCCAGGCCGACCGCGGTGCCCAGCGGGTTGGAGGCGAAGGTGGAGTGGGTCGAACCCGGCGGGAACACGGTCGGGTTGATCAGCTCCTCGCGCGCCCAGATGCCGGCCAGCGGGTTCAGGCCGTTGGTCAGCGCCTTGCCGAACACCAGCACGTCCGGGGTCACGCCGAAATGCTCGATCGCCCACAGCTTGCCGGTGCGGAAGAAGCCCATCTGGATTTCGTCCACCACCATCAGGATGCCGTACTTGTCCAGCACCCGCTTCAGGCCGGTGAAGAAGTTCGGCGGCGGGATCACGTAGCCGCCGGTGCCCTGGATCGGCTCGACGTAGAACGCCGCGTACTCGCATTGCCCGGCCTTGGGATCCCACACGCCGTTGTACTCGGTCTCGAACAGGCGCTCGAACTTGGCCACGCACTGCTCGCCGTACTCTTCCTTGGACATGCCCTTGGGGCCGCGGAAGTGGTACGGGAATTCGATGAACTGGGCGCGGTCGAAATGACCGAAGCGGCGGCGGTAGCGGTACGACGAGGTGATCGCCGAGGCGCCGAGGGTACGGCCGTGGTAGCCGCCTTCGAAGGCGAACACCAGGCTCTTGCCGGCGCTGGCGTTGCGCACCAGCTTCAGCGAGTCTTCCACCGACTGCGCGCCGCCGACGTTGAAGTGCACGCGGCCCTTGCGGCCCCACTTGCGCTCGGCATCGACCGCGATGGTCTTGGCCAGCTCGATCTTGGTCGGGTGCAGGTACTGGCTGGCGACCTGCGGCAGGGTCTCGATCTGGCGGGTCAGCGCCTGGTTCAGGCGCGGATTGGCGTAGCCGAAGTTGACCGCCGAGTACCACATCTGCAGGTCCAGGTACGGCACCTCTTCGGTGTCGTACAGGTAGCTGCCGTCGCAGCGGCCGAAGATGCGCGGCGGCTCGCTGTAGTGCACGGTGTCGCCGTAGGAGCAGTACTGGGACTCGTCGGCCAGCATCTGCGCATCGCTCAGCGCGCGCTGGTGGTCGGCACCGGTGCGCAGCAGCGCCTCCGGATCGGGCGCGGCATCGCCATGCAGCGGTGCGAGCGAGGAAAGCGAAACATTCCGGTTCATCGGGATCAGGCTCGTTGGGTGACGGGAAGCGGGAAGGACACGGTGGTGGTCGCCGGCACCGCCAGGTCGGGCAGCAGGGCGATGGCGTCGTCGAAACCGGTGATCGCGCAATGGGCGATCCCGTTGGCGCGGCAATGGCGCAGCAGACCGTCCTTGGCAAACACCAGGTCGGCCTTGCCGGCCAGGCAGAAATCGGAACGGCCGTCGCCGATCAGCAAGGTCGCGCGCTCTGGCGGCTGCTGCGCCATGACCGCGCACTTGCAGGTGCCGCTGGGGCAGTCCGGGCGCGCATGCGGCGAGGCCATGCGCCATTCGCCCGCGTCGGTACGCAGCAGGCGGTTGGCGATGATCGGCAGGTGGTGCAGGCCGTGGCGGGCCAGGATCCGCGCGATGCCGTAGTCCAGGCCGTCGCTGACGATGCTCAGCGGGATGCCCAGGCGTTCGGCCAGCGCCACGAAGCGCACGAAGGCCGGGTCGATCCGCACCGCATCCAGCACCCGGTGCAGCGCATCGACGTCGCCGTCGAGCAGCGCGACCTGCTTGCTCATGCACTCGCGGGCGCCGATCCGACCGGCGACCCAGTCGTCCTCCAGTTCCTGCCAACCGGGGCGTCCGAGGTGCTCGAGCAGGCTGTCGGTCACGTCCTGCAGGGACACGGTACCGTCAAAATCGCAAAGGATGTTCCATTGGGCGCGCAAGGTGGCTCTCCGGCTGATGGGGGCAGAGCCTAGGCACGCTGTCTTTCGCACTCCTTTCGGCGAGGTGAAAGAAAGCGGAGCGTTCACATTGGGCGTGGTAGGTCGGGCGCCACCGCACCTCCTCGCAAGGAGCCTAGATCGGTCGCACAGTTCCCAATTCGACCGCGATCGGGCAACCTACTCCTACCAGGCCCGGATGGCGAAACTGGTAGACGCATCGGACTTAAAATCCGCCGGGGGCGACCCCATGCCGGTTCGATTCCGGCTCCGGGCACCACGTATTGGCAGGCGGAACCGACAGGCCACATCACGCACGGCACCCCCAGCTCTACCGCCTCGGCACGCCAATCATCCCGATCACCACAGATGCGCCGCATGCACGGTGGTGTCTGACGCCCGGGCTGTTCGCTGGCCGAGCGCAGCGTTTGCCCCACAGCCAGTCGGCGGAAAGCGCCGGGAAAGCGCATCCATTGTGGGATGACCCGCAAACTGTCCGAACGCAAGCGACAGGCACTGCATCGCCCCCGGACGACATCGTGCTAGAAACATTGCCACACCAGCCGCTCCGGCTGCTTGGGGAGAAGCGAGTGAACGAGACCTACGAGAGAGAAAAGCGCGCGCGTACGTTCGCCCAATACATCAGGGACACGTGGAGTGGCCCGCTTTCCCGCGACGAAAAGAAACAGCTGGGCGAGGAAATCCGGGACGAAGTGGATGGAGCACCGGATCGCGACAGCCTGGAGTCCATCATCATCGGCGCGCTCAGAGAGAAGGATATCGATCCCGACGAACTGGGCATCCGCTGGTCATTGGATTGAGATCGAACCCGGCGCCCGCACGGGCGCCGGGCAGTTGGAGTGCCAGACACAAGATCTCCAGGACCTCCCGCGGAATGGCCTTGGATATCGCGCCCCCGCCACCGAAAAGTCCCCGGCACCGCCGCCACGGCGGTACCGGGGATGCCAACGGCAAGCGTGATTCGTGGCGCTCAGATCGCGCGCGAGTAGCGCGCCGGCTGGTCGGGCTGGCGCAGGTAGCGGTCGAAGCACATGGCGATCAGGCGCAGCAGCGGACGGCCGCGGGCGGTGGCCTGGACCACGCCGTCGCGGTAGTCGGCCAGACCGTCCGCGCACAGCGGCGCCAGTGCGCGCAGTTCCTCGCGGAAGTAGCTGGCGAAGTCGATACCGTGGCGCTGCGCCACCGCTGCCGCGTCCACCCGCCCCTGGCACATCAGCTGCTGGATCAGCTCGGCGCGCAAGGCGTCGTCGGCACTGAGCTGCAGGCCGCGCAGCACCGGGCTGTCGCCGGCGTCCACGGCCGCTTCCCAGGCAGGCAGGTCGCGCTGGTTCTGGCTGTAGCTGGCGCCGATGCGGCTGATCGCGCTGACCCCCAGGCCCAGCAGGTCGGTGTCGGCGTGGGTGGTGTAGCCCATGAAGTTGCGGTGCAGGCTGCCCTGCCGCTGCGCGCGCGCCAGGTCTTCCTGCGGCAGCGCGAAGTGGTCCATGCCGATGTACTGGTAGCCCGCTGCAGAGAGCCTGCTGACCGCGAGGCCGAGCAGGGCCAGCTTCTGCTCGGCATCGGGCAGATCGACGTCTGCGATGCGCCGCTGCGCCTTGAACAGATGCGGCATGTGCGCGTAGCCGTAGACCGCCAGGCGGTCCGGGCGCGCCGCGATCACCGTCTCCAGGGTCTGTTCGAACCCGGCCAGGGTCTGCCGCGGCAGGCCGTAGATCAGGTCGACGTTGACCGAGCGCATGCCGTGCACGCGGCAGGCGCGCAGGATGTCCAGGGTCTCGTGCACGCCCTGGCGCCGGTTGATCGCCTGCTGCACCAGCGGGTCGAAATCCTGGATGCCCAGGCTGGCGCGATTGAAGCCCAGTTCGGCCAATGCGGCGATGTCCTGCGGCGTCACCGTGCGTGGGTCCAGTTCGATGGACATCTCGCGGTCCGGCGCCTGGCTGAAGCGGAACAGCCCGCGCAGGCCCTGCACCAGTTCGCCCAGCAACTCGGGAGCGAGGAAGTTGGGGGTACCCCCGCCCAGGTGCAGTTGCACCACCTCGCGCTCGCCCTCGAAACACGCGGCCATCATCGCCGCCTCGCGCAGCAGCCGCTGCACATAGGTGCGGCCGCGCTGCGGGTCGCGGGTGATCACCCGATGGCAGCCGCAATAGAAGCAGGGATTGCGGCAGAACGGCACGTGCACGTACAGCGACAGCGGCCGCCGCGGATCGCTGGCCTGGACCGCGGCGAACAATTGCGCCGGGCCGAAGCCGGTCTGGAAATGCGGCGCGGTCGGGTACGAGGTGTAGCGCGGGCCGGGACGGTCGTAGCGGCGCAGCAGGTCGGCGTCGAAGGTCCAGGCGGCGGAGGGATCGGGCGCGGTCAGGATGTCCATGCCACGAGCATGCGCGGCGCCCGGCACGGCCGCCTTGACCTGGATCAATCCGCGCACGCAGCCGGCGGCAGCTGCGATGCCGGCTCGAACGGGCGCCAGCTCATCTGGTGACGGCGCCAGAACGTCTCGGCGATGCGCTGGGCGATGTCGTCGGCCAGCAGCCGCATCGGCGTGTTGGGCAGCTCGGCGGTGGTGGCGCGGAACAGGCCCAGCCAGCGCTGGAACAACAGTGCGCTGAGTTCGCGCATGGCCATGTGCCGCGGCATCGGCGCGCCGCGGAAGCGGCGGGTGCCGCGCAGCATCGCCGACCAGAAATCGCACAGCTGCTGCTGGTGCGCGTCCCAGTCCTCGATGTGCGCGGCGAACACCGCCGACAGATCGGCGTCGGCGCGCACGCGGCGGTAGAACGTCTCCACCAGCGCCTGCACCTCGGCCTCGCTGCACAGGTCCGGCCCCGGCAAGGGCATGCCCTCGATCTGGTCCTGCATGGTCCGCTCCACGTCGCTCGACGCCGACAGTCTCCACGCCGCCACCGCGGCGGCCTTGATCAGGATCAATGTCGGCACAGCCGGCACTGCCTAGTCTGCCGCTGCGGCATGCGCCGACGCCGGTGTCGACGGGGGATCGGCGGCCAGGCGGCTGGCAGGCGCGGCGACGTGTGTGGCGCTGCCCCCTTGGCGCATGCCGCATCCTCCTTTCGCGATGGAATCCACCGTCATGGCCTCTCCCGACGATCCGCTGCTCGACCCGCTCGATCCCGGTACGCCACGCCCGCTGGTGCAGCGGCTGGGGGTGATCCTGTGGCCGAGCTTCCTGGTGGCCGGCGCGATGAGCGTGCTGTTCTTCGCCCTGGTCGATCCGCTGGCGCTGCGCGACATCACCTTCCCCGGCCGCCAGCTGAGCCGCGAGCTGGGCTATACGGTGGGTTTCTTCATGTTCTGGCTGGCGACGCTGGCCTCGAGCCTGCTGACCGGCTTCTTGTTGCGTCCGGCGCCGCACGGCGACGCCGCGCCGCTGTCCTGAGCCGGCTGCCGATGCCTCGCCCGATCCACTTGCATGTCGTCACCTCGCCCGCAGCCACGGCGGGACCGGCGCCGCCACATCGGTACACGCAGTTCCGACGCGTGGTGCTGTGGCTGCTGTTCGCCGCCTTCTATCTGCTGCCGTGGCTGCGCTGGCAGGGCCGGCAGGCGCTGCTGCTGGACCTGCCGGCGCGGCGCTTCGACGTGTTCGGCTGGACCCTGTGGCCGCATGACGTCGGCTGGCTGCTGCTGGCGCTGGGCGCCGCCGCGGCCTCGCTGGCGGTGCTCACCACCCTGGCCGGGCGCCTGTGGTGCGGCTTCGCCTGTCCGCAGACGGTGTGGAGCCATGCCTTCGCCTGGATCGAACGGCGCTTCGCCGACTGGCCGGCCGCGGCACGGCACCTGCTGTGGGCGACCGTGGCGCTGTGGACCGGGGTCAGCTTCGTCGGCTACTTCGTGCCGATCGCCGACCTGGTCGCGCGCCTGCATCCGTTCGCCTGGAGCGGCGGGGAGACGTTCTGGGCGCTGTTCTATGCGCTGGCCACCTGGGGCAACGCCGGCTTCCTGCGCAGCCAGGTCTGCCGCTACCTGTGCCCCTACGCGCGCCTGCAGCCGCTGCTGTGCGACCGCGACACGCCGCTGGTCGGCTACGACGCGATGCGCGGCGAACCGCGCGGCGCCCGCGCCTGCGGCACTGGCAGCATCGCCCAGCGCGGGCGGCGCCTGCTCGACCCCGTCACCGCCCGCGACTACGCCGTGCGCGCCAGCATCGCCCAGCTCGCCGGCCAGGGCGGCAGCCGCGGCGAGGCCCTGGCCGCGTATGCCGGCACCCTGCCCAAGTTCAGCGTCGAACAACTCGGCGACTGCGTGGCCTGCGACGCCTGCGTGCAGGCGTGCCCCGCCGGCATCGATCCGCGCAATGGTGCGCATTACGCCTGCACCGCCTGCGGCGCGTGCGTCGAGGCCTGCGACCGCAGCATGGATCGCCACGGTTTCGCCCGCGGCCTGTTGCGTCTGGCCGGTGCCAATGCCATCGATCGCCAGCCGCGGCACTGGTGGCGCCGGCCGCGGCTGCTGGGCGGCGCCGCCACGCTGCTGGCGGCGTTACTGGTGTGGTGGTGGCTGGCGGCGTGATCCGGGCCGAGTCGACCGTGGCAACTCATTGGGCGCGGCGGAACCGCTGCCGCCCCCTGGGGCAGCGACGGACATTTTTTTGCAACGAAGGGCTAGCGCACCTGATGGCAGGCGTGTAGAATGCGCGGCTCCCAAGCGGGAATAGCTCAGTTGGTAGAGCGCAACCTTGCCAAGGTTGAGGTCGCGAGTTCGAGTCTCGTTTCCCGCTCCAAATAGCGTCACTTGCTTTCTACGATGCAAGTGAACCACTGAAAAAAGGAGCCCAGGCTCCTTTTTTCGTTTTCGCGGTCTGCGGACTCGACAGCGACGCTGCCCGAATCAGCGCCGATCCGCCAATCCGCCAATCCGCCGCGCAGCGAACCTCTTACTTCAGCGGATTCTCCGGCTCCCTGCCCCGCAGTGCCTTGTCCTGCCGGCAGGTCTTCAAGGGCTGGGCCGTCGCCGACTCGATCGCGGTCACCTCGCGGGTGTCGTCGCGCGCATACACCTTCAGGCAGGCGCAGCCGTAGCCGGCGCTGCCCGTCCCGGTCGCCACCCAGCGCGCCTGGGAGAACGTCGGCCATGTGCCCTCGGCCTGGTGCCCGCCCTGCTGGCCGACCGTCCACTCGCCGTCCTTGTCCACGAGCGTGGCGTTGCCTGGCGAGGGATTATCGAACCAGCCGCAACGCGTGACGGCACCGGCAGGCGGCGTGGCATCGGCGACAGCGCACAGGCCGGTCATGGCAACCAGGGCCGCACCGAACACGCTGGCGAAACGCAAAACAGGTCGCGATGGATTCATGACATCAGGATCGAGGGACGAGACCGGCATCATCGCAAATCGGCGCCCGCCGGCGCTGCCGGGAGGCCCTGCAGGCGGCAAGGCGCAGCGCCGATGCCGTCTCTCCTGTTCGATGCGATGCCGCCGCGCGATCGCAGCGCCGTCGTGTGTCCGTTCTACGACCTGTCCTGGTTCGATACCGTCGGCCGCCAGCGGTTCGCGCAGTACAACCGGCGCTTCTGGGCAGCGGCGCCGTAGCGGCGACGCAGCGTCGCCGGCGCCTGGCGCACCGCGGTCGCGGTAGGGAAAACCGCAGCTTGCTCGTCTATCTACCGCAACGTCGCCCTGCGGGAGACGCTGCCGCGCGCTGCTGCCGGGTCCCGCACCGTCTTTCCAGAGCATCCGCTGCATGCAGACCCTGATCCAACGCGGCATGGCCGCCCTTCGCCAGAACGACGTCGACGGCCTGTACAGACTTTGGTCCGGCACGACCGTGCTCAACCATCTGCAGGAGGCCGACCTCGATGTGCTGATGCAGCGCTGCGACGCCCGGATCCAGGCCGCGCCGGGCGACCCGGCGCCATGGCGGCTGAAGTGCCTGATCTACCTCGACCGCAGCGCGCACTTCACCAGCGACCGCCGGCAGGCGCTGCGCACCGTCGCCGAGTGGGCCGGACGCGCGATCGGCCTGGCCCCGCACGACGCCGAGGCGCACCGCCTGCTCGGCAGCGCGCACTACTGGCTGGACGAACCCGCATCGGCGATCAGCGCCTACCGCAACGCCCACGCGCTGCAGCCGCAGGTGGACCTGCAGGTCCGCCTGTTCGAGATGGAATCGCTGCCTGCCGGGCAGTCGCCGCAGCTGCTGCAGCTGGACTTCCGCGACGGCAACGCCTGCCACTACTACAGCGCCGGCGTCTCCATCGGCAAATGGAAACACGCCGGGATGGAGCCGGCCGATGCCGGCTACGTCGACGCGGTGCAGTTCGCCCTCTACGAGCACGGCACCACGCTGTTCCGGCAAGCCCTGGAACTGGGCGAGGCCGCCACCTGCAATACCGACACCCATACCTTCGCGATGTGCTGCAACAACCTCGGCCTGCTGTACCTGGACCGGGGCCTGTACGCGCAGGCGCAGGCCATCCTCGAAGAAGGGCTGCGCCACAGCCAGTTCCAGTTCCTGTACCAGAACCTGCGCGAGGCCTATCGCCAGCAGGGCATGCGCGCCGAGGCCGCGGATCTGGCGCTGACCCTGATGATGGACTACGAACTGGACACGCCGCTGTTCCTGGATTGCGCGCAGGCGGCATGCAGCCATCTCAACCGCGTCGGCCGCCATGCCGACGTGCTGGAAATCGCCGACGCGGCGCAGGAAGAGTTCGAGGCACTGCCCGACCAGGCCCAGGCCGATCCGGAACTGCTGCGGATGTATGCGCTGGTGCAGGCGCACCACCGTCTCACCGCGGCGCGGGCGCTGGGCCGGCTGCAGCCAGAGCATGTGGATACCGCCCTGTCGCAGGCGGCAGCGGAGGCGAATCCGCACGACCTGGACACGCTGTTCGTGCACGCCAGCGCACTGGGCGAGGCGCGCGACTACCCGGCCGCGGTCGATGCCTACGCCTCTCTGATCGCCGAGGCCACGCAGCAGCAGGACCTGCAGGCGCTCAGGCGCGCGCGGCACGGACGCGGCTACCTGCTGCTGTACCATCTGCCCGACGCCAAGGCCGCACTGCAGGACTTCCTCGCCGTGCAGCGCGACGGCACGGACGACTTCTACACGCACTACTACCAGGCCAACTGCCATTACGTGCTCAAGGACTACCGCAGCGCACTGCCGGCCTGCGACGCGGCACGCGCCCTGCTCAACGACGCCGTGGTGCAGGCGGACCCCGGCTCGGCGGCGCAGCTGTACATGATGGAAGCCAATTGCCATATGAACCTCGGTGCCTATCCCGCGTCGGTCGCCGCCTTCAAGCGCTCGCTGGCGCTGCACGAACGTGCGGACGTGCGCGAGAGCTACGAGCTGGCCCGGCAACTGGCCGCCAAGCCGAAGAAGCGGCTGTTTGGGCTGTTCTCGTGATCGCCAGCGCATGAGCCACGCTTCGCACACTGCTCGCGCGAAGGTGCAGTGGCAACGCTGCGGCCGCGTGTGGCCGCGCGTGTCCTGACCCGGCCGTCGTGTCGCTGCGCTGCGCGCTGCTCGGGCTGAGTCTGCTGCTTGGTGGCTGTGCGGCATCGGCCCCGACGCCGCTGCAACACCAGGTCTACGTCTGGCAGCGGCAATGGAGTGGCGCGCACGCGGTGGCGCTGGCACAGACCCGCGCGGACTTCTCGACGTTGCGCGTACTCGCGCTGCAGGCGCATCCGCGCGCCGGCTGGGGTCCCGCCGCGGTGGATCTGCGGCAGCTCGCCGCCGATGGCCGCCCGGTGATCGCGGTGGTGCGGCTGGACGGGCAACTGCCGCAACTGGACGCGACGCGCATCGACGCCGAGGTGCTGCACGTGGTGCGCACTTGGCGCACCGCCGGCGTGGCGCTGCGCGGCGTGGAGATCGACCACGACTGCGCCACCGCGCGGCTGCCCGCCTATGCGGCGCTGCTGCGGCAACTGCGCGGCGCGCTGCCGGCGGACCTGGCGCTGAGCATCACCGCCCTGCCCGCCTGGCTGGACAGTCCGGCACTGACCCCAATGCTGCGCACGGTCGACAGCTCGGTGCTGCAGGTGCATGCAGTGAACGCACCCGCAGCAGGCCTGTTCGATCCGGTGCAGGCGCGACGCTGGGCCGACCGTTACGCCCAGCGCAGCGCCACGCCGTTCTGGCTGGCCTTGCCGGCCTACGGCGTGGCCCTGGTCGACGGCACCGACGCCGACACCGCACCGCTGATCGAAAGCGAGGTGCCGCTGGCGGCGAGCGGCGCACGCCACGAACTGCGCGTGTCGCCGCAGCAGCTCGCCGCCTTCGTCGATGCGCTGCGCGCCCGTCGCCCGCCGCACCTGGCCGGCATCGTCTGGTTCCGCCTGCCGCTGCCGGGCGACCGCCGCGCCTGGCCGCTGGCGACGCTGCAGGCGGTGGTGCACGGACGTCCGCTGCAGGCGGCCGTGCAGGTGCAGGCCAGCGGCACCGGCCCGGTCTACGACCTGACGCTCGCGAACGATGGCACGACCGCGGCCACGCCGCCGCAGCGCGTGGTTCTGCGCGGCAGCGCCTGCGAAGCCGGCGACGCACTCGGCGATTACCGGCTGCAATGGCCGGCACCGTCGCCCCGCTTCGAACGCACTCGCGCATCCCAACCCCTGGCCGCCGGAGAACGCCGTGCGCTCGGCTGGGTCCGCTGCCGCCGCCTGCACACAGGTGCCATCGATGTCCTGCCGTGATCCCCGACCCGCGGCCACGCCTGCCGCCGCGCTGATGCTGCTCCTGCTGCCGCTGGGCGGCGCCCGCGCCTGCGGCCCGGAGTTCCCGTACCGCCTGCTCGACGATCGTGCCGGCGCGCTCGCGCAATTGCCCGAAGGCAGCTTCGCTCGCGAAGTGCAGCGCCTGGGCGCACCGATCGACGGCCTCGGCCGCGCCGGCACGGCGACCCTGCCGCGCTACTGGGACGCCAGCGCGCAGTTCCCGCAGCAGCGCGACGACGTCGAACGCAGGCAAGTGGGCACCGCGCGGTTCGCCCGGATCGAACAACTGCGCGCGCTGGACGACGCGCAGCAGGCCGAGCGCGACGGCGCCGACCTGCCACCGGAACTGCGCCTGTACACCGCCGGCGCGGTGGCGTTCGCGCAGGGCCGCTATCCGTCGGCCGCGGACTACTTTCGCCAGGTGCTGGCCCTGCCCGAGGCACAGCGCCGGGCGCGCAGCACGTGGGCCGCCTATTCGCTGGGACGCAGCCTGGCGCTGGCCGCCGACGGCGCGCTGGCCGGCGATGCCGTGGCGCAGCGGCAGTCGTACCGGCAGCAGGCGCGGCAGGCCTTCCAGCAGACCCGCGCGTTGCGCCTGGCCGGATTCGACGATCCGCTGGAGCTGGGCATCGCCAGCCTCGGCGAGGAGGCGCGTCTGCTGCTCGCCGGCGGCGACTGGAACGGCGCGATCGGCCTGTACGCGGTGCAGGCGGCACAGGGCTCGGACACTGGCCTGAGTTCGCTCAAGCAGGTGGCCGCCGATCTCGCCCGCCGCAGCGATGCCGAACTGGCGCCGCTGCTGCGACAGCAGGCGGTGCGGCGGCTGTTGATCGCCCGGCTGCTCAGCGACAGCCACGCCTTCGATGCCGACTCCGGCAGCGTGCTGACCTCGACGCGCTTCCTGAGCCTGTTGCAGGACGCCGCGGGCGATCCGATGGAAGACGCCGACCGCCTGGCCGCGCTGGCCTATCGCCAGGGCGATTACCCCGGCACCGCGCGCCTGCTCGCGCATGCCGGCGACAGCGGCCTGGCGTGGTGGCTGCGCGCCAAGATGGCACTGCGCGACGGCGACGCCGCGCGTGCCGCACAGGCCTACGCGCAGGCATCCCGGCGCTTTCCGCCGAACGAGGACTGGGGCACGCGCCGCAATGGCGACTGGAGCAACGAGACGCTCAAACCGCAGTGCCGCATCGAGGGCGAAGCGGCGATCCTGGCACTGCAACGCGGCAGCTACGTGGAGGCGTTCGCACAGCTGTACCGCAGCGGCGACCTCTACTGGGAAGACGCCGCCGCGGTCGCCGAGCGCGTCCTCACCGTGCCGGAACTGCAGGACTACGTGGATCGCCACGTGCCCGCCACGCCGCCGTCCACCGCGAACGCGGCGCCGGCGTATTGGGAACGGACGCCGGCCCTGAAACTGCGCGAACTGCTGGCACGCCGGCTGATGCGCGACGGCCGTTACGACGCGGCGCTGCCCTACTTCGCCCAGCCAGAATTGCGCGAGGCGGCGCGCCGCTATCGCGATGCGCGGCAGCAAGGCGCATCGGCCTGGACCGGCATCGGCCGCGCCGAGGGCAATTACCGGGCCGCCCTGATCGCGCGCCGCCAGGGCATGGAACTGCTGGGCTACGAACTGGGGCCGGACAACCGGGTCTACGCAGGCAACTATGCCGAAGCCACGGCGCATGCGCAGCTGCGCCCCGGCGGCCTGATCGCCGCCGCCGAAGCGCAGCGCTGGAACGCCACCGCCGCGCAGCCTTACCACCGCTACCACTACCGCTGGATCGCCGCCGCCCTGGCCGATCGCGCCGCCGACGACCTGCCCGCACGCAGCCAGGCCTACGCCGCCGTGCTGTGCCAGGCGACCGACTGGCTGATCACCCTCGACCCCGCACAGGCCCGTCGGTCCTACCAGCGCTATGTCGCGCACGGCGCGCTCAATCCGGTGCCCGGCAAGGCCTATGTGTTCGGCGTGGGCGCCTGCGAGACGCCGGATTTCGAGGGCGCGCGGCGGCGCCTGTGGATCGAGCGCAGCCAGGCCGTACGCCAGTTCGTGCACAGGCAACGGCTCGCCCTGGGCGCGGCCGGCCTGGCGCTGCTGGCCGCGGCAGGCTGGCTGGTGCGCCGGCGCATGCAGCGCAAGGCACGGACAGTCGCAGCGCAAACGCCGCAGGACTGAGCCTGCGGCCGCGATCCGCGCACGAGCGCACTGCTTGCCATCACCGGCGAAACCGTCAGGCCTGCACTGCGCCGCCCCGACCAATCCCCAATCCTGAAGGTAGGGATCGCTGCCCCCGCTCCTCTCTTCAACAGGACTTTCCTGTTTACCGCTGGAATCGCGTCGACGCACGCGGCGCCGGCCGCTCTGTCGTCCTGGACGACCGTTCTCCCGATGCAGCACCACACCACGCGCGACAAGAACGTCACCGCTCGCGGCATGCGCCGCGTGGCGTTCACGTGCCTGCGTCAGTCGCGCAGACATGCGGCCTGGAGACTGTGCTCAGTTCCAGCAGTACCAGGCCAGGCAGGCGATCGCCAGCGCAACCATGCAGCACAGGCGCACGCTGCGGCGGCGGCTCAGCAGCGCGTGCACGCCCTGCAACAGCACCAGCACCGCCAGCACGCACACGCCGACCAGCCGCCCGTTGCCGCTGTCCTGGAAATTGGCGGAGGACAACTGCGGATCGGCACCTTCCCCCCATGCGTAAGGGCTACCGGACACGGCGTACAGCAGCAGCATGCCCAACGCATAACCGCTCCAGGACAGCACCTGCGCGGCGATCGCCACGGCCTTGCGCGCAGCTGCCATCGCGCGGCCTCACTCGCAGACGAACAGGGTACCGGCGGCCGGATCGGCACTGCTCGGACGCAGCGGCTTCGCTTCGCAGCGCGCGACGTCGCCGACACGCCGCGAGACCTGCACCCTGCCGTCAGGCCCGTATCCACACACCAGATAGAGGCCATGCGGATCGGGCGCATCGAAGCGCCAGATCGACACACCCGCATCGCCGGGGCGGCGCGCGTCCTCGTTGCTCGGCACCAGTGCAGCCATCTCGCGCGGCGGCCCGGAATAGACGCCGCTGGAGAACAGCCGCAGCGGCGGCGCGGCGGCGAGATCGACGCGGACATCGGCTGGCACGTCGGGACTCTGCAGCTGTGCCTCGGCGATGCGCAGGCGCCCGGGGCACTGCAGCGTCTCCCTGGCCGCGGCGGGCGCAGCGGACACGGCGATGAGCAGCGGCAGCGCGCAGCGCGCCGTGGCGGACATTCCCTTCGACACCATCACACGCTCCCTGTCGGCTGCAGGATCGAGACCGGCAAAGACCTCGGCCTTCGCCTCGCACGCCCGGCGGCACAGCCGACCACTGCTGCAGGCCACATCGCCAGGCCGCGCATACGGTGCCTCCGACATCGCCAAAGGTCAACGCGACGACACGACGCGCAACCGGCGTCATTGCGTGCGTTGGCGCCATTCCCTGCATTCCCCCGCCCCATCCACCCGCAGAAGAGAACACCGATGCAAAGCACGACCCACGACTACAGCCAGTACAGCCCGAAATGGCAGTTCCGCTTCAACTTCTACGACACCCACGGCGAACCCAAGTCGGCGACCTTCAAGGAAGCGATGAAAGCGCTGCCATTCAAGGAGAAGCTGCGTCTCAACACTGCGACGCCCACGACGACTGCTACTACGGCGAGCAGCGACGCGTCATGGCCACGGCCACATATCGCTGGTGAGGCGGCGTGTGCGCGATGGCGAGAGGCGTCATCGCGCACGCGCTTCGCGCAGGTCGTTCCCCACGCCATCGCGCAATGACGGCATATTCTCCGCGATTGCGGAAAGGTGCACGCACTGCACAACGCAAAAGGGCCGCAGAAAGCGGCCCTTTTGCATTACATCGAAATGGAGGCCTGGGTCGGAATTGAACCGGCGTACGCGGATTTGCAGTCCGCTGCATAACCACTCTGCCACCAGGCCGGTGGACTGACGTCTCGCCGCAACGCCTGTGGCGTCCGACAAAAACAAAGCCCCGCTGCCGGGGCCCTTGCGGCGGGAACCGGACGATGCCTTGCGGCTCTCGTCCAACGCATTGATTCAAAAGATGTTTTTGAATCAGCCCGGCGCACAACGGACTGCATTGTGTACCAAGCTCCCCGGCTTGGCAACCCTGGGTTGCGCGCGCGCAGGCGTTGCCGGGATCCGGATGCACGCCTCGCGTGTGCAGATGGCGCCGCGTCGCGACTGGAATGCCGACCACAGCGCCACGCCAGCGGCGGTAGACAAGCGCCGCATCGCGCGGATCCGCGCACGATGGGCATGCCGCCGCGCTCTAGCATGGCGCCACACCCAAACGAGACATCGCCATGAACCGATGGACACGCTGGAGCGGGACCGCGCTGTGCCTGGCCGCGAGCGCCACCGCCGCCGCGCAGACCTGCGCGCTGCAGACGCAAACGGTCGACCTGCCGCTGGCCTCCAGGGCCATGCCCAAGTTCGCCTACCAAGTGCGGGTGCAACTCGGCAGCGATGCCGACGGCCGCAGCAAGGGCAGTCAGGTGCTGGAGGTGGATACCGGCTCCACCGGCGTGGTGGTGCCGCTGAGCGACGCGTTGCGCAGCGCCTGGGACGCGTCCAGCACGCCGGGTCACATCTTCTACTCGAGCGACAGCAAGTATCACCCCGGCAAGTACGTGGACGTGCCGATGCAACTCGGTGTCTCGCCCGACGGCAAACGCGCCGCCGCGCGGGTGGACCGCATCACCGTGCTGGCCGCGCAGTGCACCTGCGATGTCGCCAGCGTGGCCCAACAACCCAAGCCGCTGGCACAGGTGCCCGCCACCTGCGCCGGTTACGACGGCAGCCCTGCGCTGAGCAGCAGCACGCAGGTGCTGCGCAACTGCAGCACCATCTCGCCGACCTTCGGCATGATGGGCGTGGGTTACGACCGCGGCGTCGACGCCGCGCGCAATCCGTTCCTCAACCTGGCGCAGATGCGCGCGCAGGGCATGAGCCCCGGCTACATCGTCAGTGCCAAGGGCATCACCCTGGGCGTCAGCCAGGCGGCGCTGAAGGGATTCGCACTGGTACCGCTGCAGCGCGGCGCCGCCACCGCCGATGCGCCGGGCGACTGGCAGGCGCCCAGTGCCTGCGCCAGCTTTCCCGGCAGCGGCAGCGACTACCGCGTCTGCGGCAAGCTGCTGCCCGATACCGGCGTGTCCTACATGATGCTCAACCCGGTGGTGCCGCCGGCCACGCCCGCGAGCCTGCAACAGACCGTGGAGATGTCAGGCCATCCCACGCGCGTGGTGCCGGATGCCACCCAACTGCGGCTCGACGTCGTCGACGCGAAGGGGCAATCGGTGTTCGGTTACAACTTTGCGGTCGGCGACGGCAAGGCGGCGACCCCGGACAGCGTGCAGTGGCGCGGGCCGCTGAAGACGCCGCCGGCCCACATCAACAGCGGCCGCCATTTGCTTGCCGCCGGCGACTACGCCTACGACGCGGCCTGCGGGCATGCCGGCTTCCGTGCGGCCACTCCAAGGCCCTGAGGCGGCACAAGAACGCAGGGGCGCATCTATCTCGTCACGGTCGTGTCTGTATGACGCGCTCGCCGCTGGCGCGCGCCGCGGGCAGCGCACGGCGGCGAGTACATGCCGATGCAGCGCCCGCTGCATCCTCAACGCGGCCACGGTGCCTGCGTGTTGATCCAGCCGAGATTGCGCATGGCGAACGGCGCGTCACATTCAACGTGGAGCAGTCGACAACCTGCATGCGCACCGCACCCCAATGCGGGCGTGGCAGGCCAAGGCAGCGAGCTGGATCGCTTCCGGCAACGGCGGGTGGCACGGCCATCCGGCAACGCGATGCGATGCGATGGCCAACTGACGCAGTGCAGTTCGCCATCGCGTTGCTGGCGACCGCATGAAGCGAAACGGCCCTGCGCGACGGCTCGACGCGCACGCACGCATCTGCCAGTGCAGCGCATCCGCCCAAAACGAAAACAGGACCCGAAGGTCCTGTTTTCATGATCTGGAGCGGGAAACGAGACTCGAACTCGCGACCTCAACCTTGGCAAGGTTGCGCTCTACCAACTGAGCTATTCCCGCTTGAGGCCGCGAATTCTACCGGGACCACGCAGCCTGTCAACCGTTGCCTTCGATTTTTTTCGCGTTCTTTTCCGCCATCGCCGCGCGCTCGTCGTCGCGCAGGCTCGGCCAGGCCGCATGCAGGTACTGGATGCCCGACAACAGGGTCAGGATCGAGGCGATCGCCAGGGTCCAGTCGCCGACGTGGAAGATGAACAAGCCCATCCACACGCTCTCCGGCGGCGAGCCGTCGGGCATCACCGAGTACAGCAGGCACAGCAGCGCCACCATCTGCGCGGTAGTCTTGATCTTGCCGATCATCGCCACCCGCACCTTGGCGCGCTGACCGATCTCGGCCATCCACTCGCGCAGCGCCGACACCGCGATCTCGCGGCCGACGATCACCGCCGCCCAGAACGCCATCCACGGCGTCGGATGGCCCTGCACGATCAGGAACAGCGCCACCGCCACCATCAGCTTGTCGGCCACCGGATCCAGGAACGCACCGAACGCGGAGTACTGGTGGTAGCGCCGCGCCACCCAGCCGTCCAGCCAGTCGGTGAACGCGGCCAGGCCGAAGATCGCCGCCGAGGCGAAGTTGGTCCAGGTGTACGGCAGATAGAACACCAGCACCAGCACGGGGATCATCACGATCCGCAGCAGCGTGAGCCAGGTGGGGATGGTCAACTTCATTGCGCTGCTCTACTCGCCTGCCGGATCGGGCACCGGCAGTCCGTGCAGGTTAGCGTAGATTCGTGCGGCCAGTGCGTCATTGATGCCTTCCACCCGCGCGATCTCGGCCTCGCCGGCGGCCTTGAGCCCGGCCAGCCCGCCGAAATGCTTGAGCAGGCTGGCGCGGCGGCGCGGGCCGATGCCGGGGATATCCTCCAGCTTGCTGGTCATGCGCGCCTTCTGGCGGCGCCCGCGGTGGCCGGTGATGGCGAAGCGGTGCGCCTCGTCGCGCACCTGCTGGATGAACTGCAGCGCCGGCGACGCGGCACCCGGGCGCAGTTCGCGCCCGTCCGGCATCACCAGGGTCTCGTGGCCGGCGCGGCGCTCGGCGCCCTTGGCCACGCCGATCAACAACACCCCGTCCACGCCCAGGTCGGCCAGCGCACCGGTGGCCTGCGCCAGCTGTCCGGCGCCGCCGTCGATCAGCAACACGTCCGGCAGCACCGCATCGCCCTTGCCCTCGCCTTCGGCGGCGCGGCGGAAGCGGCGCTCGATCGCCTGGCGCATCGCCGCGTAGTCGTCGCCCGGCTCGATGCCGCTAATGTTGTAGCGCCGGTACTGGCTGCGCACCGGGCCGCTGGCGTCGAACACCACGCACGAGGCCACCGTGGCCTCGCCCATGGTGTGGCTGATGTCGAAGCACTCCACCCGCTTAACCGGCTCGGCCAGGCCGAGCATCTCGCGCAGCGCCTCGCTGCGCGCGTGCTGGGCGTTGCGGCTGGTCAGTTCGGTGACCAGGGTGGCCTGGGCGTTGCGGCTGGCCAGCTCCAGGTAGCCGGCGCGCTCGCCGCGCACGTTCCACTTCAGTTGCACCTTGCGTTCGGCGGCCGAACTCAGCGCCGCCTCGATCAGCTCGGCGTCGGGAATCTCGCGGTCCAGCAGCACCTCGCGCGGCGGCGCGTGCTCGACGTAGTACTGCGACACGAACGCACCCAGCACCTCGGCGGCACTGTCCTCGCCGTTGGTCTTGGGGAAGAACGCGCGGGTGCCGAGATTGCGCCCGTCGCGGAACGCCAGCAGCAGCACGCAGGCGTTGGCGCCCTGGGTGGCGCAGGCCAGCACGTCGAGGTCGGCGGCGCGGCCGTCCACGTATTGCCGGCTCTGCATGCTGCGCAGCGAGCCCAGCAGATCGCGCAGGCGCGCGGCGCGTTCGAACTCCAGACGTTCGCTGGCGGCCTGCATCGCCTGCACCAATTCCTCACCGAGCTGATCGCTGCGCCCTTCCAGGAACAGCGTGGAGCGGCGCACCGCCTCGGCGTACTCGTCGGCCGCCACCAACGCCACGCACGGCGCGCTGCAACGGCCGATCTGGTACTGCAGGCACGGCCGCGAACGGTTGCGGAACACGCTGTCCTCGCAGCTGCGCAGCTTGAACAGCTTGTGCATCAGGTTCAGCGTCTCGCGCACCGCAGTGACGCCGGGATACGGCCCGAAATAGCGCCCGGGCACCGCGCGCGGGCCACGGTGCAGGGTGATCCGCGGCCACTCCTCGCGGGTCAGCAACACGTAGGGATAACTCTTGTCGTCGCGCAGCGACACGTTGTAGCGCGGCGACAGCGACTTGATCAGTTGGTTTTCCAGCAGCAGCGCCTCGCCCTCGCTGCGGGTGACGGTGACGTCCATGCGCGCCACCTGCGCCAGCATGGCCATGGTCCGCGCGTTCTTCGGCGAGCCGCTGAAGTAGCTGGACACGCGCTTGCGCAGCGCGCCGGCCTTGCCGACGTAGAGCAAGGTGTCGTCGGCGGCGTACATGCGGTAGACGCCGGGCGCGGTACTGAGGTTGGCGGCAAAGGCCTTGCCGTCGAACGCGGGCAATGCGGGGGTACTCATTCGCCGATCGCGAGGTCGCGCAGTTCGCCGCTGGCGATGTCGTAGCGCAGCACCGCATGCGCATCGGTCTCGGCGATCCACACCGTGCCGGCGCTGACCGCCAACCCGCCCGGGCCATGCAGGCGCCGCGGCAAGGCCGCGGTGGACAGTTCGCCGCCGCCCAGACGCAGGCTGCGCAGACTACCGTTGCCGCTGTCGGCGATCCACAGCAGCGGCGCGTCCGGGCTCAGCGCGATCGCCTGCGGGAACTGCAGGCGGGCACGGCTGCGCGGCCCGTCCTCGTTGCCGAAATCCCACGGCCCCTGGCCGCCGAGCAGGGTCTGCACCAGGTCGCCGCGCAACTGCATCGAGCGCACCGCCGAGCCCAGCGCATCGCACACGTACAGCACCTGCTGCACCGCGGCCAGGCTGCACGGCTGCGCGAACGCGGCCAGGTGGCCGCTGCCGTCGCGCAGCTCCAGCGCGCCGGCACCGGCGCGCCAGCGCAGGCTGCGGCTGCCCAGGTCGTAGCTCCAGATGCGGTTGTCGCCGGCCATCGCCAGGTGCACCTGGTTGTCGGCGATCACCACGTCCTGCGGATGGTTCAGCGGCGCCAGCAGCGGTTGCTCCACCGGGCCTTCGACCGGCTCGCCGGCGCGACCGTTGCCGCACAGCGTGTCGACCTGGCCGGTGAGCAGGTTGATCCGGCGCAGCGCATGGTTGCCGGTATCGGCCACGTACAGCACGCCGCGCTCCAGGGCCAGTCCGCGCGGGCGGTGGAACGCCGCCTCGCCGATCGCGCCGTCGATGAAATCCGCGGTGCCGATGCCGAACTGGCGCAGCACGCGGCCGCTGGTGCTGCATTCGAGGATGCGGTGATGGCCGCTGTCGGCGACGTACAGGCGATCCTCGGCCACCGCCAGGCCGGTCGGGAAGCGCAGCGGCAGGCGCGGCTCCGGCTGGGTCTCGCGCGCGTCGCGCAGGTCCTCGTCCAGCGGCAGCGGCTGCCCGGCGCAGAGCGCGTGCAGCGCCTTGTCCAGTTCCGCGCCACCGATGCCGACCAGGCGCTCGCGCTCCACGCCGCCGGCGTCGATCAGCACCAGGGTCGGCCAGGCCTGGACGCCGAAGCGCTGCCAGGCGGCCCAATCGGCATCGAGCAGGACCGGCGCGGACACGCCCTGGCTGCGCAGCAGCTTCAGCGCCCGCTGCGGCTCGCGCTCGCTGTCGAAGCGCGGCACCTGCACCACGATCACCTGCAGACGTCCGGGATTGCGCGCCTGCCACTGGCCGAGTTCGGCCAGGCGCTGCGCGCACCAGACCGAGGCGGCGTTGACGAAGGCCAGCACCAGCGCCCGGCCCTGCAGATCGCGCAGGCGAATGGGCTCGGCGTTGAGCCAGGCGCCGGACGCGGGAAGTTCCAGGGCGGCGATGGAATTCATCGGCCGATTATGCCGGAGCCGAGGTCGACGGACAGTCGCGCCACGCTGCCGGCGGCGGCTTCGTCTACCAGTTGCCAGACCTGCTCGAACTGGGCGCTGCCGCCGGTGTACGGATCCGGGATCTCGCGATGGCCTTGCACCCCGGCCCACGGCAGCCACAGCGCCACGCGCTCGTGCGCCGCCACCGGGGCGCGCTGGCGCACGTCACGCAGGTTGGCCGCATCGGCGCACAGGATCCAGTCGAACTCGGCAAAGTCGCGGTCGCGCAGTTGCCGGGCGCGCAGGCCGGCGATGTCCACGTCATGGGCGGCGGCGCAGGCGACCGCGCGCCGATCCGGCGGCTCGCCGCGGTGCCAGTCGCCGGTGCCGGCCGAGTCGACCTCCACCACACTCGCCAGCGGCGAGCGCTGCAGGTGGTGGCGCAGCGCGCCCTCGGCCATCGGCGAACGGCAGATGTTGCCCAGGCACACCAGCAGCAGCTTCATGCCTGCCCCTGCAGGTAGGCCTCGGCGCGCGCCAGGTCCTCGGGCGTGTCCACGCCGGGCGGGAACGGCGCCGGCGACAACGCCACCGCGATGCGGAACCCGGCTTCCAGCACCCGCAACTGCTCCAGCGACTCGATCCGCTCCAGCGTGCCCGGCGGCATCGCCGCGAACCGGCGCAGGAAGCCGGCGCGATAGGCGTAGATGCCGATATGCCGCAGCCACGGGCCGGGCAGCGGCAACTGCGTCTGCGAGGCGGCGAAGGCGTCGCGGTGCCAGGGGATCGGCGCGCGGCTGAAGTACAGCGCATCGCCGGCGGCGCTGCGCACCAGCTTGACCACGTTGGGATCGAACAGGTGCTCGGCCGCGTCCACCGGCGTGCCCAGGGTCGCCATCTCGGCGCCGCTGTCGGCCAGGGTCCGGGCCACCGCGACGATGCCGGCCACCGGTGCGAACGGCTCGTCGCCCTGCAGATTGACCACCAGGGTCACATCGTCCCAACCGGCGATGTCGGCGCACTCGGCCAGGCGGTCGGTGCCGGAGGCGTGGTCGGCAGAGGTATTGGCCACATGCACGCCGTCCAGGTCGGCCACCGCGGCGGCGATGCGGGCATCGTCGGCGGCCACCCACACCTGGGTGGCACCGGCGGCGAGCGCACGCCGCGCCACGTGGCGGACCAGCGGCTCGGCGCCGAGCGCACGCAAGGGCTTGCCCGGCAGCCGCGAGGCGGCGTAGCGGGCCGGGATGGCGACGACGAACGGCGGCACGGCGGCGCTCATGCGCGGGTGGCGCCGGCAGCGGCGCGCGTGCGCCGGGGATATCGCGAGAAGACCGTCATCGAAAGCTCTCCGCATGGTTGGCCGAAACGGCCTGGTGGGCGCCGGGCAGCGGCCCGGTGGCCGCCGCACGCCGCAACGGCACTGAGGGTCATTGTATCGACCACGCCGGGATCGCCGGTGTGCAGGTGGTGGCGCCGGCCGGCGACCGCACGCGCGCCTTGCCCAGCGGCGCGGAAAGCGTCGGCTCGCTGCGGCTTGCGCTCACGTCGCGCGCGCGGCACGCGCGCCGTATTGGCGCCTAGGAGGCGCGCGGAGGTGGCGCGCCACGCGCAGCGATGACACGGCGTCGTGCGCGCAGCACCAGTGCCCTTAGGACTGAAGATGGCGGACGCACCGCTGAGGCCGCGGCTTGGATTCGACCATTGCCCAGGCTACGCCACGCGCCGGTGGCGCTCCTGCAGGCCAACCGCGGGCGCACGTGATGGGGGAACGCCCTAGTCGCCGGTCCCGCCCGCGCGGCCGCGCAGCTTGTCCAGCCGGTCCAGCAGGCCGATCCAGAACGCCGCCGGCAGCTCGGCGACCAGCGGCACGCTGAAGCACCAGTCGTTGACGAAGGCGGCGCACTTGACCGCGTCCTTCTCGGTCATCAGCACCGGCAGTTCGCTGCCGAAGGCCAGATCCGCGGCGCGGTACTGGTGATGGTCGGGAAACGCATGCGGCACCACGCCGATGCCCTGCGCGCGCAGCATGTCGAAGAAGCGCTGCGGATGGGCGATGCCGGCCACGGCATGCACGCGCTGGCCGGCGAAACTGCGCAGCGGCCGCGCACGGCCGCCGCGCAGCGGTTGCGCGCTGTCGATGCGCAGGCGCATCGCCCATTCGCCGAAGCCGACTTCGAGCGCGCCGCTGTCGCTGGCCTGGCCCAGATTGATGACCCGGAAATCGCATTCGTTGCCGCGCGCCACCGGCTCGCGCAGCGGCCCGGCCGGCAGCAGGCGGCCGTTGCCGTAGCGGCGCTGGCCGTCCACCACCTCGATCTCAATGTCGCGCTGAAGGCGGTAATGCTGCAGGCCGTCGTCGCAGACCACGATGTCGCAGCCGGCCTGCAGCAGCGCGCGCGCCGCGGCCACGCGGTCGCGGTCCACCCGCACCGGCACGCCGGTCTTGCGCGCGATCAGCACCGGCTCGTCGCCGCCCTGCTCGGCCGAGGTGCCCGGCTCGATCCAGCGCGGCTCCTGCGGCTGGCTGCGGCCGTAGCCGCGGCTGGCCACGCCCGGGCTCCAGCCGGCGTCGCGCAAGCGCTGCACCAGGGCGATGGTCAGCGGGGTCTTGCCGGTGCCGCCGGCGGTGAGGTTGCCCACCACCACCACCGGCGCGGCGATGCTGTGGCGCTTGCGCCAGCCGCGCCGGTACAGCGCGCGGCGCAACGCGATCGCCGCCGCGTACAGCGGGGTCAGCACGCGCGCGTGCAGCGGCGGCGAACCCGTGCCGTACCAATAGGCGGGGGTGTGCGGCCCGCGCTCGCTCATCCGAACTGCCTTTCGCGGAACTGCATGCTGTGCAGGTGCGCATACACCCCGCCCAGCGCCAGCAGCTCGTGGTGGGTGCCGCGCTCGACGATGCGGCCGTGGTCCATCACCAGCACCTGGTCGGCGTGCTCGATGGTCGACAGGCGGTGGGCGATGACCAGCGTGGTGCGGTCGGGCATCAGCCGGTGCAAGGCGTCCTGCACCAGCCGCTCGGATTCGTTGTCCAGGGCGGCGGTGGCTTCGTCGAGGATCAGGATCGGCGCGTCCTTGAGCATGGCGCGGGCGATCGCCAGGCGCTGGCGCTGACCGCCGGACAGGCGCCCGCCCTTGGCCCCGACCTGCGCCTGCACGCCCTCGGGCAGGTGCTCGACGAACTCCATCGCGTTGGCATCGGCGATCGCCTGCTGCAATTGCGCAGGGCCGGCCTCGCGCATCTCGCCGTAGGCGACGTTCTCGGCGATGCTGCCGTCGAACAGCATCACCTGCTGGCCGACCAGGGCGATCTGTCGGCGCAGATCTTCCAGCCGATAGTCCTGCAGCGGGTGGCCATCGAGCAGGATCTGCCCGGATTGCGGGTCGTAGAAGCGCGGGATCAGCTTGACCAGGCTCGACTTGCCGCTGCCGGAGCGGCCGACGATGGCGGTGACGGTGCCGGGCTCGGCGACGAAGCTGACTTCGGCCAGCGCCGGCCGCGCCTGCCCCGGATAGGCGGCGGTGACCTCACGGAACTCGATCCGGCCCTGCGCGCGCTCGATGTGGCGGGTGCCGCTGTCCTGTTCCTCCGGCGCATCCAGCACCACGAACAGCCGCTGCGCCGAGGCGACGCCCCGCTGCAGCATGTTCTGCACGTTGGTGAGGTTCTTCAGCGCCGGGATGATCGCCATCATCGCGGTCATCAGCGAGACGAACTCGCCGGCGGTCAGGCGCCCGGCCAGCGCCTCGTGGCCGGCGATCAGCAGCAGCGCGGCCAGGCCGATCGCGCCCAGCAACTGCACCGCGGCCGAGGAGATGCCGCGGGTGGATTCGACCTTCATCGCCAGATGCAGGTTGGTGTCGGCCAGGTGCTGGTAGCGCTCCATCTCGCTGGCGCGCGCGCCGTAGACCTTGACCTCCTGGTTGCCGGACAGGGCCTGCTCGGCGGACTGCATCAGCTCGGCGTTGCTCTCCTGGATGCGATGACTGACCCGCCGGTAGCGCTTGGCCACGCGGTCCATCACCCAGGCCAGCGGCGGCGCCACCAGCAGGATGGTCACGGTCACCGTCCAGCTGTACCACAACATCACCGCCAGCGCGCCGACGATCTGCAGGGTCTGCTGCACCATCACCTTCATCGCGTCGACCGCGGCCTGCGCCACCTGCTCGCTGTCCGAACCCAGCCGCACCAGCATCGACGCCACCGGCTCGGCATCGAAGCGGCTACCCGGCAGGCGCAGGTACTTGTCCAGCACGTTGACCCGGAAATCGCGGGAAATGCTCCGCGCCGCGCGCCCCATCGACATGTCGGTGACGTAGCCGGCGATACCGCGCAGCACGAACAGGCCGACGATCTGCAACGGCAGCCACATCGCCACCTCGCGGTTGCGGGCGATGAAGGTCTCGTCGGTGATCGGCTTCATCAGCGCCAGGAAGCCCGAGCCGGCCAGCGCTTCCAGCAGCGCGCCGGCGGCGGCGATCAGCAGCAGACCGCGGTAGCCGCCGGCATAGGACAACAGGCGGCGATAGGTCCGCCAGGGGGAATCCTGGACGGGCACGTCGGTGGGTACATTCACTTGGAGCTTCCGTCCCTGTTGACTTCGGGGGCAGTGGCGATGGCGATGCGGCGGAACCCGAGCTGGCCCAGCGCGTCCTGCGCGGTGACCACCGCCTGGTACGGCGTGCGCGCGTCGGCGCGCAGCAGCACCGGCTGCTCGCGGTCGTCGCCGGCGACCTGGGCGATGCTGCGCTTGACCGACTCCACGTCGGTGCGCAGCACTTCCTGGTCGTTGATGAAGTAATGCCCGTCGGCGTTGATCAGCACGCTCAGCGCGCGCGCCGGCGGCGGCGCGTTGCGGTCGCTGGCGTTGGGCAACTGCAATTGCAGCGTCGAACGCGCATCGAAGGTGGTGGTCACGACGAAGAAGATGATCAGCACCAGGATGACGTCGATCAACGGCACCAGGTCGATGTGCGGCTCGTCCTGGCCACGGTCGTCGCGGATCCGCACCGGCTCAGCCCTTGGCCGACGCGGCGTTCGACGCGGCGCCACGTGCCGCCGGCGCCACGGCACGGCCGTGGCCGTCGAGCGCATCGGTCAGCGCGGTGGCTTCCTGCTCCATCTCGATAACGTAGCCGGCGATGCGGCCCTTGAAATGGCGATGGAAGATCAGCGCCGGCACCGCGATGATCATGCCGGTGGCGGTGCACACCAGCGCCTTGCCGATGCCGCCGGCGAGCTGGTTCACGTCGCCCAGGCCATGGTCGAGGATGCCGAGGAACATCTGGATCATGCCGACCACGGTGCCGAGCAGGCCGAGCAGCGGCCCGGCCGAGGCGATGGTGCCCAACGCGTTCAGGTAACGCTCCATGCGGTGCACGACGTGCCGGCCGGTGTCCTCGATGCGCTCGCGCACGATCTCGCGCGGACGGTTGCGCACATCCAGGCCGGCCGCGAGCAGCGCGCCCAGCGGCGAATTGCGCCGCAGCGATTCGATATGGGTGGGGTCGAGCTTGCCGCGCGTGGCCCAGTTGCGCACTTCCTGGCCCAGTCCCGGCGGCAACACCTCGCTACGGCGCAGGCTCCAGAACCGCTCCAGGACGATCGCCAGCGCGACCACGCCCAACAGCAGCAATGGCACCATCGGCCAGCCACCGGCCTTGACCAGTTCCCACACGTCGCAACCCTCCGGCACGCTCGGCCGTTCGTTCACTGGCCGATAGGATAGCAGCCGCCCGCGCCCGCTCCGCCGCATCCCACAGCCGCGCCCGCCAGGGCCGCCGCTCACGCAATTGCAGGCCCGTGCGCCCCAGCCACACGCGCAGCGCACCGCCCTGCGGCGTGCCGGCGACCTCGGCGCCGGCCGCCTGCCAGCGCGCCACCACGCCCGGATGCGGATGACCGAAGCGGTTGCCGTAGGCCGCCGACACCAGCACCAGCCGCGCGCCGGTGGCGGCGACGAAGGCCGGCTGCGAGGAATGCGCGCTGCCATGGTGCGGCGCCACCACGACGTCGGCGCGCAGCGCCTGCGGCGCCTCGCGCAGCAGCGTGCGCTCGACCACGTCGCCGATATCGCCGGCCAGCAGCAACGCGCCATGCGCGGTCTCCACGCGCAGCACGCAACTGGACTCGTTGCGCAAATAGGGAAAGTGCGGCGCCGGGTGCAGGAACCGGAACCGCACGCCATCCCATTCCCAGGCATCGCCGGCCACGCAGGCCCGGTCCACCGGCAACGGCGCACCAGCCGGGGCCTGGACCAGGCCGATCGGCAGCGCCGCGCGCACCGCGCCCACGCCGCCGGCGTGGTCGTTGTCGCCATGACTGATCACCGCGCGATCCAGCCGCGCCACGCCGAGCGCATGCAGCGCTGGCACCACCACCCGCTCGCCGGCGTCGTAGCCGTCCTCCACCGCCGGCCCGGTGTCGTACAGCAGTTGATGGTGGGCGGTGCGGACCAGCAACGACAGCCCCTGCCCCACGTCGAACATCACCAGATCGACCTCGCCCGGTCGCGGTCGCTCCAGCGGCGGCCACAGCAAGGGCAACCACAGCATCGCCGCCAGCGGTTTGCCCGGCACCGCGCGCGGCAGCAGCAGCCAGAACGCGCCCAGCAGGGCCAGCGGCAGCGCCCAGTCGCGCGCCTCCGGCAGCCAGCGCAGGGCGAAGCGGCTCTCGCCCAAGGCGACGAACAACGGCCAGGTCAGGTCGAAGCAGGCCGCGGCCAGGCGCCACAGCCAGGCGCCGGCACCGGCGTGCAAGGCCTCCAGCGCGGTGCCGAGCAAGGCCAGCGGGACCACCACCAGGCTCCACCAGGGGATCGCCAGCAGGTTGGCCAGCGGCCCGACCACGGAGGCCTGCCCGAACAGCATCGTGCTCACCGGCAGCAGGCCGACCGTGGCCACGCCTTGCGCGGTCAGGAAGCTGCGCAGCGTCTCGCGCCAGCCACGACCGGCATCGGGCATGCACCAAGCCAGCCAGGCGACGCCGAGGAAGCTCAGCCAGAAGCCGGCCGAGAGCACCGCCAGCGGGTCGCAGAGCAGCATGGCAATCGCCGCCAGCGCCAATGCGTCGACCACCCGCACCGGTCGCCGCCACAACCGTGCCGCCACCACCACCGCGATCATCAGCGCGGTGCGCACGGTCGGCAGGGCCATGCCCGACACCAGGGTGTAGCCGCCGGCGCCGAGCAGCGCCAGCGCCGCCGCGGCCTGGCGGCGCGGCCAGTAGCGGCCCAGTTGCGGCCACAGCCGCCACAGGCCGCCGCCGAGCAGTGCGAAGGCGCCGGCGACCAGGCCGACATGGAAGCCGGAAATGGCGATGAGATGGGTCAGGCCGGCGGCACGCAGGATGCGCCAGTCGCGATCGTCCAGGCGCCGCGTGTCGCCCAGCGCCAGTGCCTGCACGTAGCGCGCCGAGGCCTGCGGCACGGCCGCAGCGATGCGTGCGGACATATCCGCACGCCAGGCGTCGATTCCCTGCCCCGGCACCAGTTGCGTGGCCGCACGCGGCGCCACCACATAGCCGCTGGCACTGATCCGCTGTGCCAGCGCGTAGGCCTCGGCGTCGAAGCCGCCGGGATTGCTCAAGCCGCGCGGTGCACGCAGGCGCACCTGCAATTGCCAGCGCGCGCCGGCGCTCAGGGCGCTACGCGGCCCGGCCTGGTGCGTGCCGAAGTCGTCGTACCACGCCAATTGCAGCAGGCGCCCGCGCAACGGCGCCGGCTGCGCCGCGTCGCTGTCCACCCGGAACAGGAAGCGGGTGCGGCGGGTCTCCGCCTGCGGCAGTTCCACCACCTGGCCGCGGACGTCGACCACGCGTTTTTCCCAGTCGGCCGGCAACTGCCGCGCCAGCACCATGCCGGCGATCAGCGCCAGCCAGCCGGCGCCGATCGCGAACGCGCCCAGCCAGCGCCAGCGCGGCGCCGCCACGTACAGCGACGCCCCGGCGAGCAGGATCGCCACGGCCAGCGGCCAGGGCAGCAGGCGCGGCAGCCACAGCGCGGCCAGCACGCCGGCGGCGAGGCTGGCCGCGACCGCAGCGCCGAACGGCGCCGGTGCCGGCCAGCGGGCAGCGCGAGTCGCGACGGGGCCCTGGCACGGCACGGCGTCTGCCGACGGTTGCATGTGCTTGCCCTCCTTGGCATCGATGGATCGGAAGCAGCGAGACGAAGCGGCGCGACGTGCGCATCGCGCGACACTGTCTTTATCGCGATGCCAGCGTCGCATCCCGCCTGGACGCGAGCCATCGGTCCATGCCGCGACACCGCGTCAGAATTCGCCTAACGCGCGAGCGCGCGCCGCGTCACAGTCCCGACGCAGTTCTCCGCAGCTTCATTGCCCCGCGCCTAAGGTGCGATACCCCACGTCGTAAGGAGTTCGCGCATGCGCAAGGGCATCGCATTGATCGTCGGAGTCACTGGCATCTCCGGCTACAACCTCGCCAACGTGCTGGTCGCCGAGGGCTGGACCGTCTATGGGCTGGCACGCCGTCCGGTGCCGCAGGAAGGCGTGATTCCGGTGGCGGTCGATCTGCTCGACCGCGACGCCACCATCGCGGCGCTGCGCGGGCTGCCGATCACCCACGTGTTCTTCTGCACCTGGACGCGGCGCGACACCGAGAAGGAGAACGTCGCCGCCAACGGCGCGATGTTGCAGCACCTGTGCGAGGGCCTGGACGGCGCGACACTGCAGCACATGGCGCTGGTCACCGGCACCAAGCATTACCTGGGCTCGTTCGAGCACTACGGCAGCGGCAAGGCGGAGACGCCGTTCCGCGAGAGCGAACCGCGGCAGCCGGGCGAGAATTTCTACTACACGCTGGAAGACCTGCTGTTCGACGCCGCCGCGCGCCATGGCTTCGGCTGGAGCGTGCACCGCTCGCACACCATGATCGGCCAGGCCAACGGCAGCAATGCGATGAACATGGGCGTGACCCTGGCGGTGTACGCGACGCTGTGCAAGCACACCGGGCAGCCCTTCGTGTTCCCCGGTTCGCGCGCGCAGTGGGACAGCCTCACCGACCTCACCGACGCCGGCCTGCTCGGCCGCCAACTGGCCTGGGCCGCGACCAATCCGGCCGCACGCAACCAGGCCTTCAACACGGTCAACGGCGACGTGTTCCGCTGGCGCTGGATGTGGGGCGAGATCGCCGCGTTCTTCGGCCTGGACCCTGCCCCTTATCCGGAGGCGCCGATGCCGCTGCAAGCGCGCCTGCAGGACGCCGCGCCGGCCCTGTGGCGCGAAATCGCCGAGCAGCATGGGCTGGTGCAGGCGGATGTGAACCAACTGGCGTCGTGGTGGCATACCGATGCCGATCTGGGCCGCGAGATCGAGTGCGTCAACGACATGACCAAGAGCCGCGATCTCGGCTTCCTCGGCTACTACGACAGCCGCGCCTCGTTCCTGGAGCTGTTCACGCGACTGCGTGCGCAGCGGGTGATTCCCTGAGGGACGAGGTCTGGTCAGGCGCTGTCGGCAACCGGGGCCGACGACATGGTCGGCTGCGTTCGTCGCAATGAAGTCGCTCCCACATGCGGTTGCACTTGCAGGAGCGGCTAAGCCGCGACAGGAGCTATCGGTAACGTTCGTGTCGCGGCTGACGCCGCTCCTACCGCACGGCGATGCGCCGGCGTACCTGTGGGAAGGCTCTCCCTTTGGGAGGGACTTCATTCCCGACGCGGCCTGCGTCAGTCGCAGGACAGCGCTGTCGTCGGGATCGAAGGACGGCCACGGGAAGCATGGCTGCCACGCCTTTCCCACTGAAAGAGGCTTGAGCCCCTCGCGATCGTCAGGCCGCGATCATGCTCGACCACCTGCAGTTCGGAGCCGCCGTGCGGCAGCCTCCCCCATTCAGACGTCTGCGGGCGCCAATTCGCGCAGCTTGCCCTGGTGCAGTTCCAGCACCCGGTCCAGCTTGCGCGCCAGGCTGCGGTCGTGGGTGACCAGGGCCAGGCTGGTGCCCTGCGCGCGGTTGAGTTCGAGCATCAGCGCGAACACGTTGGCCGCGGTCTTGTCGTCGAGGTTGCCGGTCGGCTCGTCGCCGAGCACGCAGGCCGGGCGATTGACCAGCGCACGCGCCACCGCGGCGCGCTGGCGCTCGCCGCCGGACAGTTCGCCCGGCTTGTGCTCCAGGCGATGGCCCAGGCCCACCGATTCCAGCAGCGCCCGCGCGCGCGCATCGGCGTCCTGGATCGGCGCGCCGCCCAGCAGCACCGGCATCATCACGTTCTCCAGCGCGGTGAACTCGGGCAGCAGGTGATGGAACTGGTAGACGAAGCCCAGCGAGCGGTTGCGCAACTGCCCGCGCGCCGCGTCGGTCAGCGCCGACATGCGCTGGCCGGCCACGTAGACCTCGCCGGAGGTCGGCACGTCGAGGCCGCCGAGCAGGTGCAGCAAGGTGCTCTTGCCGGCACCGGAGGCGCCGACGATGGCCACGGTCTCGCCCGCCGCCACGCTCAGCTCCAGGCCGTCGAACACCGGCGTGCGCATCTTGCCTTCGGCGTAGGTCTTGGCCAGGCCTTCGGCGCGGATCGCCGCGTCTGCTTGTCGCTTCTGCATTCCCGATTCCCGATTCCCCATTCCCGATTCCCGGCTCTCATTCATAGCGCAGCGCCTCCGCCGGCTGCGTGCGCGCCGCACGCCAGGCCGGGTACAGCGTGGCCAGGAAGCTCATCAGCAAGGCGACGATGGTGATCACCATGACGTCGTGCGGCTGCATGTCGGTGGGCAGGCCGGTGATGTAGTAGACGTCCTCGGGCAGCAGCTTGATGTTGAACACCGCCTCGATGCCGGCCAGGATCCGCTCCAGGTTGAGCGTCAGCACGATGCCGCCGATCACGCCGGCGACGGTGCCGATCACGCCGATCAGCGTGCCCTGCACCATGAACACCTGCATCACCCCGCCCGGGCTCAGTCCCAGTGTGCGCAGGATGGCGATGTCGGCCTGCTTGTCGGTCACCAGCATCACCTGCGAGGACACCAGGTTGAACGCACCCATCGCGATGATCAGCGACAGCAGGATACCCATCACCGTCTTTTCCATCTTCAGCGACTGGTAGAGGTTGGCGTTCTCGCGGGTCCAGTCGCTGACCATGTACGGGCCGTGCAGGTTCAGCGCCAGGTCGCGCGCCACGTTCCAGGCCTGGTCCATGTCGTACAGCTTCAGGCGCACGCCGGTGACGCCGTCGCCCATGCGCAGCACCCGCTGCAAGTCGGGCATGCTGGTCACCGCCAGGCCGCGGTCGATCTCGTTGTAGCCGGCCTCGAAAATGCCGCTGACGGTGAAGCGCTTGTAGCGCGGCACCATGCCCATCGGGCTGGCCTGCGGCTCGCCCAGCATCACCACCACCTTGTCGCCGACGCCCACGCCCAGCCACAGCGCCAGTTCCTGGCCGAGCAGGATGTTGTAGGACCCCGGGGTCAGGCTGTCGACCGAGCCCTGCTTCATCTTCTGCGCCAGCACCGAGACCTTGGCCTCTTCCTTGGGCAGGATGCCGCGGACGATCGCCGGCTGGTTGCGCTGGCCGGTGAGCAGCGCCTCTTCCTCGACGTAGGGCGCGGCGCCGGCGACGCGCTTGTCGCGCATGGCCACGTCCACCGCGTGCTGCCAGTCCTCCATCGGCGCGCCCTGCGCACTGACCGTGGCATGCGCGGCCATCTGCAGCAGGCGGTCGCGGATCTCCTTCTGGAAGCCGCTCATCACCGCCAGGGTGGTGATCAGCACGGTCACGCCCAGGGCGATGCCGAGGATCGAGGCCATGGAGATGAAGGAGATGAAATTGTTGCGGCGCTTGGCGCGCAGATAGCGCAGGCCGATGGCCACGGGTAAGGGTTTGAACATGCGCAGCCACCATCCAGGGAGCGCTATGGTGCCATTTGCGGCGGCGCAGACGAAGCGGCATGGGCGGCAGCGGCCAGACGCAGTTCACGTCGTGCCGCCGCCGGCAGCGTGTCGGGCCACCACGCCAGGCGCTGGGTGCGCCCCTGCGCATCGCGCCAGCGCACGAACGCCAGCGGTCCGCGCCAGTCGACCTGCAGCGCGCTCACCGCCACGCCATCGATGCTGGGCGTACCGGCACCGGCGGGAACCAACAGCATGCGCGGCGCCCGCCTGGCCTCACGGCGCAGCAGCCACCCCGCGTACAGCAGCGCCAGCACGGCCGCCGGCCAGGCCAGGCGTGGCGGCAGGTCGGAACCGAGCAGCGACAGCGGCGCCAGCGCGCCGAGCAGGGTCAGCGCGGCCAGCAGCCAGCGCGAGGGGCGCCAGTCAAGCCGGCATGGCGCGGATGGAAGCGATGAGATCGGCGGCGCGTGCATCGGGACAGGCCTCGTAGCCCATGAACCAGCGCCACAACTTATCGTCCTCGCAATCGAGCAGGTATAGGAAAACCCCGCGCTCGTCCTCGGAAGCCTCCCCCCAGCGCCGGTCCAGGTAGCGGCCGAACAGCTGGTCCAGTTCGCGCATGCCGCGCCGGCAGCGCCAGCGCAGCTTCTTCAGTTCGGTGCTCTCGTCCATCGCATGCGCCCTTGCCTGGAGGCGGCGCCGCACGGCAGCCGCCGAAAACGAACGCGGCACCGAACCCGAAAGCCGGTGCCGCGCGGTCGGCGGGCAGGCCCGCCGCTTGGAACGTGCGCCGCTGCGATCAGGCGCGGCGCGCCATCATCAGCTTCTTGATCTCGGCGATCGCCAGCGCCGGGTTCAGCCCCTTCGGGCAGGTCCGCGCGCAGTTCATGATGGTGTGGCAGCGGTACAGCTTGAACGGATCTTCCAGATCGTCCAGGCGCGCACCGGTGTCCTCGTCGCGCGAGTCGATGATCCAGCGGTAGGCCTGCAGCAGGATCGCCGGGCCCAGGTAACGCTCGCCGTTCCACCAGTAGCTCGGGCAGCTGGTCGAGCAGCACGCGCACAGGATGCACTCGTACAGGCCGTCGAGCTTCTTGCGGTCCTCCGGCGACTGCAGCCGCTCGCGGTCCGGCGGCGGCGGGGTCTGGGTACGGATCCACGGCTTGATCGAGGCGTACTGCGCGTAGAAGTGGGTCAGGTCCGGCACCAGATCCTTGACCACGCTCATGTGCGGCAGCGGGTAGATCGGCACTTCCTTCTTGCCGCAGTCGGCGATCGCCTTGGTGCAGGCCAGCGTGTTGGTGCCGTCGATGTTCATCGCGCACGATCCGCAGATGCCCTCGCGGCACGAGCGGCGGAAGGTCAGGGTCGGGTCGATCTCGTTCTTGATCTTGATCAGCGCGTCCAGCACCATCGGGCCGCACGCATCCAGATCCACCTCGTAGGTGTCGGTCCGCGGGTTGCTGTCGTCGTCCGGATTCCACCGGTAGACCTTGAAGGTCCGCACGTTCTTCGCGCCCTTGGCGGGAAAGTGCTTGCCCTTGCCGATCTTGGAATTCTTGGGGAGGGTGAACTCTGCCATGGCTTTAAAATCCGGGAATGGGGATTGGGGAATGGGGAATGGGAAGCGGGAGCGAAGAGCGCATGCGCTGTTCTCGATTCCCGATTCCCTACTCCCGTTTCCCGGCTGTGGTCAGTAAACGCGCGGCTTCGGCGGCACCACGTCCACGTCCTTGCTGAGCGTGTACATGTGCACCGGGCGGTAGTCGAAGCTGCACTGGCCCTTGTCGTCGACGGTGACCAGCGTGTGCTTCTGCCAGTTGACGTCGTCGCGGTCGGGGAAATCCTCGTGGGCGTGCGCGCCGCGGCTTTCCTTGCGCTGTTCGGCCGAGTTGATCGTCGCCACCGCGTTGAGCAGCAGGTTGTTCAGCTCGTAGGTCTCGATCAGGTCGGAATTCCAGACCAGCGAGCGGTCGGACACCTTGACGTCCTCGAAGCTGGCGAAGATGTCGGCCATCTTGTCCACGCCTTCCTTCAGCGTCTTGCTGGTGCGGAACACCGCCGCGTCGGACTGCATGGTGCGCTGCATCTTGTCGCGGATCACCGAGGTCGGGGTGCTGCCGTTGGCGTTGCGCAGCTTGTCCAGCAGGCCCAGCGCCTTGTCGCAGGCGTCGCCCGGCAGGCCCTTGTGCGGGGCGCCGGTCTTGATCGTCTCGGCGCAGCGGTTGGCCACCGCGCGGCCGAACACCACCAGGTCGAGCAGCGAGTTGGAACCCAGGCGGTTGGCGCCGTGCACCGACACGCAGGCGGCCTCGCCGATGGCGTACAGGCCCGGCACTACCGCATCGGGGTTGTCGCCGTCCTTGCGCACCACTTCGCCGTGGTAGTTGGTCGGGATGCCGCCCATGTTGTAGTGCACGGTCGGGATCACCGGGATCGGCTGCTTGTGCACGTCGACACCGGCGAAGATGCGCGCGCTCTCGGCGATGCCGGGCAGCTTCTCGTCGATCACGCCCGGGCCGAGGTGGGTCAGGTCGAGCAGGATGTGGTCCTTGTGCTCGCCGACGCCGCGGCCTTCGCGGATCTCGATGGTCATCGAACGCGACACCACGTCGCGCGAGGCCAGATCCTTGTAGTGCGGCGCGTAGCGCTCCATGAAGCGCTCGCCGCTGCTGTTGCGCAGGATGCCGCCTTCGCCGCGCACGCCTTCGGTGATCAGGCAGCCGGCACCGTAGATGCCGGTCGGGTGGAACTGCACGAACTCCATGTCCTGCATCGGCAGGCCGGCGCGCATCACCAGGCCGCCGCCGTCGCCGGTGCAGGTGTGCGCCGAGGTGGCACTGAAGTAGGCGCGGCCGTAGCCGCCGGTGGCCAGCACCACGCCGTGGGCGCGGAACAGGTGCAGCGAGCCTTCGGCCATGTCCAGGGCGAGCACGCCGCGGCAGGCGCCTTCCTCGTCGAAGATCAGGTCGAGCGCGAAGTACTCGATCATGAAGCGCGCGTTGTGCGCCAGCGATTGCTGGTACAGCGTGTGCAGCATGGCGTGGCCGGTGCGGTCGGCGGCGGCGCAGGTGCGCTGCGCGGACGGGCCTTCGCCGTACTTGGTGGTCATGCCGCCGAACGGACGCTGGTAGATCTTGCCGTCCTCGGTGCGGCTGAACGGCACGCCGTAGTGCTCCAGCTCGATGATCGCCGGGATCGCCTCGCGGCACATGTATTCGATCGCGTCCTGGTCGCCCAGCCAGTCCGAGCCCTTGATGGTGTCGTAGAAGTGATAGCGCCAGTCGTCCTCGCCCATGTTGCCGAGCGCGGCGGAGATGCCGCCCTGCGCGGCCACGGTGTGCGAACGGGTCGGGAAGACCTTGGTCAGGCAGACGGTCTGCAGGCCCTTCTGGGCCAGGCCGAAGGTGGCGCGCAGGCCGGCGCCGCCGGCGCCGACCACGACCATGTCGTACTTGTGTTCGGTGATCTTGTAAGCGGACATCGAATCTGAGTTCCTGTTCCGGGCGCCGATCAGGCGCTGCCCAGCGCGATGCGGGCGACCGCGAATACACCGACGATCGCGCCGAGCACGGCGACGAACTTCACCGTGGTCTGCAGCGCCAGGGCCAGCAGCGAGTTGTGTACGTAATCTTCGAGAATGACCTGCAGGCCGATCTGCGCGTGCCAGAACATCGCGATCAGGAAGCCGACCAGCAGCACCGCGTTCCACGGCTTGGCCACCGCTTCGGTGGCGGTGACGTAGTCGGCGCCGAGCAGGCTCAGCACGAACACCAGGAACCACACGGTCAGGCCGACCAACGCGGTGGCGGTCAGCCGCTGCAACACGAAATGCTCGGTGCCGGACTTGGCCGCGCCCAGGCCGCGGACGTTCTTCAGGGGGGTGCGATAGCGGCTCATGCGGCGGCTCCGTGGAGGACGTAGGCCCAGATCAGCGCCACGATCACCAGGCTGCCGACCACCGACATCCAGCTGCTGCGCACGAACGCGGGAATGCTGTAGCCATGGCCGAAGTCCTGCACGATGTGGCGCAGGCCGTTGCACAGGTGGTAGGCGAAGGCCCAGCTCCAGGCGAACAGGAATACCTGGCCGTACCAGGCGCCGGCCATGCCGCGGAAGCAGTTCCAGGACGCCGGGCCGAGCATCAGCACCAGCAGCGCGGCGGCGATGATCAGGGCACCGACCGACAGCACGATGCCGGTGGCACGGTGCAGGATGGAGGTGACCATCTGGATCTGCCAGCGATAGACCTGCAGATGCGGGGAAAGGGGACGTTCGCGCGTAGCCATTCGCTGGGCTCGTTGTCTCGGCTGGGCGGCGTGCTTAAGGCCGCGTTGGCTCAAAGCTGCTCAAAAATCGATGCAGCGTCCGTTTTTCTCCCAGTCGCCGTAGCGCGTCGGCTCGAGGCCGCCGCGCCCGCCGATCTCCCGCGGCGCAGGCTCGGTCTGCGGAGGGGTGTCCTCGGCGGGCCGCTGCGTTTCGGGATCGGACTCGGGTGTGGGGGTTGGTTGGCCTATCATGCGGGTCTCACAACTCGTCAATTTTAGTCCTCCCCTCTCGTGCCTGACAACCTGAATCTGGAATCCGGCGGTTTTTCCGCCTTGCCACACCTGCAATACGTCGCATTGCGCGGTCCGGATGCAGCGGCCTTCGCCCATGCGCAATTCGCCAACGACGTGCAGGCGCTGGCACCCGGGCAATGGCAATGGAACGCCTGGCTCACCGCCAAGGGCCGGGTGATCGCGGTGTTTGCGCTCCTTCGCCAGGCCGACGACGCCTTGCTGATGCTGCTGGCCGACGGTGGCGCCGAGGAACTGGCAACGGCACTGGGCCGCTTCGTGTTCCGGCGCAAACTGCGCGTGTCGGTCGAGGACACGCTTGTTGCTTTCGGTCGCCTGAGCCTACCCGAGCAGGCCCGCGGCGCGACGTCAGCGCACGATGAGGCTGGCGTGATCGAACTGGACATGGGCGGCGACGGCCTGCCGCGCACCCTGCGCCTGGTGCCGGCGCCGGCCGCGGATGCGCCGGCCGCCGACCCGGCGCTGGCCGAGGCCTGGCGCGCGGCCGACCTGCGCCTGGGCCTGGCCCGGCTTGCGCCGAGCCAGCGCGAACAATGGACCCCGCAGCAGTTGGGTCTGGACCGGCTGCACGCCTTCAGCGTCAAGAAGGGCTGCTACCCCGGCCAGGAAATCGTCGCCCGCACCCACTTCCTGGGCAAGGCCAAGCGCGCGGTGCAGTTGCTGGAAGTGGATGCGCCCGTCGCGATCGACGCACCGGTGCTGCGCGACGGCCAACCGTTCGGCAGCGTGGTCAGCGTCGCCGGCACCCTGGCATTGGCGGTGCTGCCGCTCGAGGAGGCGCCACCGGCGGGACTGGACATCGACGGCCACCCCGCACGGTGGCAGCCACTGATCGACGGCCTGGCGCGCTGAACTCGCCGGCGCCTTCGCTGTTGCTATTGCGATTCCCGATTCCCGACTCCCGACTCCCGCGCCTCCAGACGCCCCCCACTCTCGGCATCGAAGAAGTGCAGCGCATCGCCGCGCACCGCCACCCGCAGGCGCTCGCCCAGGCCCGGCAGCGCGCGCGGCGCCACCCGCATCACCAGCGGCTGCGCGCCGTGGCTGAGATTGACGAAGATCTCGTTGCCGACCGGCTCGATCACCTCGATGGTGGCCTCGAAGCCGCCCTGTGCGTCGTCGCTGGGCTGCAGGTGCTCCGGCCGCACGCCGATCGCCAGTTCCCGGCCCAACCACTGCGGCGCGACCTGCGCGCCCGGCAGCGGCACCCGCCCGCCGTCCTGCAACTGCAGCTGCAGGCCGCCCTCCTCCACCAACCGCCCGCGCAGCACGTTCATCGCCGGGCTGCCGAGGAAACCGGCCACGAACAGGTTGGCCGGGCGGTCGTACAGCGCCATCGGCGTGTCGATCTGCTGGATCACACCGTCCTTGAGCACGACGATGCGCTGGCCCAGGGTCATCGCCTCGACCTGGTCGTGGGTGACGTAGATCATGGTGGTGCCGAGCTTGCGGTGCAGTTGCGCGATCTCGGTGCGCACCGAATGGCGCAGCTTGGCGTCCAGGTTGGACAGCGGCTCGTCGAGCAGGAACACCGCCGGCTCGCGCACCAGCGCGCGGCCCAGCGCCACGCGCTGGCGCTGGCCGCCGGACATGGCGCGCGGCAGCTTGTCCAGCATCGGGGTCAGGCCCAGGGTGTCGGCGGCCGCGGCCACGCGCTGACGGATGACCTCCTTGCTCTCGCCGCGCAGCTTGAGCCCGAACGCCAGGTTCTCGGCCACGGTCATGTGCGGGTACAGCGCATAGCTCTGGAACACCATGGCGATGTCGCGGTCCTTCGGCGCCACCTCGTTGACCACGCGCTCGCCGATGCGCAGTTCGCCGCCGCTGATCTCTTCCAGGCCGGCGATCATGCGCAGCAGCGTGGACTTGCCGCAGCCCGAGGGCCCGACCAGCACCATCAGTTCGCCGTCGGCCACTTCGAAGCTGGCCCCGTGCACGGCGACCTGGCCGTTGTCGTAGACCTTGCGGATGTTGTCCAGTTGTACTTTCGCCATGTATCCGGTTTCCGGCAGTGAGGAACGGGCTGCCGCCGGTCCCTCCCGAGGGCAGTGCATACGAATTCGGGTCGCATCATGCCCGCGCGCAGGCAACAATGGATCGCGATGCGGTATTCTGCCATGTAACCGTTTTCACGGGGCAACATCGAGCCTGGGAGGGCATGCAATGCGATCCGCCAGCCGCCGCTCCGGCGCGCCGCCGTCATCCTGCCGGATAACAACCGACCTGCAGCATGAGGCATTGGAGAGGTATGCTCAGAGGTCTGGCAGTCGTATTCATCTCCTGGATCGTGCGTTCCCGCCTGGCGGCCCTCCCGCGTCACGCCCTCGCCCGAACCGGACGGATACAGGCCGTCGCCGCCGTTCGCTTTCCCACGCCACGTCACTCCTAGCCCCCAGGTGATCGACACCATGTCACCCGAAACCGAAACCCGGTCGATGCACGATACCTTCCTGTTGTTCGGCGCCACCGGCGATCTGGCCCAGCGCTATCTGTTCCCCTCGCTGCTGCGCATGCTCGACGACGGCTTCCTGCCGGAAGACTTCCGCATCCGCGCACTGGCGCTGTCGCCGCACGACACCGCCAAGTTCCACGAGATCCTCAAGCCGCGCCTGCAGGCGGCGATGCCGCAGATCGGCGAATCGATCGTGCAGGCGCTGCTGGCGCGCATCGACTACCGCTCGGTGGACCTGCGCGATGCCGAATCGGTGGCCGCCGCGGTGCGCGACCTGACCGCACGCCGCTGCGTGAGCTACCTGGCGATCCCGCCGGGCCTGTACATCAGCACCTGCCAGGGCCTGGCCTTGGGCGGGGCGCTGGCCGCGCCGCACCGGCTGATGCTGGAGAAGCCGATCGGCCACGATTCGGACAGCGCCCGCGAGATCGTGCAGGCGATCGGCGCGCTGATCGACGAGGACCGCGTGTTCCGCCTGGACCACTACCTGGGCAAGGCCGCGGTGCAGAACCTGATCGCGCTGCGTTTCGGCAACACCCTGCTGGAAGCGGTGTGGAACCGCAACTACATCGAGTCGGTGGACATCCTGGTCGCCGAGAGCGAGGGCGTGGACGGCCGCGACGCCTACTACGCGCGCTCCGGCGCGCTGCGCGACATGGTGCAGAGCCATATCCTGCAGTTGCTGTGCCTGGTGGCGATGGAGCCGCCGGCGTCGCTGGAAGCCGACCGCATCCGCGACGAGAAGGTCAAGGTGCTGCGCGCGCTGCGTCCGCTGAGCGCAGAGCATGCCGCCCGCGACAGCGTGCGCGGGCGCTACACCGCCGGCACCATCAACGGCCAGCCGGCGCAGGCCTACCAACCGCCGGAAGGCAGCGACGTGGAGACCTTCGCCGCGGTCACCGCCTACATCGACAACTGGCGCTGGGCCGGGGTGCCGTTCCGCCTGTGCACCGGCAAGCGCCTGGCCGAGCGCTCCACCCGCGTGGTGGTCACGCTCAAGCCGGTCACCCACTGGCTGTTCGAGCGCCCGGCCGCGCAGCAGGTGGCGCCGAACCGGCTGACCTTCCAGCTGCAGCCGCAGGAGAACATCGAACTGGGGCTGATGAGCAGCCTGGCCGGCCCGGAATGGGGCGCGCTGGAACTGCAGCCGCTGGAACTGGAACTGTCGGTACCCACCGGCCTGCATCGGCGCATCGCCTACGAGCGGCTGATGCTCGATGCGCTCAACGGCAACCATGCGCTGTTCGTGCGCGACGACGAAGTCCGCGCCGCCTGGGCCTGGATCGACAGCGTCAGCGCCGCCTGGGCGCAGGCGCACCTGCCGCTGCTGCCCTACCCGGCCGGCAGCTGGGGGCCGGAGGAAGCGAAGGCCTACGTGTCCTGCGACCAGTCCGGCGCCGCGCCGAAGGTCGCGCAATGAGCGCGCCGCAGCGCCCGGTGCTGGTCGCCGACATCGGCGGCACCAATGCCCGTTTCGCCCTCGCCGATCTCGACGCTTCGGTGCCGCTGCTCGACGACAGCACCCAGACCTACTCGGTGGTGGAATTCCCGTCGCTGGGCGACGCCGCCCGCCACTACCTGGAACAGACCGGGGTGGACGCGCGCAGCGGCACCTTCGCGGTCGCCGGCCGCGTCGATGGCGACGAGGCGCGCATCACCAACCATCCGTGGGTGATCTCGCGGGCGCGCACCCGCGCCATGCTCGGCTTCGACGAACTGCACCTGATCAACGACTTCGCCGCGCAGGCGATGGCGATCAGCCTGCTGCGGCCGCAGGACGTGGTCCAGGTCGGCGGCGCCAGTTGGACGCCGTCGCCGGTCGAGGTGCCGCGCAACTACGGGGTGATCGGCCCCGGCACCGGCCTGGGCGTGGGCGGCCTGCTGATGCGCGGCGGGCGCTGCTTCCCGCTGGAGACCGAGGGCGGCCACGTCAGCTTCCCGCCGGGTACGCCGGAGGAGATCCGCATCCTGGAACTGCTCTCGCAGCAGTTCGGCCGCGTCTCCAACGAGCGCCTGATCTGCGGCCCCGGCCTAGTCAACATCCACCGCGCGCTCAGCGAGATCGCCGGCGACGATCCGGGCCCGCTGCAGCCGGAGGACATCACCGCGCGCGCCGCGCAGGGCGACTACCGGGCGATGCGCACGGTGGACGTGTTCTGCGCCGTGTTCGGCGCCATCGCCGGCGATCTGGTGCTGATGCAGGGCGCCTGGGACGGCGTGTTCCTGACCGGCGGGCTGGTGCCGAAGATGCTCGACGCGATCCAGCATTCCGGATTCCGCCAGCGCTTCGAGCACAAGGGCCGGTTTTCGTCGATCATGGCGCGGGTGCCGTCGCTGGCGGTGATCCACCCCCGTCCCGGCCTGCTCGGCGCCGCCGCCTACGCGGTGGACGCCGCGCGGCAATCCCCAGGAGCCATCGCATGAGCCCCACGCTGTCCGACCGCATCACGCTGATCCGCTACGACGATCCGGACGAATGGATCGACGCGGCGGCGGCCGAGATCGGCACCGCGCTGCGCGAGGAGATCCAGCGCCGCGGCGGCGCGCGCCTGCTGCTGTCCGGCGGCACCACCCCGGCGCCGGTGTACCAGGCGCTGGCCGAGTTGCCGCTGGACTGGTCGAAACTGGAGGTCGGCCTGGTCGACGAGCGCTGGCTGTCGCCGCAGGACAGCGACAGCAACGCCTACCTGGTCCGGCACAGTCTGCTGGACCGCGCCGAAGAGGCGCGCTTCGAACCGCTGGTGCGGGTCGGCAAGCCGCTGCAGGACTGCGTGCACGCGGCCAACCTGCACGCGCAGCACGCCCCGGCCCCGTGCATGGCGGTGCTGGGCATGGGCGGCGACGGCCACACCGCCTCGCTGTTCCCGGGCGCCACCGACCTGAACAAGGCCCTGGCCAATCCACTGCCCTACGCCGCGCTCGACGCCACCGGCTGCCCCGGCGCCAACACCTGGCCGCTGCGCATCACCCTGACCCCGGCCGGCCTGGCGCCGATCGGCCAGCGCATGCTGCTGTTGCGCGGCAAGCAGAAGCTGGAGGTACTGGAGCGCGCGCTGGCCGGCACCGATCCGCACGAGTACCCGATCCGCGTCGCCTTCGATACGCCGGGTGCGCGCCTGCGCGTGCATTGGTGCGAGTGAGGCCGGGATTGGGGATTGGGGATTGGGGATTCGCAACGGCTGCGCGCTGACGCTTTTCCGCTCTTCCGATTCCCGCTTCCCGCTCTTCCGATTCCCGATTCCCGTTTCCCGACTCCCCCTTCATAGCCACTTCCGCCAATGAGCCTGCATCCGACCCTCCACGCGATCACCGAACGCATCCGCCAGCGCAGTGCGCCGTCGCGGCGCGCCTACCTGGCCGGCATCGACGCCGCGCTGCGCGACGGTCCGTTCCGTAGCCGCCTGAGCTGCGGCAACCTCGCCCACGGCTTCGCCGCCTGCGGCCCCACCGACAAGAGCCGGCTGGAAGGCGGGATCACCCCCAACCTCGGCATCATCACCGCGTACAACGACATGCTCTCGGCGCACCAGCCGTTCGAGCACTACCCGGAGATCATCCGCAGCACCGCGCGCGCGCTCGGCGCCACCGCGCAGGTCGCCGGCGGCGTGCCGGCGATGTGCGACGGCGTGACCCAGGGCCGGCCGGGCATGGAGCTGTCGCTGTTCTCGCGCGACGTGATCGCCCAGGCCACCGCGATCGGCCTCAGCCACGACATGTTCGACACCAGCCTGTACCTGGGCGTGTGCGACAAGATCGTGCCGGGCCTGCTGATCGGCGCGCTGGCCTTCGGCCACCTGCCGGCAGTGTTCGTGCCGGCCGGGCCGATGACCCCGGGCATCCCCAACAAGCAGAAGGCCGAGGTGCGCGAGCGCTACGCCGCCGGCCAGGCCACCCGCGAGGAGCTGCTGGCCGCCGAATCGGCGTCCTACCACGCCCCCGGCACCTGCACGTTCTACGGCACCGCCAACTCCAACCAGGTGCTGCTGGAAGCGATGGGCGTGCAGTTGCCCGGCGCCTCCTTCGTCAATCCCGGCACCCCGCTGCGCGAGGCGCTGACCCAGCAGGCGACCGAGCGCGCGCTGCGCATCACCGCCCTGGGCAACGACTTCCGCCCGCTGGGCCGCTTGATCGACGAGCGCGCCATCGTCAACGCGGTGGTCGCGCTGATGGCCACCGGCGGTTCCACCAACCACACCATCCACTGGCTGGCGGTGGCGCGCGCGGCCGGCATCGTGCTGACCTGGGACGACCTGGACGCGCTGTCGCAGCTGGTGCCGCTGCTGGCGCGGGTGTATCCGAACGGCGAGGCCGACGTGAACCACTTCGCCGCCGCCGGCGGCATCGGCTTCGTGTTCCGCGAGCTGATGGACGCCGGGCTGATGCACGACGACCTGGCCACCATCGTGCCGGGCGGCATGCGCGCCTACGGCGACGAGCCCTGCGTGCAGGACGGCAAGCTGGCCTACGTGCCGAGCCCGGCCAAGAGCGCCGACGAGGCCGTGGTACGCCCGGCGTCCAACCCGTTCGAGGCGCAGGGCGGCCTGCGGCTGCTGCGCGGCAACCTCGGCCGCTCGCTGATCAAGCTGTCGGCGGTGAAGCCGCAGTTCCGCACCATCGAAGCGCCGGCCGTGGTGATCGACGCGCCGCAGGCGCTGAACAAGCTGCACGCCGCCGGCGCGCTGCCGCACGACTTCGTGGTGGTGCTGCGCTACCAGGGCCCGCAGGCCAACGGCATGCCGGAACTGCATTCGCTGGCGCCGCTGCTGGGCCTGCTGCAGAACCAGGGCCGGCGCGTGGCGCTGGTCACCGACGGGCGCCTGTCCGGCGCCTCCGGCAAGTTCCCCGCGGCCATCCACGTGACCCCGGAAGCGGCGCGCGGCGGCCCCCTGGCGCGGGTGCGCGAAGGCGACATCGTGCGCCTGGACGGCGAGGCCGGCACCCTGGAAGTGCTTGTGGACGCCGCCGAGTGGGCCGCACGCCCGCTGGCGCCGAACACCGCGCCGGCCGCGCACGACCTGGGTCGCAACCTGTTCGGGCTCAACCGCCGCATGGTCGGTCCGGCCGACCAGGGTGCGCTGTCGATCTCCTGCGGCCCGCCGGCCGCCGACGGCGACCTGTGGAACTACGACGCCGAGTACGACCTGGGCCGCGATGCCGAGGCCGCCGCCGCGCCGCACGAAGCCAAGGACGCCTGACCGGCGCCGCCGTTCGCCCTACCCCGCCCTGGCCGTGCGCGGCCAGGGCCTCGCCCCCATCGCAACCGAGACGCCCATGACCATCGCCGAACACCAGACCAAGGCCGAACAGCTGCTGCGCGCGGCCGGCATCCTGCCCGTCGTCACCGTCCACACCCTGGAAGAAGCGCGCCGCGTGTCGGCCGCGCTGCTCGAAGGCGGCCTGCCGGCGATCGAACTGACCCTGCGCACGCCAGTGGCGATGGAAGCGCTGGCGATGCTCAAGCGCGAACTGCCGGACATCGTGATCGGCGCCGGCACCGTGCTCAACGCCACCCAGCTGCAGCAGTCGATCGACGCCGGCGCCGACTTCATCGTCACCCCGGGCACCACCCCGACCCTGGCCGACGCCCTGGCGCAGGCGCCGCTGCCGGTGGTGCCGGGCGCGGCCACCCCGAGCGAACTGCTGGCGCTGATGGAGCGCGGCTTCCGCGTGTGCAAGCTGTTCCCCGCCTCCGCCGTCGGCGGCCTGGCGATGCTCAAGGGCCTGGCCGGCCCCCTGGCCGAGCTCAAGCTGTGCCCCACCGGCGGCATCGGCGAGAGCACCGCCGCCGAATACCTGGCCCAGCCGAACGTGGTCTGCATCGGCGGCTCGTGGATGGTGCCCAAGGACTGGCTGGCCGACGGCGCCTGGGACAAGGTGCGCGAGAGCTCGGCGAAGGCGGCCGCGATCGTGCGTGAAGCCGGGAATCGGGATTCGGGAATCGGGAATCGGTAAAAACCCGAACCTCGGCTCTCACAGCTCAGGACTCCAGAAGCAAAAAAAGCGCCGGCATGCCGGCGCTTTTTCTTTTGCTGTTGCGATTCCCGATTCCCCACTCCCGATTCCCGGCCTCACCGCACCTCGATCTGCACATCCGCCGGCAACGCGTGGATGCGCAGTTCACCGTGCTCCCACTGCGCCGCTTCGCCGTTGACCAGGGTGCGGCCCGGTTCGCCTGGGTAGGGCCACGGCAGCACCAGGCCGCCGCTGGGCATGCGCAGGCCCTCGGGGATGTTCAGCAGCAGGCGGTTCTTCTGCCGGCGCAGCTGGTAGCTCAGCGGGCCCTGCGGGGTGCGCAACTGCTCGATCGCCACGCCCTTGCCGTCGAACCAGTCGGCGGGGATGCCGGCGGCCAGCACCAGGCTGTCGTCGACGTCGCGGGCGTAGGCGAACATGTCCAGCACCGAGCGCACGAAGTCCGAGGCCACCCAGGCATGCGGCAGGTCGCCGAGGAAGAACGGCTTGCGCGGCGTGCGCGAGACCACTTCGGCCCACTGGTTCCATGGCTGCGGCGTGCGGTCCTTGAAGAAGAACTGCGTCGCCTCCCACGCGCGCTCGCGCCAGCCCAGGCGCACGAACGCCGACACGTTACGCCACTCGTACGGCGTGTAGTCCTTCCACTCGCGGGTGCCGTCGCGGCGGCCGACGAATTCGCTCCAGTAACGCTCGAAGGTGTTGTCGAGCAGCGCCTGCGGCAGCCGGCCCTGCTCGCCGCCCGGGGCCAGCGCGATGGTGCTCGAGGTCGGATCGAAATCGCCCAGTTCCGCCGAGCCCGGCAGGAAGTCGATGTGGTGCTGCTGGGTGGCCGCGTCCAGCGAGGCATACAGGTCCTGGCGGAACTGGTCGCGCGAGGCGGCGAAGTGCGCGGCATCGTCGATGCGGCCGAGTTCGGCGGCGATGCTCACCGCGTCCTTGTAGCCGCGCAGCGCCCAGAAGTTGTCCCAGTACGAGTGCATCGGCTTGGCCGAATAGCCCTCGTGGCTGATCGACACAGGCATCATCCCGTAGAAGGCGGCGTTGCGCGCGCGGTTCTCGTCGGTGCGCTCGCTCAGCCGCAGCTGTTCCATGTAGGTGTACGCGCCGAGCACGTGCGGCCACATCTGTTCCAGGAAGGCGCGGTCGCCGCTGTAGCGGTAGTAGTCGGCGACGCTGTAGATCAGTTCGCCGTGGCTGTCGTTCTCCGGCACCGGATCGCTGCCGCGGTCGTCCACGCAGCACGGCACCATGCCGTTGGCGAACTGGTACGGCGCATACCACTCCACGTACTCGCGCACCACGTCGGCGCGGCCCAGCCGCAGCAGGCCTTCGGAGATCATCGCGCCGTCGCGGATCCAGCTGCGCGAGTACGAACGCGTGCCCGGCTGCAGACGCGGCCCGATCCGCGAGATCAGCATGTGCGCCAGCGCGGTGCGCAGCGTGTCGGTCACCGCCTTGCCCTGCGCCGGCACGTGCAATTGCACGCGGTCCAGCTTCTCGTGCCACTGCGCGGCGACCTGCTGCTGCGCGCGCGCCGCGTCGAAGCCTGCCGGCACGCCGGCGTTGCCGGTCTGCGGGATCACCAGCGCCACCTCGCGCACCTCGCCCGGGGCCAGGCGCCCGCGGTACAGCAACGCGCCGGAGGCCAGTCCGTCCGGATCCTGCGCCTGCTGCGGCAGGCCGCTGGCGTCGGTACTCAGCCGTTCGACGTCCATGCCGGCGTCGAACGCGCTGGCGTAGGCGGCATCTGGCTTCTGCACCGCGAACACCCGCGGCTGGCCGTTGACCTGCACCTGCGTGCCGGCGAAGGCCAGCGAGCGGATCGGGCTGACCCCGCCGACCGTGTTGAGGAACTGGCTGGGCGGATTGACCTGGAACGGACGCACCGCCAGTGCCAGGGTGTAGTCGTGCGGCTGCTTGCCCGGGTTGCTGAGCCGGTAGCGCGCCACCAGTTGCGCCTGCTCCGGCTCGCCCTGCACGAAGGCGGTCACGCGCAGCGCGGCGTTGTCGTGGGTCCAGTCCACGCTGGGAATCGGCAGGTAGTCGTCCTGCAGGCTCTGCGCGGTCTTGACGTCGGCCCAGCTCAGGCGCTTGCCGTCCAGCAGCAGGAACGGCTCGATGCTGAAGCCGCCCTTGCCCACCTCGATCGCGCCATCCTCGCCGACCAGGCCCTGCTCGCGGCCGCCATCCAGGCCGACGATGGTCCAGTACGGCTGTTCGCCGCTGAAGCCGCGCGGGAACCAGCCACGGGTCGATTGCGCCGCCACCGACTTGATGAAGTCGTTCTGGGTGGCGGCGAAGGCCAGCGGCTGCAGCGTGATGTCGGCGATGCCGTAACGGAAGCTGGGGCCGTCCTGCAAGTCGAAGCGCACGTAGCGCGCCTCGGTTTCCGGCAGCGCCAGCCAATCGGTGCCGCCGTTGCCGGCGGTCACGCTGCGCAACTCGCGCCAGCTGCGCCCGTCGGCCGAGCCCTGCACGGTGTAGCGCGAGGCATAGACGCCCGGCGCCCACTGCACCTTGGCGCCGCCGAACTCGCGCACCTTGCCCAGGTCCAGCATCACCGTCTGGGTCTTGGCGTTGCCGCTGTACCAGACGGTGTCGGGCTTGCCGTCGGCGATGCGCTGCTCCAGCGCCGGCGCGGTATCGGTGTTGACCTTGACCGTCAGCGGCGAGGTGTCCTGCGGCGGCAACGGGGTCAGGGTCAGCTGATCGAAGCATACCGTGCCGGCGCCGCCGACCTGGTTGTAGATGGTGAATTCGATCTGTGCGCTGCGGGTCAGCTCCTTCTCCGGGCTCGGTCCCCAGGCCTTGTCGATCTGCCGCTTCTTGTAGGTGACCGTGCTCCACTGCGTGGGGAAGTCGTAGCGCGGCCGGTTGACCCACCACACGTTGTCGCCGCTGGCGTCGACCAGCTTGAACTGGAGGTCGTTGCTCGGCGACTCGCCGCGCAGCTGGAACGAAAACTGGTAGTTGTCCGGATACTCGATCGGCACGCTGCGGCGGATCCCGGCATAGCCGGACACGCCGTTGAAGTCGTAGTCCAGGCACAGCGCCTTGGCGCGGCCGCCGCTGGGCGCCTGCACCAGCCGGGTCGAGGCGGTGACCTGGTTGGAGACGACGATCTGCCACTTGTCCAGATCGTTGAAGCTGTCCAGCGTCACCGTGGAGGTCGGCGGCGCGGCGACCGCCTGGGCGGCCGCCAGCCCCAACATCGCCAGCATCGCGCGTGCGCACGTCATCGCCATCCCGTCCCTCATCGCCTTCCCCGTCGCTGTCGTTTCGTTGCGTGTCTGCTTGTATGTGTCTGTGCATCCCAGTGGGCATCGCACCCATCGGCGCCCCTCGGCATCGCCTTGCATGTTGTCGCGGCTGAAGCCGCTCCTACACGTCAGGCCCGGCCATCCATGCCCGGGCGTTCGGCGCAACGCGCGCCAGTGGCGCTCGATGTTCCGCATCGATGCTGCCGTCCATGGCGCAACCATCCCACACCAGAACGTCCGGCCCGGCCATCCGTGGCCGGGCGTTCGCGAACGCGCGAGCCAATGGCTCGCAAGCGCGTTCGCTCACCCCTTCACGCTGCCGAGCAGCAGGCCCTGGATGTAGTAGCGCTGCAGCGCCAGGAACAGCGCCAGCACCGGGACCACCGTGACCACCGCGCCGGCCATCATCATCTCCACGTCCATGATGTGCTCGCGCGACAGCGCCGCCAGCGCCACCGGCAAGGTGTAGTGCTCCTGGTCGGTCAGCACGATCAGCGGCCACATGAAGTCGTTCCACGCGGCCATGAAGGTGAAGATGGTCAGCGTCACCAGCACCGGCTTGAGCATCGGCAGCACGATCTGGAAGAAGATCCGCAGCTCGCCGGCACCGTCGATGCGCGCGGCCTCCAGCAGCTCGTCCGGGATCGAACGCGCGTACTGGCGCACCAGGAAGATGCCGAACACCGTCGCCAGCGCCGGCACGACCACGCCGCCGAAGTTGTTGACCAGGTGCAGCTGCTTCATCAGCAGGAACAGCGGCAGCATCGCCACCTGCGCCGGAATCACCAGCGCCGCCAGCAGGATCTGGAAGATCCGCTCCTTGCCGACGAAGTGCAGCTTGGCGAAGGCATAGCCGGCCATGGTGTTGATCAGCAGCGAACCGAAGGTGATCGCACACGACACCAGCAGGCTGTTGGCGAAGTTGCGGGCCATGCCGGTGCGCGAGAACAGCTCGCCGTAGTTGGCCACGGTGGCGCCGGTGGGCAGCATCGGCGGCGGGAAGCGGCTGGCCTGCCCCGCCGGCATGAACGACACCGACACCATCCACAACAGCGGCGCCAGGCTGATCACGGCGAGCAGCAGCAGCCCGCCGTTGACCAGCAGCGTGTTCCAGCGCGAGGCGCCGATCTCCCGGCTCATACCAGGTCCCTCTTGCGGCCGAAGCGCAGCATCACCGTCGTCACTCCCAGGATGATCAGGAACAGCAGGAACGCCACCGCCGACGCGCGGCCGAGGTTCCACCACTTGAAGCCTTCCTCGAACATGTAATACAGCACGCTGACCGTGCTCTGCAGGGGATCGCCGCGGGTCATCACGTAGGGTTCGGCGAACAGCTGGAAGTAGCCGGACACGGTAATCACCCCGACCACCAGCAGCACCGGCCCCAGCATCGGCAGGGTGATGTGCAGGAACTGCCGCCACTTCGAGGCGCCGTCGATGCGCGCGGCCTCGTACAGGTCCTGCGGGATCGCCTGCAGGCCGGCGAGGAAGATCACCATGTTGTAGCCGAAGTTCTTCCACACCGCGAACAGCATGATGGTCGGCATCGCCCAGTGCGGGTCGCCGAGCCAGTCGATCGGGCCGATGCCCAGATGCGCCAGGCCGTAGTTGACCAGGCCGTAGCTGGTGTGGAACAGGTAGCGCCAGATCACCGCCACCGCCACCAGCGTGGTCACCACCGGCGCGAACAGCGCGGTGCGGAACAGCGCCTTGAAGCGCGCCACCGGCGCGTTCAGCAGCAGCGCCGCGCCCAGCGAGGCGCCGATGGACAGCGGCACGCCGACGATCACGAAGTACGTGGTGTTCCACAGCGACTTCCAGAACATCGGCGTCTGCAGCAACTCGATGTAGTTGCCGAAGCCGACGAAGCGCAGGTTGTGGCGGTCGGCCAGCGAATACAGGTCGAAGTCGGTGACGCTCAGCGCCAGCGCCGACAGCACCGGCAGGCCGAAGAACACGCCGATCACGATCAGCGCCGGGCCGGCGAACAGCCAGCCGATCAGGGAACCGCGCTTCATGGCGCCGCTCCCGCGGCCGGCGCCGCCGTGCCTTCGCGGTGCTGCTGGTGGATCCAGCGGCGTTTCTCCAGGATCTCGTCGACCCGCTTGTCCAGTTCCCGCATCGCCTTCTCCTGCGGCTCGCCGCCGCGCACCACGCGCTCGGTGGCCAGCCGCATCTCCTGCACGATGCGCTCCCACTCCAGCACCTTCGGTGCCGGCTTGACCCGTTCCAGCTGATCGCGGAACGCATGCGCCAGCGGATCCTCGGCCAGCGACGGATACGCCCAGGTGCTGCGCCGCGGCGGCATGTCGCCGATCAGCGCGTGGAAGCGCGCCTGGATCTGCGGCCGCGACAGGAACTCGATCAGCTTCCAGGCCGCGTCCTTGTGCTCGGACTTGCGGAAGATCACCAGGCTGGTGCCGCCGGCGATGCCGGCGCCGGGGCCGTCCGGGCCCGGCAGCGGCATGGTGCCCCACTGGTCCTTGAGCGCAGCCGGCTGCACCTTGCGGAACTCGCGGATGTTCCACGGGCCGGAGATGTAGAACGCGTAGAAACCGTTGAAGAATTCGTCCCAGACGTTGGAGATCTGCGTCTCCGACATCTTCGGCGCCCAGCCCTGGTCGAACATGTTGGCGTAGAACGCCAGCGCCTTGCGGAAGCCGGGGCTTTCGAAGTTGCCGTAGTTGTTGTGGTCGCGCAGCAGCGGATCGGGCAGTTGCAGGCCCAGCGACAGTTGCTGCTCGAACTCGTTGAGCGGCATCAGGATGGCGTAGCGCTTCGGCCCGACATGCTTCTTCACCGCCGCCATCGCCTGCTCCCACTCGGCCCAGGTCTGCGGCAGCTTGGTCACCCCGGCGTCGCGCAGCATGTCCTTGCGATAGAACAGCAGGCGCGTGTCCACGTACCAGGGGATGCCGTAGAGCTGGCCATCGATGACGCTGGTGTCCCAGATGCCGGGGAAGTAGTCCTTCGGGTCGACCACCTTGGAGCGCTCGACATAGGGCTGCAGCGGCTGCAGCGTGCCCAGTTCGGCGAATTCCGGGATCCAGGTGTTGCCCAGCTGGCACACGTCCGGCAGGCCGTCGGCGGCGAAGGCGGTCAGCAGCTTCTCGTGCGCGGCGGTCCACGGGATGTTCTGGATGTCCACGTGGATGCCGGGATTCTCCTTCTCGAACTCCGGGATCAGCTCGGCCACCACCTCGGCCTCGCGGCCCATCGCCCAGAACCGCACCACCTCGCCCTGCGGCGCGCGCGCGCACCCGCACACGGCCACCATCAGCAAGCCCAGCGACACCCAACGACCGATCATGCGTGCTGCGCTCATTCGGGCTTCTGCGGCTGGCGCTGGTCGGGGTTCTGTTGCGCCTGCGCGGCGGCGGCGCGCGATTCGGCGATGCCGATCGCCCGCGCCGCGGCGGCCTGCTCGTCCTTCTTCGGCACCGGCTGCGCCTCGCCCTCCGGAGTCAGCCAGCCGCCGCTGAAGCCGGCGCGCTCCAGTCCGGTGCGGATGTACTTGTTCTTCTTCATCACGTTCCAGACGAACTCGTTGCGGTAATTGGCGATCATGGTCAGGATCGGGCCCTGGTCGATGCCGATGTAGTCGCTGGAGACCCAGCCGCGTCCGGGCACGACGCGCCCGGTCTTGAGCGGGATATCGTAGTTGAAGCTGGGGTTGAACGAATCCAGGAAGCCGTAGCTGGAGTAGATGAAGTCGCCGTAGCGCTTGTGCATCTCCTCGGTGGCCGGAATCACCACTTCCGGCGCGAACACCAGCGAGGCCACCGCCGCGGTCGGCGCGATGGTGCCGTCGTCGAAGTTCTCGCGTAGGCCGGCGCCGCGCGAGGAATAGTGGCGGAACTGGCGTTGTTCGCCGCGATACTCCTGCTCGGTGTTCTGCGGCCCGTCGCTGGCGGTCAGGCCCCACACGTTCTCGCCGTAGTCCTTCCACTTCATCGGATTGGCGATGGCGTACTCACGCTGCGCCAGCACCGCGCGGCGGCTGTTGAGGAAGTAGTCGATGCCGCGCTCGCGCATGTACTGGTCCTGGATGTCGCGGAAGTCGATCCAGACATGGCTGTACTGGTGCGCGAACATCGGCCCGAACGACAGGTATTCCTGGCCGTAGTACACGCCCCAGTCGTTGTTGTAGGTGCGGGTCCACACCGTCCACGCATCCGGGCTCACCGCATGGGTGGGCGATCCCAAGGCCAGCACGTACAGCATCATCGCTTCGTTGTAGCCCATCCAGTCGTGGCTGATGAAGCCGCTTTCGGGGAACCAGCCCATCGAGATCAGCGGATCGCGCTGCTGCAGCCAGGTCCAGTCCACGCGCCGGTACAGCGTGTCGGCGATCTCGCGGATCTCCTTCTCGCGCGGGTCGTCGCCGTCGTAGTACGACTGCGCGAACAGCACGCCCATCATCAGCAGCGCGGTATCCACGCTCGACAGCTCCACCCAGCTGTCGTAACGGTGGCCGTTCTGCATGTCCAGAAAGTGGTAATAGAAGCCCTTGTAGCCGGCCTTGCCGGTGCGCTGCGGGCCGACCGGCGCATCGCGGAAGAACTTCAGCGTGGTCAGGGTGCGATCCACCGCCTGGGTCCGGCTGATCCAGCCGTTCTCGATGCCGATGGGATACGCCGTCAGCGAGAACCCCACCGACGCGATGCTGGCGAACGGACGCGACGGGAAGCGGTCGGGGGTCAGGCCATTGGTGTCGTTGGTGGTGTCCCAGAAGAACTGGAAAGTGCGCCGCTCGATGTCGCTGAACAGCTGCGGCAGCTCGGGCTTCAGCGGTTTGGGCGGCAGTTCCGCCTCGACCAGGATCACCTGCACCGGCTTCTTCTCCACCGCCTTCGGCTCCTCGACCTTCTTACACGCCGTCAGCAGCACCCCTGCTGCCATCACCATCAACGAAAACCTGATGAACCTGCGCTGCTTCTTCATCGTGCCCCCCGTGAAATCGTTTACATGCACGCAAAAAATACCCCACTTCCGCATCGCCGCGGCCCCCGGTGCACGGGAGCCGCGGCGACCTTGTTTACCAGTTCAAGCCGAACGACAGCTTGAACGTCCGCATCGGCGAGGCGAGCACGCCGTTCGGCGTACCGAACGCCGTATTCAGATCGGCGTACGTTCCGGTTGCGGTGTTGTAGTCCGCGTAGTTGGTCCAGTTGAACAGATTGATGACATCGGCGCGCACGTTGAACTTGATGCCCGACCCGGTATCCCATTCCTTGTTCGCCGCCAGGCTGAATTCCTTGTAGCCCAGCGTGGCGTCCGGCTTGTACTGAATGATATAGCACTGGTCGTTGCCCGCCAGGCAGTTGGTGCCGTAGCGCGGGGTCTGGCTGGCCAGCGACAGCTTGGCCGACAGGGTGACGTCGTACGGCAGATCGTAGATGCCGGTGACCACCAGGCGGTTCTTCGGGATGCCGCCGGCCTCACGCCAGCCGTAGCCGGCCATCGACGGCTGGTCCAGCGCATAGTGCTCGCCGTACTGGCGGTTTTCCTTCGCGTCGGAGAAGGTGTAGGCCACGGTCAGGCCCCAGCCGGACTCCTTGTCGTAGGGCTTGTCCAGCTTCAGCGCCAGCTGGTTGTTGCGCGTCTTCAGGCCGTTGGTGCCGAGCACGATCGCGCTGTAGCCATTGGGCGAGTCGGTGGGCACGCCGGAGGTGGTGCCGGGCAGGAAGAACGAACCGTCGGCACGGCGGTTGCCGCGCAGGAACACGAAGCCGTCCTCGCTGACGATGTGGCTCAGGGTCACGTCCGTGTACCAGTCGTTGCCCCAGAAATGCAGCATGTTGCGCATGCCCAGGCTGAACTGGTCGGAGTACGGCACTTTGATGTTGTTGTCGATCAGGTACACCTCGCGGCCGCCGCCGGTGCCGGCGGTGGTGGAGGCGGCCAGCCCGTTCAGGCCGGCCTGGGTCGCATAGCTCGGGTCCCATGCCACGCACGGCTGGCCGAGGCACGGCGTGTTGGCGCTGCTGAAGTAGTAGCTGTAGGAGCGGAAGTTGTTGTTGAGCTGCTCCAGCGCCAGGTAGTCGAACAGGTTGCGGTCGTACGCACGGCCGGCACCGCCGTAGATCACGTGCGCCTGGTCGCCGAACAGGTCGTAGGAGAAGCCCAGGCGCGGCTGCCAGGCATCCTTGAACGCCTTGCGGTTGTTGCCGGTGCTGATGTAGTTGGCGATGTCGTAGTTGGCGTTGTCCAGATTGCGCCAGTTCAACAGCGCGCTGGCGACGTCGGCCGGGGTGACGAAGTCGAGGAACGACGGGGTCTTCTCGTAGTCGTAGCGCACGCCCAGGTTCAGGGTCAGGTGCTCGTTGACCTCCCAGTCGTCCTGCAGGTAGATGCCGTACTGCTTGTTCTGCGACTGCACCGAACCGCCGTCGCCGGTGTCGCCGAAGCGCACCCGGTACGGGGTGCCGACATCGCTGAGGATGTTGTAGTAGTACTGCGGATTGGCCGGATTGATCTGGGTCGAATCGAGCTGGATGTCCTTGTACTTCAGCCCCATCTTGATGGTGTGGCTGCCGTGCCAGTCGAGGCTGTTGAGGGTCAGGTCGTCCTGCAGGGTCCAGCCCTTCTGGCCCTTGTTCTGGAAGCTGCTGCCGGCGCCGGCGCTGAGGATGGTGGTCTCGTTGCCGGCCTGCGGCACATAGGACAGCACGTAGCCGCTGCCGTCGGTGAGCGGGGTCTGGGTCCAGAACGCGCTCTCGTAGCTCAGGTTCAGATCGTTGAGGAAGGCCTCGCCGCTGTACTGCCAGCGCAGGTTGGCGCGCTTTTCCTTCTGCCCGTTGCTGCTGCCGTGCTGGTAGGTGGTGGTGTTGCCGATGTCCGACAGCTCGTCTTCCTTGCGGTACTTGCCGGTCAGCTCGAACAGGTTGTTGTCGCCCAGGGTCCAGTCGATCTTGCCGAAGTACAGGTCTTCCTTGAACGGCGTGCTGTAGGTGGCGACCAGCGGCTGCAGCTGCGCCGGCAGCTGGTCGACGCGGTCGGCGTAGATGCCGCCCGGAATCACCGTGTTAGGCGTGGTGTATTCCTTGGCCTCGTAGGCCACGAAGAAGTGCGCGCGGTCCTTGAGGATCGGGCCGCTGAAGGTGGCGCCGTACTGGGTCTCGGAGAAGTCGTCGCGCTGGCCGGCCTTGCGCTCCAGCGGGCTTTCGGCACGCCAGTCGTCGTTGGTCGTATCCCAGAAGAAGCTGCCGTGGAAATCGTTGGTGCCGGACTTGGTCGAGGCGACGATCGCCGCACTGCTGACCTGGTCGAACTCGGCCTTGTAGTTGGAGGTGATGACCTTGTACTCGCCGATCGCCGACTGCGGGAACGGGTTGCCGCGGCTGGAATCCTGGCCGCTGACGCCGCCGGTCAGCACGTAGTTCTTCTGGCTGATGCCGTCGATGTAGACGTTGGTGCCGTTGGCCGAGGTCGCGCCGGAGCGCACCGTGGTGTTGCCCTTGGCGTCGCGCTGGAACTGCACGCTCGGCACGCTGTCGGCCAGCTCAAGGAAGTTGCGCGTGGCCTGCGGCAGCTTCTCGATCTGCGCGTTGGAAATGTAGGTGGCGTTCTCCGAGGTACGGGTTTCCACCAGCACCGGCGGCGCCTGTACCTGCACCGCGTCGAGCGTGGTCGCGCCCTGCCCGTTGGCGGTGGCCGCTTCGCCGCCCACGCCCAGATCCAGGGTGGCGGTCTGTCCGACCTGCACGGTGACGTTCTGCGAGGTGGTCTTGCCGTCGGCGGTGACGTCGATGCGGTAGGAACCCGGCGGCAGACCGCCGACCGAATAGGTGCCGTTGCTGGTCTGCACGCTGCGGCTCAGACCGGTGGCCAGGTTGGTGGCGGTGACCTGCGCGGACGCGGCCGGCGCCGAATCGACCTTGACCTGGCCGCGGATGGTGGCACCGGTGCTTTGCGCAAATGCCGGCGCGGCGCCCAGCAGCAGACAACTGGCGAGGGCGCAGCTCAACAGCTTGCGCGTGGGCCGGGCGGAGTGCGGGGTGTGTTGCATGTGGGGTTTTCCCTCCAGGAAGACGTGATGCTCGTTATGGGTGGTGCGTGGTGCTTCGATGGAACGAAGTGGAACAACCGATGCGGCGCAGAAAAGTGCGTCGCATCAGGAACGGGCCGTGCTGGAATCGCGCACGACCAACGTAGGAACCAGGGTCTGCCGCTGCCGGTCGTACGCGTCGGGCCGATCGATCAATTGCAGGAGGCGGTGCATCGCCTGCTCACCAAGCCCGGCGATGCTGACGCGCATGGTGGTGAGGGATGGGTGAACGAAACGCGCCAGCGGAATGTCGTCGAAGCCGGCCAACGCGATGTCGTTGGGCACGCGCACGCCGCTCTGGGTGAAGGCGTAGAGGCAGCCGAGCGCGGTCATGTCGTTGGCGGCGAACACCGCATCGGGCAGCGTGCCGGCCTGCAGCATCGCCTGTCCGGCGCGATAGCCGGAGGCTTCGTCGAAATCGCCCGGGAACTCCTGGCCATGCGCTTCGCCGGAATGGCGTGCCACGGCGTCGCGGAAGCCGCGCAGGCGTTCGCGCGCGTCGAAGTTCAGTTCCGGACCGCCGATGAAGGCGATGCGGCGATGCCCCATCGCCAATAGGTGCTCGGTCATCGCCACCGCGCCGGCGTGGTCGTCGATGCTCAGCACCGGATATTCGGTGCCCGGCAGGTGGGTGTTGATCAACACCGTCGGCAACGCCTGCGGCAGGTTGTCGGTGAGAAAGCCCGGGCGCTCGGCATACGGCGACAGCACCAGCAGGCCGTCGACGCGGCCGCGCATCGCCCGCAGCGCCCGCCCCTGCTCTTCCGGGTCGCCGTGGTAGCTGGACACCAGCAGGTGCTGGCGGCGCGCGCGGGCGGCACCGTCGATGCCGCGGATCAGTTCGGAGAAGAATTCGCCGTACAGGTCGGGCAGCACCACGCCCAGGGTCTGGGTACGGCGGCTGCTGAGGCTGCGCGCCGCCGCATGCGGGCTGTAGCGCAGGCGCTCGGCCACTTCCAGCACCAGGGTCCGCACCGGCGCCGCCACGTTCTCGTGGCCGTTGAGCGCACGCGACACGGTGGCCACGGAGACCCGGGCCTCGCGTGCGACGTCTTTGATGGTAACCGCGCTCTTCGCCATCGTGCCGCCCTCCGCGGCAGAGACCTTGAGAAACTGGCGCGGACTGTAATCGTTTTCAGCGCGAGGCAGAAGCCCTTTGTTATTTTTACAATAAACACCTTATTTTTCAATCACTTGAATAATGAGAAACCGGTCGGAATCGTGCCGCAATGCAGCATAATCCAGGTGCAGATTCCGCTTTTTCCCGGGGTGCACACCCCTGTTTGGACCGATAGCAGCCGTCGCCAGCGGGTGTCAGCCGCCCGTGCCCGGCACCTCGGCGCGGATCGACAGCGCATGGATATCGGTCTGCATCATCTCGCCCAGCGCCGCGTAGACGGCGCGGTGGCGGGCCAGTGGCCCCATGCCGGCAAAGGCCGCACTGACCACGCGGACATTGAAATGCCCGCGGCCGTCGCGCGCGCCGGCATGGCCGGCATGGCGATGGCTATCGTCCTCCACCTCCAGCGCCTGCGGCGCGAACGCCGCTTCCAGCGCGGCGCGGATCCGCGCCACCCGCTCGGCGCCGACCTGGCTCATGGCAGCACCTTGCGGAACGGCCGCACCTCGACCCGGGCGTAGACGCCGGCATCGACATACGGATCGGCCTCGGCCCAGGCCCGCGCCTCGGCCAGCGAGTCGAACGCGGCCACCACCAGGCTGCCGCTGAAGCCGGCCGGACCCGGATCCTCGGCGTCGATCGCCGGGCACGGCCCGGCCAACAACAGTCGCCCGGCTTCCTGCAATGCGGTCAGCCGCTGCAGATGCGCCGGCCGCGCCGCCGCCCGCCGCGGCAGCGCATCGGCCACGTCGTACCCCTCGATCACGTACCACATCGCGTCTCCGCCCTCGTTGCCTATCCAAAGACCTGTCATTGTAGAACCTGCCCCGGCACGGCGGCGCTGGACACCGACCCCGCCGGCGCATTACCCTTGGTCGTATTGCACGCGGCCGGATGCAGCGGCCCGTCGGTGATCGGCGACCCCAAGCCCCTTCCGACGACCGATTCGCTGCCTGACACCGCCCGCGCAGACGTCCTCCTCTGCAGTTCCCGCCGCCACGACACGCGTGGCGTGCGTCGTGTGTCTTGTTGAAGTACCGAGCGCGTTGCGGGGACGACGCGCCATTGAACCGCAGCACTGCCGGCAAGGAGCCGCGCCGGGTCGCGCCTGCCCGGCCCTTCGCTACCGCAACACCGATGTCCAACCGATGACTTCCGAACTCGCGCTCGACGCGAACCCGCCAACCCAGACGACCCCGCCACAGCAGCAGGAAATGCCGCTGGCGGTCGTGCATGGGCAGCCGGTCCTGCAGATCCCGCAGGATCTGTACATCCCGCCGGATGCGCTGGAAGTGATCCTGGACGCGTTCGAAGGCCCGCTGGACCTGCTGCTGTACCTGATCCGCCGGCAGAACCTGGACATCCTGGACATCCCCGTCGCCGAGATCACCCGGCAGTACGTGGACTACATCAACGTGATGCAGGAGCTGCGCTTCGAACTGGCGGCCGAATACCTGGTGATGGCCGCGATCCTGGCCGAGATCAAGTCGCGGATGCTGCTGCCGCGGCCGCCGGCCGAGGACGGCGAGGAAGTGGACCCGCGCGCCGAACTGGTCCGCCGCTTGCAGGAGTACGAGCGCTTCAAGCAGGCGGCCGAGGACATCGACGCGCTGCCGCGGCAGGACCGCGACACCACCCCGGTGCACGCCCATGTGCCGGACCGTGCCGCGGTCAAGCTGCCGCCGCCGGTGGAGTTGAAGGAAATGCTGCTGGCGCTGTACGACGTGCTCAAGCGCGCCGAGCTGTTCAGCGGCCACGCGATCAAGCGCGAGGCGCTGAGCGTGCGCCAGCGCATGGGCGACGTGCTGGGCCGTCTGGACGACGGCAAGTTCCACCGTTTCGAATCGCTGTTCAGTGCCGAGGAAGGCAAGCTGGGCGTGCTGGTGACCTTCCTGGCGCTGCTGGAACTGGCCAAGGAGCAGTTGCTGGACATCGTCCAGGAGCCGCTGGCGCACGTCCCCGCCGAGGCCGCCGAGCGGCCGCCGATGCCGCCGATCTACGTCAAGTCGCTGGCACTGGGCAACACCAACGCGCCGCTGCAGTTCAACAGCGAGTTCGACGACAGCGACGCCGCCGACGCCACCACCTGAGCCACCGAGAACCCGCCCCCGCATGGATCAAGCGCTGATCAACCGCATCGTCGAGGCCGCCCTGCTCGCCGCCAACCAGCCGTTGCCGCTGGCGCAGTTGCACGGCCTGTTCCCGGAGGAGGAACCCGCGCCGCCAGGCAGCATCGAGCGCGCGCTGGAACTGCTGCGTGAGGCCTGCGAGGGCCGCGGTGTGGAACTGGTCGAAGTCGCCTCCGGGTTCCGCTACCAGGTGCGCAGCGACGTGCACGCCTGGGTGGCGCGGCTGTGGACCGAGCGCAAGACCCGCTACACCCGCGCCACGCTGGAGACCCTGGCGCTGATCGCCTACCGGCAGCCGATCACCCGCGGCGAGATCGAGCAGGTGCGTGGCGTGGCGGTCAGCAGCAACATCATCCAGGCGCTGGAAGAGCGCGAGTGGATCCGCGTGGTCGGGCACCGCGACGTGCCGGGCAAGCCGGCGCTGTTCGGCACCACCAAGACCTTCCTGGATTATTTCGGGCTCAAGCGCCTGGACGAACTGCCGCCGCTGTCCGAACTCAAGGACATCGGCGAACTGGAGCCGCAGTTGCCGCTGGACCGCGACGCGCTGCCGGTCGGCGACATGGCCCAGGCCGACGCCGCGCCGGGCGACGCGGCCGATCAGGGCAACCAGGGCGACACCACGGCGCAGGCCGCAGCCGCCGGCGAACCCGCCGAGCCTGCCGCGACGGCGCAGGCAGACGCGGCCGATGCCGACGACGCCGCCGACGCAGAAGCACGCGACACCGCAGCACCGCACACCCCCGCGACCGACGACGCCCACGCGCCGGCGGCCACGGATTCCACGACCGCCCCGACGGGCGAACCCGAAGCCGCGCCGGGAGAGCGCGCGGCGGATGCGAACGAAGCCGAAGACAACGCCGTCGCGACGACGACCGTGGCTGTTGACGATGCCGATTCCGAACCACAGGCCGACGCGCAACGCGCCGGCCGGAGCCAAGTAAATGAGTGACACCTCCCGCAAGCTGTCGTTGAACAAGCTCTCGCTCAAGCGCGACGCCGCTGCCGCCGAGCAGCCGAAACTGGAAGAACGCCTGCACAAGGTCCTGGCCCAGGCCGGACTGGGCTCGCGCCGGGCGCTGGAACAGCGCATCGCCGACGGCCTGGTCAAGGTCAACGGCGAGGTCGCGCAGACCGGCATGTCGATCCGCAGCGGCGACAAGATCGAGCTGGACGGCCGCAGCTTCGTCGCCAGCGCGCTGACCGAGCCCTCGCGCGTGCTGATCTACAACAAGCCCGAAGGCGAAGTGACCACGCGCGAAGATCCCGAAGGCCGCCCGACCATCTTCGAGGCGCTGCCGGCGCTGAAGGGCGCGCGCTGGATCGCGATCGGCCGCCTGGACATCAACACCACCGGCCTGCTGCTGCTCACCACCGACGGCGAGCTGGCCAACGCGATGATGCACCCCTCCTACGAGATCGAGCGCGAGTACGTGGTGCGCGTGCGCGCCCCGGAAGGCGAAGAGACCGTGCCCGACAGCATGATCGAGCGGCTCTCGCGCGGCGTGCTGCTGGAGGACGGCGGCGCCAAGTTCGACGAGATCGAACGCATCGGCGGCACCGACTCGCACGACTGGTTCCGGGTGGTGGTCAAGGAAGGCCGCAACCGTGAAGTGCGGCGCCTGTGGGAATCGCAGGGCTGCCAGGTCAGCCGGCTCAAGCGCACCCGCTACGGCAAGATCGCACTGCCGCGCGAACTGCTGCGCGGGCACTCGATGGAACTGGCGCAGGACAAGGTCGAGGCGCTGCGCGCCGAGCTGAAGCTGGAGGAAGGCACCCCGTCGGCGCTGACCCTGCAGCCGGTGATCGGCCAGCGCAAGGCGGCCAAGGCCACCGTGCAGGTCGGCCGCGGCGGCAACGCCTACGTCAACGGCCACAACACTGCCGACGAGGGCCGCGAGCTGCGCCGCTTCGACACCTTCCGCGAGGACCGCGGCCGCGGCCGCGGCGGCAAGAAGCCGCACGGCGGCCTGACCGTGAGCGGCGAAATGGCCGCCAAGCAATCGCAGAAGCCGTTCAAGCAGCGCACGCCGAAGGGCCCCAAGCCGCTGCCGGACGGCAACCCCGCCGCGTTCCGCACCTGGTACGTGCCCGATGGCGTCAGCACCGGCCCGACCGGCCACCGCAATGCCGGTCCCGGCGGTCGTGGCCAGGGTCAAGGTCAAGGGCGTCCCTACGCCAAGCCGCGTCCGGCTGGTGCCGGCGCTGGTGCGGGCGCCGGCCAGGGCCGCGGTCCGGGCCAAGGCCAGCAGCGCAAGGCGCACCCCTACGGGCATCCGGGCAACGCGCCGAGCTTCCCGTCCGACCACGCCACTCCCGGCTTCAACCCCTACGGCGCCGCGCCGCGCGCAGCGCGCCCGGCCGGCGGCCAGAAGCGCGGCCCGGGTCCGGGCGGACGCCCCGGCGGCGGCAACCGCCCGGCCGGCGGGCGTCCTCCGGGTGGCGGCGGCCGTCCCGGCGGCGGCGGCAACCGCGGTCCGCGCGGCGGCTGAGGACGACGCCGGCGCCGTGCGCGCCGGCCCGCTCCGCACCCGACAGGGCGCCTGCGCAAGCGGCGCCCTGTTTTTTTATGGGGACGCTATCGATCACGGGGACGGCGCGCGCCGTCAGGCCGCGGCAGCCCCCTCACCCAGGTGATGCGACGGCCCGCATCGCGGCCGCCCCGCGTGCACTCACGCGCCGGCAGGCGCGTTCTTGCAGTCCGCAAACCCCGCCGGGACCTGCCTGGCGGTCCACTTGCCCTGAGACGCTGTCGAAACGAGCAGCGCCGAGGTTGCGTCGTAGCTGGGGGCCTGTGTCGCGCCGAGCCTGGCCAATCCCGTGTCATGGAAGCACAGACGCACGGACGTGGCATCGGCCGACAGCACCTCGAAGCGCATCATCCAGCCCTTGTCGGCCTCGAGCAGGCGCGCGCCATGGGCGGTTTTGGTGACATCCACGAAACCATAGTCCGCGAACGTCGTCTTCCCCGGCAGGCGGCGGGGGCCGACCGAGTTGGGGAACGATGTGAGATCAAGCTGCTGGACGACCGCGTCGACGACGCCTGCCTGCTGCGATACGGCCGGAGACGACACGCCGAGGCCAAGCGCGAGAAGGCCAACAAGCATTCCGGAGGTCATGCGGACGATCTCGCGCGCGAAGGGAGGCGTGGATGATAAGCACCGGGGACGCCGGCGCCCAATGGAGATTGCCGCATGCGGTGGCCGCCGACCAGGCGGCACCCGACCGCGTCTCGCAGGCTCGAACGACAGGGACGTGGCGACATCAGCCCACCCGCCATCGCGCCGTTCGCCCTGCGCGGACGAAGCCGATATCCTGGCGCATCTGGCGGCCGCCGCGGGTGGCCGCCCTCACCGACCAGGAATTCCCGATGACACGGAAGATGAAGATCGCCCTGCCGCTGCTGATCGCCGGCGTACTGAGCCTCGGCGCCTGCCAGAAGGCGCAGCAGAAGGCCCAGGAAGAGATCGCCGCGGCGCAGAACCCCTACCCGGCCAGTTCGCCGCTGCACGCGCCGTTCGATCGCATGCTGCGCAAGCTGGCCAACGACCCGCGCTACGTGGCGCTGCTCAAGCAGAGCGGCCCGCAGGCGCAGCAGGCCGGCTTCCAACTGGCGCAGAACGGCATCGCGCGACTGGACCACGCCACGCTGGAACAGCGCCTGCAGATCCTGTCGCAGGTCAGCGACAAGGTCGACGTACTGCAGTGCGCCGTGCTGGCGCGCGGCGGCAACCCCAACGATGCGCAGGCGCTGAGCGCGGCGATGCTGTCGGGCCTGGAAAAGCTGCCGCAGGCGCAGATCGACCGCTGGTTCGACGTCTCGCTGAAGGCCACCGACGCGGAGTTGAACAAGACCCCGGCGCAGCCGGTGAGCCAGGAGCAGATCCAGGCGGCGATGGGCACCCTGGTCAAGTCGCTGCCCGCCGACCAGCAGCAGCGCCTGATGCGGGTGCTGCCGGAGATCGCCAAGGCCAGCGACGAGGACGCCTGCTGGACGGCGCGGACCCTGTACCGCCAGGCCCTGGCGACGCCCGAGCCGGTACGCGGCCAGTTGGCCTGGGTGTTCGCGCAGCAGTGATGGGCTTGCTGCACGGCGCAGCGGCCGCGCTGGCCGCTGCCTGTGCGGCAACACGTACATGCCGCGCAACCGAACGGCGACCGCGCTGCTATCTCTCGCCTGCCAGCTCCACACGAGCATGACCGCCTGGCCGCATCACGTTCGAGTACCAGGATGCGGGAAAACTGCGCGTACCTGCGGTCGCGCAATCGTCGTCCTGCAGCACGCGCGCCGCTCCCAGGTTCGCGCCCCGGCCCAGCAAGGTGCGCGGCAGCGCCAGCAACACGAACCGGCCGTCCTGCAGCACGGTCAGGGCCAGCCCGTAGCGTTCCAGGTTGCCGCTGGCACCGGGCAACTCCTCGGCCACGCGCAGGAACGGGCTGCGCATTGCCAGTTCCGCCTCGCTCAGCGTCCGCAGGTAGTAGCGACGGCCCTTTAGCCAATATCCGTTCCAGTGTGCATCCCAATACGGGCCTGCCACCGCCAACTGCTCACGGATGTCCGCGCGCAGACAGGCGATGTGCAGGTGCAACTGGTTCTGCGAAGGCAGCGTCTGCGCATCCACCACGACGGCCACCGCAGTATCCGGAACCGGCGCACCCAGCAAATCCGACAGCACGCCACGGGCCCGCCATGCCAGCCAGAAGTAGTTCGGCGTGTCCTGGCGCTGCAACGCGAGCTTGGCGGCTCCGATGATGCGGCGGGTCGGCACCAGCCAGGCATGCGCTCGGCCGCGCTCGTCCTGCAGGAGAGCATAGCCCTGCGCAGGGTCCAGGGTCCGGCACGGCGCCGGCACCCCGGAGCCCCGCGCACTGACCTCGCAGCGCCGGTGGACGAGATGCCACAAGGCATTGGCATGATGGCGATATATCGCCAGTGCGGTCCCTAGCCACATCAAAGCGAGCGCCACGATGCCGAAGGCGCGATATCCGGATCTGCTCATCTACGACTTCTCTTCCACAGCCGCGTACGCAGCCGACAAAAAGAAACGCGTCCTCGGACGCGCTTGTGACCAGGAAAATGAAAGGAAGCGCCGGCCGACACAGAGGCGTCCGGCCGGCGCCAGCGGTGCTTGTTACCAGACCACACCCGCGCCGACGGCCACGCCGGCATCGCCGCGCGTGGTGGCGCTGGCGTTGACCTTGAACAGGTAGCGGCCGCTTCCGCTGATCGTGGAAACGCCGAACGCGATCGCCTGTTCGCCACGGAACGAGCTCAACGAGACGCCCGCCGCGCTCTGGTCCGGTTGATACGCCTGGGGCAGGCTGGCCATCGCCATCGCCGCGGCCACGCCGGCGCTGGCGCGCCGATCCACCTGATCCACGCGGGAGTCGGTGTAGGCGCGCGACCAGTCCTCTACGCTGTCCAAGCCATCCTGCAACTGTCCCAGGTTGACCGCATCGGTGCGTTCGGTGCCGGCGGCGACGTTGGTGATCTGGCGCTGATTGCTCGCCGAACCGACCGAGACGGTGTCGGCACGGTCGGCGACCGAGCCCTGCCCCATGGCAACACTGTTGGACTCCGTGGCAGTGGCGCCTTTGCCTACGGCAACGCTACCCGCACCTGATGCGACCGCATCCGCCCCCACCGCCGTCGCGTTCGTGCCACTGGCCGTGGTGTTGCTGCCCATCGCCGTGGTGCTGGCGCTCTTGGCCGACGCAGTAGGCCCAACCGCGACCGAGGTGCCGTCATTGCCCACGACGACCAACCCATCGTTCGTCGCCGATGAGGCGCTCGAACCGTTGCTGCCATTGCTGCCATCGCTGGCAGGGCTGACGCTGCCGCTGCCGCTTTTGCTGGGATTTCCGGAGATGCCGCCAATGGACTGCTCGAGCGTGGTCAGCGAACTCTGTAGCGTGGAGAGCGAATTGGAGTTGTCCTGCACCTTCTGATTCGTGGCATACAGCTGCGAACCGTTCACCGCATCGGTGCTGCTGGCGCTCAGACGGCCTGCGGCCACATTCTGAATCTGCCGCTCCGCCCCCACCGCGCCGACACTGAACGCACCGACCGGCGCGCTGCCGGCGAAGTTGTAGCTGGAGCCACCGAGCGTTGTGGAACTCACCGCCGTGGTCTCCACGGTACGAGTACCCGAGCCGATCGCCACGTCCTTCGCATTGCTGGCGACCGCATCGGGGCCGATCGCGACGCTGTCGGTGCCGGTCGCGACGCTATCGCTGCCCGTCGAATTGACCCGCAGGTACTTCACACCGTCGCCGCCCTGGATACCCTTGACTGCACCGTCGAGCTTGCTTAGC